>NZ_CP107841.1:3651628-4297442 GCF_036346855.1 Streptomyces europaeiscabiei
CGAGGAGGACGTGCGGGCGGCCGTGCGCCGGCTCGCGGACCTCTCCCTGTTGAGCCCGGTCACGGACACCACTTTCCTGCCCATGAACCCCGAGACGGTCTTCAGTCCGGCACTGCGCCGCCTTGAGGCCGAACTGGACGCGCAGCGGGCATATCTGACGAAGCATCAGGCAACGGTCGCCGAGCTCGCCACCGAGTACGCCGCCCTGGGGCTGCGGCACACCACCGGTGCCGATCACCTCGTCGGCGTGGACGCGGTCCGCTCCGGGCTGGAGCGGCTGTCGCGGGACGCGGTGCACGAGGTCTGCACGTTCACACCCGGCGGCGCCGTGAGCGCGGCCGGCCTGGAGTCGGCCCGCCCCCTCGACGAGGAGTCCTTCGGCCGGGGCGTACGGATGCGGTCCGTCTACCTCGACAGTGTCCGCAACGACCAGGCCACCTCCGAGTACGCGTCCTGGCTCACCTCCAAGGGCGGCCAGGTGCGCACCGTCCCGGCACTGCCGATGCGTATGATCATTTGCGATCGTGAGGTCGCGGTCGTGCCGGTGAACGCCGAGGACAGCCGGCAGGGCGCCCTGGTGGTCCGCTACCACGGAGTAGTACGGGCCCTCGCGGAACTCTTCGAACTCGTCTGGGCGCAGGGGGTGCCGCTGGGCGAGGAGACCAGGCCCTCCGCGGAGCACGAGGCGAGCGATCGGGACCGCGTCCTGCTGAAGCTGCTGTCCGAGGGGATGACCGACCAGGGAATCGCCCGCAAGCTGGGGATCTCCGTGCGTACGATCCGACGGCTGATGTCCGACCTGATGAAGCGGCTGGACGCGCAGAGCCGGTTCGAGGCCGGAGCGGAGGCCGTGCGGCGGGGCTGGCTCTAGCCGACGGCAGGCAACGGCGCCGCCCGGCAGGCCGGGGAACCGGAGGACGACGCCGACGCCGACGCCGTGGAGCGTCTGCCCGTTGCCGCGGCGGGCATGCTGGCACCGTCCTGCCATGGCCGCAAGAGGCCATGGCAGGAGCTCTACGTTCTCCCCCCGATCCGCCATGATCAGTGGTGCCCCGCAGCGGGCATGTCATGTACTCCACACGAAAGAGGAGCATTGTGCATTCCTCGACGAGCTCTCGGCGCCTCAGCGTCCTCGCCTTCCTCGCCCTGGGCTCCGCCGCGGCGACCCTGATCCTCGGCACCTCCGTGGGCGCGTCGGCGGGCACCCGGCTGGTCGCCGACGACGGGCTGCCGGACATCGTCAAGCCGAAGGACCCGGCCACGGGCAGCATCGAGCCCGGCGTGATCGTTCCCGGGCACAAGGTGACATGGACGTGGGACGACCAGGACTGACGGGGCCCACCTCACGGCCTCGTGCCACGCCGAGCCGCGGATCGGACCGAAGCCCGGCTCAACAGGACACCGACACCCAGAGGATCCCCTGAAGAAGCGGCACCTCGCAGCCAGTGGCATCCTGGCCCTGGCGGCCGTCGCCGTGGCGCAGCCCTCGGCCTCGGCGGCCACCCTGAGCGTGAGCAACGCGGGCTCGCGGGCCTCGTACAACACGGCCACCGCCGTGCTGGAGGTCTGTGACATCGACGGCGCGGACGGCAAGCGCGCGGTCGCGACCCTGGAGCGGAGCGGCACGGTCATCCAGCTGCTCCGGCAGGTGTCCGCCACCAACGGCGCCGGCAACAGCTGTGCGCGGGCCGCCGTGCCCGTGGCCTCCGGCTCCACCGTCATCCTGACCGCCCGGGTACAGGCCGGCGCCTCGGGTGCGCCCGAGGACGAGGTGAGCAGGCAGCTGAGGTTGCCGTAGCGGCCCGGAAAGCCTTCCGGTGCCTCACGGATCCTGTCGGCGAGGTGCCCCATCCCGTTCGTGACGGCCCGTCGGTTCTCCGACGGGCCGTTTCCGTGACCGGGGAAAGGCCCGGAGGCAGATGCGACTGGGGACGCGACGCCCGGCTGACAGCAACGCCAAACCGACGACGACACCAAGCCGACGGCGACACCCGGCCGAGCGACACCCGGCCGACGGAACGGCTCTGGTCGAACCAACTGCTCGTGACGGCCCGTCGGTTCTCCGACGGGCCGTTTCCGTGACCGAGGAGAGGCCCGGAGGCAGATGCGGCTGGCTGGACCCCGCCGCAGAGGGACGTCCGGCTGAGGAGGCACCGGCTGAGGGGCTGCCCCCGGTGCCCGCCTCCCTTCAGCCGTCCTCACTCACACGTCGAACCCCCCGTGCCGGACAGCGCCTCCTCGATCCAGGCCCGGTCACGGGCGATGTCCGCCTCCTTCGTGGTCCAGATGTCGGGCTGGGCACTGTCGTGCGGGATGCCGACGAGGACGTGGTCGCCCTGCTTCAGCCGGGGATCGGCGTCGCGGTCCATGGGGAAGACGATCCGGTCATCGCCCTTGTCGGGCTTGATCCAGCGGTCCACCTCGACCGTGATCCGGTCCTGGTGGGCACCGGTCACGGGTTCGACCTCGCGGACGGTCCCCTCGACGATGAGGCGGGCACAGGAGACGTATCCCTCAGGGCTGAGCGAGGCGGAGCTGTCCCCGCCGCCGTCCTCCAGGCTGCCGCCCCCCTTGGCAGCCGACTCCTCGGCGACACCCGAGTCGGCTGACGACTTCGAGCTGTTCATCCCGGCGCCGGCCTGTACGACAACCCAGCCCACGCCGAGGACCACGGAGGCGGCCGCGGCGGCGGCGAGGGTACCGAAGGTGATCTTCAGGGCTCGCCGGGCGCGGGACGGCCGCGGCAGCAGGGGCGTCACCGACGTGGTGGGGGCCTGCGCGGGCCCGGACACGCGCCCGGAGTCCGTCTCGGCACCGGCCGCGTCCCCCGGCCGCGCGGCCACGGGTCGCCCCGGCGGGGCCCCGGCCGCGGCGTCCTGACCCGTCACCGCCAGCGCCTCACCGATCAGCCCCAGCTGCTCCCTCAGCAGCGCGATGTCGGCGGCGGCCGCGTCCCGCGAGGCCACGAACTCGGCGTCACGCAGGGCCTCTTCGGGCAGCGGTTCGTCGAGAAGGGCGGCCATCAACGCGTCCATGCCGGCGTAGACGGAGCCGTCGTGACCGACGTCGTCATGACGCCGAGCGCCGTCGTGCGCGGGCCCGACGCGCTCGGCGCCGTCACCCAGGGCGAGCTCGTCGTGCTCGCCGTCCCCGTGCTCACCGTCCCCGCGCGCGATGTCGTCGTACTCGGCGTCGCGCCTGCTGTCGTCCCGGGCGGCCACGTCACACCACCTCGTCCTCGTGCAGGCGGTTGCGCAGCGCGCGGACCGCCGAGTGGAGCCTGCTCTTGACCGTGCCCTCGGGGATGCCGAGTTCATCGGCGATCCCGCGCACCGGCAGGTCGGCGTAGAAGCGCAGGACGAGCACCTGACGCAGGGCGTCGGGCAGCTCGTCCAGGCCTCGGGCGACGGCGAGCGAGAGCACGCTGGAGTCCTCGCCGGAGGGGTGCGCCGCCGGTTGCCGCAGCGAGGCCAGGCGCTCCCCCAGGCGCTCCTGGCGCCGCTTGGCGCGGTGCCAGTCCATCGCCAGGTTCGACGCGACCACCGCCGCCCACGCGGACACGTCCCGCGGTGCCTCACGGCCGCTCGCGGCCCGCTCCAGCAGCCGCAGCCGTACCTGCTGTACCCCGTCCAGCAGGTCCGACTGCGGCACACCGCCGAGCGCGAGCACCGCCCGCACCCGCCGCTCCTGGGCCGTGTCCAGTGGGTCGTCGGCCTCCTGGACCCCCTCGACGACCCCCTCGACGTGGCGCGCCTTTCTGCGCAGCACAGTCCCCCCTCCCCTCCCGCGTTTCCCCTACGACGCCGCCGCCGGCCGAAACGTTCGAAGGGTTCGGCCCGACTTTCCCGGCGGAGCGCAGAGGCGTACGTCACACCTTCGCGTGCACCCGGGTGCCGTGGGCAGGGTCGGGGCAGCACAGCTTGCGGTACGGGGCCACCGTAGGGCGAATTTCTCCAGCTCAGCCGGGGTGACGGCCAAAGAAGCGGCTCCGGTGCCCGGGCCGCTCGCGTCCTGTCCGTCGCGCGTCCTGGTCAAACGATTGGACAGGCGGGCCCGGCCTGACCGCATGATGGAAACGCCTCGGCCATGCCGCAGACACACACAAGCCACGTAAAAGGAGTCGCCGTGAGGGTCGGAATCGTCGGAGCCACCGGTCAGGTCGGCACGGTCATGCGCAGGATCCTCAAGGACCGGGACTTCCCGACGAGCGAGCTGCGCCTGTTCGCGTCCGCCCGCTCGGCCGGTTCGGTCATCGACGGTGTGACGGTCGAGGACGCAGCGACCGCCGACTACTCCGGCCTCGACATCGTCCTGTTCTCCGCGGGAGGCGCGACCTCCCGGGCGCTGGCCGAGAAGGTGGCGTCCCAGGGCGCGGTCGTGATCGACAACTCCTCCGCGTGGCGCCGCGACCCCGAGGTCCCGCTGGTCGTCTCCGAGGTGAACCCGCACGCGATCGCCGACCGCCCCAAGGGCATCATCGCCAACCCGAACTGCACGACGATGGCAGCGATGCCGGTGCTGCGTCCCCTGCACGACGAAGCGGGTCTCGAAGCGCTGGTCGTCGCCACCTACCAGGCGGTGTCCGGCTCCGGCGTCGCGGGCGTCGCGGAGCTGCACGGCCAGGTCCAGAAGGTCGCGGCGGACGCGGACAAGCTGACGCACGACGGCTCGGCGGTCGACTTCCCCGAGCCGGGCGTCTACCAGCGGCCCATCGCCTTCAACGTCGTCCCGCTCGCCGGTTCGATCGTCGACGACGGTCTGCACGAGACGGACGAGGAGCAGAAGCTCCGCCACGAGTCCCGCAAGATCCTGGAGATCCCCGGGCTCAAGGTCTCCGGCACCTGCGTCCGCGTCCCGGTCTTCTCCGGCCACTCCCTCCAGGTCAACGCCCGCTTCGCGCGCCCGATCTCCGTGGAACGCGCGACGGAGCTGCTGGCCGGCGCCCCCGGCGTCACCCTCTCCGACATCCCGACCCCCCTGCAGGCCGCCGGCCAGGACGCCTCCTTCGTGGGCCGCCTGCGCGCCGACGAGACCGTCGACAACGGCCTCGCCCTCTTCGTCTCCAACGACAACCTCCGCAAGGGCGCGGCGCTCAACGCGGTGCAGATCGCGGAGCTGGTGGCGGCGGAGCTGAGCGAGAAGTAGGCACGGGTGGGCGGGGCGGTCACTCTGCAAGGGGTGGCCGCCCCGTCGGCGTCACGGCCGTCGCACCTCGTACAGGAAACAGCCGTACTCGACGGCCCGCACCTGCACGAGTGCGACGTCGGGGTCCGAGAAGGCCTCGGCGAAGGCGGCGTCGAAGCCCTCGGGTCCCTCGGGCTCCTGGACCAGCCGTCCGCCGAGAATGCGTCCGTCGGCGGAGTAGCGGCGAACCGTCCGGTGGGCGTTGCCGAACGGGTGACCGTCGCCGACCGGACCCGGGCATGCCTCGGCATGGACGAAGACGGGCCCCTGCTCGTCGTACGCCCCCGGATCGGCACCCGTCCGCGCCGCCCAGCGCCGGAGGGGCGCGTAGGACACCAGGACGATCCGCTCCCCGGGTTCACCGCGCCGCAGACAACAGCGCAGCGGCGCGCCGCCCTCGTCGTCCGTGAACGGCTCGCGCGAGCGCCCCGAGTCGTCGGCCGAGCGGAGTTCCGTCAACGCCTCCGGGTCAATGGGGCGTGGGATGTATGTGGTTGTCGTAGGCGTGGTCATGTGCCCCAGGCTCGCGCGCGCACGGCCTGTTCACCGGCGGGAAACGGACATCGCGTTCCCCGCCGGTGCCATGGAAGGATGGCGCAACCCACACATACCGAGGAGATGACCGCGTGCCTGGCACAAACCTGACCCGCGACGAGGCTCAGCAGCGGGCGGCGCTGCTCAGCGTCGACTCGTACGAGATCGATCTCGACCTCTCCGGCGCGCAGGAGGGCGGCACCTACCGGTCCGTGACCACGGTGCGCTTCGACGTCGTCGAGAACGGCGCGGCGTCCTTCATCGACCTGGTGGCCCCGACCATCCACGAGGTGACCCTCAACGGCGACGCGCTGGACCCGGCGGAGGTCTTCAAGGACTCCCGGATCGCCCTCCCCGGCCTGCTGCAGGGCCGCAACATCCTGCGGGTCGTGGCCGACGCCGCGTACACCAACACGGGTGAGGGTCTGCACCGGTTCGTCGACCCGGTCGACGACCAGGCGTACCTGTACACCCAGTTCGAGGTCCCCGACGCCCGCCGTGTCTTCGCGAGCTTCGAGCAGCCGGACCTGAAGGCGACCTTCCAGTTCACGGTGAAGGCCCCGACCGGCTGGACCGTCATCTCCAACTCGCCGACACCGGAGCCCAAGGACGACGTCTGGGTCTTCGAGCCGACGCCCCGTATCTCGACGTACATCACGGCCCTCATCGTCGGCCCGTACCACTCCGTGCACAGCGTGTACGAGAAGGACGGGCAGAGCGTGCCGCTCGGCATCTACTGCCGTCCGTCCCTCGCCGAACACCTGGACTCCGACGCGATCTTCGAGGTCACGCGACAGGGCTTCGACTGGTTCCAGGAGAAGTTCGACTACGCGTACCCGTTCAAGAAGTACGACCAGCTGTTCGTGCCGGAGTTCAACGCGGGCGCGATGGAGAACGCGGGCGCGGTGACCATCCGCGACCAGTACGTCTTCCGCTCGAAGGTGACGGACGCCGCGTACGAGGTCCGCGCCGAGACCATCCTCCACGAGCTGGCCCACATGTGGTTCGGCGACCTGGTCACCATGGAGTGGTGGAACGACCTCTGGCTGAACGAGTCGTTCGCGACGTACACGTCCATCGCCTGCCAGGCCGACGCGCCCGGTTCCCGGTGGCCGCACTCCTGGACCACGTTCGCCAACTCCATGAAGACCTGGGCGTACCGGCAGGACCAGCTGCCGTCCACGCACCCGATCATGGCGGAGATCCGCGACCTGGACGACGTGCTCGTCAACTTCGACGGCATCACGTACGCGAAGGGGGCTTCCGTCCTGAAGCAGCTCGTCGCGTACGTCGGCCAGGACGAGTTCTTCCGGGGCGTGCAGGCCTATTTCAAGGCGCACGCGTACGGCAACACGCGCCTGTCCGACCTGTTGGGCTCCCTGGAGGAGACCTCCGGCCGTGATCTGAAGGCCTGGTCGAAGTCGTGGCTGGAGACGGCGGGCATCAACGTCCTGCGCCCCGAGATCGGGACGGACGAGCACGGTGTGGTCACCTCCTTCGCGATCCGCCAGGAGGCCCCGGCGCTGCCCGCGGGCGCGAAGGGCGAGCCGACGCTCCGCCCGCACCGCATCGCGGTCGGCCTGTACGAACTGGACGACGACAGCGGCAAGCTGATCCGTGACGAGCGCATCGAGCTGGACGTGGACGGCGAACTGACCGCCGTGCCGCAGCTGGTGGGCAGGCGCCGTCCCGCGGTCGTGCTTCTCAACGACGACGACCTGTCGTACGCGAAGGTCCGCCTGGACGAGCAGTCGCTCGCGTTCGTCACCGAGCACCTCGGCGACTTCGAGGCCTCCCTTCCCCGCGCGCTGTGCTGGGCCTCGGCCTGGGACATGACACGTGACGCGGAGCTGGCGACCCGCGACTACCTGTCCCTGGTCCTGTCGGGCATCGGCAAGGAGTCCGACATCGGTGTCGTGCAGTCCCTGCACCGTCAGGTGAAGCTGGCGATCGAGCTGTACGCCGACCCGACGACCCGCGAGGCGCTGCTGACCCGCTGGACGGACGCCACGCTCGCGCATCTGCGCGCCGCGGCCGCCGCCTCCGACCACCAGCTGGCCTGGGCCCGCGCGTTCGCCGCGACCGCCCGCACCCCCGAGCAACTGGACCTCCTGGAGGCCCTGCTGGAGGGCACGCAGACGATCGAGGGCCTGGCCGTCGACACCGAGCTGCGCTGGTCCTTCGTCCAGCGGCTCGCGGCGGTGGGCCGCTACGACGAGGCGGAGATCGCCGGCGAGTACGAGCGCGACAGGACGGCCGCCGGCGAACGCCACGCCGCCACCGCCCGCGCCTCCCGCCCGACCCCCGAGGCCAAGGCCGAGGCCTGGTCCCAGGTCATCGAGTCGGACAAGCTCCCCAACGCGCTCCAGGAAGCGGTCATCGGCGGCTTCGTCCAGACCGACCAGCGCGACCTTCTCGCCGCCTACACCGACAGGTACTTCGAGGTGGTGAAGGAGATCTGGGAGTCCCGCTCCCACGAGATCGCCCAGCAGATCGCGGTCGGCCTCTACCCGACCGTCCAGGTCTCGGCCGACACCCTGCACAAGACGGACACCTGGCTGAACACCGCCGAGCCCAACGCGGCCCTGCGCCGCCTGGTCTCGGAGTCCCGCTCGGGCGTGGAGCGGGCCCTCAGGGCCCAGGCCGCGGACGCGGCGGCGACCACGGCGTAGCGAAGGACAGGCCGTACGACGCCGGGGCGGCCGGACGGCGTACGACGAGAAGGGGCGCCCGGTGACCGGGCGCCCCTTTCCCGTGCCGGACGGGCGTCCCCTAGACGGTGGTTGACGTCCGCCGGACGGCGGTTGACGTCCGCTGCCGCCCTCCACCCCGCGGCCCTCCCCACGGCCGGCGGGTCGGCGTCGGTGTGCGCGGCTGGAGCTGGCCCAGGACCGTCGCGCCGAAGGCGACACTCATGCCGAGGAGTTGGAGGGGCGTGAGGGACTGGCCGAGGGCCGCCCAGCCGACGACGGCCGCGGTGAGGGGGGAGAGGGGGCCGAGGAAGGTGACCTGGGTGGCGGAGAGACGGCCGATGCCCCGGAACCAGAGCCAGTAGGAGACGGCGGTGTTGGCGAGGGCCAGATAGAGGTACCCGCCGATCGCCCGGGTGTCCAGGGCCGGGGGCGCGCCCTCCACGAAGAGGGCGAGCGGGGCGATCAGGAGGCCGCCCGCGGTCAGTTGCCATCCGGTGAGGGCGAGGGGGCCGACGCCGGCCGGGCGGCCCCACCGCTTGGTGAGGACCGTGCCGGTGGACATGGAGGCGGTGGAGGCGAGCGCCGCGAGCAGCCCGACCGGGTCCAGCGCACCCGCCGCCTTCAGTACGACCAGGCTGACGCCGAGGGCCGCGGCTATCCCGGTGAGCAGCGTGCGTACGGTCGGCCGCTCCCCCAGCAGCACGGTCGCCAGGCCCGCGACGAACAGTGGCCCGATCGAGCCGACGACCGCCGCCATACCGCCCGGCAGCCGGTACGCGGAGAGGAAGAGCAGCGGGAAGAAGGCGCCGATGTTCAGCGCGCCCAGCACCGCGGCCTTCCACCACCAGACCCCGCTCGGCAGCCTGCGGGAGAGGGCCAGGAGCAGCAGCCCCGCCGGGAGCGCCCGGACCAGGCCCGTGAACAGGGGGCGGTCGGCCGGCAGGAACTCCGTCGTCACGGCGTAGGTGGTGCCCCAGGAGAGGGGGGCGAGTGCGGTCAGGGCGATGAGGGGGAGACGACTCGCGGTGTGCGCGGTGTGCGCGGTCATGGGACGCGTCCTTCGCGGCGGGAGGGCCTGCTCGATCGACGTACAGGGTTAACTTGCTTGTGATTAGCTTAGCGCTAAGCCACTTTCCGTCAAGCTACTTTCTTGCGGCCGACCCATCGGCATCCGATACTCGCCCCATGAACGCGCGCTCCGAGCCCGGCAGGCCCCTCCGCGACCCCGTCGACGTGATCGTCGACCAGTGGGCGATCGCACGGCCCGACCTCGACATCACCGCGATGGAGGTGTTCGGCCGCGTCCACCGGCTCTCGCGGGCACTCGGTGACCGGTTGGAGAAGGTGTACGCGCGGTTCGGGATCTCACGCGGCGAGTTCGACGTGCTCGCGACCCTGCGGCGGTCCGACGAGCCGTACACGCTCTCACCTCGCGAGCTCTCCGCCACCCTCATGCTCACCACCGGCGGTATGACCGGCCGCCTCGACAAACTCGAACGCGCGGGCCTCCTCCGCCGCTCCCCCGACCCGCACGACCGCCGCGCCCTCCAGGTCACCCTCACCGACGACGGGCTGCGCCTGATCGACGACGCCCTTGTCGCGGGCCTCACCGTCCAGACGGAGGCGCTCTCCCACCTGAACGACGAACAGGCCGGCCAACTGGCCGGCCTGCTGAGGCTGCTGGTGGTGGGGACGGGGTCGTGACCGCGGACCGAGGAGCCGTACGGGAAACCGTACGAGAAACCGTGCGCTCCTCCCGAGGCAGAGACGCCATCCGAGACACCGCCCGAGAGGCCGTCCGAGACACCGTCCGAGAGGCCGTCCGAGAGGCCCGCTAGGACGCGGCGTCGGCACCCAGCCACGCCGTCAGCGCCGCCTCGACCGTCGTGGCGTCCGCGCCCTCCACGCCGTCGGCCGCCCAGGCCACGTACCCGTCGGGGCGGACGAGGACGGTCGTGCGGCGGTCGCTCGCCCAGGTCTCCACGGCGAGACGGCCCTTGCGGGACGGGGAGTCGATGTCCCACGCGGGCGGGGCGGTCCGTGGGGTGATGAGGACGAAGCGGCCGTCGCGCAGCGACTCGTAGAGGCGGCCGTTGGCGAGGCGGACGTCCGGGACCCGGGTGCCGACCAGGCGGTGGGCGCCGCGGGGTGCCGCGTACCGGTAGCCGATGCCGGTGATCTGACCGATCGCGCGTGTGCGGGCGAGGGGAAGGCGGTTGACGAGGGTGGTGAGGGCGCCGCGGAACGCCAGGGCCCACGGGGACTTGACCATGACGAGGCGGACGATGCCACCGCTGCTCCGGAGCACCGCCCTGCCCACGGGGTGGCGTTCGGCCTCGTACGTGTCGAGGAGGGCGGGGTCCGCGTGGCCGCGCAGAACGGCGGCGAGCTTCCAGCCGAGGTTGGCGGCGTCCTGGAGGCCGGTGTTCATACCCTGCCCGCCGGCCGGGGTGTGGACATGTGCGGCGTCACCGGCGAGGAGGACCCGGCCCACCCGGTACGCGGGGGCCTGGCGCTCGTCGCTGTGGAATCGGGACATCCAGCGGGCGTCACGCATGCCGTAGTCGCGGCCGAGCGCGAGCCTCGTGATCTCCCTGACCTCGTCGAGGTCGAGCGGCTCACTGTCGGGGACATCGCGGCCCCGCCGCCAGCCGATGACCCGGTAGTAGCCGTCGCCGAAGGGGGCGAGGAAGGCGAAGGCGTCGCCGACGGCGTTCGCGGTCAGCACCTGCGGCGGCTCCTCGTCGAGCCGTACGTCCGCGAGAACCACAGAACGGATGACCGACTTCCCCGGGAACGGCAGCCCGATCGCCTCGCGGACCGCGCTGCGGTGACCGTCCGACCCGACGACGTACGCGGCGGTCAGCCGGTCCGTCCCCCCGTCCGCCGTCCGCACCTCGACCGTGACCACGCCCGTGCGGGTACCCGCCCCGGAGCCCGTGTCCGGGTTCGCGTCCACGTCCACGCCCACACCCGGGTTCGGGTTCGGGTTCGGGTCCGCCTGCCCGTCCACGCTCTGCCCGATCGCCGTCACCTCCGTCTCGTACCGGAACCGCACCCCGGCCTCCACCGCCCTCCGCTCCAGGACCCTCTCCACCTCGTACTGCGGGATCACCAGCAGGTGGTTGAAGCGGGAGGGGAGGGTGTCGAGGCGGAGGGAGAGGCGCCCGAAGAGGTCGATGCGGTCGAGGATCCGGCCCTTGGCCTCCAGCTCGTCGGCGAGGCCTCGGGCGTCGAGCTGCTCCAGGGTGCGGGCGTGCACGGCGAAGGCGCGGGAGAGGTTACTGACGCCGTGGCGACGCTTCTCGACGAGCGTGACCGGGATGCCGGCGGCGGCGAGATCACCGGCCAGCAGCAGACCGGTGGGGCCCGCGCCCACGACGACGACGCCGCGGTCGTCCCTGGTGTTGCCGTGTGTGCCGTGCTTGCCGTTCATGGCGGCCTCCTGCCAACACGTGTTGGCCAACGGTTGTTGGCCAACGCCTGTTGTCAAAGTAGAGATGCATCGCTGGACTGTCAACACGCGTTGGCCTACGTTTGTTGGCATGACCGATACGGAACCCACGCCTCCCTCCCCCGCCCCGGCAGTACCCGCGAAGACCGCCCGCCGCTCCGATGCCACCCGGCACGCGATCCTCCTGGCCGCGCGCGAGCGGTTCGCGGCCGACGGGTACGACCGGGCCACCATCCGGGCGATCGCCCAGGACGCGCGGATCGATCCGTCGATGGTCATGCGGTACTACGGCTCGAAGGAGGGGCTGTACGCCGCGGCGCTCGACGTGGACCTGCTGCTGCCGGACCCGGCCGCGTTCGACGCGCGGGACGTGGGCCGGGTGCTGGTGAGCCACTTCCTCGACCTCTGGGAGCGGAACGAGGTGCTCACCGCGATGCTGCGGGTCGGCGCCACCCATCAGGCGGGCGCCGAGCGGATGCAGGGCGTGTTCCGGGACCAGTTGCTGCCGCTCGCCCGCCATGTGTGCCCCGACCCCGAGCAGGCCGCGACCCGGGCGGCGCTGTGCGCGTCACAGGTGCTGGGGATGGCACTGACGCGTTACATCCTGCGGTTCCAGCCGGCTGTCGCGCTGAGCCGCGAGGAGATCGTGGAGTGGCTGGGACCTACGGTGCAGCGGTATCTCACGGCGCCGTACCCGACGCCGTACCCCTGAGCCGACGCACCGTCACAGCGATGGCCGCCCCGGAACGCGACGAGGGCACCCCCGGCGCACGGATGTGCGGAGGGTGCCCTCGATGAAAGCGTCGAGACAGGCGGAGCGGAGGCGGTCAGGCCTTCGCCTTGGCCTTTGGCTGACGGTCCGTCGACCCGTCCAGGACCCAGACCAGGCCGGCGATCACCGCGAACAGCGCGAGCGGCGCCACGACGAAGAGTCCGAGCGTGTCGATCACGCTGAGGCCCGGGCCCGGGTCGTCGCCGTCGTCGGGCGTCACCGCGAGCGCGGGGGACGACATGAGCAGCATCATCAGCGTCGTACCGGCAGCCAGGGCGCCGGCGCGCAGGGCGTTCTTCTTGTCCACGCGCTAAAGGTAACGAACGTGGGTGAGCTTCGCGCGACCGGGGGCGCCTAATAGCTCGAGGGCGGGGGGTGTGTTGGCGGGTGCGGGTCGTCGGTGGTTGCTCGCGCAGTTCCCCGCGCCCCTGAAAGACCACGGCCCGGCGGGCCTGAAGACCAGGGCCCGGCGGGCCTGAAGAGCAGGGCCCGGCGGGCCTGAAGAGCAGGGGGCGGCGGGCCTGAAGAGCAGGGGGCGGCGGGCCTGAAGAGCAGGGGGCGGCGGGCCTGAAGAGCAGGGGGCGCAGCCCCTGCTCTTCAGGGGCGCGGGGAACTGCGCGACCAGCCCCCACCGAACCCGCACCCGCCGATCGACCGAACCCCCGGCTCTCACGCGCCCCTCAGCACATCCACCAGCGCATGCAGCCGAGGTGACGCCGCCAAGTCCTCCAGCGTCACCGGACGCCCCGCCGCGTCGGCGATCGGCAGGCGCCAGTTCGGGTACTGGTCCCACGTGCCGGGGAGGTTCTGGGGGCGGCGGTCGCCGAGGGTGTCGGGGAGCCAGAGGCCGATCATGCGGGCAGGGGTGCGCAGGAGGAAGCGGTGGAGGGCCTGGATCTGGTCCTCCTCGGAGGTGGTGGAGATACCGCCGCCGGCGCCGTCCAGCAGGCCCAGCCTGGCGAGGAGGGCCAGCCATTCGCCCGCGTCCGCGGCGGCCTCCGCCCGCTCCTCGTCCAGGGAACGGGTGAGCAGGCCCAGGCCGTGGCGGAGGTCGACGTGGTCGCAGGTCAGCCGGGAGGCGGTGGGCGGGAGGTCGTGGGTGGTGGCGGTGGCCAGACAGTTCGCGCGCCAGCGTTCGGGCGGGAGGGGGCGGCCCGTGCCCTCCCAGTCACGTTCGAACCACAGGACGGACGTGCCCAGGACACCGCGGGCGTCGAGGGCCTCACGGACGCCCGGCTCGACCGTGCCGAGGTCCTCGCCGATCACCAGGGCACCGGCCCGTGACGCCTCCAGGACCAGGATCGCGAGCATGGCATCGGCGTCGTAGCGGACGTACGTGCCCTCGGTCGGGGCCTGGCCCTGCGGGACCCACCAGAGGCGGAACAGGCCCATGACGTGGTCGATACGGAGGGCGCCCGCGTGACGGAGGAGGGCACGGAGGAGGCGACGGTAGGGGGCGTAGCCGGACTCGGCGAGGCGGTCGGGGCGCCAGGGAGGCAGGCCCCAGTCCTGGCCGCGGGAGTTGAAGGCGTCGGGGGGCGCGCCGACGGACATGCCGGCCGCGAAGTACTCCTGCTGGGCCCAGGCGTCGGCGCCGCCGGGGTGGACGCCGACGGCCAGGTCGTGGACGAGGCCGATGGGCATGCCCGCGTCGCGCGCGGAGCGCTGCGCGGTGCCGAGCTGGGCGTCGGTCAGCCAGGCCAGGCGGGTGTGGAAGTCGACGCGGTCCATCAACTCCCCGCGGGCGCGGGCGGTTTCTGCGGAGCGAGGGTCGCGCAGGCCTGTCGGCCAGCGATGCCAGTCGGAGCCGTGGACCTCGGCGAGCGCGCACCAGGTGGCGTGGTCCTCCAGCGCCTGGCCCTCCTCGGCGAGAAAGTCCCAGTACGCGGCCCGTCGCCCGGGGCCGAGCGGCACGGCACGCACCAGCTCCAGCGCCTCCCGCTTCAGGTCCCACACCGCGTCCCGGTCGATCAGCTCGCCCTTGGACAGGACGGACTCCCGCAGACGCACGGCCCGTTCGAGCAGCACGCCGACGCGGTCACTGTCGTCGGGGGACGAGGGGGAGGACGAGGAGGACGAGGAGGACGAGGAGGAGGCGGCGGAGGCGGCGGAGGCGGCGGAGGCGGCGGAGGCGGCGGCGGAGGTCGCCGAGAGGGCGTACGGGTATTCCGCTACGTCCTCCACGCGCAGGTGGACGGGGTCCGGGTAACGGCGGGAGGAGGGGCGGTAGGGGGAGGGGTCAGTGGGGGTGCCGGGGACGGCCGCGTGCAGCGGGTTGACCTGGACGAACCCGGCGCCGAGGGCGCGGCCGGCCCAGGCGGTGAGTTCAGCGAGGTCGCCGAGGTCACCCATGCCCCAGCTGCGCTGCGAGAGGAGTGAGTAGAGCTGGACGAGGAGGCCGTACGTGCGGCCGGGCGGGGCGGGCAGCCGGGCCGGGGCCACGACGAGGTGGGCCTCGGCGGTGCGGCCGTCGGGGGCGGTGGCGCGCAGTGCGTGTACGCCTGGGGGCAGCTGGTCGACGCCGGTGCGGAGTTCGCCCTGCTCGGTCTCGACGCGCAGCCGGGTGCCGTCCGGGAGCGCGGCCAGCGCGGCGGGGTGCCCGCCGTCGGCCCAGCGGACCACGGTCGGCGGCAGCAGCCGTTCGCCCAGTTGCCGTTCGCGTGCCGCGAGGGCGGCGGTCACGGCCTCGGGGGTGCTCGCGTCGACGTCCAGCGCGGCGAGGGCGGCCACGACCGCGCCGTCCGAGGCCGCGACCGTACGGTCCGGGGAGGGGCTGTAGGAGGTGGCTACGCCGTGCAGGGCGGCGAGCCGGGCCAGCGGGGTCTCGGGCACTGGGCTCGAACCCCCTGGGTCTTCTTGCATCTAGACCCCCGATGCGGCGCCGTTGGACGTGGGTTCACTGGTGAGGGGGGCCGCGTCCGTGAGGGGCGGCTCGCTGGTGAGTGGTTCGGCGTCGGGGAGCGGAGGCTCGCTGGTGAGCGGGACGTCGGCACAGGGGCCCTCGGCGCTGAAGACACAGACGTGGGGTTCGTGGAGCTCGTAGGGCTCCGCCGTGCGTTTGGAACGGGCCGGGGTCGGAAGGTGAGCCGGTGCGGCCATGTGGGGCCTCCTTGTCGTCGTACGGCGATGGGGTGCGGGTCCGGGGTACTCCAGCCCTACCCAGCGGACGCCGCCGCAGACGTGGGTGGCCGGACATCGTGGTTTTGCTCACTTGTACGGAGGGGTTCCCGAATCCCCGGCGCCGGCCGTGGCCGGACCGTTCCCCCATTCCCCTCTTCCCTCTTCCCTCTTCCCTCTTCCCGATCACTATTCACTCAGTACATGTACTCAGTGCATACTGATCTCCATGAGCACCCGTCACATCCTGTTGGGCCTGCTCGCCGGTGGGCCGAGCCATGGCTACGACCTCAAGCGACGGCACGACGAACGCTTCCCGCAGGCCCGCCCGCTGGCCTACGGGCAGGTCTACACGACCCTGCAGCGGCTGGTCCGCGACGGGCTCGCGGAGATCGACGGCACCGCGGCGGACAGCGGCCCGGAGCGGACGCTGTACCGCTCCACGGACGAGGGGGCGCGCGAACTGGCCGAGTGGGCCGGGGAGATCACGCCGCCCGCGCCGTTCGTCACGAACGAGATCTTCGCCAAGCTCGTCGTCTCGATCCTCGCCGACGGCGACCCGGCCGCCTACCTACGGGCGCAGCGCACCGCGCACATGGCACGCATGCGGGAGCTGACCGCCGTGAAGACCGCGCCGGGGGCCGATCTCGCGACCGTGCTCGCGGCGGACTACGCCCTCAACCATCTCGACGCCGATCTCCGCTGGATGAACACCACCGCGGCCCGGCTGACCACCCTGACCGCGGAGGTCGACGCAGCATGAACGAGAAGAACCCCAGCCCCATGCCGCTGCTCGCGGCCCGTGGCCTCGTCAGGGAACACGGCAGGACGCGGGCGCTGCGCGGCGCCTCGATGGAGCTGCGCGAGGGCGAGATCCTTGCCGTCACCGGGGCCAGCGGCAGTGGTAAGTCCACGTTGCTGCACTGTCTCGCGGGCATCGTCCGCCCCGACGAGGGCTCGGTGGCGTACGCCGGGAAGCGGCTCGACCAGCTTCCCGAGAAGGAACTGAGCGAGCTGCGCCGGACGGACTTCGGGGTCGTCTTCCAGTTCGGGCAGCTGATACCGGAGCTGACGGCCGTCGACAATGTCGCGCTGCCGCTGCTGCTGGCCGGCACGGCCCGCTCGGAGGCCCGGGAGCGGGCCGGTGAGTGGCTGGAGCGGTTCGGCGTGCGCGGGCAGGAGGAGCAGCGGCCCGGTGAGATGAGCGGCGGCCAGGCGCAGCGGGTGTCGCTGGCGAGGGCTCTGGTGACCGCGCCGAAGGTGGTGTTCGCGGACGAGCCGACCGGGGCACTGGACTCGCTGGCGAGCGAGCAGGTGATGGCGGCGCTGACGCACGCAGCCCGGGAGTCCGGTACGGCGGTGCTGCTGATCACGCACGACGCGCAGACCGCGGCGTACGCGGACCGCGAGGTAACGCTGAGGGACGGGGTCGTGGTGTCCGAGGCCGACGCCGCGCTGGAGGTGTCCCGATGAGTGCGCTGGCGAACGATCTCCGGCTGGCCGCCCTGCTGACCCGGGGCTCCGACCGGCGGGAGTGGTGGCGGGTGACGCTGACCGCACTCGGGGCGGCCCTGGCCACCGCCTTCGGCATGGCGGCGGCCGCACTGGCCTCGCTGGAGGGCCAGTACAGCGTGCAGTTCGGCAGCGGGCTGCTGGACAGCCCCAACTCGCGCTCCGGGGTGATCGTCAGCCTGCTGTTCCTGCTGGTCCCGGTCCTCGGGCTCCTCGGTCAGTGCACCCGTGTCGGTGCCGTGCACCGTGACCGGCGGCTGGCCGGGCTGCGGCTGGCCGGGGCGTCGGTGGCCCAGGTGCGCCGGATCGCGGCACTGGAGACGGGAGTGGCCTGTCTGGTCGGCTCCCTGGTCGTCACGGTCTTCTTCGTGCTGCTTCTGCTGGGCGTGTGGTCCAGCCCGCCCGCCCTGGCCTGGGTCGGCATCGCCCTGGTGGCGTTGGGAGTGCCTGCGCTGGGCTCGGTCGCGAGTGTGCTGGCGCTGCGCCGGGTGGTGGCCACTCCGCTGGGCTGGGTGCGCCGGGTGCGGCCGAGCACGGGCCGTGGGCCCGGGTGGGTGTTCCTGGGCGCGGTGGCGCTGGTGGTGCTCGGGGCACTGCTCTTCGTCGCCAACACCAACCGCGACATGCCCAACAATTCGTTCAGCCACCCTCCGGTGACGATCCCCGGCCTGCTGCTCGCGGTGGGCGCGGGCGCGGTATGGCTTTCGGGCAAGGTCTCGAAGCTCACGGGCCGACTGCTCGCCCCGCGGGCCGGGAATCCGGCAGTGCTGATCGCCGCCGAGCGGTTGCGCGACGATCCGTGGGCCTCGGCCCGCACCCACGCGGCCGTCCTCGTGGGGACCGTCGTGGGCAGCGGGTTCGTCGGCGTACGGCAGGCGTTGCTCGCGGACGTGAACAGCAGCAAGCACATGTCCGAGCAGGCGTCCTTCTACGTCACCGGGGTGCACCTGACCGCGGTCGCGATCATGGTCGGTTTCGCCATCACCTTCTTCGGGCTGGCCGTCGGTACCGCCGAGTCGCTCGCCACGCGCCGTCGGGGCCTCTCCGTGCAGGTGGCCGCCGGGGTGCCGTACGAGGTGCTGAGCCGTGCCCTGCTCCTGGAGACCGCCCTGCCGCTGGCGCCCTCGGTGCTGGTGGCCGGGGCCGGGGGCTCCGCGATCGCCTTCGCCTACGTCATGGCCCTGCAGGGCACGGCGGTTCTGCCGTTCGGTGCCCTGCTCGTCCCCCTCGCGGTGTACGGCGCCTGTCTGCTGGCGGCGGCCACCTCGCTGCCGCTGCTGCGCCGCACGGTCCGGCCTGCCGAGCTGCGGTACGCCTAGGCCCCCAAGACCCGGCGGCCCAGGAGACACGGGGGTGTTCCTGGGCCGCCGGCAGGTGTGGGCAGAGCGGTGGGGGCGCCCGGAGAAATCCGGGCGCCCCCACCGCTCTGCCCAACCGCGAACGCGCCTGGCGCTACTTCGGCACCCCCGAAGGCGCGATCGGCGTCGCCCGCTCCGACTGCGGTGACGTGGTGGACGCGTAGGCCGACGGGGCCGCCACGCCGGCCGTCGGGTCGGCGTCCGGATTGTCGGCCGCGAGGGCCGGGCCGCCGCCGACGATGGGGATGTCGGCGGCGTCGAAGGCCTTCTTGATGCGCCAGCGCAGTTCGCGCTCGACGGTGAGGGCCTTGCCGGGCATGGTCTTGGCGGAGACGCGGACGAGCATCGAATCCAGGAGCACGTCGTCGAGGCCGAGGACCTCGATCGGGCCCCAGAGGAGCTCGTTCCAGGGGTCCTCCTTGCTCATCGCCTCGCCGACCTCCAGGAGGGTGCGGCGGACCTTGTCGAGGTCCTCGTCGTAACGGACGGTGACGTCGACGCCTGCCGTGGCCCAGCCCTGGGAGAGGTTGCCGATGCGCTTGACCTCGCCGTTGCGGACGTACCAGATCTCGCCGTTGTCGCCGCGCAGCTTGGTGACGCGCAGGCCGACCTCGATGACCTCGCCGGAGGCGACGCCCGCGTCGACGGTGTCGCCGACGCCGTACTGGTCCTCAAGGATCATGAAGACGCCGGAGAGGAAGTCCGTGACCAGGTTCCGGGCGCCGAAACCGATGGCGACGCCCGCGACACCGGCGGAGGCCAGCAGCGGGGCGAGGTTGATCTCGAAGGTGGCGAGGACCATCAGGGCGGCGGTGCCCAGGATGAGGAAGGACGCCACCGAGCGCAGTACCGAGCCGATGGCCTGGGAGCGCTGGCGGCGGCGCTCGACGTTGACCAGCAGACCGCCCAGGGTGCCGCCCTCGACGCCCGGGACGGAGCGGTTCATCCGGTCTATGAGCTTGGTGATCGCCCGCCGGACGAACACTCTCAGCACCGCCGCTATCACCACGATCAGCAGGACGCGGAGACCTATGGCCAGCCATGTGGACCAGTTCTCCTCCACCCAGCTGGCGGCGTTGGTCGCGCTCTCCTGGGCGTCCTCCAGCGACGGCACCGCGGGGGTCGTCGACGTCTCCGAGGGGGACGGCGACGGCGAGGCGGCGGCCGGTAGGAGGGGCAGGGAAGAAACGGACGACACGGCGGGTACCTCCAGGTGCGTTATCTGCCCTCCGGTGCGGCGGTCAAGATCCGTCGGGTCACGGATGGGTCACCGGACGGGCAGGCCCACCACACTAACGGGGCATTGTGTGGAGGTCGTCGCCATGTTCGAGGGAGACAGGGCGCTCACCAGGGAGTGAAGGGAGCACGCGGCGGGGGATGAATCAAGGTGTGGTCGAAAACACTCCCAGCCCGTTACCGGGACATGGTGGCGCTTCCACCAGGCATGAGGGGAGACTGACTACGGATCGTCCACGGCGCGAGCCACGCGCCGCCGGCGTACAAGGAGGCATCCGTGCCGCACGTCCTGGTCCTCAACGCGTCGTACGAGCCGCTCGGTGTCGTACCGCTCCGCCGCGCGCTCGTCCTCGTCCTGGAGAACAAGGCGGTCTCCCTGGAAGAATCCGGCGCCTACCTGCACAGCGCGACCGTCACAGTCCCCGCACCCAGCGTGGTCCGGCTCAAGCGATTCGTCCGGGTTCCCTATCGGGGGCCCGTTCCTCTGACCCGTCGGGCGCTGTTCGCCCGCGACGGGGGCCGGTGCATGTACTGCGGTGGCGTCGCAACCAGCGTCGACCACGTCATCCCGCGCAGTCGCGGGGGCAAACACGTCTGGGACAACGTCGTCGCGTCGTGCCGCCGCTGCAATCACGTCAAGGCCGACCGCCATCTCGTCGAGATCGGCTGGCGGCTCCGTCACAAACCCGCTCCGCCCACGGGTCTGGCCTGGCGCATCATCGGCACCGGCCATAGGGACCCGCGCTGGCTGCCCTACCTGCAGCCGTTCGGCGCGGACGACGCGATGGCCCGGATCGACGGCATCTCCGCCTGACGGTCCGGGTTTTTGCATGCCGGGTGCCCCTCCCCGCGGGGCACCCGGAACGCCAACATCCGTTTGACCTGCGGCTTCTTTACCGTCTTCACAGGTACCCCGCCTACCCCTCACACAAGTGATCGCCTAGTGTCACCTCCACAGGCGGCCCTTGTTCTGGAGCGCAACGCCCAGGGGCCCGCCTCGAATGTGGGGACTCATGCGCAAGCTCGCCATAGGTGCCGCCGTGTCCGGCGCCCTGGCTCTCACCGGCCTGGCCGCGCCCGCCGCGCTGGCCGACTCGCCGGACCTGACCTTCGGCGCCATCACGGTCAACAGCGGCAAGCCGATCGTGGTCGGCACCAAGGCCGCGGTGACCGTTCCGGTCACCTACAGCGTCACCCGGCCGACCGCTTTCAAGGTCGACTACAAGAACAACTTCCTGGGCATCGCCCTCTACCGCGGCAGGCTCGCGGAACCCGACAACGCCATCGAGGGCTCCCCCAAGAAGCCCGTGTGCACGCCGACCGCGACGACCGACACCACGGTGACCGAGTCCTGCGCGACGAAGCTCACCATCGATCCCCGGGACAGCCTCTTCGAGGGCGCGGACGCCACCACCTGGAAGGCGGCCGCCTTCTACAGCGAGCAGGCCATCGACGAGGACGACTCCGACGACCACATCAGCTTCCACCTCGGGAGCGACATCTGGGGCAACCTCGGCACCGCCAAGCTCCAGCGGCTCGCCAAGGCCACCGTCAACGCCACCCCGGAGCCGGTCGTCAAGGGCAAGACCCTGACCGTCAAGGGCACGCTCACCCGCGCCGACTGGGACGCCTCCCGCTACGCGGGCTACAAGGGCCAGAAGGTGACGCTCCAGTTCAAGGCCAAGGGCGCCACCGCCTACACGGACGTGAAGACGGTGACCTCCGGCACGGCCGGCGCCCTGTCCACCACCGTGAAGGCGTCGAAGGACGGCTCGTACCGCTACAAGTTCGCCGGTACGTCCACCACCGCGGCGAAGACGTCCGCGGCGGACTTCGTCGACGTGAAGTGACATGAGGTAACACCTCGTCCCGCGTTGCGGGACACCGCCCCCGGGTAACGACTCCGTTGCCCGGGGGCTTTTTTGTTGGCCGGATATTGACGCCCATCTGGTCTAGTCCTATCGTCCTGGCATCCGACAGGAAACTTTCCTAACAGTTGGCAGGTGGCGGACCATGGCAGGAACCCCCCGTGTACTGCGCGCCATGAACGACCGCGCCGCGCTCGACCTGCTGCTGGAGCACGGGCCGCTCTCCCGGACCCGGCTCGGCAGGCTGACAGGACTGTCCAAGCCGACCGCCTCGCAGCTCCTGGCCCGCCTCGAAGCCGCCGGGCTCGTGATCGCCACGGGCACCGGTACGGACGGGTCCGGTACGGGCGGACCCGCCGAGAGCGACTCCGGGGCGGGCCGACCCGGCCCCAACGCCCAGCTCTACGCGGTCGACCCGACCGCCGCGTACGCCGCGGGCCTGGACGTCACCCCCGAACGCGTCCTGGCCGCCGTCGCCGACATCACCGGCCGCACGGTAGGCGAGCACGCCGTCCCCACCCCCGGACGACGCCCCGCCGAACCCGTCGTACGGCAGGTCACCACCGCCCTCGACGGGGCGGTCAAGGCCGCCGGACTCGTCCGGTCCGACGTGCGCCGGCTGGTCATCGGCACGCCGGGCGCCTTCGACCCGGGCACCGGGCGGCTGCGGTACGCCTCGCACCTGCCCGGCTGGCACTCCCCCGCCCTCCTCGACGAACTCGCCGCCGTGCTGCCGATGCCGGTGGAGTACGAGAACGACGTGAACCTCGCCGCCCTCGCCGAACAACGGCTGGGCGCGGCCAAGGGCCACGAGGACTTCGTCCTGCTGTGGAACGAGGGCGGTCTCGGCGCCGCCGTGGTCCTGGGCGGACGGCTGCACCGGGGGTTCACCGGGGGCGCCGGCGAGGTCGGGTTCCTGCCGGTCCCCGGCGTACCGCTGGTCCGTCACGTCACCAAGGCCAACAGTGGCGGCTACCAGGAACTCGCCGGTTCGCAGATCATTCCCCGGCTCGCCCGCGAGCTGGGGATCTCCCCGGTGCCGGAGGGGCCGTACGCCGAGGTCGCGGCGGTGCTCGTCGCACGGGCCGCCGCCGACATCGACTCCGGGTCCCACCGACAACTTCTGGCCACCTACGCCACCGGGCTCGCCACGGGTATCGCTTCGCTCGTAGCCGTACTCGACCCCGAACTAGTCGTCCTCAGCGGTACGGCGTTGACCGCCGGCGGCGAGCCGCTGCGGGCCCTCGTCGAGGCCGAGCTGGCGGAGCTGGCCGCGTCCAGGCCGCGGCTCGTTCTCGGCGATGTGCGTGAACACCCTGTGCTGCGGGGGGCACTGGAGAGCGCGCTCGCCGCGACCCGTGACGAAGTCTTCGACACGTTGACGCTTCGCTGAATCGGCCGACTCACAAGCCGTCCGACAACTGCGGGCCGTTCGTGGCCGGTCGCGCCCACGCGGCGGAGCCGCACATCGACACAGCCCCGCGCCCTTCGGGGCGCTTCACCTCACCTCTCTCCTCAGGAGGCCTCGCCATGTCCGGAATGTCCAAGAAAGCGGCGATCGCACTCGCCGCCGCAGCCTCCCTCTCCCTCCTCGCCACCGCCTGTACCGGTGAGGCCGGCACCGCCGCCTCCGACGATCCGAACGCCAGGACGACGATCACCTTCTGGCACGGGTGGAGTGCGCCCGGCGAGGTGAAGGCGATCCAGGCGAATGTGGACCGGTTCGAGAAGGCGCACCCGAACATCACGGTGAAGGTCGTCGGGAACATCAACGACGACAAGCTCAACCAGGCGCTGCGGGCGGGCGGTTCGAACGGGCCCGACGTGGTGTCGTCCTTCACGACGTCGAACATCGGCAAGTTCTGTTCGTCGGGGGCGTTCGCCGATCTCAAGCCCTTCATCGAGAAGTCGAAGCTCGACCTCGACAAGATCATCCCGAAGGCGATGCTGGACTACACGCAGTTCGAGGGCACCCGGTGCGCGCTGCCACTGCTGGGCGACGCGTACGGGCTGTACTACAACAAGGACGCGTTCGAACAGGCGGGCATCAAGTCGCCGCCGAAGACGTGGTCGGAGTTCGCGAAGGTCGCCAAGAAGCTGACCAAGACCGAGGGCGACAGCTACTCGCAGCTCGGGTTCATGCCGAACTACCACGGCTACGAGACGGTCGTGGACCACTACATGTCGCAGTGGGACCACGCGTACTTCAACGCGGAGGGCGAGTCGAACATCTCCGAGGACCCGGCGTTCGCGGAGATGTTCAGGTACCAGAAGAGCCTGGTGGACTCGCTCGGCGGCTTCGCGAAGCTGGAGAAGTACCGGAACACCTTCGGTGACGAGTGGGGGGCCAAGCACCCGTTCCAGACCGGCCAGGTGGCCATGCAGCTGGACGGCGAGTGGCGGCTCGGGATGGCGAAGGAGGCCGGGACCGACTTCGAGATCGGCACCGCGCCGATGCCCGTGGCCGACGACGAGGTCGACGAGTACGGCAAGGGCTTCCTCTCCGGCACGATCATCGGCATCGCCCCGCAGAGCAAGAAGCAGAACGCGGCCTGGGAGCTGGTGAAGTACCTGACGACCGACACCGAGGCCGTCGTCTCCTTCGCCAACGCCATCCACAACGTGCCGTCCACGTTCGCGGCCCTCAAGTCGCCCGACCTGAAGGTGGACGAGGGCTTCCGGACGTTCCTGGACATCGCCCAGAACACGCACTCGAACACCCCGCCGGCCTCCATCAACGGCTCGACGTACCAGACGACGCTCCAGGACTTCGGCTACCAGTACGAGTCCGGCAAGGTGAAGGATCTGCAGAAGGGTCTGGAGAAGACCGCGACGCAGATCGACACCGACATCGCGCAGGCGAAGTAGCGGTATCCGGCCGATGTCCACGCACTCCCTGCGCGTGTCCACGCACACGCTCCGTTCGAAGCGCCGCCGGTCGGCGCTTCGGACGGTGGCCTTCCTGTCACCCTGGCTGATCGGGTTCGGTGTCTTCTTCGCCTATCCGCTGGTGTCGACCGTGTACTTCTCGCTGATGAAGTACGACGGCTTCGGTACTCCGGTCTTCCGCGGCCTGGGCAACTGGTCCTACGTCTTCGACGACTACCCGCTGTTCTGGCCGGCCCTGCGCAACACGCTCTGGCTGGTCCTCGTGATGGTGACCTGCCGGGTGGTGTTCGGGCTCGGCGTCGGTCTGCTGATCACGAAGATCAAGACCGGCGCGGGCGTCTTCCGCACCCTCTTCTACCTGCCCTACCTGGCCCCGCCGGTCGCCGCGACCCTCGCCTTCGTCTTCCTCCTCAACCCCGGGACCGGGCCGGTCAACTCCGTCCTCGACGGGCTGGGCCTGCCGACGCCCGGCTGGTTCACGGACCCCGCCTGGTCCAAGCCGGCACTCACCGCGCTCGCGCTGTGGGGCGTGGGCGACCTGATGGTCATCTTCATGGCCGCGCTGCTCGACGTGCCGAAGGAGCAGTACGAGGCCGCCGAGCTGGACGGGGCGTCCGCCTGGCAGCGGTTCCGGTACGTGACGCTGCCGACCATCTCGCCGATCGTGATGTTCGCCGTGGTCACGGGCGTGATCCAGACCATGCAGTACTACACGCAGCCCCTGGTGGCCGGGAAGGTCGCCTCCGGCATCATCGGCGGCTCCGGCCAGCAGTTCGAGCCGGGCTACCCGGACAAGTCGACGCTGACGCTGCCCCAGCTCGTCTACAACCTCGGCTTCCAGCGCTTCGACTACGGCTCCGCCTGTGTGGTCGCCCTCGTGCTGTTCGCCCTGTCGATGGTGTTCACCGCGCTGCTGATGCGGCGCCGGGGCGGACTGATCGGAGCGGGTGACTGATGACCCAGGCAACGCAGGTACTCGACAAGCCCGTGGCACCGGTCACCGCTCCGGCGAGTGAACGCACCGCCCGCCGCCGGGCCCTGCTGGAGTGGATCGCGGTCCACTCGCTGGGCGTGGCCGTCGCGCTCTTCTTCACCCTGCCCTTCGTCTTCGTCGTGCTGACCTCGCTGATGGGCGATCAGCAGGCCCTCACCCGTGACCTGGTGCCGGACACCTGGGAGTGGAGCAACTACCGGCAGGTTCTCGACACCCCCGGCTTCCTGACCTGGTGGAAGAACACCCTGATCTACGCGGGCCTCGGCACCGCCCTGACCGTCGTGTCGTCGGTCCCCGTGGCGTACGCGCTCGCCAAGTTCCGCTTCCGGGGCCGTAATCTGGCGTTGATGCTGGTCATCTCGATGATGATGCTGCCACCGCAGGTCGTCGTGATCCCGATGTACCTGTTCTGGGCCAAGCAGATGGACCTGTCCGGCTCGCTGTGGCCGCTGATCATCCCGATGGCGTTCGGGGACGCGTTCTCCATCTTCCTGCTGCGGCAGTTCCTGATGACCATCCCCAACGAGTACCTGGACGCGGCCCGGGTCGACGGCTGCGGCGAACTGCGCACCCTGCTGCGGGTCGTCCTGCCGATGGCGAAGCCGGGCATCGCGGCCGTCGCGCTCTTCCAGTTCTTCTACGCCTGGAACGACTACTTCGGCCCGCAGATCTACGCCTCCGAGAACCCGGCCGCCTGGACGCTCAGTTACGGCCTGGAGTCCTTCAAGGGCGCGCACCACACCGACTGGAACCTGACCATGGCCGCGACCGTGCTGGTCATGGCCCCCGTGATCCTCGTGTTCTTCTTCGCTCAGAAGGCGTTCGTCGAGGGCGTCACCCTGACCGGCGTAAAGGGTTGATCCACGTATGCAGTGCTTTCCCGGGGGACAACCCCCGGCCCCCCGGCCGTCTCTCGGCGTACCCCGTGTCCTGAAGTCAGGGAGTCCTCAGTGAAGCTCACCGTGGTCGGCGGAGGGTCGACCTACACACCCGAACTCGTCGACGGGTTCGCCCGGCTCAGAGACACCCTGCCGATCGAGGAGCTGGTGCTCGTCGACCCGGCCGCCGACCGGCTGGAGCTGGTCGGCGGCCTGGCCCGCCGGATCTTCGCCCGCCAGGGGCACCCCGGGCGGATCGTCACCACCGGCGACCTGGACCGGGGGGTCGAGGGCGCCGACGCCGTCCTCCTCCAGCTCCGTATCGGCGGCCAGGCCGCCCGCGAGCAGGACGAGACCTGGCCGCTGGAGTGCGGCTGCGTCGGCCAGGAGACGACCGGCGCGGGCGGCCTGGCGAAGGCGCTGCGCACGGTCCCGGTCGTCCTGGACATCGCCGAACGCGTCCGCCGTACCAACCCCGACGCCTGGATCATCGACTTCACCAACCCGGTGGGAATCGTGACCCGCGCCCTGCTCCGGGCCGGCCACAAAGCGGTCGGCCTGTGCAACGTGGCGATCGGCCTGCAACGGAAGTTCGCCGCGCACCTGGGGGTGACCCCGGCCGAGGTCCACCTCGACCACGTGGGCCTCAACCACCTCACCTGGGAGACCGGCGTCCGCCTCGGCGGCCCCTCCGGCGCGGACGTCCTGCCGAAGCTGCTGGCCGACCACGGCGACACCATCGCCGCCGACCTGCGCCTGCCCCGCCCCGTCCTGGACCGTCTGGGCGTGGTCCCCTCCTACTACCTGCGCTACTACTACGCCCACGACGAGGTCGTGCGGGAACTGGCGACCAAGCCCTCGCGGGCCGCCGAAGTGGCCGCGATGGAAAGACAGTTGCTGGAGATGTACGCCGACCCGGCGCTCGACGAGAAGCCCGCGCTGCTCGCCAGGCGGGGCGGGGCCTTCTACTCGGAGGCGGCCGTGGACCTGGCCGCGTCGCTTCTGGGAGACGGGGGCAGCCCGTACCAGGTGGTGAACACCCTCAACCGCGGCACGCTGCCCTTCCTGCCCGCCGACGCGGTGATCGAGGTGCAGGCCGCCGTGGGCAGGCAGGGGGCGGAACCGCTGCCGGTGCCGGCCGTGGACCCGCTGTACGCGGGCTTGATGGCGAACGTGACCGCGTACGAGGACCTGGCCCTGGACGCGGCCCTGCGCGGCGGCCGGGACCGGGTGTTCCGGGCGCTGCTCTCCCATCCCCTGATCGGGCAGTACGAGTACGCCGAGGCCCTCACCGACCGGCTGATCGCACACAACCGGGAGCACCTCGCGTGGGCGTGAGCGACGGCGTGAGCGACGGCGTGAGCGACGGCGTGAGCGACGGCGTGAGCGACGGCGTGAGCGACGGCGTGAGCGCGGGGCCGGCCGACGGCAGGCATACGGGTTGGGGCGCGCGTACGGGTTGGGGCGCGGGCATGCGCACGGACTCGGGCGCGGGCGTGCGCGGGCGCGACGGCGGGCGCGGGAGTGTGCTCGCCGTCGACGCGGGCAACAGCAAGACCGATGTCGCCGTGATCGCGCCGGACGGGGAGGTGCTGGGGGCGGCGCGCGGCGGCGGCTTCCAGCCGCCGGCCGTGGGCGTGACCGTGGCGGTCGACGGCCTCGCGGAGGTCGTACGGCAGGCGTTCGCCGAGGCCGGGGTCGACTCGGTCGGCCATGTGTCGGCGTGTCTCGCCAACGCCGACTTCCCCGTGGAGGAGGAGCGGCTGGCGGCGGCGCTCCGCACGCGCGCGTGGGGCACGACCGTCGAGGTCCACAACGACACCTTCGCCATTCTGCGGGCCGGCGTGGCCGAACCGCGGGGCGTGGCCGTGGTGTGCGGCGCCGGCGTGAACTGCGTCGGGATGCGCCCCGACGGCCGCACCGCCCGTTTCCCGGCGCTCGGCCGCATCTCCGGGGACTGGGGCGGCGGCTGGGGCCTCGCCGAGGAGGCGATGTGGCACGCGTCGCGCGCGGAGGACGGCCGGGGCGGCCCCACGGCCCTCGCCACCGCGCTGCCCGCGCACTTCGGCCTGGACTCCGTGTACGCCCTGGTCGAGGCCCTGCACCTGGAGCACATCCCGGCGATCCGCCGCCACGAACTCACCCCGGTCCTCTTCGCCACGGCGACCGCCGGCGACCCGGTGGCCCGTTCCCTGGTGGACCGCATGGCCGAGGAGGTGGTGGCCATGGCGACGGTCGCCCTGACCCGCCTCGACCTTCTCGGGGAGGAGACCCCCGTCCTCCTCGGCGGCGGTGTCCTCGCCGCCCGGCATCCCCTCCTCGACGCCCGGGTCCGCGAGGCGCTGGCGGCCGCCGCGCCCAAGGCCGTCCCCCGGGTGGTCACGGCCGCCCCCGTGCTGGGCGCGGCGCTGCTCGGACTGGACCACGTGGGAGCGCCGAGGACCGTGCACGCGCGCGTGCGGGAGCATTACGAAGGAGGGTGACCCGGAGGCCCGCGCCACCCCACGAATCTCCCCCTCGAACGCGTTCGAACCCCCAGGGAACCGAACCCGACCGAAGCGCGTATTCATGGGCAGGGGGTGGTGCGGGAAGCCTTGTGCTGCGCCGGAATTCGACAAGCACAGCAGGTACGGACACGATCGGGGAACAAGATCGAGTCAGGGTCTGTGCGATGTCAGTCCCGACGGCGATACTTGCGGCCGTGCACCTCTGTCCGTGCGAGCGGGCGGAAGCGATGGACGGATGACCAGGGGGAGGTCAGGTGACATTCACGCCGGAGGGCAGCGCGGTACCGACGGCACCACCCGCGGGCCCGGCCCCGGCCGTGCCGCCACAGGCCTCGCACCCGCCGAGGCCCCCCGTGCCGTCCCCGGACCCCGACGGCGGCCCGCCCCGCCGGACGGCGTTCGCGGAGGGTGTCGACCAGTTGCGCGCCGCCGCGACGACCGAGCCCGGCCGACTGCGCATCATCGGCGCCGTCCTCGCCCTCCTGGTCGTCGCGTTCGGTTCCGTCACCGCCTGGCAGATGAACGACCGCTCGGCCGCCGCCGACGACGTACTCCACAGCAGCCAGCCCCTCAGCTCGGCCGCGGCCGAGATCTACAGTTCCCTGGCCGCGGCCAACACGGCGGCCTCCAGCGGATTCCTCGCGGGCGGGCAGGAGACCGAGCAGTCGCGCAAGGACTACGAGCGGGAGATGCGGGAGGCCGCGAAGCAGCTGGCCTTCGCCGCGACCGCGTCGGAGTCCGGTTCCGACTCCGAGGAACGCATCGCCAAGCTGAACGCCCTGCTGCCCGAGTACAAGGGCCTGGTCGAGCGGGCCCGCGCCAACAACAGGCTGGGCTACCCGCTGGGCGGCGCCTATCTGCGCTACGCGAACGACAAGATGCAGGGCATGCTCGACGAGGCGCAGAACATCTACGACAACGAGAACGCACGGCTCCGCGACGACTACGCGGACGCCACGTCGTATCCGTGGGCCGCGATAGCTCTCGGTGTCCTCGCCATCGGCGGCCTCGTCTGGGCCCAGCGCCGTAACTACCGGCGAACGAACCGGGTGTTGAACCACGGTCTCGTCGCGGCGACGGCTGCCTCGACCGTCGTCCTGCTGTGGTTGGCCGGCGGTCACACCCTCGCCCGCTCGGGACTCAACGACTCCTACGACAACGGTGTGCGGTCCCTGACCGTGCTCAACGACGCGCGGATCGCCTCCCTCACCGCACGCGGCAACGAGAACCTGACCCTGATCAGCCGGGGCGCGGAGACCACCGAGAACGCCGAGGGCGAAAGCGTGGACAAGTTCGACTTCGCGTTCAAGACCAGCATGGCGACGCTCGAGAAGCAACTGGCCGCCGCCGAGGAGATCGCCGACAACGCCGGCGGGGAAGAGCCGCTGAAGGCCGCCGGCGCCGGCATGGAGGAGTGGCAGGCTCGGCACAAGAACGCCCGCGCGGCCGACGACAAGGGCGACTACCAGTGCGCTCTCGACCAGGTGATCGGTGGCGAGTCCACGGCCGCCTGCAAAGACGGTGACAAGCCGACCGGTGAGTGCTTCGACGAGGTCGACAAGAACCTGGGCATCGCGAGCAAGTACGAGGCGAAGGAGTTCGAGCTGGCGGCCCGGAGCGGCCGCGACGCGATGCTCGGACTTCCCGTCGGCGCCGCGGTGCTGGCCGTGCTGGGCGCGGCGGGCGCGGTGCTGGGCATCGGGCGCAGACTTTCGGAGTACCGGTGACGGCGGCGGGAGGAGACACGGTGGAAGGGGTCGCGATGAATGCGGTACGACGCCTGCGGGCCGGTCTCAGGGGCTGGGGCGGTGTGGGCGCGATGGCGGTTCTCTGCGCCTTGGCCGTGGTCTTCGCCCTCGTGCTGCCGGTGAGCGGGACACGCGGCGACGGCGTCACGGGCATCGGGGGCCAGGGGGTCGCCCGGGGGACGCAGGCGCGGGCGGACGACGACTGCAAGAAGAAGAACGACCCGCAGAACCGGAGCCTCAGGCCCTCCTCGGACGACTCCGGCGAGACGATCCGGCGGATCCAGGAGAACGACTACCTCACGGTCGGCGTCGACCAGAACAGCTTCCGCTGGGGTTACCGCGATCCGAACAGTACGAAGGACGGCGCCCAGCTGGAGGGCTTCGACATCGACATCGTGCACCGCATTGCCGAAGAGCTACTCGGCGACGCGGACAAGGTTCATTTCAAGGCGATTCCCACCAGTCGGCGCATCCCCGCGCTTCAGGACGGGGAGGTCGACATGGTGGTCCGCACGATGACGATCAGCTGCGACCGCATGGACGACGTCGCCTTCTCGCAGCCGTACTTCAAGACCGGACAGCAGATCCTGGCCCCCAAGTCCTCGACGATCAAGGGCTACGGCAAGACGCTGGCGAACAAGAAGATCTGCACGGCCGCCACTTCCACGGCACTGTCCGCCCTCACCGCCGGCAAGGAATCGGGCGAGCTGCCCGCCTCCACCGACATCTCCCTGACCGTCCCCAACCAACTCGACTGCCTGGTAAGGCTCCAGCTCGGCCAGGTCGACGCGGTGGTCACCGACGGCGCCCTCGCCGCGAGCCAGGCGGCGCAGGACCCGACGGTCGATCTGAAGGGTGAGCCGTTCACGACCGAGTACTACGGCGTGGCGATGAACCGGGACGCGACGGATCTGGTACGCCGGGTCAACCAGGTGCTGGTGGACTATCTCAAGGACGGCTGGCAGGACTCGTACACCACCTGGCTGTCCGCCACGATGGTCGGGAACGCGGAGAAGTCCCGGCCGCCGTCCCCCCAGCAGTACCGGGACTGACACGACAGGACCGACGTACGAGGACCGCATTCAACTGACGGACACCGACAGCAGCGAGAGGTGATCGATGGGCGTCGCGGGATCCACCGGGCCGGTGATGGACCGGGACGAGGTGGACCGTGCGCTCGCGCGGCTCGGCGCGGAGCACGAGGCCATCGAGACCTCGCTGCTCGCCCTGCAGGACCACGCGGGCCGCAGGCTGCTCGAGGGCGCCGCGCTGACCGGCGTCACCAAGGAGCGCTGGACGTCCGCGGACGCCTCGATCACGCTGCTGTGGGCGTACTTCGACGCGTACGCGGACGCGCTGCGCTCCGCCCGGGAGATCCGTTCACGGCGCCGCTGGTCCAGCCGTGAGGACCTGGTGGAACTGACCGAACTCCTGCGCGGCGAGGCCGTGACGGTCGCGGGCAGTGCCACCGCGATGGCGAACGCACCGACGCTGCAGGGCACGAGCAGGCTCAGCGAGCGGTTCTCACTGGTCACCCTCGTGGACCGGATGAACGACCTGTACGCGTCCTCGCTGGACATGGTCGTGGCCGCCGACGCGGTGTGGTCGGCGCTGCCCGCCCGGATCGATCTACTGGCCGCCGAACTCCAGCGCACCCGCCAGCTCGCGCACTCCGTCGGCGTACGCCCCGGCGAGCACCCGGCCGGCGACGACCTGGAGCAGATCACCCGCACCCTGACCCGGCTCCGCGAGCAGGTCGTCTCCGACCCGCTGGCCTTCTGGGTCCCCTCGCCGGGCAGTTCGGCGCCCGGCGGCGGCCGCCCGGACACCACCACGTACGACCGCGAGGCACGCGCCCTGGAGGACGTACGGCGGGAGATCGACGCCGTGTTGACGGTCCGCCAGGACGCGGAGTCGCGGCTGCTGAAGCTGCGGGACGTGCTCAGCCGCGCGGACCGTACGCTCGCCGAGGCGCGCAGCGCACGCGGTGAGGTGCTGGCGAAGATCGCCGCGACCGAGGTGCCCGTGGTGAGCGGCCCGCCGACGGTGTTGCAGGAGCAGTTGGCGATGGCGGCGGAGTACCGCAGACACGCGCAGTGGCACCGGTTGTCCCCGCTGCTGGAGTCCCTGGAGCAGAAGGCGGACGACGAACTGCTGCGCGCCCGGGAGTCGTTGACGGCGGTCACCGCGCCGCTGGCGGTCCGCGCGGAGCTGCGCGGCCGACTCGACGCGTACAGGGCGAAGGTCGCCCGGCACGGCTTCGCGGAGGACTCGCTGCTGATCGAGCGGTACGACGCGGCGCGGCGCATGCTGTGGAGCGCCCCCTGCGACCTGCGCGTGGCCGAGATGACCGTGCTGCGCTACCAGCAGGCGGCCGCCGAGTTGCTGGGCCAGTCGGTGCCGGCCCGGCCCGCGCCCCAGGACCGCAGGGAGGAGGAATCGTGAGTCAGACGGACGAAGGCCTGGCAGGCGAGGGCCGGACGGGCGAAGAGGATCCGCAGCAGTCGTGTCAGCGGCCCGGTTGCTCGGGATCGTACGAGGACATGGGCGGCGGCGAGCTGTACTGCGACACCTGCGGTCTGGCGCCGGTCGTCTCGGCGAGCGGCATGGTCAGTTCCCCGCCCACCGGCATCACCGGGGGCGGCAGGGGCTCGCGCGGCTCCGGTACCAGCAGTTCGCGCTCCTCGCGTTCGTCCGCGCGCTCCTCGCAGTCCCGGCGCTCGGTGTCCGGGCGCCTCTCGCGCGCCCTGTCGGGCAGGACGACGGGCCGCTCGGTGTCGGTGCGCAGCTCCGGCAAGACCGCCGGCTCCTCGGGACGGGCCCGGCTCGGTGTCGGTCTCGTCCAGGTCCCGGACGTGCCGCGTCCGGACCCGCGCGCGATGGTCCTGGAGACCGCCGAGGTGCCCGAGCGGAAGCGGTTCTGCTCGCGCTCCGACTGCGGCGCGCCGGTCGGGCGGGCGCGCGGTGAGCGGCCGGGGCGCACGGAGGGCTTCTGCACCAAGTGCGGCCATCCGTACTCGTTCGTGCCGAAGCTGCACGCGGGCGACATCGTGCGCGGACAGTACGAGGTCGTGGGCTGTCTCGCGCACGGCGGTCTGGGCTGGGTCTATCTGGCCATCGACCGGGCGGTGTCGGACCGGTGGGTCGTGCTGAAGGGCCTGCTCGACACCGGCGACCAGGACGCGATGGCCGCCGCGATCTCCGAGCGCCGCTTCCTCGCCGAGATCGAGCACTCCAACATCGTCCGTATCTACAACTTCGTCGAGCATCTCGACCAGCGCACCGGCTCGCTGGACGGGTACATCGTCATGGAGTACGTCGGCGGCAAGTCCCTCAAGGAGATCGCCAACGACCGCCGCACCACGGACGGCCGCCGGGACCCGCTCCCGGTCGAGCAGGCGTGCGCGTACGGCATCGAGGCCCTGGAGGCGCTCGGCCACCTGCACAGCCGCAACCTGTTGTACTGCGACTTCAAGGTCGACAACGCGATCCAGACCGAGGACCAGCTCAAGCTGATCGACATGGGCGCGGTGCGCAGGATGGACGACGACGAGTCGGCCATCTACGGCACGGTCGGCTACCAGGCGCCCGAAGTCGCCGACGTCGGCCCGTCGGTGGCCTCCGACCTGTACACGGTCGCCCGTACGCTCGCGGTCCTCGCCTTCGACTTCCAGGGCTACACGAACGTCTTCGTGGATTCGCTGCCCGACCCCGACAACATCGAGGTCTTCCGCCAGTACGAGTCCTTCTACCGTCTGCTGGTCCGTGCCACCGACCCGGACCCGGCCCGCCGGTTCGCCTCCGCGCAGGAGATGTCGGAGCAGCTGACCGGTGTGCTGCGGGAGGTCGTGTCCCTCCAGACGGGCCGGGCGCGCCCCGCCCTGTCCACGATCTTCGGCCCCGAGGTGAAGGTCACGGACACGGAACTGTTCGCGAAGCTGGACGGGGATGTGTCCCGGCTGGGGACACGGGTGATTCCGGTGGGCAAGGGGCTCCGGCGAGGCAAGGTGGTGGCCGCCCGGAACGGGGGTTCGGCTTCCGCGTCGCCTGCCCGGAACGGTGGTTCCCCTTCCGGTACGCCCGCTCTGCCGACCGGCGGTGCCGTCGCCGTTCCGGCCCGGCTCACCAGGGAGCTCGACACCGCCGCCGCGGCCCTCGCGCTGCCCGTGCCGCGCGTGGACCCGGGGGACCCGAACGCCGGGTTCCTGGCGGGGCTCATGGCCTCCGCGCCCACCGAGCTGATCACGGCGCTGCACTCGGCCCCCAGCGGCTCGCTGGAGCTGCGGCTGCGCGAGCTGCGGTCCCGGCTGGAGATGGGCGAGTTCACCATCGCGCTGGCCACCCTGGACGCCCTGGAACGGGACCACCCCGACGACTGGCGGGTGGTCTGGTACCGGGGCGTGGCGGCGCTCGCCACCGGCGACCACGAGAACGCCGCGCTGTCCTTCGACGCGATCTACGACGCCTTCCCGGGCGAGCCCGCTCCCAAGCTGGCCCTCGGACTGTGCGCCGAGGTGCTCGGGCAGCTGGACAACGCCGCCGAGTACTACCGCCTGGTGTGGACGACCGACCCCAGTTTCGTCAGCACCGCGTTCGGGCTCGCCCGGGTGCGGCTGACCGCCGGGGACCGGCAGAACGCCGTCCACACCCTGGAGTCCGTACCGGAGGCGTCCATCCACTACACCGCCGCCCGGGTCGCCGCCGTACGGGCGCGACTCAGACACCGTACGGAGGCGAGGCCCGGGTCCGGGGCCGTGCCGTCCGGGGCTGTGCCGCCCGGGACCCTGCCGTCCGGGACGCTGTCGTCCGGGATCGCGAAGTCCGAAGCCGTGCCGGACGCACCCTTCCTGGACGACCTGATCGCGGCCGCCGGGCAGGTCGAGGCGCTCGGCGGGTACGGTCTGGATGCGGTGCGCCGCGAGCAGTTGTCCACAGAGGTCCTTGGCTGCGCCCTTGACTGGGTACTCTCCGGGGGCCAGGGTGTCGCGCCCCCGGCAGGCGGGCGGGTGCTGCTCGGCAGCGCGCTGGACGAGCGCGGCCTCCGCTTCGGACTGGAGCGGTCGTACCGCACACTGGCCCGGCTCGCCCAAGGCGGCGAGGAGAGGATCGACCTGGTGGAACGTGCCAACCGTTACCGCCCCCGGACGTGGGTGTAGTTGATGTCGCAGATGCCCCAGCCGACCGCGCTGACGAAGTGCCCGATCTGCGAGTGGCCCCTCGCCTCGGACGACCGCTTCTGCGGTGCGTGCGGCCATGACCTCTCGGCGGCGCCCGCGCCGCCGGAGGACCAGCCGACCGTCACCCTGAACGGGACGGCGGGTGACGCGCCCGACGAGGCCTCGCCCGTGGACTGGCCCCTCGCCTCCCAGCCCAGCACCGACACGCCCCCGCCGGTGGTCCGCCCCACCGACATCCCGGGCACCGACTCCGGCGGCGGCGAACTGCCCGGTCCGGGGCGGGGCGTACGGTTCGACCGGCCCCGCGAGCCCGACGAGTACCCACTGGCCGCGCCCCAGCCGCCGGATCCGCGCACCGCCGACCTCGCCACCCCGCCCGCCGGCACGAAGGTGTGCGTGGCCTGCCGTGCGGGCCACGTCGACCGGGACGGCTACTGCGAGAACTGCGGGCACGCCCAGCCGCGTGAACGCGACCACATGGAACTGGAGTTGGGCGCGGTCGCCGCGGTCAGCGACCGGGGTCTGCGCCACCACCGCAACGAGGACTCGTTCGCGATCTCCTCGACCGCGCTGCCGGACGGCTCCCCCGCGGTCGTCGCGATCGTCTGCGACGGCGTGTCCTCCGCGACCCGCCCCGACGACGCCTCGCTCGCCGCGGCCCGCGTCGCCAACGAGGCGGTCCTGGACTCGCTGCCGCGCGGCACCCACCCGCAGCAGGCCCTGCACGACGCGATCGTCGCCGCCGCAGGCGCCGTCAACGCACTGGCGGAGGAACCGGAGACGGCCCAGGAGCACGCCCCGCACCAGAACGCGCCGGCGTGCACCATCGTCGGCTCCGTCGTCACCCCGACCCTGCTCGTCGTGGGCTGGGTCGGCGACAGCCGCGCCTACTGGGTCCCGGTCGACCGGAGCGCACCCCCGGCACGGCTCACCGAGGACGACTCGTGGGCGGCACAGATGGTGTCCGCGGGACTGATGAGCGAGGCCGAGGCGTACGCCGACGAGCGCGCCCACGCGATCACCGGCTGGCTCGGCGCGGACGCGTACGAACTGGAGCCGCACACCGCTTCCTTCAAACCGGACCGGCCGGGTGTAGTGGTGGTGTGCACCGACGGACTGTGGAACTACGCGGAGGCCGCCGAGGAGATGGCCGAGGCCGTGCCCCTCGACGCGGCCGAGAGGCCGCTGCACTGCGCGCAGGTTCTGGTCGGCCGGGCCCTCGACGGCGGTGGCCACGACAACGTAACAGTGGCCGTCATGCCGTTCCCGGCACCTCCTCAGGGGGCAGGATCGGCCTGAGGGTGCTCGCGGACGGGGTGTCCGCGGGCGCCACGGCGGCCGGACGGGAAGGGCCGACGGACCGGAGGGGACCGGTCCGGTACGGGCACGCACAGTCATACGGGCATGCACAGTCATACGGGCACGCACAGTCATCACCCCACAGGCTGTGGGGCCAACAGTGGGGCTGCTAGGGGGATCAGAGTAGGCATGGCCAATTTCTCGAAGTCGAACGTGCCGCAGTTCTCGGTCGAGGTCTACCAGAACGAGTACCTGCCCGAGGGCGGCCGCGAGGTCAACGCCATCGTGACGGTCAGCGCGACCGGCGGCGGCACCATCGGCAGCGCGGTCGCCGCGCCGCACCTCTATTCGCCCGGCCAGGGCCCGTCCGCCGCCGTGGCGCTCATGGTCGACTGCTCGGGGTCGATGGACTACCCGCCGACCAAGATGCGCAACGCCCGGGACGCCACGGCCGCCGCGATCGACACCCTGCGCGACGGCGTCCACTTCGCGGTGATCGACGGCACCCACGTGGCCCGGGAGGTCTACCCCGGCGGGGGTCGGCTCGCGGTCGCCGACTCCGCCACCCGGGACCAGGCCAAGCAGGCGCTGCGCAGGCTCAGCGCGGGCGGCGGCACCGCCATCGGCACCTGGCTGAAGCTCGCGGACCGGCTGCTCGCCTCGGCGGACGTCGCCATACGCCACGGCATCCTGCTCACCGACGGCCGCAACGAGCACGAGTCGCCGCAGGACCTGAAGGCCGCGCTGGACGCCTGTGCCGGACGGTTCACGTGTGACGCGCGTGGAGTGGGCACCGACTGGGAGGTCAAGGAGGTCACCCAGATCGCCTCCGCGCTCCTCGGCACCGCCGACATCGTCGCCGACCCGGCCGCCCTGTCCGCCGACTTCACGCAGATGATGGAGGCGGCCATGGGCAAGGAGGTCGCGGACGTCGCTCTGCGACTGTGGACCCCGGTCGGCACCCAGATCAAGTTCGTGAAGCAAGTGGCGCCCACGGTAGAGCAGTTGACCGACCGTCGCACCGAGTCCGGGCCGCGCGCCGGGGACTACCCGACCGGCTCGTGGGGGGACGAGTCCCGCGACTACCACGTGTGCGTCGAGGTGCCGGCCGCGTCCCTCGGCCAGGAGATGCTGGCCGCCCGCGTCTCCCTCGTCATCCCCCAGCCCGACGGCACGGCACAGAACCTCGGCGCGCAGGGTCTGGTGAAGGCCGTGTGGACCGACGACATGGTCGCGTCCACGTCGATCAACCCCCAGGTCGCGCACTACACAGGCCAGGCCGAACTGGCACAAGTCATCCAGCAGGGGCTCGATGCTCGCAAATCCGGCGATTTCGACGGAGCGACGGCCAAGTTGGGACGGGCCGTTCAGCTCGCCAGCGCGTCGGGCAACGCGGATACTGCGAAACTGCTTGCGAAGGTGGTGGACGTGGTCGACGCGGCGACAGGTACTGTGCGACTGAAGGCGAAGGTCACGGAGGCCGACGAGATGACTCTCGAAACACGGTCGACAAAGACTGTTCGTGTAAAGAAGTAGGCAGAAGCAACCGGAAACACCGCTGCACGTCAGCCTGACGCTCCCAGCGGAAATCCGGGCAGAACCAGCCACACCGGCCCGTCGCGGCCACAGGAACCGGCCGTGAGGCCGGAAAGGAGAGGGGGAAGCGCCGACATGCCGACCTGCCCGAACGGACACCAGTCGGGTTCCGACGACTGGTGCGAGGTCTGCGGTCACCGTATGGCCGGTGCCGTACCCCCGCCGCCGCCACCGCCGCCCCCGGGCGCCGGCTACGGATACCCGCCGCCCGGTTCACCTCCCCCGCCTCCGGGCGCGGGCGGTCCCGGGGGTCCCGGTGGACGCCCGCACCTCGCCGCCCAGCCGGAACTCTGCCCGCAGTGCCGCACGCCCCGTGAGGGCGGCGCGCCCTTCTGCGAGGAGTGCCGGTGGAACTTCCTGACCAACACCGCGACGACGTACACCCCGGCCGCGCCCCGGCCGTCGGCGCCCGGACCCGGCGCCGGTCCGGGGGGTCCCGGCCCCGGCGGTCCCGGTCAGGGTCCCGGTCCCGGCGGGAACCCTGCGCTCCGGTTCCAGCAGCAGCCGCCCCCTCCGTCCTTCGGCGGCGGTGACGGGTACGACTACCAGGGTTCCCGCCCCTCGCAGATCAACCGTCCCGCCGAACCGATCCCCCCGGGGTCGCCGTTCGGCGGAGAGCCGTCGGGTCCGGGTGGGCCCGGGGGTCCGGGCGGAAACGGTGGGTTCGGCGGGCCGGGTGGCCACGGGGGTCCCGGCGGTCATGGCGGCCCGGGTGGGTCTGGCCGTCCGGGTGGTCCCGGTGGGCCGTCGGGGCCGGGTGGTTCCTCCGGGTTCGGCGGCGGGCCCTCGGGCCAGCCCGGTCAACCCGGCCAACCCGGTCCGGGACAGTCCGGCCAGCCCGGTCCGTCCGCGTTCGGCGGAGATCCTTCGCGACCTGGGCCCTCGGGCTTCGGCGGCGACCCTTCACGGCACAGCCCCTCGGCCTTCGGCGGCGATCCTTCCCGCCCCGGGCCCTCGGGCTTCGGCGGCGACCCTTCACGCCCGGTTCCGCCGCCGCCCGGCCCTACGCCGGGTGGGCCTGGCGGCCCCGGTGGCCCCGGTGGGCCTGGTTTCCCCGGGCCCGGCCAAGGTCCCGGTGGTGGTCAGGGCCCCGGTGGGGCGCCGCAGGCGTTCCAGCAGGCGGGGCCGTCGGCTCCGCCCGCCTTCCCGCAGGAGACCCGGCGACCGCAGCCCGGGGGGCCTGGTGGGCCTGGTGGTCAGGGCCCCGGTGGTCAGGGCCCCGGTGGTCAGGGCCCCGGTGGCGGCCCCTCCTTCGGTGCTGACGACGACTGGGTGATCTCCCCGCCATCGACCGGCCCCGGTGGATCCGGTGGCCCCGGTGGTGCGGGGGCTCGCCCCGGTGGCTACGGCTACCCGCCGCCCGGCGCCACCCAGGCCCCGCCCGGCCCCGCGTATCCCCAGGCGCCGACGACCTGGAGCGCGACCATCGGCCCGGACCGCGACTACTTCATGGCGATGATGCAGCGCTCGGGCCCCGAGGCCACGGGCCTGAACCTGCCCGCGTACTCCCCGGAGCAGCGTCGCGCCCTCACCGGCAGCCAGATCACCATCGGGCGCCGTCGTCACTCCACCGGCGACACCCCCGACATTGATCTCTCCGTGCCGCCGGAGGACCCGGGCGTCTCCCACCAGCACGCGGTGCTGGTGCAGCAGCCCGACGGCGGCTGGGCGGTCGTCGACCAGAACTCCACGAACGGAACCACCGTCAACGGTTCCGAGGACCCCATCCAGCCGTTCGTCCCGATCCCCCTCCAGGACGGGGACCGCGTACACGTGGGCGCGTGGACGACGATCACTATCCGCCGGGGCTGACAAGCCGGCACCAGCGAAACGATCAGGGCCGACCGAGCGACTTCGGTCGGCCCTGATCACTGCCCCGAGGCTCCGATCATGCTCGGGCGAACCCGCTTCCTCAGCCCGGGAGAGGCCAGGCGTACGGCCCTTCCGGGTCGTCCAGCCAGGCCCAGGCGTGCTCGCCGCGGACCGTGATGCCGTAGCGCTCGCGGGAGGGCATGCCCTCGCGCTGCCACAGGGCGAGGGCCTCGTGCGGGTCGAGGCTGCCCGCTGTGAGGGCCAGCAGGAACCGGAAGAGCTCGTGGTCCCTGGCCCGGCTCGGCAGCCCGCCCAGATGCGGATGCATCGCCTCCGGCTCGCTGCCCCCGCGCAGCGGCACGAAGTACGCCGACGTGTGCAGGAAGCGCCCCTCGGCATGCTCCGTGTCCTCGACCAGCAGCCGTACCAATCCCGTGGCCAGCGGCGTCAGGATGCGTGCGCCAGGGGCGCACTGGGCTAGCCAGGCGCGCGGGATCGAGTGCAACGTGCAGGTCGCGATGATCCGGTCGTACGGCGCCCGCTCGGGCACCCCGCGCGCCCCGTCCCCGGTGACGACGGTCGGGTGGTACCCGGCGGCGTCCAGATGCCTGCGCGCCGCCTCCGTGATGTCGGCGTCCAGATCGACGGTCGTGACCAGGTCGTCCCCCAGCCGGTAGGCGAGCAGGGCGGCGTTGTACCCGGTGCCGGCGCCGATCTCCAGCACTCGGTCGCCGTCCTCCACCTCCAACTCGGCCAGCATCTTCGCCATCAGCGACGGCTGACTGCTGGAGGAGATCAACTGCCCGTCGCGCACCCGGGTGGCGAGCGGGGCGTCGGCGTACGCGCCCCGCACCCAGCGGCCACGCCGCCGCGGGTCACGCTCCTCGCCCCACAGCCGCTCGAAGCCGTCCACGGCACTCACGTAGTAGTAGGGCACGAAGAGGTGCCGGGGAACGCTCTCGAACGCCTTCCGCCACTCCGGGTCGGCGTCCCACGCCCCGCTCGCCTCGATCTCGCGCACCAGCGCCGACCGGGCCTCGGCGGCGAGGCGTTCCAGATCGTGGTCCACAGCGTGCGTGCCCATACCTCCACTGTGCGGCCGGACGCCTCCGGAGGCGAGCACCACGCCATACCGGTCCGGAATCAACCGGTCCACCCCCTTCGCCCGGCGCCCGCGCCCTGCCAGGCCGCCGGTCTCCCCACAGCGTCCTTCTCGATGGTCCTAAGCCTCAAGACCTCCGCCGCCGCGTCTGAGACCATGGGAAGGTGAACGAGATTCGGCGCGGCACGCTTCAGGAGCAGACCTTCTACGAGCAGGTCGGTGGCGAGGAGACCTTCCGGCGCCTCGTACGCCGTTTCTACGAGGGTGTCGCCGAGGATCCGATCCTGCGGCCCATGTACCCCGAGGAGGACCTGGGCCCGGCCGAGGACCGTTTCACGCTGTTCCTGATCCAGTACTGGGGCGGCCCCACCACGTACAGCGAGAACCGCGGTCACCCCCGGCTCCGTATGCGCCACGCCCCCTTCACCGTCGACCGCGCCGCCCACGACGCCTGGCTGAAGCACATGCGCGTCGCCGTGGACGAGCTCGCCTTGTCCGAGGAACACGAGCACACGCTGTGGAACTACCTGACGTACGCGGCGGCCTCGATGGTGAACGCCCCGGGCTGAGCGGCGGCCGTGGGGCCCGGCACCGCCGCCGGGCACTCACTCCTGGCAGTACTCGGAAGTACGGACGAGACCCCGGCGGTGCCGTACTCAGCGAACGCTGACGCCGAACGCCCCGAGTCCCGCCCTGCGTACGGCGATCGACCCGTACGGCGTGCGCAGCCTGAGCCACGCGCCCGACGAGAACAGTCCCGGCGACGCCTCCTCGGACGGGCCGGCCGTCCGTGCGGTGCGGAGGAAACCGAGCGACTGGGCCGCGTGCACGGCCCGCACCGGCAGAGGTGTGTCCCCGACCGTCCGGGACCATATCTCCCGCCCGATCCGGTCGAGCTCGGCCCGCGTACGCCGCTCGGGCACCAGTTCCTCGGTACGGGAGCGGAATTCGCGCACCGCCGCGGAGACCATCGCCCTTAGCGCGTCCGGCGCGGGCAGTCCCGCTTCCGGCCGCCATCCGCCGCGCGGGGGAAGCACTCCGGCCCACGGCGGCCCGGTCACCGCCCCCGGGACGAGCGCCGTACCCCCGGCCTCGTCGACGGACTCCAGGAGTTCACCGGCCGACACGGTCACGTCGAGCGTGACGTCGAGTCCGTTCTCGTAGGGCTTGGCGAGACGCGCGGCCCTGATCGCCAGGACCTCGAAGGAGGGTGGCCGGCCGAAGACGGCCAGTGCCGTGCCGGTCGCCTGGAGACGCACCGCTGCTCCACGGTCGTAGTGGAGCAGCCTGGAGAGGAAGGCCGCGAGATCCGCCGCCTCCCCCTCGTCAGCGAGATGGAGCACCGTCATGCGGCGACGGCCTCCTCCTCGTCGTCGTCCCTGTACTCCTCCAGGAACTCGCGCTCCTCGGCCGTGATCCGGCGAGGCCGCTGGGTCGCGAAGTCGAACGGCACTATCACCGTCGAGGCCCGGACGTAGACCTGCTCGGGGTCCTTGACCTCGTAGGCGATCGTGAACGACGCCGCTCTTATCTCCGTGACCCACAGCTCGATGTCCACCGGCGTGTGCCGGTGGACCAGCTGCCGCTTGTAGTCGATCTCATGGCGTGCCACCACGGACCCCTGCTTGAAGTCCTTCTCCGGGCGGAACAGGAAGTCGATACGGGCTTCCTCCAGGTAGCGGAGGAAGACCACGTTGTTGACGTGGCCGTACGCGTCCATGTCCGCCCAGCGCAGTGGGCAGCGGTAGATGTGCCGCAAGATCAGCCTCGAGTCAGCTTCTTGTAGGTGGCACGGTGCGGACGGGCGGCGTCGGCGCCGAGTCGCTCGATCTTGTTCTTCTCGTACGACTCGAAGTTGCCCTCGAACCAGAACCACTTGGACTCGCCCTCGTAGGCGAGGATGTGCGTCGCCACCCGGTCCAGGAACCAGCGGTCGTGGGAGACGACCACGGCGCAGCCGGGGAACTCCAGCAGCGCGTTCTCCAGCGACGACAGGGTCTCGACGTCGAGGTCGTTGGTCGGTTCGTCGAGGAGCAGCAGGTTGCCACCCAGCTTGAGGGTGAGCGCCAGGTTGAGGCGGTTGCGCTCACCACCGGAGAGCACCCCGGCCGGCTTCTGCTGGTCCGGGCCCTTGAAGCCGAACGCGGAGACATAGGCGCGGGAGGGCATCTCGACCTGGCCGACGTTGATGTAGTCCAGCTCGTCGGAGACGACGGCCCACAGCGTCTTCTTGGGGTCGATGTTCTCGCGGCTCTGGTCGACGTAGGAGATCTTGACGGTGTCGCCGACCTTGATCGAACCGGAGTCGGGGTCCTCCAGACCCTGGATCATCTTGAAGAGGGTCGTCTTGCCGGCGCCGTTCGGGCCGATGATGCCCACGATGCCGTTGCGCGGCAGCGTGAAGGAGAGATCGTCGATCAGGACCTTCTCGCCGAAGGCCTTGCTGAGGTTGTTGACCTCGACGACCACGCTGCCCAGGCGCGGGCCCGGCGGGATCTGGATCTCCTCGAAGTCCAGCTTCCGCATCTTGTCGGCCTCGGCCGCCATCTCCTCGTACCGGGCGAGACGGGCCTTGGACTTGGCCTGGCGGCCCTTGGCGTTGGAGCGGACCCACTCCAGCTCTTCCTTGAGCCGCTTGGCGCGCTTGGCGTCCTTCTGGCCCTCGACCTTGAGACGGGACTGCTTGCTCTCCAGGTACGTGGAGTAGTTGCCCTCGTAGCCGATCGCTCGACCGCGGTCGAGCTCCAGGATCCAGCCCGCGACGTTGTCGAGGAAGTACCGGTCGTGGGTGACCGCGACGACGGTGCCGGGGTACTTCGCGAGGTGCTGCTCCAGCCACTGCACGGACTCGGCGTCCAGGTGGTTGGTGGGCTCGTCGAGCAGCAGCAGGTCGGGGGCTTCGAGCAGCAGCTTGCACAGCGCGACACGGCGACGCTCACCACCGGACAGGTTGGTGACGGGCCAGTCGCCGGGCGGGCAGCCCAGGGCGTCCATGGCCTGCTCCAGCTGGGTGTCCAGGTCCCACGCGTTCGCGTGGTCCAGGTCCTCCTGGAGCTTGCCCATCTCGTCCAGGAGCGCGTCCGAGTAGTCGGTCGCCATGAGCTCCGCGACCTCGTTGAAGCGCCTGAGCTTGCCCATGATCTCGGCGGCGCCGTCCTGCACGTTCTGCAGGACCGTCTTGGACTCGTCCAGCGGCGGCTCCTGCTGGAGCATGCCGACGGTGTAGCCGGGCGACAGGAACGCGTCACCGTTGGAGGGCTGCTCGATGCCCGCCATGATCTTGAGAACGGTGGACTTACCGGCACCGTTCGGACCGACCACACCGATCTTCGCGCCGGGCAGGAAGCTCAGCGTGACGTCGTCAAGGATCACCTTGTCGCCGTGCGCCTTGCGTGTCTTGCGCATCGTGTAGATGTACTCAGCCAAGAGAAACCGTCCGGCAACTTGAAATCTGGCAGTGGGCAGTACCACCCATCTTGCCGCACGGCCACCCCTCGACGGAAACCGGATGGTGAAGCCCCCCGGACGAGCGACGCGGCCCGGCGCCTTGGGGGCATACCGGGGCCGCGTCGTACGCACGTGTCAGCGCGCGGTCACCCACTGTTGAGTTGCCAAGGATCTCTTCCTCTCACGGATCCACCGCACGGTTCTCTCGGCGGAGTCCCTTCACGGATTCCGCTTGCGAAGGAGGATCATCACCGCGCCGCCGATCACGACCAGTCCGATGGCGATGCCCCCGATCAGCGGGGTGGCGCCGGAGCTGCCCGTCTCGGCGAGATCGGCGGCGGAGTCGGCGGCCACGCCGCCGCCCACCGTCGCCGGGCTCGGCTCGCTCAGCGTCTGGACCGAGTCCCCGCCGGCGCCGGTCGCGGTCTCCGTCCGGCAGTCGAGCACGCCCCGGAACTGCTTCGCGAAGCCGTTCGGTCCCTCGATCGTGAAGTCGTACGCCTGGTCCTCCTGGAGCGGGATCGTCACCGTGCGGGTCTCGCCCGCGTCGATGGTGTACGTGATCCCCATCAGCTCGAAGTCGAACGGCTTGTCGCCCTCGTTGGCGGCCGTGATCTCCAAGCCGCCCTCGGCGCAGTTCTTCTCGGCGGACAGTGCGGGTATCGCACCCTTCCCGGCCCAGTGCGCGGTCGCCGTCACGGAGACCGTGGACTCGCTGGAGCCCGCGAGGATCTGGGTCTGGCTGCGGGTCTCGGAGGCGAAGGCACGGCCGACCGGCACGGTCGTCGAGGCCTCCACGGTCAGCTCGGCCGAGCCGTCCGCGGTCTTCTCGGGCACCTCGAAGTACAGCTCACTGCCGTCACCGGCCGACGTCACGGCCTCGCCGTCCGCGTCGACGACCCGCACGCCGTCCGCCGTCCCGTCCGAGGGCGGGGTCACGGTCACGGCGTCCGCGTTGGTGTGCACCGTGACCGGGCCGAGCCGCTCGCCCGGCCGGCCGGAGACCGCCGGCGGGTCGAGCGTCAGGGAGGCGGCCGGTTCCGCCAGGTTCCGCGCGCTCTTCTCCAGGTGGTCCGCGAGCTTCTCCGCCTCCGGGTCCAGAGCCGTCACCTCGGCACCGTCCGAGTACCGCCAGATCGCCACCTGCGTTCCGGTCGCGGCGTCCTCCTCGGTGAGGGCCTTGACCCCGGCCTTGTCGGCGAGTGCCGCGAGGTCGTTCACCTGCGGGTAGGAGTTCTGCAGGATCCAGCGGATCTTGCCCGCTTCCTTGTTGGCTCCCAGCGAGGTGCCGCTCCAGGGGGTCTCCTGGTACTCGGCGTCCTTCTGCGTGGGGTTCTGGATGTCGACACAGTAGGTCTGCAGGGTGCCGCCGCCGTCGACGAACATCTCGAACAGTCCTGCGGGAAGCTGCTGTTCCTGGCCGTCGTCGGTCCGGAGCACGGCCGTCCCGTACGTCTTGAGGCCGCCTATGGTCGCGGTCGCTCCGCCCGAGCTCTGCGCCGTCTCGTCGGCGACGGCCGGGCCCGCGGTGACGATCGCACCCGCGAGGACGAGTCCGGACGCGAGTGACACCGCGGCGAGGCGGGCCGCCCCTCGCCTGCACGCCGCCCAGCCGGACGACCCGGACGACCCGGAGAACGACACCGAGAACGTAGAAACCACAGAATTTCCCTTCGAGCAGGACCCGTTGACGTGGGGGGTTGTGGTCCCACCAGCAGAATCAGAAGCCCCGTGAGCTATGCCCGGCATCCTAGGGATGAGGCGCACCACTCTTCCCAGTCGTATCGTCGGACAACCGATCCGAATCGGAATCGTTATCGCCTGCACAGCTCGCGAACAACTCTTAGCGACAAATCGACCAGATGCACGCACGGACTCTTCACCATGCATTCGCCGATGAGCCACGACCGGAGCCACGGCCTGATGTTCTGATGTCACGTCACCCCGACGGGCTCCGGCCGGAGTTCGGTTTCCGGGTCGAGCCGGCTCCCGGCCGGCGGTGTCTCCCAGTTCGGCTCCGGCCGGGACTGGGACTGAGCCCCCACCGGCGTCTCGCCCCGGGCCGCCCGCCTGAACGCCGATGTACCCCGCGACAGATCGTGGCCGATGGTGACCGCGTCGACGTCCGCCGAGGCCCAGCTCTGCCCGTCCCGCTGTTCGGTCCGCACCTTCAACCGCCCCTGCACCACCACCGGATCACCCAGTGACACGGACGACGCCACGTTCGCGGCGAGCGTGCGCCGCGCCCACACCGTGAAGAAGTTGGTGTGCCCGTCGGTCCACTCGTTCTTCTCCCGGTCCCAGTACCGCGAGGTCACCGCCAGCCGGAACCGGGCCGACGAACCCGTCGACAACTCCCGGCAGACCGGCTGGGTCGCCACGTTCCCCACCACGCACACCATCGTCTCGTTCATCTCGCGAACCCCTCCTTCACGCCGGCACCGACGCCGGCCGGACACGCGTACGGGCCCGTCCCGTACGACTGCTGCGTCTGTCGTGCGGCGGTGCTGTGATCGCCGCGTGTTCAGACTGCCGTCGTCGGGCCGAGCCCGCTGAGCCCTGTGCACTACCCGCCGGTTGTGGACAACTCCGTCACCCGACGGGGTGAACCACCCGCACAGGGGCCGCCTCTCACCCCACCGGGGCCGCCCCCAGCACCCGCCCGTACTGCTCCCGCACCTCCCGGTACCGCAGCAGCTCGGCGGCCACCGGATCCAGCACCCGCGCCCGGCCGCACCCGGCGGCGGCCTCCCGCAGCCGCCGTTCCGCCTCGTGGCCGTACCGCCGGGCCGGACCGCGGGCGGCCAGTCGACAGCCCCACTCGACGGCCGGGCCGCCGACGATGCCGGTCACCATCAGCAGCACCGGCACCCCGAGATTCGGTGTCATGAAGCCAATGATCTGCCCCAACAGCCACAATCCGCCGATGACTTGGAGGAGGGTCATGGACGCCTGAGCGAGCACCGCGGCGGGCCACCAGCCCGGCCGCGGCGGCCGCCCCGTCGGCGCCCCGACCCGCACCGCCAGCTCGTCCAGCGCCTCGGGCAGCCCCTGCGCCCCGCGTACGGCCGCCTCACGCACCGCCTGGGCCCAGGGCGTGGGCAACCCCGCCGCGGCACGCTCGGACAACGTACGCACTGCCTGCTCGACGCGCTGTCGGGCGGTGGACTCCTCGTCCACGGGCGCCGCCAGGGCGAGCCGCCCCGTGGGGGGTTCGCTCCGGTCCTGGTACCACCGCCACAGCCGTAGCCAGGGGGTGCCGCACGCGCGGTTGGCGTGGCGCAGCCAGACGCGTTCGGCGGCCTCGCCCGCCGCGGTGGCGCCGACGGCGTCCGCAAGCCGCGCGGCGAAGTCGTCCCGGGCCTGCTCGCTGAGCCCCGTACGCCGCTGGTTCGCGTACACCGGCCACAGCCGCGCGGCCGCCGCGTCCAGATCGGCTCGCACCCGGCGGGCGGGCGCGCCCCGCTCGGCCACGAACTGCTCCAGCGCGTCGCGCAGTTCCCCCACCCCGTCCCCGGTGAACGCGGACAGCGCGAGCACGGTGGCGCCCGGTTCGCCGTGCTCGCCCAGCGCGATCCCGTCCTCGTCGAGCAGTCGCCGCAGGTCGTCGAGCACCTGGTGGGCGGCCTCACCGGGCAGCCGGTCCACCTGGTTGAGGACGACGAACATGACCTCCGCGTGACCGGCCAGGGGCCTCAGATAGCGCTCGTGGAGGACGGCGTCGGCGTACTTCTCCGGGTCGACGACCCAGATGACCGCGTCCACGAGCGCCAGGATCCGGTCGACCTGCTCCCGGTGCTGCACCGCCGCCGAGTCGTGGTCGGGCAGATCCACCAGCACGAGGCCGCGCAACCTGGCCTCCGCCTCCGGGCTCTGCATCGGCCGCCGCCGCAGCCGACCCGGAATGCCCAGCCGGTCGATGAGACTCGCCGCGCCGTCGCTCCAGCTGCACGCGATGGGCGCGGCCGTGGTGGGCCGCCGTACGCCCGTCTCCGAGATCGCCACCCCCGCGAGCGCGTTGAACAGCGTCGACTTGCCGCTGCCGGTGGCGCCCGCGATGGCGACGACCGTGTGCTGCCCCGAGAGCCTGCGCCGTGCCGCGGCCTCGTCCAGAACCCGTCCGGCCTCCGCCAGGGTCGTACTGTCCAGCCGCGTACGGGACTGCCCCACCAGCTCCCGCAGCGCGTCGAGCCGCGACCTCAGGCGCCCGTCGTACGCGAGCGGGGTGACCGTCTGCGCCGCCGAAGCCCTGCTCTCCACGCCCGGAACCCGCTCGGCGGCACTCGTCTCGGTGGCCCGCCGGGCGATGAGCCCGTCGTCCCACGGGTCGCCCGAGTCCGTACCAGCGGACGGATCCCCGGAAGTGCCGGCGCCGGAACGGTCGGGCACGCGCGCGTGGACGTCGTTCCCGCCCATCGAACGCTGCTCGCCGTTCGATCGCTGCTCGCGGCTCGGGAGGGCCGGTGGACCTGCGGTCCGGTCCCGCGCCTCGCTCCTCTCGGAACGCCGGCTCTCGGCACTCCCCGACGGCCCCCCGTCCGGGTTCGCCGGGCGCCCTTCTTCGGCAGCGGCCTCCAAGGAGAAGCCCCTCCCCCCATCGTCACGCCTCCTGTCGGCCTTCCTGTCGGCCCCCGTGTCGTCACCCGTCTCGGGGACGTCGTCTCCGGTCTGATCCGTGTGGTCAGCGACGGCGGTCACGGCGGTCACCTCTCCTTCTGCAGTACGGACAGGGCGGCGATGAGTTCGGCCTGTGGTTCGGGGTGCACGTCGAGTGCGTCGAGCGGGGCGAGACGGCGTTCGCGCTCGGTGTCGAGGGCCCGGTCGAGGTACTCGGTGAGCAGCCGTCCGCCCCGGTCGCGCAGCCGCAGCGCGCCGTGCGCCCCGATCCGTTCGGCGAGCCCCTCCCCCGCGGACCGGGCCCGCCGGCCGCCCAACAGGGCGGTGGCGCCCAGGGCGGCCACCGCCTCCACGTCCGGCGCGACACTCCGGTCGAGGCCACGCACCTCTTCCTCGGCGTACTCCTCAAGGACGCGCCGCCAGCGTCGTACGGTCATCCCGATCCGGTGCTCGACGCTCTCCCGCGTGGCGTCACGTTCCGTCAGCCCGGCGGCCACGGCGGCCGGTTCACGGCGCCAGGCCTCGCCGATCCGCTCGTCGGCGGCGGTGACGGCGCACAGCAGCAGGGTGCCGAGGCTTTCGGCCAGTGCGTCGAGCAGTTCACCGGCGGTGCAGTCGAGGGGATAGCTGCGCCACCGCTTGAGGGCGTCCCCCGCGAGTACGGCCCCCGACTGCAGACGCCCCTTCACGCGCGCGTGCTCGCTGTCGTACGCCGTGTCGACGGCGGTGGTGAGCCGCAGGGCGGCGGAGTACTGCTGGGCCGCCGCGCTCGCCAGCTCGGGCATCCGGGACCTCAGCGAGTCGAGAACCCCGTGCGCGGTGCGGGCCACGGCCTCGTGCCGGACTGCCGGATCGGTCGCCTGCTGGACGAGCCAGGCCCGTAGCGATGCGACGGCGGTGCCCGGCAGCAGCCCGCCGCCCCACGCGGACTCGGGCAGCTCGGGCACGGTGAACCGGGGCACGTCACCGAGCCCGGCCTTGGTCAGCAGCGCCCCGTACTGCCGGGAAACCTCGGACACCACCTGGTGGGGCACCCGGTCGAGCACGGTCACCAGGGTCGCCCGGTGTTCCTTCGCGGACCGCAGCAGATGCCACGGCACGGCGTCGGCGTAGCGGGATGCCGTGGTGACCATCACCCAGATGTCGGCGGCGCAGATGAGTTCGGCGGCGAGGACGCGGTTGTCGGCGTCCAGGGAATCGACGTCGGGCGCGTCGAGGAGGGCGAGCCCGGGCGGAAGGCTGTCGGCGGTCTCGATGCGCAGAATGCGCTCGCTCCCCTTGCCGCCACCCTTGCCCCCGCCCGGCGGGAACGACTCGTCGCCCGGATCCTGACCGGGCTCCTGCTGAGGTACCCACGCTCGGGTGAGGTTGGGCAGCACGCGCATGCCACTGAACCAATGATGGTCCTCGGGATGGCAGATCAGTACGGGCGTGCGGGTCGTCGGCCGCAGCACGCCGGCCTCACTGACCTTCCGCCCCACCAGGGAGTTGACGAGAGTGGACTTGCCGGCTCCGGTCGACCCCCCGACAACGGCCAGCAACGGCGCTTCGGGTTGCCGCAACCGGGGCACCAAGTAGTCGTCGAGTTGCGCGAGTAGTTCGTCGCGGTCGGCACGCGCGCGCGGGGCTCCTGCCAGGGGCAGCGGGAAGCGCGCGGCGGCGACACGGTCGCGCAGGGTGGATAGCGCGTCGAGCAGCTGGGGCCGTACGTCCAAGGTCACCACATGCGAAGAATGCCCAATTTTGTGGACATTCTGAAGCATATAAGTACGCCTGCGCGCCGACAGGACACACGGGACGGAGGGGACGAGAGGGGCGCAGGCATAACGAGTGCACAACACCCGGGGCCCGAGGCGCCAAAAGAGGTGCACGATTCGTACCTGCCTGCGATTATCAGGACCGCTTCACCGAACCTCCACATTGAGCCACGGAGGCGAAGCAACAGGGACAAGGACTCGGGAGCCCTATCCTTGTCCCCGGCAACGTCACGGATCAGCCCACACCCGGGCACCACGACAGAGGCCACCACACCGGCCCCCGTAGCTCAGTGGATAGAGCAGGCGCCTTCTAAGCGCTTGGCCGCAGGTTCGAGTCCTGCCGGGGGCGCAAGTCTCCACCCTCCCTTTGGGAGGGTTTTTTGCTGGTCACAGCGGGTATCGCTCGCAACGACAAAGCCCCGGGACACTCCCCCGACGATCAAGGGGAGGGTCCGGGGCTGTCCGGCTGTCACCGGGTTTTCGCGGGTGACCCTGTCGAATACGTGTCGAAATTCTTGGCGAGAAGCCTCAGTCTCCGTCGGCCGGCTCGGGCAGGTCTCCAGCGGCCTCCAGGCGCCTTTTCAGGTCAGGCAGCTGACCCTCGACGCACCGTGCGTATGTGGCCAGCAGGACCGGCACGCTGTTCCCGGCCCATTCGGCCACCTGGGCGGGTGGAATTCCGTCATTGAGCCACTTCGTGAGGCGCGTGTGCCGGTTGTCGTACACCCGCCTCCCTGTGGGCGAGTCGAAGACGTGCGGGAGCAGGACGGCCTTGCGGGCGCTGCGCCACGCCCGGCGGATGACCGAGCCCGCGAGAATGCCGCCCGTCTCTCCCTGGAACAGCAGATCCCCTGGCTTGAGTTGTTCGTCCTCGATGTGCTGCCGCAGGATGCGCGTCAGGGCGGGATGCCCTGGCACGGTGCGCGTCTCGCCCTCGACACGGCCCTTCAGGTCGCGTTCCTCGTGGATCTCTCCGGTGTCGGTCCACTGCTTGCCGACCTCCGGAGTCGCCGTGTGGATCAGCAGCTCGCACCACTGGTCCCCGCCGTCGGGTCCTGGCAGCGTCACGTCCTGCACTCGCATGGCTATGGCTTCCTCCGGTCGCAGAGCGCAGTAGTACAGCGTGGCGAAGAACGCGTGCAGTCGCTGTCCTCCACGCGGCCTGTTCCGGATCCAGCCGAGGAGTGCCGCCGCCTGGTCCGCGTTCAGCAACGACCGCTTGTCCACGGCGTTGCTGGTCTTGGCGACAGCCGTCGACTCCTTCCCCCTTGGGGAGGGGATTGGTCCGCTGTCAATCCCCTGGTTCTGTAGAGACTTTGGTTATGCGGTCTGATCTTTCTGGCCGTGTCGCTCGCGCGCTTCGGCGATGATTCTTTCGAACTCCTCGGGCGGTGGGCCGCCGGCCGCGCTGTGCCTTCGTCGCGGGTTGTAGAACCCAGTGACCCATGTGGCGATCTTCAGGCGGGCCTCGGTCCGGGTCGCGAATTGCCGGCGGTGGATGTACTCGACCTTGATCAGCGAGTTGAAACTCTCCGCGGCGGCATTGTCCAGAGCGGACCCCACCCGTCCCATGGACTGCACCACGCCCAGGCGGTCACAGAGCTTGTTGTACGCCTCGGACGTGTACTCCGCGCCGCGGTCGCTGTGGAAGATCGTCGCGGCCAAGCTCCACCTCTCGGAGTCCACGGTCCGCAACTACCTCTCCTCCGCGATCGGCAAGACAGGCACCCGCAACCGGATGGAGGCGATGCGGGAGGCGGCGGCAGCAGGGGTGGTTGTGACCCTGCTGCCGCGGTGGGGGTGGTGACCCCTGCTGCCGCGGTGGGGGTGGTGACCCCTGCTGCCGCGGTGGGGGTGGTGACCCCTGCCGCCGCCCTGCCGGCATCGCTCACCTCACCCCGTGACCTCCGCCTTCTCGTAGTTCACTCCGTCCGGTCCCAGGCACACGAACCAGTCCTTCGGGGAGCCGTCCACCTCGCGGATCAGGTTCTTGAAGTCGCCGGCCCCCGCAGCGGCCCGTTCCACCCGGGTCTTCGTGCCGTCGTCCCAGGTGCAGGTGACCTCCTGGACGGTCCGGGCGACCTGGCCGATCACCAGGCGCTGCGGGGCGTCGACCCGGTCGGTGTCCAACGGCCTCGGGTACGCCTCGAGCCCCTTGCCCGCGACCACGTCGTCCTTCTTGACTGCTCTCAGGATCACCGTCGACGGCTTGCCCTCCACGGTCAGGTGCACGAAGTGCCAGCTCCTGCCCACCAGGTCCGAGGCCTTCTCCACCTTGACCGGCTCCTCCCCGTACAGGGCCATCTCGGCGAGCTGGGCGCGTGCCTTCGCCGTGGTCTTCGGCGCGGTCCAGACGGCGGCGTCGACCTTCCACTTCCTGCCGTGGTCCGTGCCCCTGGCCAGAGTCGTCACCCGCCGTTCGGGCGTCTGCTTCGCCATCCCCGCCGAGGGCCGCGCGGCCACCTGCCCCGCCCCGTGCCCGCCGCCCGTGCCTCCCGCCAGCGCCAGCGTCGTCCCCGTGGACCCCGCGATCACCGCCGCGGCCGCGGCGGCCACCGCCCAGCGGCGCGTCTTGCGGCGCCTCCCTCCCCGTACCACCGCCTGATAGGGGGCCGCGCCGACCTCGACCTCGTCCGCCGCGTCCGCCAGCAGGAGGGCGATGTCCGTGTGCGCCTCGTCGTACGTCATGTCGTGGTTCGTCTCCCTGTCCCCGCTCATCACTTCCGCCCTCCGCTCGTGAGTGCCTCGGCCAGTCCCGGCAGGGCGCGGAGCTTCGCGATCCCCCGCGCCGTGTTGCTTTTCACCGTGCCGACGCTGCATCCCATGGCCTCCGCCGCCTGCGCCTCACTCAGGTCCTCCCAGTACCGCAGGACCACCGCCTCCCGCTGGCGCGCGGGCAGTGCGGCGAGCACCGTCAGCAGCGCGCCGCGGTCGTCAGACCGCGCGATGCGGTCGTCGGCGTCGGGCAGCTCGTGGGTGAGGCCCGAGTGGTCCTTCGGCGCCAGGAACTCCTTGAGACGTCTGCGGTGCCTGCGGGCGTGCGCGTTGATCATCACGCGCCGTATGTACGCGTCGGGGTCGTCGGCCGCGCCGACCCTGCGCCAGGCCGCATAGGCCCGTTCGAGCGTCGACTGGACCAGGTCCTCCGCGGCATGCTGCTCCCCCGTGAGCAGGAATGCCGTGCGCAGCAACCGTGGCCAGCGGCCGACGACGAAGCTCTGGAACTCCGCGTCCCGAGCCTCTTTCCGATCCAACATGGTCACCTCCTAGATGGTTGAAGGAGTCCATGAGGATCGGATTTCGTTGCACCGCCGCGCGGAGGATTTTCTTCGAGCCTCGGGCCCGGAGATTGTGCGGCAGGCCCGCGCGGCCGTGGCCTCACGCCTGCCGCACCGGCACCTTCCGCGGCAGCCACAGCAGCATCTGTCAATCCCCTGGTTCTGTAGAGACTTTGGTTATGCGGTCTGATCTTTCTGGCCGTGTCGCTCGCGCGCTTCGGCGATGGTTCTTTCGAACTCCTCGGGCGGTGGGCCGCCGGCCGCGCTGTGCCTTCGTCGCGGGTTGTAGAACCCAGTGACCCATGTGGCGATCTTCAGGCGGGCCTCGGTCCGGGTCGCGAATTGTCGGCGGTGGATGTACTCGACCTTGATCAGCGAGTTGAAACTCTCCGCGGCGGCATTGTCCAGAGCGGACCCCACCCGTCCCATGGACTGCACCACGCCCAGGCGGTCACAGAGCTTGTTGTACGCCTCGGACGTGTACTCCGCGCCGCGGTCGCTGTGGAAGATCGTCCCATCCAGGCTGCCGCCACGTGTCACGGCCGCCATCTTCAACGACGCCCCGGCCAGGGCCGCGTCGTGATGCTCGCCCATCGCGTAGCCGAGACAGCGCCGCGAGAACGCGTCGATGACCGTCGCCAAGTAGATCTTGCCCTCGCCGGTCTCGATCTCGGTCATGTGCCGTACCACAGCAGATCCGGAGCGACGGCGTCGAACCGACGACGCACCAGGTCAGGGGCGGCTTTCCGCTTGCCCTGCCGGGTCAGTGACTTCCGCCGACGCGGGGGGTGCGCCCCTGTAGGCCGAGCTCGGCCATGATCTCGGCGACGGTGTTCACCGACACCTGCCAGCCCTCCTCCCACAAATCCAGCGTGATCCTCGGCGACCCGTATGTCTCGCCCGACGCGCGGAAGGAGTACCTGATCCTTTCCTCCAGCTTCACGCGCCTGACCTCACGGTCCGTCGGCTCCGCGGAACGTCGCCGCCATTCGTAGAACCACACCTCGCTCACCCCGAGCAGGCGACAGGACATCCGATGGGGCACGTTGTGCTCGGCTCTCTGGCGACCGATGAAGGCGACCAGCGCCTCCGGTTCGTTCTCGGTCACTTCACCCAGAGAGCCATGGCACGCTTGAAGACATCACGCTCTATCGCAACTTCCTTGATCCGCTTGCGGTTCTCCACGCTCTCCCGGCGCAGCCGCACGAGCTCCTCGCGTTCCAGCTCGCCCATCGTCCCGTCCCCGCCGGCCCTCCGGGCCCGCGCCACCCAGCTGCCCAGCTGCCCAGCTGCCCAGCTGCCCAGCTGCCCAGGGTGGTCTCCTTGATCCCGAGATCGGCCGCTACCTGCGCGATCGTCTTCCCCGTCCCAGTCACGATCCGCACAGCCCCCTCACGGAACTCGGCATCGTACGACTGTCGCTTCTCCGCCATGACTCTCAACTTCCCCTGCAGTCACAGCCTCAACGCTACGAGGGGAAGGTCACTCGTCGTCCTCCCCGAGGGAGGGCCACACGCCGGGGCGGCGTCGTGAACCGCATGGCCTCGATCGGCATCACCGTCGGCCACGCCGTGGAGCAGCCGGAGCCACGGCAGGCGACCGTCGAGGAGGCGTCACTACTCGGCATCCAGAAGGCCGCGCTCGTCACGCACATCCGACGGACGTACTACAGCGACCAGGGGCAGCCCGTGGAGACAGCGGACATCGTTGTGCCCGCCGCGCACTGCGAGATCGTCTATGAGATCCCGATCAACCGGTAGCGCTGTGAGCGCGTAGGTTCACCGGCGGGTGGTCGTGGCGGTCGGAGGTCTACTTGTCGCGCAAGGTCTCGATTTCGGCTGCCAGCACTGCCATGTCGCGCACGTGTGTGTAGTACTTGGCCCCGTACTCGTCGCCGATCGCGGGAAGTACCTTTTCGAACGCCGCTGTGAGCCTGCTCAAGCCAGCGCGACGCCGCTCATCGAGCGGGCCTTCGAGGACAACGGCCGCGTAGGCGTAGGAGTCCGCATCGAGCAGCACCATGTCCCGACCTTCGATGGAAAGGCCGCGGAAGCCCGGAGGGAACGGCGCGGCCATATGCTCGGCCATCATCTGTGCCAGCGCGTCCAGCCTCTCTTCGAACATGCGGGAGATCATGCCAGGCACGGGTGCGTCGAGGCGCGACTCCACCTCAACCCGGTGAACCCATGCGGTCTCCAGCACTAGTGTGCGCCGCATGACCAACGACGCCCCGGCCTGCCCCGATTGCGGCCGGCTCATGGAGTTCGGCGGCCTCCTACTGTCCAGGCGGGAGGACGACGGCCGGCGGGTCTGCCGGTCGCTGTGGAGATGTGCCGGTCGGCATGTCTGGTGGAACTGGGCCGACCGGCCGGAGGAGCCGTTGGAGGCCTGCCCAGTGCCGCAGCTGTTCCGCTGACATCCAAGTGCGCCCGGGATGCGTGGACGTAGCCGAAGCGCGTTCGTATCCTCCTCGGTCGAATGCGTGTCGAAGTCGCCGAACGTCCGGAGTCGGTGCCCGGAAAGGGCCAGGTCAGACCCGCTCACCCAGTGGTCCGCTCAAGCGCCTTCTAAGCGCTTGGCCGCAGGTTCGAGTCCTGCCGGGGCGCCACACGGGTTCCGACCAGGGAACATCCCGGCAGACACATTCCCCTCGGGGCCGCGACACCCAGCCGGGACGGCAGAGGGCAGTATGGCGAGAACCAGCCTCAGATCATGGGGCACTCAGGGGCAACCGCGACTCTGAACGCGCGGACACGCACGCCCTGCACCGCTCCTTCCGGTGACACCACCTCCACCGCGAGCGTCTCGCGGTGGAGCCGCTCCCTCTCCCCGCCCCGCCCCGAGAGCCGTCCGCGAAGCCTTCGGCACGGGAGCCCGTGGGCGAGGGCTACGAGGCGGGTGGCCGCGGGGCGGGGGCGGCCCGGAAGATGACGGTCACCAGCCCCAACCCGATCGCCCCACCCACCAGTTGAGCCCCCACGAAACCGGCGACCGACCCCGGCGCGATTCCCGCGAAGGTGTCGGTGAAGGCTCGGCCCACCGTCACCGCCGGGTTCGCGAAGGACGTGGATGAGGTGAACCAGTACGCCGAACCGATGTACGACGCCACCGCCACCGGTGCGAACCTCAGTCGCCCGGTGCGGGCGAGGCCGAAGATCAACAGCACCAGACCGGCCGTGGCGACCGCTTCGGCCAGCAGCAGATGCCCGGCCGCACGCTCATGCGTGGACCACTTCACCAGGGGCTCCGCGAACATCGCGTCCGCCAGCACGGCCCCGGCGACCGCCCCGACAGTCTGAGCGGAGACGTACGCGGCCACCTCGCGGCCCATGACACCCGTGGCACCCTCGACTCCGGCCGCCCCCGCGGCCTCCGGGTCCCCCACACCGCCGCTCCGCCGCTCCGTCCACCACTCGGCCAAGGTCACGACCGGGTTGAAGTGCGCGCCGGAAACCGGCCCGAGCAGGACGATGAGCACCCCCAGCCCGAAGACGGTGGCGAGGGAATTCGCCAGCAACTGCACCCCGACGTCACGCGTCAGTCCGGTGGCCTGGATACCGGACCCGACGACCACCGTCACCAGCGCCGCCGTACCGACGAACTCGGCGGCGACACGCGCCCCCAACGGCGTACGCACGGACCCAACGGCAACCGGAACGGCCCCGGTGGTGCTCTCCTCGATGGCAGTCATCAGGACTCCTCGGCGTGGACCGGCGACGCCGGTCAGGAACAGGACCGCTTCACGTCGTTCTCGGCCGTGACCCGCGCGGCCTCGGCCAGTTCGGCGAACCCGCCCGCGAGGGAGGCGAGGACCTCCGGCCGGAGCCGGTAGTACGTCCACCGCCCGCACGGTTCCGTCTCCACGATCCCGGCCTCGCGCAGCACCTTCAGGTGGTTGGAGAGGTTGGTCTGTCTGGCGCCCGTCTCCTCCACGAGGTGAGTCGTGCAGAGGGTCTCGTGCGCGAGCAGGGTGACGATCCGGAGGCGAAGCGGGTCGGCCAGCACCCGGATCAGCTCCCGAACCGGATCCGGCAGCGGGTCCCGGCTCCGACCTCGAGTTGCATCACTGTCGACTGACTTCAGCATGCGCTGATATTGTCACAACACCTCAGTCCGAAGCGAGCCGCCCCGCAAGGGAAGCCAGCGAAGGAAGCAACGCCACCCATGACCTCCCCCATCGCCTCCGTGCTCTTCGTCTGCGTCCACAACGCGGGCCGCTCCCAGATGGCCGCCGGTTTCCTCCGTCACCTCGCGGGCGACCGGATCGAGGTCCGCTCGGCCGGTTCGCTCCCCGCCGACGAGGTCAACCCGGCCGCGGTCGAGGCCATGAAGGAGGTCGGCGTCGACATCGCCGGCGCCGCGCCCAAGGTGCTCACCACCGAAGCCGTCCAGGCCTCCGACTACGTCATCACCATGGGCTGCGGCGACGCCTGCCCGATCTTCCCGGGCAGGAAGTACCTCGACTGGGCGCTGGAGGACCCGGCCGGCCAGGGTGTCGAGGCGGTCCGCCCCATCCGTGACCGGATCAGGACCCGCGTCGAGGCCTTGATCTCCGAAATCGACGCCACGCCCTGATCTCGGAGAACGACACCCGGATTCCCTTGAACGGCACCCGGACGAGTCACCCTGTCCGACGGACCGGCCGCCGGGTGCCGGGTGCCGCTGCGTCGAACTCGGCGCCGACCGGTCCGCCGCGAGGGGGGGACCGCCGACCGGCCCACCCGGTCATCGCCTCCCGCAACGCCGTCATCGACCGGGAACACCCTGCTCACCGCCCCGCGCGAGGAGGGCTTCGCGGCCGTCGGCGTCGACGCCAGCGCCGTCGGTCCCCGCCGGAAGGACGCCGTGCGAGCCGCCCCACGCTCCCGTGCGGAAAGGGTGATCCCCCGGCAGACGCCGTGACCCCCGGTGCGCGGGCGCGTTGAACGGGCGTACGGCCGCGAAGAGGGGTCGTACTCACCGATCAAGAAGGAGAACGTGATGTCTCGCATCGCGAAGGCAGCCGTCGTCACGCTCGGCACGTCCGCTGTCATGCTCAGCGGCGCCGGCCTGGCCGCGGCGGACGCGGGCGCCGAGGCCAAGGCCGTCGGCTCCCCGGGTGTCCTGTCGGGCAACATCGTGCAGGTCCCCGTCAACGTGCCGGTCAACCTGTGCGGGAACACGATCAACGTCGTCGGCCTGCTGAACCCGGCCTTCGGCAACGTCTGCGTCAACAACGGCGGCGACAGCCACAAGGGCAACCACGGCCCGTCCGGCTACGGCCACTGACGGGGCCTACACCCCCGAGCGGCACAGCAGCGACAAGGCAGTGACAGGAAGCCCCCGACGGTGGGACACCGTCGGGGGCTTCCTGTCATCCCCAGAAACCTCCGCCGGTCACGCGTACCGGTACAGGTGACCGATCTCCTCCATGCTGCCCGGAGTCACGTTCCAGGGGGGCATCCGCTCATCGCGCGCGACGATCCGCCCCCGCTGCGAGTGGCCCTTCCCCAGCGGCTTGGCCGGCAGATAGCGCCCGTTCCGGTGACGCCGCTGCCAGCGCGTCCACTGCAGGTCGATGAAGGCGTGGTGCAGCCAGAAGACGGGGTCGTTGACGGAAGCGCCGCCGACCATGTGCCCGCCGACCCACCGGTGCACGCGATTGTGGTTGAGCCACGAGCCGTTGCCTGTCCCCTGCCCCCACCCTTCGAGCCGGTTGCGGAAGCCCCCGCGGGTGACCGAGTTCCAGGGGGTCTTGTCGTAGACCGGCTCGGCGAGGGCCGTGTCCAGGTCAAGGGCGGTGGGCAGGCCGACGGGGTTGCGCGGGTAGCCGAAGTCCCGGGTGAGGTACTTGATGTCCGTCAGCCCCTCCCTGATGGTCCACCTGCCCGTCCCGTACGCGAAGGGGCCGGTCATCACCCGCAGGTCGGAGCGCCGTCCGTTGCCGCCGAGCAGATCGACGGTCCACGGCACCGACGTGGTCGTACGGTCCCGGGTCCAGTCCCAGTACGGCACGGTCACCGAGTCGTCGATCCGGCGCAGCGCCTTCTCCAGCTCCAGTACGAACCGGCGGTGCCAGGGCAGGAAGGAGGGCGCCATGTGGGCCGTACGCAGACCGCCGTCGCCGTCGGAGACGTAGTGGTCGATGTGCATCCGCACGAACTCGTCGTACTCGCCACGCTGTTTGAGCTCCAGCAGCGCGGCGACGAACCGCCGCCGCTCCGTGCGTGTGAGCGTGCTGACGTCCTTACGTGTGTAGGCCATGGCCGACCGCTCCCTCCGCCTTGTCCCACACGCGCAGGCGCTGGGTGGCGCCCAGTTCCTCGACGGCGGCGCGGGTCGCCTCCAGGGCCGTCGGGTACGAGCGGTAGTGGTCGATCATGCTCAGGTATGTGCCGTCCGCGCGGCGCATGAGGTGCAGGGCGCGCCCGTCGACGGTGATGTCCCACTCGCCTGGGCCGGGCGTCCGGGCACCCAGGTAGGCCGCCTGGCCCGTGTCGGACTTCACGCCGCGGATACGGCGGCCCCGGTACGTCTCGTGGAAGTCCGCCTCCTCGGGCCGCGCCGACCGGCGGGGCCACACGGCGGCGACGACGGGGGCCACGGCCAAGGCGACGGCCGACACGCCCAGGGCGCGCAGCGCGTTGCGGCGCGTTCTGCCGCGACCGGCTTCGGGGTCCACCGTCACTCTGCTGACGAACAACACTCTCTCCTCGTCGTGTTCGATAGCGGTGCCCCCGGACGGCCGGGCCCGGGTTCGTACGCCCCCGGGCCTCGTCTCCGTGTCGCCACGGGCTCAGACGAGCCCGAGGTTCGCGGTCGGCGCCGTCCGCAGCAGCGGAGGGAGGACGGCCACCTGGGGGTCCTTCAGGCTGGGCACGCCCAGCGCAGCGGGGTCGGGCGCGGTCAGTGGGGTCTCCACGTTCAGCCCGGGGGTCAGGGTCCGCAGGTCGGCGGCGGGGGCGTCGACGCCGACCCGCTCGAAGCCCTCCCCGACGATCCGGGGCAGCGGGGTCTCGGCCTTCAGCCCCGGCAGCGCGGCGCCGAGCGGCATCTGCGGCAGGGCGCTCGCAGGCAGCAGCCGTCCCTCGACGTACTTCGGTCCTCCTTCGGGAGCGCCTGGCATGAGCAGCGGCAACTCCCCTCCCAGCTTGGGCGCCTTCACGTTCAGGGAGTGCTCCACCGCGTCGAGCGGCAGGGGGACGGGGACCGCCCCGGCCGCGGCGGCGGGAGCGGCGGAGGCGCCCACAGCGGCCGCCACACCGGTGACGACGGCGGCAAGGGTTCCTCGTGTGGTCGGCTTCATCTCGGTACGGTCCCTTTCAGGAATGGGCGGATCCAGGATCGGCGATCGTGGGAATCGACCGCATCAACCGAATCGACGGATTCGGAATCGGCGGTGCGCGAGCCGTGATCCGAGGCTCGGCGTCCGTACCGGGTGAACGATCCGGAGATCTCCCTCAGCTCAAGATTCACCCGCCTGCCGCATTAGTCCGAGAGGCCTATCGGTCCATTGGTCAGCTTGTCCAGAAGTCCCACCAACGGGTCAGGATGAGCATCCCGATCACTCCGAGGTGCACCACCGGAAGCACCCACGTGAATTCACCGAGAAAGCCCCGCAGCCAGGCCGGTGCGGGCAGGAAACCGTTGCGGACGTTGAAAGAGGCCAGGTACCAGAAAAGGACGATCGTGGCGATCCACGCCAGGCAGCACCACAGGCACAGCGAGTTGATCCGGTACAGCGACTCGAACTGCAGCCAGGTCACGAAGCCGACCCCGAACAGCGCGCCCGCGCCGAAGGTCAGCCAGTACCAGCGGGGGAAGGCCGCTCCGGCCAGCAGGCTCATGCCGACGCAGATGACGATGCCGTAGGCCACCAGGCCGAGCATCGGGTTGGGGAACCCGAAGGCGGAGGCCTGGTCGCTCTTCATGATGTTGCCGCAGGAGACCACGGGGTTGAGGCTGCACCCGGGGGTGAAGTTCGGGTCCTCCAGCAGCTTGAACTTGTCGAGCGTGATGACCCAGGACGCGAGCAGCCCGGCCGCGCCGGTGATCAGCAGCAGGATCGCGAAGGCACGGCTGCCGCCGGCCGTACGCACCGACCGCCCTGCCGGGGCGGTCATCAACCGCGCAGGCTGCGGGCCGGCAGGAGGACGTGCGCCGCGCTGGTCAGCGTCGCGGTGTCGCCCGCGAAGGCGGCGAGGGCCTCCGGCTCGACGGGCATGCCGGGCCGGGCCTCGGGCCAGGGGCGGGTTGCGAAGAGCAGGTAGGCGAAGCCTCGTGCGCCGACGGCGGCGAGCCACTCCGGCGGGGCCGGGCACTGGGCGTTGAGCTGGGGCAGCGTGATGACGGCCTGGCCCGCCTCGACGAGCAGGGTGACCGGCAGGCTGGGGTTGGCGGCGCCGTCGACGACCTTCTCACCGATGGACAGACCGAGGCTCGTCAGCAGATCCGCCACGGCGGCCGTGGAGCCCTCCGGGCCGTTCCGGCCGTCGCCCAGGGTGTAGGCCAACAGATAGGGCATGTCCCCGTCGGGGGCTTCACCACTCCACGCCATGACGACGAGCGTGCCGAGGTCGGCTGGGCGGAAAGGACGAATTTCAGCGGAAGTTGAAGTCACCGCGGAACCCTATCCACGCCCGCCAAACGACTCAGCCGTGTTTTCACCCGACCGGGCGACACACCACGACCGACCACACGAACGAGGGACACGCCTCGAACAACGTGGAATTCACCCGCCGGAGGGACCGAGGAACGCGCAGGGCCGGTGCCGCACCTTCGCGGAACCGGCCCTGCGGGGCTGCGGCGGGGACCCTCAGCCCTGGAGGGGCAGACCGCCGAGGAGCTTGCTGGGGCCGCCGGGAGAGTTGAGTGCCTTGGTCGCACCGCTCACCGTGTGGAGCACGGAGCCCTTGCTCTCCGTGTCGAGCGCGTTCGACTGGTGCTGCAACGGCGCAGGCTCGATGGGCCCCTTGAAGAGCGTGTTCACCGCACCGTTGAGGCTGGTGGGCGTGACGTCCGTGGCGTCGTAGGCAAAGGCCGGTGCGGCGGCACCGGCGATGGCCATGGACCCTGCGACGACAGCGGCGGCCTTCAGCGACTTCATCGTGTTCCTCTCCTCGGTACTGGAAGCACTGCGCCGTGTCCAACGAGCCCTCGCTCCGACGGAAACCCTTACCGGACAGGTCATATCTGACGCCGAACAACAGGTCATACGAAACAGCCGTCGGACCGACCCGGACGGCGGTCGGTCCGACGGCCGGCGGAGAGCGACGGACTCGCCCCAGTCGGTTCACCTCGGTCGGCTCGCTTCAGCCGGTGAACCGCGGTCTGCTCGCCCCAGCCGGTTCACCTCGACCTCACCCCACGGGCGGCGCCTCCGGCAACGCGTCCGTGGGAGGCGTCACCGCCGGGTCCGCCGGAGTCTGCACCGGCGGCAGGGCGGCCGGAGCGGGCAGGTTGCTGCCCAGGAGGGTGGCCGCGATGAGCTTGACCAGGCTGTTCACCACGCCGGTGACGGCGGGCAGCACCTGGGCGGGATCGCCGGAAGCGACCGCCTTGAGCAGGGTGTCGACCGCAACCTGCAGGGCGGTGAGCGCGTCGGTCACCGGGTCCGCCGCGGATCTACCGGCCGGCTGCGCGAGACCACGGTCGAACGCCGGCAGCGTGACGGCCTGCTGCGGAGCGGCCGGGACCGACGGCACCACCGGGGCTCCCGGGACCGTGGGCGTGGTCGCGGAGGGCGGGGTGCTGGGCACGGCGGGCGCGGCCGGGTCGGCCGGAAGGGCGGCCGGCGGTACGGCCGGCGGGGTCACCGGTGCCTCCGCCTTGGCCTTGGCGATGGCGTCCTGGACGGCCTTGCCCAGCTTGGCCGCCTGGTCGGCGGGGAGCCGGCCGTTGTCCGCCTTGAGCACGGCGTCGAGCAGGTCGGTCACCGGCTTCAGTACACCACCGAGGTCGCCGAGGCCCTTGAGCTGTGCCTGGAGCGCCTCCGCGTCCGCGCCGGGGACGGGGGCTGCCGACCGGGCGCGGTCACGCGCCGACTCGACGTCGGCCGCCAGGGCGGCCGGGGCGGAGACGCCGAGCAGGAGCGTGGCGCAGAGTGCGGAGACCGCGAGACGCCGTGCGGGCAGAACACGCATGGATGTTCCTTTCAATCGGTGCGAAAAATCGTCTTCTCACCGTGAAATCGATGATCGGCGTCTGCAACCGAAGGGCCCCATCTGGAGCAACACGAAGCGGCCGCCCTCCCCGTGGGGAGAACGGCCGACTCGTGTTCAACGCGCGAACCTCAGTGCGGGGACGTCAGTCCTCGAACGTCAGTCGTTGAAGCACTTGTTGCCGAACGACGGGTTCAGCAGACCGATGACGTTGATGGTGTTCCCGCACACGTTGACCGGCACGTGGACCGGAACCTGCACGACGTTGCCCGACAGCACGCCCGGGGAGTGGGCGGCGAAGCCCTTCGCCTCGCTGTCGGCGGTGGCGACGCCGGCGGTGCCCGCCACGGCTGCGGCAGCAACGGAGGTCAGGGCCAGGCCCTTCGCGATACGCGACATGGAGAGGTGCTCCTTGGAGTTGATGCATAAACACTCGGGCGGGGGTGCCCGGCGCTGAGTCAACGCGCGGCATGCACCGGGGGTTGTGCCTCCAAAGGGGTGATCTCGCAGAACGCCTGCTTCACCATTCCGACACAGTTGGCGCGTTCCGCAGATAAGTACGCATAGCGGGCTAGAGTTGCGCACCTCCCCAGGTCGCTGCGGCCCTTATCAGATCCGCAGATTTTCGGCCCTTCGACGGTCCTCGACTTTCCCCAGACAAGCACCCGAACGAGCTCCCGAAAGGGCACCGCCGGTCATGCGAATTCATCCGGGTCCTCTGCTGCGCCGCGCGATGGTGGGCTGCTGCGCCCTCGCCGCCCTCTGGGGGCCGGGCGCTCCCGCGACGGCCGCGCCGCCACCCGCACCCTCGCCCGAGGCCGAGCGCCTCGCCTTCGGGCAGCGCTACCGGGCGGTGCAGCACGGCGGGATCGTCCGCGCTGCCAACTCCTCGATCACCTGCCGTACACCGGTGACGGCAGCCCCGGCCACGGCCGCTCCGTCCACGGCGCCCGCGCCCGCGGCGCCGTCGTGCGCCGACGCGCGTGCGGGGCGTACCGCCGTCAACGACGACTTCGACATGTTCTACATCGACGTCGACCAGGACCCGAACACCTACAACTCCAGCCGGGGCGAGGTCCGGCTGCCGCCGGGCGCGCGGGTGTCGTACGCGCGGCTGTACTGGGGCGGGAACCTGCTGGTGGGTGAGCAGAAGCCGCCGAAGGACAACGGGCGCGTGCTCGTCGCGGAGCCCGGGGGCGAGTACAAGGAGGTGCTCGCGGACTCGGTGGTGGGGCATCGGGTGGCGCGGGGCGCGGACGCGTTCCAGGCCTCGGCGGACGTCACGGAGCTGGTGCGGTCCAGCGGTTCGGGGCTCTACACGGTGGCGCAGGTCAATGTGGCCATGGGACGTTCGGCGGCCGGGGCATGGGGCGGCTGGACGCTGATGGTGGCGTACGAGAACGCGGCGGAGCCGCTGCGGCACCTGGCGATGTGGGACGGCTTCGACACACTCACGCAGGGCGGGGAGCAGCGCGTCCGGCTGAACGGAATGGCGCTGCCCGAGCGCGCGCGCGGGACCGTGGGCCTGGTCGCCTACAACGGCGATCGGGGGAGCCGGGGTGATTCGCTCACCGTTTCGACCGGGCAGGGCCCGGCCGTCGCGCTCGGCGACGCGGCCAACCCACGTGACGACGTACTGAATTCAACGATCAGCGAACCGGGGCCGCGCATCTCGGGGCGTACACCGGCGTACTCGAACACGCTCGGATACGACTCGGATGTTCTCGAACTGGGCGATGAAATCCGGCGTGGCGGTGACCAGTTGGCCTTCCGGATCGTTTCGCAGCGGGACGCGGCTTGGGTCGGGGCGCTCTTCGTCGCCGTCGACGCCAAGCCGTGACGCGCGCCGCCCGGCGCCGCCTCTGAGCAAGGAACCCGCATGCAACTGTCACCATCCGACCCTCCGTCGCGGGTCCTGCATCTCACCCAGCCGGTCGACGGCGGCGTGGCCCGTGTCGTGACGGACCTGGTGCGGGCTCAGCTCGCCGACGGCCTGCACGCCACGGTGGCCTGCCCCGACGGCCCGCTCGCCCCGGGCCTGCGCGCGCTCGGCGCGGACGTACGGCACTGGGCGGCCACCCGGTCGCCGGGGCCCACCCTCGTGTCCGAGGTGCGCCGGCTGCGGCGGATCCTCGACGACGTACGGCCCGACCTGGTGCACGCGCACAGCGCGAAGGCCGGGCTGGCGGGCCGGCTAGCCGTGCGGGGGCGCGTACCGACCGTGTTCCAGCCGCACGCCTGGTCGTTCGAGGCGGTGGGCGGCGCGATGGCGGCGCTGGCGCTCGGATGGGAGCGAACGGGGGCGCGCTGGGCCGCGCGGGTGGTGTGCGTCAGCGAGGCCGAACGGGTCACCGGGGAGCGGGCCGGGGTTCGGGCGCGGTGGACGGTGATCCCCAACGGGGTCGACGCGGGGCGCTTCCACCCCGCCGCCGTCGACGCCGTACGCGCCGGGATCCCGCTGCTCTCCGGGGTCGATCCGGCCGCACCGCTGGTGGTGTGCGTGGGACGGCTGTGCCGGCAGAAGGGGCAGGACGTGCTCCTCGCGGCGTGGGACTCGGTGCTGCGGCGGGTGCCGGGGGCGCGTCTGGTGTTGGTCGGGGACGGGCCGGAGGGCGAGCGGCTGCGGGCCCTGGCCCCCGAGGGTGTGCTGTTCGCCGGGGGTGTCGCGGACGCGGTGCCCTGGTACCAGGCCGCCGATCTGGTCGTACTGCCGTCGCGGTGGGAGGGCATGGCGCTGGCGCCGCTGGAGGCCATGGCGTGCGGGCGGCCGGTCGTGCTCACCGATGTGGACGGGGCCCGCGAGAGTCTGCCGCCCGGCCAGGAGCCGGTGCCCGTCGAGGACCCCGCCGCGCTCGCCGGGGCCGTCGCCCGTCTGCTGTGCGATCCGCTGCTGCGCGAGTCGCTCGGCCACCAGGGCCGCCATCACGTACTGACCACGCACGACGTGCGGCACACGAACGAGGCCGTCGCGGGCGTGTACCGCGAACTGCTCGGCGGTGCGGACGGCCGGCGCGGGAAAGCCACCGAGTGCAGGGAGTCCATCCACACGTGACTGCGGAACGTACGGAAAGTACCGTTGCCTCCCCCGGTGGACAGCAACGCGAGTTCGGCGGCTCGTCCGTCTCGGTGGTCCCGCCGCGCGGGACCGTCGGCGGCCTGGCCCTCCCGTCCGGGCGGCGCCCCGTCGCCCGGCCTCCCTCGGGACTGCCGCTGCTCACGGTGGACGGCGGCGCGGCCCTGCTCGCGGTGCTGGCGCTCACCGGCGACACGACTCCCGGGCGGCCGCTGATGGCCGCCGTCCTGGCACTGGCCGTGGTGCTGCTGAACACCCGGGCGCGCCTCTACCGGCCGCCCGCCGTGCCCGCCGTGCTCGACGAACTGCCTGCCGTGTGCGGGCGGATCGTGCTCGGCTGGTGCGTGCTCGGCGCCGGTGTGGCCGCGCACTCCCCCGACCACGCGCTCGCCGCCCACGAACTGGCCCTCGGCTGCGCCCTGCAGTCGGCGGCGGCCTGTGTCGGCCGGGGCACGGTGCACTGGCACCGACGCCGGGCACTCGTCAGACGTCCCGGCGCGGCCCTGGTGGTGGGCCCGGCGGCGACCGCGCAGCGCGTGGCCGCCGCGTTCCTGCGCCACCCGGGGTGCGGCATCCGGCCCGTCGGTGTGGTCGCGGACCATGCGGCCGGGACCGAGGGCCTGCCCGTGCTGACCACCACCGAGGAGGTGCGGCGGGCGGCCGTCCAGAACGGCGTCCAGGCCGTGCTCGTCGTCGGCTCCCGCGTCGAGCGCGCCTCGCTGCTCCAGACGTTGGAGGACGGCGGCTGTGCTCTGTGGGAGGTGGACGCCGAGTCCCCCTCGTACGACCGGGACGGTTCGACCGAGCTGCTCGCCGGGTTCGCCTGCCGTCGGCTGGAACTGACCAGGACGCACGAAGCCTTCGGCAAGCGACTGCTGGACGTGACCGTGTCCGGGGCGCTGCTGCTGCTGGTGAGCCCGCTGCTGCTGGTGTGCGCGGTGGCGCTGCGGATGGGCGACGGGCCCGGGGTGGTGTTCCGGCAGGAGCGGATCGGGCGGGACGGGCTGCCGTTCACGCTGCTGAAGTTCCGCACCCACCGCCCGGCCGACGCGCACGAGGCGGCGACCCGGTGGAGCGTGGCGAACGAGCAGGAGATGGGCTGGTTCTGCCGCTTCCTGCGGCGCAGCTCGCTGGACGAACTGCTGCAGCTGTGGAACGTGCTGCGCGGCGACATGAGCCTGGTCGGCCCGCGCCCCGAACGGCCCTACTTCGTGGCCAAGTTCGGGCAGACCTACGCGGGTTACGCGGCACGGCACCGGATGCGGACCGGGATCACCGGGCTGGCCCAGGTCACCGGGTTGCGCGGCGACACCTCCATCGAGGACCGGGCCCGCTTCGACAACGCCTACATCGACAACTGGTCGCTGTGGCAGGACTTCTGCATCCTCGTGCGCACTGCCGCCGCGCTCGTCCGTCCGACGGGAAGCTGACCTTGACGTCTCTGCGCGCTGCGGCGCCCGTCCTGCCCGTGGTCGCCGTGGTCGCCGCGCTCGCGCTGCCGATCACACAGGGCGCCGAGGGCGGGGCGATCACCGCCGACGTCGTCTCCGGGCTGCTGGTGCTGTGGTGCGCCGTACGGCTGCTGCGGGACCGGCGGCGCCCCCTGACCCGTACGACGGCGGTGGTCCTGGGGCTGCCGGTGCTCGGACTCGCGCTGGCTGCGGCCGGGGCGAGCGACCCCGGGGCCGGGGTCGAGGGGCTCGGCCGGTACCTCCAGATCTTCGTGCTGGTGCCGATGGCCGTGCTGCTCTGCATCCGGAACCGGTCCGACTTCCGGGTGGTGGCCTGGTCGTTCGTGGGGCTCGCGCTGTGGCAGGGCGCCGTCGGTGTGCACCAGTTCGCCACCGGGACCGGGGCCAGTTACTCCGGTGAGAACATCCGGGCCGTCGGAACCTTCGGGGCCGGGGACGTCATGGGGATGGCGACCGTCGTGTCGTTCGGGCTGGTGTGCGCGGTCGGTCTCGCGCTGGCGCCCGCGACGGCGAAGCAGCGGGCCTGGGCGCTGGCCTGCTCGGCGCTGCTGGTGCTGCCTCTGGCGGTGTCGTTCAGCCGGGGCGCGTGGATCGCCACGGCCGCCGCGTGCGGACTCCAGGTGGTGCTGGCCGGGCTGCGGCGGGCGGTGGTGGTCTTCGCGGCCGTCGCCGCCGTGTGTGTGGTCCTCGTCGGCGGGCTCGGTATCGGGTCCGCGATGCTGCAGGACCGGATCAGCAGCATCACCCAGGTGGCCGACGCGCCGGACCAGTCGGTCATCGACCGGTACACCATGTGGGCCGCCGCCGCCGACATGTGGCGCGAGCGGCCGCTGACCGGCGTCGGGCTGAAGGGCTTCCCCGAACACCGCGACGGCCACGCCTCGCTGGCGCTCTCCTCCGGCAGCGACATCGCCGGCGCCGGGACCACGTACCAGAAGCAGCCGCTGCTCTCGCCGCACAACATGTACCTGCTGGTCCTGAGTGAGCAGGGTCTGATCGGCCTCCTGACGCTGGCGGGGAGCTGGCTGGCGCTGGCGGTGTGCGGGGTGCGGAACCTCGCGCGGGTCCGGCGCGGCGACGGAACCGGCGGGCTCGACTGCGGGCTCGCCGCATGTGGGCTGATCGTCTGGGTGCTGGTGGACTTCGTGTACGCGGACATCGGCGGACCGACGACCGTGCTGACGGCCGTGTGCTTCGGGCTGGTGGCGTGGTGGGCGCTGGCGGACCGGACCGCCACGGGTGCCGCTCCGGTCGGGGCCGTCGCGTCCCGCGTACCGGAGGAGGCCGGGGCGCGATGACGACGACGCCTCCTCTGCCCCCGCAGCAGCCACCCCCTCAGCCGTCGGCCTCCGATGCCGTCGGTCCCCCGCCACCCGCCCCCCACCCCGTCGGCCCCTCGGTGCCCGGCGCGCGCGCCGCCGACCTCTCCGAGGTCGCGCCGCCCACGGGACGGTTCCTCGCGAAGGCGACGCTCGTCACGGCGGCACTCACGGCGGCCGCCGCGCTGCTCGGGCTCGGCCGGGACCAGTCGCTGTCGTACCTGTTCGGGGCCGGCCGCGAGACGGACGCCTTCCTGGTGGCCTGGACGGTGCCGGAGTTCGCGGCGACGCTGCTGATCGAGGACGGCATGGCGTTCGTGCTGGTGCCCGCGTTCAGTGTGGCCGTGGCCCGCCGGGCCCGGGGCGGCGCGGGCGACCCCGTCCGTACCCTGGTCGCCTCGACGCTGCCCCGGCTGACACTGGCCTTCGCGGCGGCGGCCGTACTCCTCGTCCTCGGCGCGCCCTACCTCGTCCAGACCCTCGCCCCCGGGCTGCCCAACCCCCGGCTGGCCGTCGACTGCACCCGGCTGACCGGCACGTGTGTCCTCACCTTCGGCCTGGCCGGCTACTGCAGCGCGGCCCTGCGCGCCCACCGCCGGTTCGTGGCGCCCGCGGCGATCTACGTGGCGTACAACGTCGGGATCATCACGGCGATGTTCGTGCTCGGCGGGCGCTGGGGGGTGCGCGCGGCGGCCGTGGGCGTGGCGGTGGGCGGCGTGTTGATGATTCTCACCCAACTCCCGTCCCTGCTACGACAGTTGCGCAGAAAAGAGCGGGCTCCGCAGGAGGCGGCGGCCCTGGAGGCCGCCGACAGTGCCCGTCCCGTCGAGCTCACCCTCATCACCACCGTCCTGCTCTTCGCGCTCTGCCGCCAGTCCCAGGTCCTCATCGAGCGCTTCCTCGCCTCGACGCTGCCCGCCGGGGCCATCTCGCATCTCAACTACGCGCAGAAGGTGGCCCAGATCCCGATGACGTTCTCGCTGATGCTGTGCACCGTCACCCTCCCGGTGGTGGCGCAGGCGATGGCGGAGGGCGACACCGAGCGGGCCCGCAGCCGGGTGGAGAAGGACCTCGCGCTGGTGTCGTGCATCGTGCTGCTCGGCGCGGCGGCGATCTTCGCGTGCGGACCGCAGATGATCGAACTGCTCTTCCAGCGCGGCGCGTTCACCGCGCAGGACACCGCCGCCACCGCCGCCGTGATGCGGGTGTACGCCCTCGGGCTGCTCGGCCACGCCCTGGTGAGCGCGCTGGTCCGCTCGTACTTCTCGGCGGGCCGGCCCACCTGGTACCCCCTGGCCGCGATGGCCGCCGGAATCGTCGCGACCTCGTGGATCGGCGCGGCCACCGTCGGCTCCTGGGGCGTCCTCGGCATCGCCGCCGCCAACGCCACCGGCATCACCCTCACCGCCCTGCTCCTGCTGTACGGCATGGGCGGCCGGGCGGTGCCGATCCGTATCCGGCAGGTGGTGACCGAGATGAGCCGGCCGGTACGGGCGGCCGTGGCCGCGGGCGCGGTGGGGATGTACTGCGCCGACCGGATCGACTCGCCCGTCCTCGGCCTCGCCGTCGGCGGCGCGGTCGTCGCCTTCGTCTTCGTCCTGCTGGCCTCGGCCATGGGCGCCTCCGGCGTCACCCCCGCTCTCCGTTCCGTCACACGAAGGCTGCCGCATGTCCGTAACCGCTGAACCCAGACCGACGACCACCGCCACCCCCCTCTGGGTGGCCATGTACCACTCGGTGGGCGACTGCTCCGACGACCCGTACCGCATCACCGTCTCGCCCGACCGCCTCGACGCCCAGCTCGGCTGGCTGCGGCGGCGCGGGCTGCGCGGGGTCGGCATGGCCGAGCTGCTCGCCGCCCGCGCCCGGGGCGAGGGCCGGGGCCTGGTGGGGCTGACCTTCGACGACGGGTACGTGGACTTCGTCGACACCGCGCTGCCGCTGCTGCGGGCGCACGGCTGCGGTGCCACGCTCTTCGTGCTGCCGGGGCGGCTCGGCGGCGAGAACGCCTGGGACCCGCTGGGCCCGCGCAAGCCCCTCCTCGACAAGCAGGGCATCCGGGTGGCCGCCGGGACGGAGGGCATCGAGATCGGCTCGCACGGGCTGACCCATGTCGACCTCACCCGGGCGGACGACGAGACCCTGCGCGCCGAGACCGTCGACAGCAGGACACTGCTCTCGGAGCTGACCGGCGCTCCCGTCCAGGGCTTCTGCTACCCGTACGGCACGCTCGACCAGCGCGCCGTCGACGCCGTACGGGACGCCGGGTACGCGTACGCCTGCGCCATCGACCCCGGCCCGCTGAGCGGCCCGTACGCGCTGCCCCGCGTGCACATCGGCGAGGAGGACACGGCCCTGCGGCTGTTGCTGAAGCGGAAGCTGCACCGGCTGCGCAGGCGTCCCGTCGAGGGGGTCTGAGGCCGACGTGAAGGCGCTGCACATCATCACCGGTCTGGGTGTCGGCGGCGCGGAGCAGCAACTGCGGCTGCTGCTGCGCCACCTGCCGGTCGCCTGCGACGTGGTGACACTCACCAACCCGGGCCCGGTCGCCGACGGTCTCACCGCCGACGGGGTCCGCGTCACCCACCTCGCCATGGGCGGCAACCGCGACCTCGCCGCGCTCCCCCGCCTGGTGCGGCTGATCCGCAGGGGCGGCTACGACCTCGTCCACACCCACCTCTACCGGGCCTGCGTCTACGGCCGGATCGCCGCCCGGCTGGCGGGGGTCCGGGCGGTCGTCGCCACCGAGCACTCCCTGGGCGACTCGCAGATGGAGGGGCGTCGGCTGTCCGCCGGAGTGCGCGCCCTGTACCTCGCCAGTGAGCGCCTCGGCCGTTCCACGGTCGCCGTCTCGCCGACCGTCGCCGACCGGCTGAAGCGCTGGGGTGTGCCGGCCGCCCGTATCGAGCTCGTCCCCAACGGCATCGACCTCGCCGGTTTCCGCTTCGACCCGGACCTGCGCGAGCTGACCCGACGGCGGCTCGGGCTGCCGGAGGACGCGTACGTCGTCGGCGGCGTCGGACGGCTCGCGGCGAGCAAGCGGTTCGACGTGCTGGTCCGGGCGCTGGGCCAACTGCCCGACGAGTGCTGGCTGTTGATCGTCGGCGGTGGCCCGGAGGAGAGTGTGCTGCGGCGGGCCGCCCAGCGGGCCGGGGTCGCCGACCGGGTGCTCCTCACCGGGGCACGACCGGCCGCGGGCGCCCCCGGCGCGGATCTGCCCTCCCTGATGAACGCCATGGACGTGCTCGCCTCGCCCAGCGCCGAGGAGGCCTTCGGGCTCGCGGTGGTGGAGGCGATGGCCTCCGGGCTGCCCGTGCTCTATGTCTCCTGCCCGGCGATCGAGGACCTGCCGCCGGACGCGAGCGCCGGCGCCCGCCGCGTCCAGGGGGGCGCGGAGTCGTTCGTACGCGCCCTGCTGGACCTCCGCACGCAGGGCCCGCGCTCCCGAGCCGTCCCTGCCGCCGCCCAGCACTACTGCATCACCCGCAGCGCCGCCCAGCTCATGGACGTGTACGCGGCCGCCGTCTCCAGCACGCCCTCGCCAACCCCGCCCCTGGGAGTGAGTTCCGCATGACCGACCGCACGCCTGAACGTATGACCGACACTTCTCACCGTGGACCGGCTCACGGCGTCCGCACCAGGTCCCTGCCCTCCTGGTCCCTGCTCGCCGCCGGTGCGCTGCTGGGCGGGGCGGCCGGGGGCGCGTACGGCGTGGTGAAGGCGCCCGTCTACACCGCCACCAGCTATGTCGTCGTCGTGCCCACCGAGGGATCGGACACCCAGTCGGCGCTCGGTTTCGCGCAGGCGTACGGGCGGGTGGCGACGCAGGTCGCGGTGCTCGGGGACGCCCAGGTGTGGGCGGGGGTGCCGATCGGGACGCTGAGGAAGAGCGTGCGGACGGCGACCTCGCCGGACGCGCCGATGGTCGCCGTGTCCGCCACCTCCTCACGCCCGGACCTCGCCGCCGACATGGCCAACGCCGTCACGCGGGCGCTGACCCGGCACGCGAACGACTCCGAGAGGTTGACGCGCGTCGAGCTGCGGCAGTTCGCCCGTGCGACCAGGCCGACCGAGGCGTCCTCGGCGTCGCCGACGGTCACCGGTCTGGTGGGTGCCGCGGCCGGCGGGCTCCTCGGCGGGCTGGCCCTGCTGGTCCGGCCCCGGCGCACCCCCCAGGTCCCGCCCGCGGCCTCCGTACCCGGCCCCGCTCTCGCCGCCGACACCCACGGACAGCTGTGACCAGCACACTGCACACGGGGACGAGAACCACCCTGCGTGCCGAACTCTGCACCGACGAGGACGAGTTCGCCGAGCTGGCGGGGCCCTGGGACCGCCTGTACCGGCGATGCGGCGCGGCCACACCGTTCCAGAGCCACGCCTGGCTGCACTCCTGGTGGCTGTCGTACGGCACCCCCGGCAGACTCCGGCTGGTCCTCGTCCGCGACGGTGCCGAGCTGCGCGCGGTCGCTCCGCTGCTGCTCGTACGGCATCCGGTCCCCGCCCTTGTCCCGCTCGGCTGCCCGATCTCCGACTTCGCGGACGTGATCGTCGACGACGAGTACGCCGATCAGGCGTCGGACGCGCTCGCCGAGGGGCTGTCGGCCGCCGCCCGGACCGCGCTGATCGACTTCCGTGAGGTACGACCGGGGGCCGCCGTCGAACGGATCTACGACCGCTGGCGCGGTCCGCGCCGCAAGGTGGCCGACTCCGTCTGTCTGGAGCTGCCCGCCCAGCCCATGGACGAGCTGCTCAAGCGGCTGCCCAGCTCCCGGGCCCAGCGGGTGCGCGCCAAGCTCCGCAAGCTCGGCGACCTCGGTATCGAACCGCGTGCCGTACGCGCCGAAGAGGTGGACTCGGCCCTGCGGACCATGCTGGATCTGCACCGCCTCCAGTGGCAGGACCGCAAGGTGACCACCGAGCACATGCGGCCCCGCTTCTCCGAGCATCTGGCCCGCTCGGTCGAGCCGATGGTGCGCTCGGGAGACGCCGTGGTGACCGAGTTCCGGCTGGGCGGCGACGTCCTGGCCGTCGACGTCACCCTGCTGTCGCGCCGACTGGCGGGTGGATACCTCTACGGCGCCCATCCGCGCCTGCGCGAACGCAAGGCGGACGTCGCCACCATGCTGCTCAACGCCTGCGCCGGGCAGGTCGGCGCGGGCTCCCACCAGGTGCTGAGCCTGCTGCGGGGGGCCGAGCCGTACAAGCTGCGCTGGCGCCCGGACACCGTTGTCAACCAGCGGCTGCTGCTCGCCCGCCGCCGCACCGCGCCGCTCCTGTCGGCGGTCGCCTACGACGCGGCGGCCCGCCTCCGCGGCAAGGAACTGATCCGCCGGTGGCGGGCGCGGAAGGACCCCGAGCAGAACCGGGATCGAGGGGAACAGCCGGAGCGGAAGGAACCCGGTGGCGGCGGGCGGTGAGCGGCCCGCCGCCGGCTCCGGATCACCGGTAGCGCGCCCACCAGTCCGTGCGGATGCAGAGCTTCCCGCCGATCCAGTACTCCACCCAGTCACCCAGTTCCAGCGGCGAGCAGTTCGGACGTACGGGCGTGGTGGGAGCCGGCTTGGGCGTGGGCGTGGGAGTCGGCTTCGGGGTCCCGGTCGCGTCGCGGCCGAAGAGCATCGACCGGTACACCTGCGCCGCGTTCGGGTTGCTCGCACACTGCCAGACGCCGTGCGGGCAGTAGTCCGTGAGCGTGTTGTAGAGCGGTTTGTGCTCGTCCATCCAGGCGAGCATGCGCCTCATGTACTCCGGGTTGTCGCCGTTGCGGAAGAGTCCCCACTCCGCATATGAGATGGGCTTCTTGTGCGCCTTCGCGAAATCGACGTGTGCCTGCAGGCCGTACGGTTCCTTCACCTGCTCGTCGAAGGTGATTCCGCGCGGCTGGTCGTAGGAGTCCATGCCGATGATGTCGACCGTGTCGTCCCCCGGATAACACTGCGTCCAGGGAACCGCGTCCCGGCCCCTGTTCGGGGTCCAGTCGAACTTGAATTTCTGGCCCGGCACCGCGCGCATCGTGGTGACGATCCTGTTCCAGTACTTCTTCCAGCTCTCCGGGTCGGGTCCGCAGCGATGGGTGTACGTGATGCCGTTCATCTCCCAGCCGAGCACGATCACCGTGTCCGGGATCTTCAACTCGACCAGCCGCTGCGCGAGCCGACGGTAGTGGTGGTCGAACTCGCCGGCGGCGGCGCGGGCCAGCAGCGCGCGGACCTCCCGGTCGGAGACGCCCTCCTCGTTGCGCTCCATCATGGGCACGTTGAGGACGAACATCCGGTCGTCCTCGTCCAGCCGCCATTCCGCCCAGGAGTCCAGGAAGCCGGGCAGGCCCTCGATGTTGGACCAGCGGTCGCCCGGCAGGTAGGTGTGCGCCACCCGCAGGTCGGAACCGCCCAGCCAGTCGCTCAGCTCGGCGATCCGGGCGACGCCGCGGGGCCCGTAGTGCAGGTAGGCGCCGATGGCCGGCGACTGCTCGGGACGCTTCGCGGTCTCGGAAGGAGCGGCCGGTACGGGCGAGGTGCCCGGCGGCGGGACGGATGCGCTCGGTGCGGCCGGTGCCGTCGGCACGGTGGGGACGGGCGCCTGGGTGACCGGCACCGGGGTCACGGCGGCGGGTGCCGCCGGGACCGTGGGTGCGGCCGGGACCGTGGGTGCGGCCGGGACCGTGGGTGCCGCCGGGACCGTGGGTGCCGCCGGGACCGCCGGAACGACCGGTGCCGGTGGGTCGGTCGCCCGGACCACCGCCCGCGCACCCATGGCGTACACAGGGACCGCCGCGAGGGCGAACGACGCGACCACGCCGGCCGCGACGAGCGCCAGCCGTCTGTTGCGGGGCCTCCTGTGCCCGGGCCGCCGCTGATGTGGAGCCATGACCGCTCCCCTCTCCTCTTTCTTCACTTCACTGCTTTCCGCCGCCGATTTCCACCTACTGACAATCAGTCATACGAATATGAATTCCGCCAACTGGGGCTACGGCCTTCGGGTGCCCGAATCGCCCGCACGGGTGACCCGACGTCAAAGAAATGTGCGAGGACCCCGACGAAATGAACGTGTCGCCGCTCGACCTCCGCGTTCCGGCCGTTCTGCTGCGGACGGACCGCAATCCCTTCCATCACGGAACGCTGGGAGCCGTACGGTCCCTGGGCCGCGCCGGTGTGGAGGTGCACCTGGTCGCCGACTGCGCGGGAAGCCCCGTAGGCAGCTCGCGGTTCATCCACGCGACGCACGCCCCGCCCCGCCTCGGCGCCTCCCTCGACGAGTTCGCCGCCGTTCTGCGCCGAGTGGCGGCCCGGGTCGGCCGTCCGGCCGTCCTGGTCCCCCTGGACGACGCGAGCGCCGTGGCCACCGGCCTGCTGCGCGAGGAGCTGACGGACGGCTACCTGCTCCCGGCCGGACCAGCCGCCCTCGCCGAGCAGGTGGCCGACAAGGCGGAACTGGCCACGCTGTGCGGGCGCCTGAACCTCGCGCACCCGGCGACGACGGTCCCCGCCGGCCCGGCGGAGGCGGCGGCGGCGGCCAGGGAGCTGGGACTTCCGGTGGTGGCCAAGTGGAGCCGCCCTTGGCTGCTGCCCGCCGACACGGGGCTGCGCAGCACGGTGGTGGTGCGCTCGGCCGGGGAGGCCGCGGCCCTGTACCGGCGCTCGGAACAGGCGGGCAGCCGGTTGCTCCTCCAGGCGTTCCTGCCGCCGGGGCTCGATCACGACTGGTTCTTCCACGGGTACGCCGACCGTGCCGGGGTCGTGCGCGGCGGCGGCCCCGGACGCAAGCTGGCCGCCTGGCCGCGCGGCGCGGGCCTGACCACAGTCGGCCGCTGGACCCCGAACCCGGAGGTGCAGGCCCTCGCCGAGCGGCTGACCGGCGCGCTCGGCTACCGGGGCGTGTTCGACCTCGACTTCCGCCGCGAGGACCGCACCGGCGCCTACCACCTGCTCGACTTCAACCCACGCCCCGGCGCCCAGTTCCGGCTCTTCACGGACACGGCCGACATCGACGTCGTACGCGCCCTGCATCTGGATCTGACCGGCCGCCAGGTCCCGGACGGGTCGCCCGTGCCGGGCCGGACCTTCGTCGTGGAGAACTACGCGCCGCTCGCCGCGCTGCGTCCCCCGCCCCTCCCGTACCCGCCGTCCCGACACGGTGCGCGCGAGCTGGCCTGGTACGCGCGGGACGACCGCGCCCCCGGCCTCGCGCTGTGGTCGCTGTGGCCGCGCCGCGCGCTCGGCCGGCTGCTGGCACCCCGCACGCCCCTTCCCGTCCAGCACGACCACGCTCCCGTCGAGAACCGCGCCAAGAACGAGAAAGCGAGCAGCCCCTGATGTACGACCTGCTGGTGGTGGGCGCCGGCCCGTACGGCCTGTCCATCGCGTCCCATGCCGCGACCGCCGGGCTCAGCCTGCGCGTCCTCGGCCGTCCCATGGCGTCCTGGCGCGACCACATGCCGCCCGGCATGTTCCTCAAGTCCGAACCCTGGGCATCCAACCTGTCCGATCCCGAGGGACGTTGGCGGCTGGACGTGTACTGCGCCGAGCAGGGCTTCGAGGCCCGCCACGGCCGTCCGATCCCCGTCGGCACGTTCGCCTCGTACGGCCTCTGGTTCGCCCGGAACGCCCTCCCGCCCGTCGACGAACGGATGGTGACGCATCTTCAACGGTGCTGTGGCGGCTTCGAGGCGGTCCTGAACGACGGCGAAGTGGTCCGCGCCCGCACGGTGGCCCTCGCCATCGGCGTCGTCCCCTTCGTCGAAGTGCCGTCCGTACTGCGCGAACTGCCCCCCACCCGGGTCTCCCACAGCAGCCATCACCGCGACCTCGACCGTTTCCGGGGCAGGGACGTCACGGTGATCGGTGGGGGCCAGGCGGCCCTGGAGACGGCCGCGCTGCTGGCCGAACAGGGCACGCGCGTAAGAGTGCTGGCCCGCTCCGGCACCCTGCGGTGGAACGACGTCCCGCCCCCTCTGGAGCGCTCCCTGTGGCAGTCGGCCCGATCCCCGCACAGCGGTCTGGGCTGCGGCTGGCGCAACTGGTTCTACGCGGAGCGTCCGGGCTGGTACCGGCGCCTGCCGGAGGCGAGACGGGTGCGGGTCGCGGCCGAGGCGCTGGGACCCGCGGGCGCCTGGTGGGTACGCGACCGCATCGAGCCGGCCGTCGAGGTACGGCTCGGCCAGGAGGTCGCGGTGGCGTACGAGACGGGCGGCGCCGTACGCCTGGAGACGGTGGGCCGGGGCGGTGAGCTGACCTCGCTGGACACCGAACACGTCATCGCGGCCACGGGGTTCCGGGCCACCTGCGAGCGGCTGGACCTGCTGGCGAGTGACGTACGCGCGGACGTGGTGCCCCTCGCCGACGGCTCGCCCTCGGTCGGGCCGGACTTCGAGTCCTCGGTCCCGGGTCTCTTCCTCGCGGGTCTCACCACCGCCGCCGGCTTCGGCCCCGCGATGCGCTTCGTGTACGGCGCGTCGTACACGGCTCCGGCCCTCGTGCGAGGGGTACGGCAGCGGCTGCGCTCGGGCGTGCCCGGCGGGCGGATCCCGGTGCCGGAGGCGCGGGCCGACCTGGCTCCGACCACCGGGGCGTGACGGGCTCGGGTGCCGGGCGGCGCGCTGCGCGTCCCGGCACCCGAAAGCGGCTCAGCGACCGGACGCGGCCCGGCCCCGCCGGTACAGGATGCCCCCACCCGCGATCAGCGCGAGGCTGGCGGCCCCGGCGGCGAGCAGAACCTCACGGTCACTGCCGGTCTCGGGGAGGGTGGGGGGCGGGTCCGTCGGGGGGTGGCTGGTGGGCGGCTTGTCCGTCGGAGGCCTGTCGGTCGGCGGCTTGGTCGCGGGGGGCCCGGCCGTCGGCGGCGCGTGGGTCGGGGGCTTGGTCGTCGGCGGCGCGTGGGTCGGAGGCTTGGTCGTCGGAGGCTTGGTCGGCGGCTGGTGTGGGGGCTTGGTCGGCGGGGTGTCGCCGTAGCCGCCCTCGGTGTCCTCGTCGGTGTCCGGAGCGTCGCCGTAATCGCTCGGGGAGTCGTCGTAGCCGCCCCCGGTGTCCTCGTCGGTGTCCGGAGCGTCGCCGTAATCGCTCGGGGAGTCGTCGTAGCCGCCCCCGGTGTCCTCGTCGGTGTCCGGAGCGTCGCCATGGTCGCTCGGGGAGCCGCCGTAATCGCTCGGGGAGTCGTCGTAGCCGCTCTGGGCGCCGTCGTGGTTGTCGTGGGCGCCGTCGTCCCACTGGTTCGTGTACTCCTCGTACTCGTCGTACTTCTCGTACGCGTCGGGCTGCGTGTACTCCTCGTACGCCTGCTCCCAGGAGTCCTCGGGGTCCGTCGCCGGGGCCGCGGAGTACTGGGGCTCCGCCACCGGAGTGGTGTGGCGCTCCGGGGCGCTCCGGGGGCTCTCCGGGGCGTGGTCGCCGGTGTTGCCGCACTTGTTGCCGATGGTCGGGTTGCCGACGGCCGCAGCGTCGACCGTGTTGCCGCAGATGTTCACCGGGATGGTGACCGGCACCTCGACCGCGTTGCCCGACGCGACGCCGGGCGAGTTCGAGGCGGCCCCGTGCGCGCCCGTGTCCGCGAGCACGGGCGTGCCGTAGAGGGACAGCAGGCCCGTCGTCGCGGCGGCCACGACCATTCTCTTGCGCAGGGTCTGTCGCATCTCGTTTTTCTTCCTGCTCGAAGAAGTGGGAAAAGCCGGCCTTGGAGCCGCTGAGGACATTCCAAGACCGGCTGAGGCACAGCCGAACGGCTGGCGCGATGCGCTACGACGTCAGTCGTTGACGCAGACGTTGCCGGCTGCCGGGTTGAGCAGGCCGATGATGGTGATGGAGTTGCCACACACGTTGATCGGGATGTGGACAGGAACCTGAACCACGTTGCCCGAGAGGACACCCGGGGAACCGATGGCGGCGCCCTTGGCCTCCGCGTCGGCGACGGCCGGGGTGGCCAGACCCACGGCCATGATCACGCCGGCAACGACAGCAGCGCTCTTCTTGAGCTTCACTTCATTTCCCTTCTCTGCGGCCATGCCTCAATTGACGGCCGAAACCGAGCGAGCACAGCATGAACGGCTCGCATCATGACCCGCAGTCTGCGAACGAGGAATAGACACAGGAAGAAACTGAGGAACGCGGGGAGTCGGGTAATTCACCCGATCGCCCCGCGAAATTGTCGAACAGTCATATCGGCGCCACCCGAATGGTCCTGCCCCGATGACAGACGAAGGGCTCGGGCCGCACGCAGCGCGTGGGCGGCCCGAGCCGTTCCTCGAACTACGATCAGCCGTTGTTGTTGCCGTTGCCGTTGTCCGAGAGGATCGGGATGTCGGACAGGATGTGCGACAGTGGCTCGTCACCCTTGGCCTGGGTGGAGTTCTCGGTGCACTGCTGGTTCTGCGGGGCGGACAGGATCGGGATGTCCTGAACAGCAGCACCCACGGCGCCGATTCCGCCGACGTTGGCCTTGAGCGGCAGGCCGATGCAGGGCTTGTTGAGTGAGCCCTGGACCAGCGAGAGCTGCGGGCTCATGTCGCCCTTGGTCACGGAGTTGCCGAACGCCTGGCTGGCACCGTTGCCGCTGAAGGACGTGGTCCCACCGTCGTCGGCGAGCGCCTGGGGAGCGGCGGCGGCTGCGAGGCCGGTGATGGAAGCGGCGACCGCGACTGCTGCCATTGCCTTCTTGAGCATTTCGCATTCCTTTCCTGGCGGACCCGCGGGTCCATGCTCTGGCAGCAACGGCGGCACACCCCTACCGGTTTCGGCACATCACCCGTTCAGCCCGCTCACGCCTGCGCATTCCGGGGGATCGGAAACGCTCCGTACGCCCCTTTGTCACTCCGCCGCATGGGCTGACGGAGTGAATCAGAGCAACCGGGGAGTCACTGGGGAAGTTGTCCATGGCGCTCCGGTGGAACGGGGTTCTTCCAGAAGGGAATCGCAAGTGATCAAGAAGATTATGGCCGCAGCGACGATCGCCGCCTCTGTCGTCGGAGCCTCGGCCGCCGCCGCGCCCCATGCGGTCGCCGACGACGGCGGCACCACGACCTTCAGCGGGAACGACGCCCAGCAGGTGTACGGCAACTCGGCGACGTACGGCAACATGAGCCCGCAGATGGCGCTGATCCAGGGCTCGTTCAACAAGCCCTGCATCGCCCTGCCGGCCAAGCTCAACGTCGGCGGCATCGGCGCCGCCGGAGTCGCCCTTCAGGACATCCCGATCCTGTCCGCCCCGCAGAACCAGCAGTGCACCGAGAACTCCACCCAGGCCAAGGGTGACGAGCCGCTGTCGCACCTCCTGTCCGACATCCCGATCCTCTCGGACAACGGCAACGGAAACGGCAACGGCCGCGGGAAGTAGCCCGACGCCACCACCACATGGGTGGGTCTCCCACCGCTCGGTGACCCACTGACGATACCCAAGTGCCGCGATAAGCCGCCTATTGCGCCAATAGGGGCAATCAACGCAACTGTTTGCCGGATGCGCTGTTGATCAGGGCGCAACTCCGCAACGGAGTCCGCTTTCCGAAAGGGATCGAACATGAAGAAGCTGTGGGCTACCGCGGCTGTTGCCGCTTCCATTGCCGGCCTTGCGGCCACCACCGCCCCCCAGGCGCTGGCTGACGACGGTGGGACCACGTCCTTCAGCGGCAACGGTGCCAGCCAGGCGTTCGGCAACTCCGTGACCAAGGGCGACATGAGCCCGCAGCTCTCGCTGGTCCAGGGCTCACTCAACAAGCCCTGCATCGGCCTGCCGGCCAAGCTCAACGTCGGCGGCATCGGCGCCGCCGGAGTCGCCCTTCAGGACATCCCGATCCTGTCCGCCCCGCAGAACCAGCAGTGCACCGAGAACTCCACCCAGGCCAAGGGTGACGAGCCGCTGTCGCACATCCTGTCCGACATCCCGATCCTCTCGGACAACGGCAACGGCAACAACAACGGCGGCGACAACGGCGCGAAGCACCACTGACGCCACCACCGCACGCACGGAAGCGGGTCGCCGAGTTCATCGGCGGCCCGCTTTCCTGTGGCCGGACAGGTGTCGGCCCCGGCTCACTTCTTCGCGTACAGCGACTCGATCGCCGCCGCGTACGCCGCCATGACCGCGTGGCGTTTGATCTTCATCGAGGGGGTGAGCAGGCCGTTCTCCTCGTTGAACTCGCCTTCCACCACCTTGAACTCGCGGATGGACTCGGCGCGGGAGACGGCCTGGTTGGCGTAGTCGACGGCCTGCTGAACGTCGGCGCGCATCCGGGGGTCCGCGACGATCTCGGAGAGCGGGGTGTCCGGGGACATGCCGCGGACGTGGAGCCAGTGGGTGACGTCCTCGGGGTCGAGGGTGATGAGGGCGGCGACGAAGGGGCGGTTGTCGCCGACGACGATGCACTGGCCGACCGGCGGCCGGCTGCGCAGCCGGTCCTCCAGGACGGCTGGGGAAACGTTCTTTCCTCCGGAGGTGACGAGGATGTCCTTCTTGCGGCCGGTGATGGTGAGGTAGCCGTCCTCGTCGAGGGCGCCGAGGTCGCCGGTGGCGAACCAGTCGTCGGTCAGGGCGGCGTCTGTGGCGACCGGGTTGTTCCAGTAGGTGCCGAAGACGATGCCGCCCTTGATGAGGACCTCGCCGTCGTCGGCGATGCGGATCGCGGTGCCGGGGACGGGCCGGCCGACGGTGCCGGGGCGGGGCTTGAGCGGCGGGACGATGGTGGCGGCCGCGGTGGTCTCGGTGAGGCCGTAGCCCTCGTAGACGATGATCCCGGCGGCGTAGAAGAAGAGGTTGAGGTCGCGGTCGAGCGGGGAGCCGCCGCTGATGGCGTAGCGCATCCGGCCGCCGAGCTCCCTGCGGATGCGGCGGTAGACCAGCAGGTCGTACAGAGCCCAGGCGGCGTACAGACCGGGGGTCGGGCCGGGGCCCTGGTCCAGGAACCTGTCGAGGTGGGCGCGGGCGAAGCGGACGCCGAGGCGGTGGCCGCGGTCGAAGGAGGCACCGCGGCCGATGCGTTCGGCGGTGGCGCGGCCCGTGGCGTGTATCCGCTCGAAGAGGTACGGGACGCCGACCAGGAAGGTGGGGCGGAACTTCTTGAGCGCGGGCCGCAGTTCGTCGGGCTTGATGCTCGGGCAGTGGCCGATCTCGATGCGGGCCATCAGACAGGCGATCTGGATCGTACGGCCGAGGATGTGGGCGAGCGGGAGGAAGAGGAGGGTGGAGGCGACCTGACCGGAGATCTCCTTGAAGATCGGGTGGAGCAGTTCGACCGTGTTGGCGGCCTCCGCGTGGAGGTTGGCGTGGGTGAGGACGCAGCCCTTGGGGCGGCCGGTGGTGCCGGAGGTGTAGCAGATGGTCGCGGCCGTGTCGGGGGTGAGGGCCGCGCGGCGCTTGGTGACCTCGCCGTCGGGGACGCCCCGGCCCAGGTCGGCGAGGTGGGCGAGGGCCTCCCGGTCGATCTGCCAGACGTGCGGGGGCTGGGAGTGGCGGGCGGTGGCGGTGGCGACGGCCTCCGCGTTCTCGGCTGCCTCCGCGACCACGAAGCGGGAGCCGGAGTCGCGGACGATCCACTCGATCTGCTCGGGCGAGGACGTGGCGTAGATGGGGACGGACTGGCCGCCGGCCGCCCAGACGGCGAAGTCGAGGACCGTCCACTCGTAGCGGGTGCGGGACATCACCGCGACACGACCGCCCGGTTCGAGGCCGGCGGCGATCAACCCCTTGGCGGTGGCGGTGACTTCGCGGGCGAAGGCGGCGGCGGTCACCGGGTGGTAGGTGCCGTGGCGGTCGGCGCGGCGCAGGACCACCGCGTCGGGGGCCTCGGTGGCGTTGACGAAGGGGAGGTCGGCGATGCTGCCGCTCGTCGGGCGGGGTGCGAGGGCGGGCGTGCTCGCCTCGCGGACGACGCCCTGCGCGTCCTTGACGACCTCGACCTTGACACGGTCGGTCAGGCCGCCGCGCTGCTTCGCCCGGTTCAAGTCCCTGCGTACGCCCATCACCGCTCCCCGAGGCCCCACGACCACTTCATTACCGACGAGTAAACTTACCGGTGCGTAAGAATTTTTCAATGGTTCGGTCAGACTCCGGAGGCCGGGTGGGGCGTGTGATAGGCCTGGATCATGCGCCCCCACCGCCTCAGGTCCTTCCTGATCTCCGTCCCGGTCTCCGTCTGCCTCTCGTCCGCCCTGGCTCTGTCCGGTGCCGTGCCGGCCGTCGCCGTGTCCTCCTCCGCCTCCGCTCCCCCTCGTACGGCTGCGGGCCCCCGGTCGCTCACCGTGCTGACGGATCTCTTCGCCGAGCGGCTGCTCGTCGCGGACAAGGTGGCGGCGGCCAAGTACGGGACGGCCACGCCCATCGACGACCCCGTACGGGAGAAGGCGATCCTGGACGACGTGGCCGGGCGGGCGGTCGGGCTCGGCCTCGATCCGGATGCCGTGACCGCCGTGTTCCGGGACCAGATCGAGGCCAACAAGCTGGTGCAGCGCGGCCTTTACGCCCGCTGGGACGCACATCCGCAGGAGCGGCCCACCGAGCGACCTGACCTGGTGAAGGAGGTGCGGCCGGTGCTGGACCGGATCACCACGCAGCTGCTGACCGCGCTCCAGGAGACGGAGTCCCGGCGGGCCGGGGCGCCGTGCGAGCCCTGGCTGCGGGTGGCGGCGGCACGGTCCGCGTTCGTACACCGGCTGGACCTGCTGCACGGGGAGGGGCTGGCACGCGCGCTGCCGTCGGTGTGCGGGACGAGGCGCTAGCTGCCCATCAGGGTGTGCGGGACGAGGCCCTAGCCCATCAGCCGGTCCGCCGTCCTGATCGCCTCGGCCAGGGCGCGCACGTCCTTGTCCTCTCGGTCCCTCGCCAAGTCGTCGGCCCGGTAACCCAGTCGGCGGAGGGTCGGGCGGGCCGGGAGGTCGGTCCAGCGGCTGTCCTCCTGGCGGAGGGCGTCGGCGAAGTAGGCCGCCACGGCGGCTACTTGGAGGCCGTACGGGGAGGCTTCCCACAGGTCGTCGTGGAGTGCCGATGCCTCCAGGCCGGCCGACTCCTCGTGCGGTGTGCGGTTGCCGGGGTCCAGCCAGCGGACGGTGGCGGTGGCGAGGTGGCCGCCTTCGGTGCCCTTCTCGGTGCGGACGGCGTAGAGGGCGGTGACGGTGTGGCCGGGGCCGACCTCTCCGCCGTCCACACGGTCGTCGCGGAAGTCCTCGTCGGCGACCTGCCGGTTGTCGTAGCCGATCAGGCGGAACTCCTCGACCGTCGCCGGGTCGAAGGAGACCTGGGCCTTGGCGTCGCGGGCGGTGAGGTCGACGTGGCGCGGGAGTTCCTCGCAGAAGACCTCCTCGGCCTCCTCCTCGGTGGCGACGTAGGTGGTGTGGCCGTCTCCCTGGTCGGCGAGCTGTTCCATGAGCGCGTCGCCGTAGTCGCTGCCGACGCCCACCCCGAAGAGGGTGATGCCGTGTTCGCGGCGTTCGCTCGCGATGCGTTCGAGGATGGTCTCGGCGTCGGTGGAGCCGGTGTTGGCCAGGGCGTCGGAGAGAAGGACGACCCGGTTCGTCGCGCCCTTGCGCAGGCCCTCGACGGCGGTCTCGTAGCCGGTCTCGACGCCCGCCGCGAGGTTGGTGGAGGCGGTGGGTTCCAGGCTGTCGACCGCCTCACGGATCTCGCCCCGGTTGTCGTCGAGGCGGGTCATCGGCAGGACGGTCTCGGCCTCGTCGCTGAAGGTGACGATCGCGACGGAGTCGTCGTCGCGCAGCCGGTTCGTCATCGTGCGCAGGGCGTCCTGGGCGAGGTCGAGGCGGCCCGGTTCGGACATGGAGCCGGAGACGTCGATGACGAAGGTGAGGGCGGCGGACGGGCGCTTGCTGTCGCCCTCGGCGGCGCGTGTGGCCAGGCCGACGCGGACCAGGGACCAGTCCTCGTCAGCGGTGCGGGCGCCGTCGACGGTGACCGAGAAGCCGTCGCCGTCTGGGCGTTCGTAGTCCTGGCGGAAGCTGTTGACGAACTCCTCCGGGCGGACCGTCGACGGGTCGGGCAGGCTGCCGTCGTCCAGGGTGCGGCGGGCGTAGCCGTAGGAGGCGGTGTCGACGTCGAGGGCGAAGGTGGAGAGGTAGTCGGGGGACGGGGCGAAGTCGTCGGAGTCGTCGCCCTGTTGTTCGCCGCGCTGTTCGCCGGTGCCGGTGCCCTCGGGCGCGGGGGCCGGGAAGCCGTCCGCCTTGCCGCCCTGTCCCCGGTCGTGCGACGAGGAGTTGTTGCCGTCGCCGCTCGCGCTGCAGCCGGTGAGGAGCAGGGCTCCGGCCGCGCCCAGGGCGAGGAGTGTGGTACCCATCCGTCGCCGTGCCGTCGGCCTCGGCCTCGTCGTCGGCGTGCTCCTGCGATACGTGTGCATCCGGGCCCCCTAGCCACGTCATCTGTCGCCTTTCGTGGGCGACTGTTGTGACTGTGACGGCGGAGAGGGCCCGGATGTGCGCCACGGGGTGTTGCGGATGCGTCTCGAAGCGGCCACGGCGGGGGCCCGTCGAGACCGGTGGGTGATCCTCCGGTGACCTAGGAGACGACGTCCTTGCGGCCGAAACCGCGGAAGGCCAGGGCGAACAGCACCAGCGCGTACGTTACGGAGACCGAGACGCCCTGGATCATGTCGGTGTACTCGGGCTGCGGGCGGACGACGTCCAGCCAGGCATACTGCCAGTGCGCGGGCAGGAAGTCGCGCCAGTCGCCGAGGGCGGTCACCGAGTCGAGCACATTGCCGACGATGGTGAGGCCGACGGCACCGCCGACCGCGCCGAGCGGGGCGTCCGTCCGGGTGGACAGCCAGAACGCCAGGGCGGCGGTGACCAGTTGGGACACGAAGATGTATCCCACCGTGATCAGCAGCGCCTGAGCGGCGGCGCCTTGCGCGATCTCACCACCGGTGGGCAGTTCCAGGGGGCCCGATCCGTATGCCACCGTGCCGACGGCGAGCGCGACGACCGGCAGCAGCACGATCGCCGCCAGGCTGAGGGTGAGGCCGACGACGAGCTTGGACCACAGCAGCCTGGCGCGCGGGACGGGCGCGGCGAGGAGGTAGCGCAGGGAGGACCAGCTGGCTTCCGAGGCGACCGTGTCGCCGCAGAACAGCGCGACGGGGATGACGAGCAGGAAACCCGCGGCGGCGAACAGGTTCACCGCGGCGAAGTTCGCGCCGGACGCCGTCGCCATGTCCATCAGGTTGACCCGGTTGTTGCCCTCGCCGGGCGTGCCGCCGACCTGGAAGGCGATCAGCAGCACGAACGGCAGGGCGAACAGGATGCCGCCCATGACCATCGTGCGGCGGCGCTTCAGCTGCCGGACCAGCTCGACCCTCAGGGGCAGGGTGCGGCCCGCGCGGTAGCCGTCGGCGACCTCCACGGGTTCGCTACGGCCGGGCTCGGTGTGCCCGGGTTCTGCGTGCTCGGCACGCTCGGCCAGCGTGCTCATGCGGACTCTCCGATCAGGGTGAGGAAGGCGTCTTCGAGGCGGCGGTGCGGGCCGACCGACTCCACGGGGATCTCCAGCCGCACGAGTTCGGCGACCAGGCGCTGGGCGCTGCCGTCGGCGTCGAGGCGGACCACCAGGCCCTCGTCGGCGCGGACGGCCGAGTCGACGCCCGGCAGCGCGGCGATCTTCTCGACGACCGGCTCGTCCACGGGCTCGGACGTACCGACCAGGAGCGTGTCGCCGGAGCCGACGATCTCGCTCACGGGGCCCGCCTGGACGAGCTTGCCGTGGTCCATGACGACCAGGTGCGTGCAGGTCTGCTCGACCTCCGCCAGCAGGTGGCTGGAGACGATGACCGTTCGGCCGGCCGCCGCGTACCGGATCATGACCTCGCGCATCTCGCGGATCTGCGGCGGGTCGAGTCCGTTCGTCGGCTCGTCGAGGATCAGCAGGTCGGGCAGGCCGAGCATGGCCTGGGCGATGGCCAGACGCTGGCGCATGCCCTGGGAGTAGGTGCGGACCGCGCGGGCCAGGGCGTCGCCGAGGCCGGCGATCTCCAGGGCCTCTTCGAGGTGGGCGTCCTCGGCCGGGCGGCCGGTTGCGGCCCAGTACAGCTCCAGGTTCTCGCGGCCGGACAGGTGCGGGAGGAAGCCCGCGCCCTCGACGAAGGCGCCGACCCGGGAGAGGACCGGGGCGCCCGGCACGATCGCGTGGCCGAAGACACGGATCTGGCCGCCGTCCGGCTGGATCAGGCCCATCAGCATGCGCAGGGTCGTCGTCTTGCCCGCGCCGTTCGGGCCGAGGAGACCGAGGACCTGACCCTTCTCGACGCGGATGGAGAGGTCGCGGACGCTGTAGCGGTCGCCGTTCTTGTACTTCTTGCTCAGGTCCGTGATCTGGAGCGGGACCTCGGCGAGCGCGGGGTCGGGAGCCGGGGTGACGATCCGCCGGCGGCCGGTGACGAGGAGGACGGCCGCGATCACGGCGCCGCCGATCGGCAGGTACCAGACCCAGGCGGGCAGGACGTCCGCGCGGTCGGCCCGGCCGAGGGGCGTGGGTACCTCCAGGTCGCCCTTGACGGAGACGGTGTACGTCGCCGGGGTCGTCGGGGAGGCGTAGCCGAGGTCGGTGGAGGCGAGGACGAGGCGCAGGCGGTGGCCGTCGTCGAGTTCGTGGTCGATGGCCGGGAGGGTGAGTTTCACGTCCTTGCCGGCCTTGGCGCCCTCGACCCGGAGGGGCTCGACGAGTTGGGAGGGGAGGACCTGGGACCTGCCGTCCGGGCCGACGTCGTAGACCTTGGCGAAGAGGACGGCGTCCTCGCTGGTCGACTTCACATGGACCGTCGCCGTGGGCGAGCCGGTGATCTGGAGGTCGTCCGCGACGGGCTTGGACTCGAAGGCGGCGAACTGGCCGGGGAAGTCGAGGGAGATGCTGACGCCGAGCGAGGACAGCTGGGCCAGGCCGCCGCCGGCGCCGAGGCCGGGCAGGGCCGAGATGGCGGGCGGGTTGGCGCCGGCCGGGTTCTCGAAGCTCTGCTCGCGTCCGGCGAGCGCGATCGACGTGGGGTGGCTCTCCAGCCCCGGGTAGGTGTCGTCGGTCGTACCGCTCAGGCGGGTCTCGCCGTCGCCGGAGCCGGTGCCGAGGGTACGGGTGACGCGGAACGCGGAGCCGGTGTCGGCGCTCTTGTCGTCCTTGAGGTAGCGGTCGAACCAGGCGTTCGTCCGGGCCTGGACGCGGGAGGTCTCCATGTCGCCGCCGTCGTGACCGCCGGAGATCCAGTCGACCTCCACGGGCGCGCCGTTGGCCTTGATCGCCTTGGCGGCGGCGTCGGCCTGGCCGAGCGGGAAGAGCGAGTCGGTCTGGCCCTGGAGCAGCAGCGTGGGCACCTTGATGCGGTCGCCGACGGCCTCGGGGCTGCGCTCGTCGAGGAGCTTCACGGCCTCCGCGTCGGGCTGCCCGGACTCGGCGACCCGCTGGTACATCTCGCAGAGCCGCGTCTCGAACTTCTCGCAGCCGCCGCCGGTGTTGACGAACAGGCCGGCCCACAGCTTCTTGAAGACGCCGTTCGGGAAGAGGGCGTCCGACAGGTTCCAGTACGTGATCGCGGGCGCGATGGCGTCGACCCGGTCGTCGTACCCGGCGGCCAGCAGTGAGATCGCTCCGCCGTACGAGGCGCCGGCGACGCCGAGGCGCGGGTCGCCCTTCTTGTCGAGTTGTACGTCGGGGCGCTTCGCGAGCCAGTCGATCAGCTTCGAGACGTCGGCGACCTCGCCCTTCGGGTCGTTCAGGCCGATCTTGCCGGTCGAGTCGCCGAAGCCGCGCGCGGACCAGGTCAGCACCGCGTAGCCGTCGCGGGCGAGGGCTTCGGCCTGGCTGCGGACGTCGTTCTTGCTGCCGCCGAAGCCGTGCCCGAGCAGGACGGCCGGGCGGCGGCCGTCTCCTCCTGAGGTGAAGTACGAGGTGTCGATGCGTACGCCCTCGGCCGTGTCCATGGCCTGGTCGGTGCGGGTCACCGGCGCCGCTTCGTCCGAGGCGGTGGCCGTCCAGGTGCCCGCGCCGGCGAGCACGACGACGGCGGCCACGGCGGCGATGGTCCGCCGCGGCCTCCGCCGCAACGCCCCGCGCAGTCGCGGTCCGGTCAGTCGAAGATCCATGCGTCAACGGTACGGGGCCCCGGCGGTGGGCCACGGCCCTCTCAAGGGGGAGGGGTGGGGTATCCCACGGTCGTACGGGAGGAATTCGGTATACAGCGGGTGCGGTATGCGGGGGTGGGTGACGGACTCGACAGCAACCTGATAAGTGGGGCGGCCCGGGTCGTTTCTCGCCCCCGCCGCCCCTACCCGTCCCATCCCCAGGGGCTGTGCCCCTTCGACCCCCTATAGGCGCCCTATAGCTCGAGGGGTGGGATTTGCCGGCGGGTGCGGGTTCGTCGTGGTCGGTCGCGCAGTTCCCCGCGCCCCTGAGCGGGTGCGGGTTCGTCGTGGTCGGTCGCGCAGTTCCCCGCGCCCCTGAGGGCAGGTGCCCGTGCCCTCCGATGGAGGCGGCTCCCCGCGCCCACCGGGAAACAGCTCTCCCCGCGCCCTCACGGGGCGCGGGGAGAGTGAGGCGGGGCCTCAGTGGTTGCGCGGGAAGCCCAGGTCGACGCCCGTGGGGCCGTCGGCCGGGTCGGGCCAGCGGGTGGTGACGACCTTGCCCCGGGTGTAGAAGTGGGTGCCGTCGTTGCCGTAGATGTGGTGGTCCCCGAAGAGGGAGTCCTTCCAGCCGCCGAAGGAGTGGTAGCCGACGGGAACCGGGATCGGGACGTTGACGCCGACCATGCCGGCCTCGACCTCCAGCTGGAAGCGGCGGGCGGCGCCGCCGTCGCGGGTGAAGATCGCGGTGCCGTTGCCGAACGGGGAGGCGTTGATGAGGGCGATGCCCTCGTCGTAGGTGTCGACACGCAGCACGGTCAGCACCGGGCCGAAGATCTCGTCCTGGTACGCCTTCGCGGACGTGGGCACCTTGTCCAGCAGCGAGATGCCGATCCAGTGGCCGTCCTCGTAGCCCTCGACCGTGAAGCCGGTGCCGTCCAGGACGACTTCGGCGCCTTCCGCCGCCGCGCCGGTGACATACGAGGCCACCTTGTCGCGGTGTACCGCCGTGATCAGCGGGCCCATCTCGGAGGTGGGGTCGTTGCCGGGGCCGATCTTGATCTTCTCGGCGCGCTCGCGGATCTTCTCGACGAGTTCGTCGCCGATCGCGCCGACCGCCACGACCGCGGAGATCGCCATGCAGCGTTCGCCCGCCGAGCCGTAGGCCGCCGAGACGGCCGCGTCTGCGGCCGCGTCGAGGTCGGCGTCCGGGAGGACCAGCATGTGGTTCTTGGCGCCGCCGAGAGCCTGGACGCGCTTGTGGTTGGCGGCGGCCGTGGTGTGGATGTAGCGGGCGATCGGGGTCGAGCCGACGAAGGAGATCGCCTTGACGTCCGGGTGCTCCAGGAGACGGTCCACGGCCACCTTGTCGCCGTGGACGACGTTGAAGACGCCGTCCGGCAGACCGGCTTCCGAGAGGAGTTCGGCGATCTTGATCGAGGCCGACGGGTCCTTCTCGGACGGCTTCAGCACGAACGTGTTGCCGGTCGCGATGGCCATCGGGAACATCCACATCGGGACCATCGCCGGGAAGTTGAACGGCGTGATGCCCGCGACGACGCCCAGCGGCTGGCGGATGGAGGCGACGTCCACGCGGCTGGCGACCTGCGTGGACAGCTCGCCCTTCAGCTGGACGTTGATGCCGCAGGCCAGGTCGACGATCTCCAGGCCGCGCGCGACCTCGCCGAGCGCGTCGCTGTGCACCTTGCCGTGCTCGGCGGTGATCAGCTCGGCGATCGCGTCGCGGTTGGCGTCGAGCAGCGCGCGGAAGCGGAACAGGATCTCCGTGCGCCTGGCCAGCGAGGACTGGCCCCAGGTGACGTAGGCCTCCTTGGCGGTCTGTACCGCCGCGTCGACCTCGTCGACGGTCGCGAAGGCGACCTTGGTGGTGACCGCGCCGGTCGCCGGGTCCGTGACCGGACCGAACGTACCCGACGCGCCTTCGACGGTCTTGCCGCCGATCCAGTGGTTGACGATCTTCGTCATGCCGAGAAACTCCTTCTCACAGATGGCGGCGTCGGGTTGAGACGTGCCGGTCGTACTCCTCGCGTGCCTTGACCGCCGACGCGCGGGTCGCGGTCTCGGCCACAGGTACATCCCACCAGGCCTGCGCGGGAGGCGGGCCCGACACTGTGTCGGCCGTTTGGGTCTCCACGTAGACACAAGTGGGAGTGTCGGCCGCCCGCGCATCGGCGAGGGCGGCACGCAGGTCACGGATGGTCTTGGCGCGCAGGACGCGCATGCCGAGACTGGCCGCGTTGGCGGCGAGATCCACGGGCAGCGGGGCGCCCGTGAACGTGCCGTCGTCGGGGTTGCGGTGCCGGTAGGCGGTACCGAACCGCTCACCGCCGACCGACTCGGAGAGGCCGCCGATGGAGGCGTACCCGTGGTTCTGCACGAGCAGCACCTTGATCGGGACGTTCTCCTGCACGGCCGTGACGATCTCGGTCGGCATCATCAGATACGTGCCGTCGCCGACCAGCGCCCACACCGGGCGCCCGGGAGCGGCCAGCCGGACGCCGATCGCGGCCGGTATCTCATAGCCCATGCAGGAGTAGCCGTACTCCAGGTGGTACTGGTCCCGCGACCGTGTCCGCCACAGTTTGTGCAGGTCACCCGGGAGGGAACCGGCCGCGTTGATGAGGATGTCGTCCTCGTCGACGATCTCGTCGAGGAGGCCGAGGACCTGGGCCTGGGTGGGCCGGGTGTCCGGCTCGTCGGCCTCGAAGCAGGCGTCGACGCGGTGTTCCCAGCGCTGCTTGTCCTCCGTGTACTCGGCGACGTACGCGTCCGCGACCCGGTGCCCGTGCAGCTCCAGGGCCTCGGCGAGCGCCTCGAGACCTGCCCGCGCGTCCGCCACCAGCGGCAGCCCGGAGAGCTTGTGGCCGTCGTGGGGCGCGATGTTGAGGTTGAGGAAGCGGACGCCGTCGGCGGCGAAGAGGGTGCCGGAGGCGGTGGTGAAGTCCGTGTACCGGGTGCCGACGCCGATCACCAGGTCGGCGGTGCGGGCGAGTTCGTTCGCGGTCGCGGTGCCGGTGTGGCCGATGCCGCCGACGTCCTGCGGGTGGTCGAAGCGGAGGGAGCCCTTGCCGGCCTGGGTGGACGCCACGGGGATGCCGGTGGCGGCGGCCAGTTCGGCGAGCGTCTCCTCGGCGCGGGCGTGGTGGACACCGCCGCCGGCGACGATCAGGGGGCGGCGGGCCGCACGGATCGCGCCGATCGCGGCGGCCAGTTCGGCGACGTCGGCCGCCGGGCGGCGGACGTTCCAGGTCCGCTCGGCGAAGAACTCCTCCGGCCAGTCGTACGCCTCGGCCTGCACGTCCTGCGGCAGGGCGAGGGTCACGGCCCCCGTCTCCACCGGGTCGGTGAGGACACGCATCGCCTGCAGCGCGGCCGGGATCAGGGCCTCGGGGCGGGTGACCCGGTCGAAGTACCTCGACACCGGGCGGAGCGTGTCGTTGACGCTGATGTCGCCCGCGTACGGCACTTCGAGCTGCTGGAGTACCGGGTCGGCCGGGCGGGTGGCGAAGATGTCGCCGGGGAGCAGCAGCACCGGGAGGTGGTTGATGGTGGCGAGGGCTGCGCCGGTGACGAGGTTGGTGGCGCCGGGGCCGATGGACGTCGTCACGGCGTGCGTGGAGAGGCGGTTCGACTGCCGGGCGTAGCCGACGGCCGCGTGCACCATCGACTGCTCGTTGCGGCCCTGGAGGTACGGCATGTCGTCGGCGTACTCGATCAGCGCCTGGCCGAGGCCCGCGACGTTGCCGTGGCCGAAGATGCCCCAGGTGGCGCCGATGAGCCGCTGCCGCTCGCCGTCGCGCTCGGTGTACTGGGCGGAAAGGAAGCGGACCAGCGCCTGGGCGACCGTCAGCCGGATCGTGCTCATCGGTACCCCTCCGTGTGGTCGGGATGGAAGCAGATCCGCCACTGCCGCTCGGAGCCCGGACCGGCCATCACGTTCAGGTAGTACATGCTGTGGCCGGGCTGCGCGATGGACGGGCCGTGCCAGCCGTCGGGCACGAGCACCGCGTCACCGGAACGGACCTCGGCGAGCACCTCGGACCCGCCCTCGCGGGAGGGGGACACGCGCTGGTAGCCGAAGCCGTGGGGGCCGTCGATCTCGAAGTAGTAGATCTCCTCGAGTTCGGTCTCCTCCCCCGGCCGGTTCTCGTCGTGCTTGTGCGGCGGGTACGAGGACCAGTTGCCGCCGGGGGTGATGACCTCGACGGTGATCAGCTTGTCGCACTCGAAGGCGTCGGCGGAGGCGAAGTTGCGCACCTGGCGGGCGCAGGTGCCGCTGCCGCGGTCTTCCACGGGGACCTCCGGCGCGGGGCCGTAGCGGGCGGGGAGTCGTCGCTCGCACTTCGCTCCTGCCAAAGCGAAGCGGCCTCCCGCGCCGGAGGCGATCTGTACCCGGGCGTCACGGGGCGCGTACACGAAGTCGGAGACTCCGGCGAACACGCTCTCCCTGCCCAGGATCTGAAACTCTGCGTCTTCCTCGCCGCCGGGTTCACCTGATTCACCTGACTCACCGGATTCACCGGAAGGTGCGGATTTACCCGATTCACCCGATACTCGCACCGTGCAACCGCCGTTGAGGGACAGCACGATCCATTCGCTGTCCCCGGTCGTGAACGCGTGCGTCCCGTCCGGCTCCAACTCCACGATGCGCAGGCTGCTGTGGGTCCAGCCGGCCCGCTTCGGGTCGATGTCGACGGCGTACTCCGCGTTCGCGGTGGCGCCCTTGGGTACGTACAGCTCGGTCTTCTGTGTCATGCGGCCCTCACAACAGTCCTACGGCGGTGTCCACGGCGGCGGTCACGTCGTCGTCCGACGGGTAGAGCAATGAGCGGCCGACCACCAGGCCCTGCACGGTGGGCAGTTGCAGCGCGCCCCGCCACTTCTCGTACGCGCCCTCCTGGTCCTCGCCGACATCGCCGCCGAGCAGTACGGCGGGCAGCGTCGAGGTCTCCATCACGCGGGCCATGTCGTCGGGGTTCTCGGTGACGGGCACCTTCAGCCAGGTGTACGCCGAACTGCCGCCGAGCCCGGCCGCTATGGCGATCGACTTGGTGACGGCGTCGGCACTCAGGTCGTTCCTGACCTTGCCGGTGGCCGGGTCGCGGCGGCTGATGAACGGCTCGACGAACACGGGGAGCCTGCGCTCCGCCATGGCGTCCACGGCGCGGGCGGTGGACTCCAGGGTGGTGAGGGAGCCCGGGTCGTCGTAGTCGACGCGCAGCAGGAGCTTGCCTGCGTCGAAGCCGAGGCGCCTCATGTCCTCGGGGCGGTGGCCGGTGAAACGGTCGTCCAGTTCGAAGCTGGCGCCCGCGAGGCCGCCCCGGTTCATCGAGCCCATGACGACCTTGCCGTCGAGGGCGCCGAGGAGAAGCAGGTCGTCGAGGATGTCGGCGGTCGCGAGGACACCGTCCACGCCGGGGCGGGACAGCGCCAGGCACAGGCGTTCGAGGAGGTCGGCCCGGTTCGCCATGGCGAGTTTGCGGTCACCGACGGAGAGGGCACCCCGGGCCGGGTGGTCGGCGGCGACGATCATCAGCCGGCCGGAGTCGCCGATCAGGGGGCGCCGGGTACGCCGGGCGGCGGCCTCGGCGATCGCCTCGGGGTGGTGGACCCGGGTGCGGACGAGGGCGGAGACGTCGACGCGGCTCAGGGGGCCGGCGGCGGAGGCGCGACCGAGAGGGTCGGCGGCGGGGCTGCCGTTGGTGGCAGCGGTGGGACGGCCGGGCTCGGTGGTGCTCACAGGACCGCTCCTGCCGCGACCGCTGCCTCGATCTCCGCCACCGTGGGCATCGCGGAGGAGCACTCCAGGCGGGAGGCGACGATCGCGCCGGCCGCGTTGGCGTGCCGCATGATCTTCTCCAGGTCCCAGCCTTCGAGCAGGCCGTGGCAGAGGGAGCCGCCGAAGGCGTCACCGGCGCCGAGGCCGTTCAGGACGTTGACGGGCAGCGGCGGGACCTCGGCGGACTCGCCCTTGCTGTTGACCGCGAGGACACCCTTGGGGCCCTGCTTGACGACCGCGAGTTCGACCCCGGCGTCGAGCAGTGCGCGGGCGGCGGCCTGCGGCTCACGGACACCGGTCGCGACCTCGACCTCGTCGAGGTTGCCGACCGCGACGGTCGTGTGCCGCAGGGCCTCCTCGTAGAAGGGGCGGGCCTCGGCCGGGTCGGTCCAGAACATGGGGCGCCAGTCGAGGTCGAAGACCGTCGTACCGGCCCTGGCCCGGTGGGCGAGGGCCGCGAGCGTCGCCGTGCGGCTGGGCTCCTCGCTCAGGCCGGTGCCGGTCACCCAGAAGATCCGGGCCCCGGCGACGGCGTCGAGGTCCAGCTCGTGGGCGTCGATCTCCAGGTCCGGGGCCTTGGGGCGGCGGTAGAAGTACAGCGGGAAGTCGTCCGGCGGGAAGACCTCGCAGAAGGTGACGGGGGTCGGCAGGCCCGGGACCGGGGTGACCCAGCGGTCGTCGACACCGAAGTCGCGCAGCGCCTGGTGGAGGTACTCGCCGAAGGGGTCCTCACCCGTGCGGGTGATGACGGCGGTGGAGCGGCCGAGACGGGACGCGGCCACCGCGACGTTCGTCGCCGATCCGCCGAGGAACTTCCCGAAGGACGTCACCTGCGGCAGCGGGACCCCCGTCTGCAACGGGTAGAGGTCCACACCGATCCGCCCCATGGTGATGAGGTCGTACGCCATCGAGTTCCCTTCACGCGCCGGTTCGGTCAAGGTCTAGTCCCGTCGGAGCGACCCTGTCAATACTTTGTCCAGACATTCGGACTACCTATTGACACCTTCCGCTTCGGGACTGAAGCTGACTCCCATGACGTCGTTGTCACCTCAGTCCTCACTCTCGCGCATCCGAGTCGGCTCGGCGCCCGACTCCTGGGGCGTCTGGTTCCCCGACGACCCCCAGCAGGTCCCCTGGCAGCGCTTCCTCGACGAGGTCGCCGCTTCCGGCTACGAGTGGATCGAGCTGGGCCCGTACGGCTATCTGCCGACCGACCCGGCGGTCCTCGCCGAGGAGACCGCCAAACGCGGCCTGAAAGTGTCGGCCGGCACGGTCTTCACCGGCTTGCACCACGGTCCGGACGTCTGGGAGAAGACCTGGGCGCACGTGGCCGACAACGCGGTCCTCGCACAGGCCATGGGCGCCAAGCACCTCGTCGTCATCCCCTCCTTCTGGCGGGACGACAAGACGGGCAAGGTGCTGGAGTCCAGCGAACTGACCGTCGAGCAGTGGCGGCACCTCACCCAGCTCACCGAGCGGCTCGGGCGGGAGGTGCGGGAGAAGTACGGCCTCCAGATCGTCGTCCACCCGCACGCCGACACCCATATCGACAGCGAGAAGAACGTCGTCCGCTTCCTGGACGGCACCGACTCGTCGGTGGTGTCGCTGTGCCTCGACACCGGGCACTACGCCTACTGCGGCGGCGACAGCGTCAAGCTGATCGAGACGTACGGGGAGCGCATCGGGTATCTGCACCTCAAGCAGGTCGACCCCGAGATCCTGGCCGACGTCCGCGCGAACGAGATTCCGTTCGGGCCGGCCGTGGCCAAGGGTGTGATGTGCGAGCCGCCGAAGGGTGTGCCCGAGCTGGGGCCGGTGCTGGCCGCCGCGCAGAAGCTGGACGTGGATCTGTTCGCGATCGTCGAGCAGGACATGTATCCCTGCGAGCCGGACAAGCCGCTGCCCATCGCTCAGCGGACTCGGGCGTTCCTGAGGTCCTGCGGCGCGTGAGCGCTCCGCCGGGAACCGGGCTCTGAGGCGCCGGGGAACTGCGGGTTGTTCGCAGGCTGCGGCTGGTTCGTGGCTCGTCGCGCAGTTCCCCGCGCCCCTGACGGGGCGCTGATGCCTCACTCTTGCCACAAAGAACCCCTTTCTGTCACGAATGTCACGTGTGTGCGGGTCTTCCGTCACACGTGCACGACGGACCCTGCCGGTGATCACCTCGCGTCGTTGAGCGACACAGATTTGTGATCGCCAGCGCAGTGCCCGGCTCCCCCGATGGTCTTCCCGGCCGCCGCCGTGGTGCGCGCAGGGAGGTGCCACTGATGACCGACCGACGCCTCTGGTCGTACAAGGACATCGCGGCGCACATCCGTGTGCAGCCCGACACCGTCCGCTCGTACCGCAAACACGGGCTGCTGCCGCCGCCCGACCACATGGAGAACGGCAAGCCCTACTGGTACGCCGACACCGTCCGCGCCTGGGTGGCCTCCAGACCGGGCAATCGAGGGCGCAAGGTCGACTGACCCGCTCCGCAGCCCACTTATTCATTCGTCCCCGGGTCCGTCCGCTGTCCAGGATCCGGGGATGACTTTTTCCCAGAAACCCGTGCTCACCGGTGAGAGGGCCGTGCTGCGGCCGTTCACCGAATACGACGCGACGGCATCGTGGACCGGGCGAGCGGTGAACTGGTGGGTGAGGCCGTGCTCAATGTGAGGGTCCCCCCGGTTCGAGCGAAGCAGAGAACTGGGGGAGGGACGAGGCCAACCGCAGCTGCTGCTTCCGGATTCTGATCGGGCCTGGCGGACGGGGCCGGGGGCTGGGCACGGAGGCCGTGCGACTGACGGTCGGGCATGCCTTCGAGGGGCTGGGGCTGCATCGCGTGTCGTTGTACGTCCACACCCACAACCGTTCCTAGAGACTGAGCGGGAGTGAGTCCTGTTGCCAGAACCCATGCTCAGCCGAACGCCCCGGACGGTGTTGGGCGTTCTGGTTGCCCGCGTTCGCTCCGCGTCCGGGCGGCACGGATCGTGTCCGTGGTCCGGGAACGCGGGGGCGGGGTCCCTCACGCCCAGGAACATCCGGTCGGGCCTGGACGGTCCGATGCCCCACACGATCACTCCGGTCGTGTGGGGGCGGTGCCGTCCGTCGCCGGATCGGGTGTTGTTGGGCGCGCCTTCCGATCGCCACGGCGGCAGCCTCGTGGCGAGTGGTCTTACGAGTCGTGCTGGTGAGGGGTTTCTGCCAGTGTTGGGCGCCCCAGCGGCTGGTGTAGGCGGGGTCGACGGCGATGACCGCGACACCCGTCTGATCCGCCATCGAGGAGAGCCGACCGCGGAGTCTCCCGGTGGGCATACCGGAGATCAACTGCCGGAAGCGTTTTTTGCGGCCCTGCTTCTCCCGGGTCTTCTCCGCACCGAAGTCCAGGTCCTCCACCGCGATCGCCTTCACACCACACGTTTGGGCCCAGTGCAGGAGGCGGGTGAGGGCGTGGCGGACCTGCGCGTCGCGGTGTTCGGCGCTGCCGGTCAGGCCGTAGAAGAAACGGCGCGGGCTGCCGGTGGGGTTGCCATGGGCATCCAGGCGCCAGGAGGCCAGGTGGCCGGCGTTCATGTCGACGCCGATCACGCCGTGGGCGAGCGCGGCCTCGATGGGGATGGTCTGTGCGACCGGGAGCTGCCAGGACGCGGTCAGATAGCAGCGGTCCCGGCCGGTATCCAGGTGGATGCGGTAGGCGATCGCCCGGTTGGCCGCAACGCGGTCCGCCCACTCACCGCCCCGGTGCGCGAACACGACCCGACCTGCGAGGACGTAGCGGCCGTGCGGGGCGTTCGCCAGATGCGCCAGCGGCGCGGGCAACTTGATGCTCACCTCGCCGTCGGGGCTGATCCGGATGGTCTCGTTGCCGTGGCGCTTGCCGGACTCCCCGTCCGCCTGGCAGAACCAACGCTCCGCCTCCCAGCCCCGGCGCCACTGCGACTGGGTGAGCCGGGCAGCCTCCAGGTGGTGGCGGGCATGGGCCAGGCGTTTACCGCCACGTACGACGTGGACGAGGCCGGCCTCACGGTCGGCCCGCGCGGCAGCCAGCCGGTCCTGCAGTACCCGCAGCCGCCGCGACTTCGCATGCCACTCCCGCCGGGACCGGTAACCCCCCGGCGCCTTCCTCGTCCCCTTCTGCCCCACCGGCAGGGACAGCCGGTTCTCGATGGTGCGGATGCCGACTTCCAGGTGCTGGATGTGCGCCAGCTGGCAGCGCCGGGCCAGCGCCCACTGGTCGTGCGAGGCTTTGCTGATCGACCCCGCCCACCGTGACGACGACAGCGGCGTCAGCTCCCGCTTACGCACCGCCCACGCCTCACCGGAATGCGACAGGCCGTCCCGGCACCGTGTCTTGAGGTCCTTCGAGACCAGCGACCCCAGATACGCCCCCACCAGACGCAGCACCTGCTCATCGCCGGGCGTCACGTGCTTCAGACGGGTCCGGACAGCCACACCGCCCGGGCCGGACGCGACGAACGACGGCGCCACACTCCTCAGCCCACCCACCCCGTCACCCCCACCCGAAGAACCCTGCCGCCATGACGAACGAGCACCACCCAGGAAGGTCACACATTCGACGCAAGAACGTCAGTTCCCTGCCGCAAGACGACCCCACCGCCGAGATACACGACACGACACCGCCCGCCCTCACTGCCGCTCACCAGAACGCCCTTGAACGCACTCCAGCGCCAGCAGCTCCAAACCCCCGGGCCCAACACGCCTACGAGAAGGCCGGCTTCGTGGCCGAGGGGGTCGAGCGGCAGACCCTGTGGCAGGACGGAGAGTGGATCGACACCGTGCGGATGTCGGTCCTCGCGCCGGAGTGGGCCGCCCACCAGGGGCGGCCCGACATGGGGCGGGGCCAGCCGGGCGGGCGGGGCGAGCCGCGTGGGCGGGTCAGCTCCACGGCTCGATGACCGTCACTCCGCTGCCGGGTGCCGTGCCCATCGCCGCGAGGGCGGCGGGGGCCGCGTCCAGGGGGATCGTCGTGGTCACCAGGAGGTCGGGGCGGAGGACTCCCGCCCGGACCAGCTCCAGCATCCGGGGGTAGGCGTGGGCCGCCATGCCGTGGCTGCCCAGGAGTTCGAGCTCCAGGGCGACCGCTCGGGCCATGGGGACGGGGGTGGTGCCCGTCTCGGACGGGAGCAGGCCCACCTGGATATGGCGGCCTCGGCGGCGGAGGCTGTTGACGGAGGCCGCGCAGGTGGCCGGGGAGCCGAGGGCGTCGAGGGAGAGGTGGGCGCCGCCGCCGGTCAGCTCGCGGATCGCTGTGGCTGTGTCTGGTTCCACCGACGCGTTCACGCACTCCGCCGCGCCGAACTTGCGGGCCAGGTCCAGGGCCTGAGGGGAGATGTCCACGGCGATCACCCGCGCGCCGGAGGCCGCCGCGATCATCACGGCGGAGAGGCCCACACCGCCGCAGCCGTGGACCGCGACCCACTCCCCCGGCCCGACGCGGCCCTGTGCGACGACCGCGCGGAATGCCGTGGCGAAGCGGCAGCCCAGTGCGGCGGCCGTGCCGTACGACAGCTCGTCCGGCAGCGCCACCAGGTTCACATCGGCATGGTCCAGGGCGACGTACTGGGCGTACGAGCCCCAGTGGGTGAAGCCCGGCTGGGTCTGCCGCTCGCACACCTGCTGGTCCCCGGCCGCGCAGGCGGCGCAGGTGCCGCAGGCGCACACGAACGGGACGGTGACGCGGTCGCCGGGGCGCCATGCGGTCACCGCCGTGCCGGTCGCCTCCACGACGCCGGCGAGTTCGTGGCCGGGGACGTGCGGGAGGGTGATGTCGGGGTCGTGGCCCTGCCAGCCGTGCCAGTCGCTGCGGCAGAGGCCGGTGGCTTCCACCCGTACGACGACTCCGTGAGGGGTGGGGGTGGGGGCCGCGACGTCCTTCACCGTGGCCGGTTCTCCGAACTGCTCGAACACGACTGCGCGCATGTGTCCCACCTTTCGACTGCGGCGGGCCGGTGATCGTGCTCCCTGCCGGTCCGGACCTGCCCCGGTCAGCATCGCATCGCCGGGCAGAGGGTTCTCGCCCCCGCCGCCCCTACCCGTCCCCTCCCCAGGGGCTGTGCCCCTTCGACGCCCTTTTGACCTCCGGTCGGCTTTCCTGGGGCTGTCGCCCCAGGCCCCGCCCGGGGCGAGAGGGCGGCTGACGTGATTCTTGTCCGTGCCGGAGCGTCGTGGCTTGTCGCGCAGTTCCCCGCGCCCCTGGAGGCACGACGGCCCTTCGGGCCTGTCGTGCCACCTCCCGTTGGGGCGTCCGTCCGTCTTGTTCGTCTCTCAGACTCCGGGGCTGCTCGAGACGGGCTCCGGCTCCTTCGACTTCTCCTCGGTCTTCGGGGGTACCACCGGCGCCTGTTCACCCTCGCTCAGGCCGAACCTCTCGTGGAACCTCCTCAGCGGGGCCGGTGCCCACCAGGTGGCGCGGCCTGTCAGGCGCATCACCGCCGGGACCAGGAGGCTGCGGATGACCATGGCGTCCATGAGGACGGCGAGGGCTATGCCGAGGCCGAGCATCTTGGTGTTGGTGACTCGGGAGGTGCCTATGGCGATCATGACGACGGCGAGGATGACGGCGGCGGCGGTGATGAGGCCGCCGGTGCGTTGGAGGCCGAAGCGGACGGAGGCCGTGTGGTCGCCGGTGTGGTCGTACTCCTCCTTGATGCGGGAGAGCAGGAAGACGCCGTAGTCCATGGAGAGACCGAAGGCCACGCAGAACATCAGGACCGGGAGGGTCGTCTCTATGGAACCCGGGCTGGTGAAGGCGAGGAGGCCGGAGAGGTTGCCGTCCTGGAAGACCCAGACCAGCGCGCCGAACATCGCGGTGAGACTGAGGGCGTTCAGCAGGACCGCCTGGAGGGGGATCAGCACGCTGCCGGTCAGGAGGAAGACCAGGATCAGGGTGACGATCGCTATGAAGGAGAGGGCCCAGGGGAGGCCGTCCCCTATCGCCGCCTTCGTGTCCACCAGGACCGCCGCCGTGCCCGTCACCGAGGTGTCGAAGGGGGCGTCCATCGCCCGGATGTCGTCCACCAGGCGCTGCGCGCCCTCGTCGACCGCCTCACCCTTCGGCTGCACGGTGAAGTAGGCCCAGTCGCCCTGGACCAGTGGTCCGTCCACCCGGAGCACCTCGGGCAGGTCCGCCAGCCGCTCCTTGTAGGCGGCGTACTGCGTCTTCGCCGCCTTTCCTTCCGCCAGCACCGCCAGGCCGCCGCCGGGGGTTCCCGGGAAGCCGTCCCTGAGGTGCTGTTGGACGACATGGGACTCGGCGGTCGAGGGGAGCTGGCGGTCGTCGGCCGTGCCGAACTTCACGCCCAGGAAGGGGAGGCCGAGAAGGACCAGGCCCGCTGTCGTGGCGATGGCGAAGTACGGGGCGCGGCGCATGACGAGGGCTGCCATGCGGCCCCAGGCCGCGCCGTCCTCCGCGACCGGGGAGTCGCTCCCTTCGGTGTCCGACCTCTTGCGGCGCTTGAACAGCTTGCGCAGGTCCCAGGCGTTGACGCGCTCGCCCAGGAGGACCAGGGCCGCGGGGAGGAGGATCAGGGCCGCCGCCGCGGCCAGGAGGACCACCGCGATGCCCGCGTAGGCGAAGGACTTCAGGAAGTACTGCGGGAATACCATCATGGCCGCCAGGGAGACGGCGACCGTGAGGGCGGAGAAGAGGACCGTGCGGCCGGCTGTGCGCAGGGTGGTGGCGACGGCCGTCAAGGAGTCGGCGCCGGTGGCCAGTTCCTCGCGGAATCGGCGCACGATGAACAGGGCGTAGTCGATCGCGAGGCCGAGGCCCATGGCCGTGGTGAGGTTCAGGGCGAAGACCGAGACGTCGGTGACCTCGGTGAGGCCGCGCAGGATCGCGTTGGTGCCGAGGATCGCGACGATGCCCACGCCCAGCGGCAGCAGGGCGGCGACCGCGCTGCCGAAGACCATGACCAGCAGGACGAGGGTCACCGGCAGAGCGATCATCTCGGCCCGCAGCAGGTCCTCCTGGATGATCGTCTGCATCTCGTGGCGCACGGCGAGAATGCCGCCGACCTTGACCTCGACCGGGCCGTGTGTGCCGCGGAACTCGGGCGCGATGCGGTCCAGGGTCTTGTTCACCGCCGTCTCGTCGCCGGTGAGGCGGGCCGCTATCAGCCCCTCCCGGCCGTCCTCCGCGCGCAGGGTCGGCGCGCCGGTCTGCCAGTAGGAGCCGACGCCCGTGACGCCCTTCTCGGCGGCGAGCCGCTCGGTCAGCTGCTTCGCCTCGGCGGCGACGGCCGGATCGTCGACCGAGGCGCCGCCCGCGTCGACCAGCAGCAGGAAGTTCGGGTTGGAGTCGGGGAACTCGCGTTCCAGGGCCTTCGTCGCGTAGGTGGACTGGGCGGCCGGGTCCTCCCAGCCGCCGCTGCCGAGACGGTCGGCCACATCGCTCCCCGCCACGACCGCGAGAGCGGTGAGCAGCAGGGCGACGAGCAGGGAGAGCCGGGGGCGGGCGGTCACGAACCGGGTCCAGCCTCCCACTCGGGGTGGCCGGTTGACTTCGGTCATGGTGCGGTGTCCCCTTCACTCTGATCCGTCGCTCTGATCCGTGCTGTGCGCTGTCGGGCAGCACGGGAGCACCGAGCCATACACTGGAAAACACGAGACATCGCTCGCGTTTCTCAAGAATGCGAGCGACCACTCGCGTTTGTCAATCACGTCCGGAAAGCTGGGGATAACGCGTGCCCGTGAACCAGGAGAAGGAGCAGCCGCGCCGCCGTCAGGCCCGCGGCGAGCGCCGCATCGCCCAACTCCTCGAAGCCGCGGCCTCCGTGTTCTGCTCGACCGGGTACACCGCCGCCAGCACCAACGCCATCGCCCGCGAGGCCGGGGTCTCGCCGGGCACGCTGTACCAGTTCTTCCCGAACAAGGAAGCGATCGCGATCGAGCTGAGCGAGCGGCTCATGCGCGAGATGCGGGAGACGTACGGAGAGGCGCTCGCGCCCGTGGACCCGGCGACCCCGCTGGAGGAGGCGGTCGGCGCCGCCGTCGACCGCTTCATCGACTTCAACTGCCGGCACCCGGTGATCTTCACGCTGATGCACGGCCCGGACGTCCCCGGCCGGATCGCCGAGCAGCACGACGCCCTGCACACGGCCCTGCTCGCGCGGATCGAGGCACTGCTCGCCCCCTTCCTGTCCGACACACCGGCCGCCGACATCACCCGTACCGCGCACGTCTGCGTGGCCATGTACAAGGCGGGCCTGGAGCTGGTGCTCGGCCGCGAGGGCGCCGAGCGCGACGCGTACGTCCAGGAACTGAAGAACGTCCTGCTCCGCTACCTGGAGCCCCTGGTGTGCGACCACCCGCCCGCCGCCCTCTCGAACACCCCCCGCCCTCCGGCCCTCTGACACTCCCGGGCGCGGCCCACGAGCACCCGCCGCGCCCCGGACACCCCCGGCACCCCACCCGCCCCGCCCGACCCCTCTTGGATTCATACCCCTAGGGGGTATAAGGTGGACGCTCTGAAGGGTTACTCGGACCCAGACACCCCGACGAGGAGTAACGACATGACCGTCGAGACCGACACCCAGGGCTCCGTCACCGCCGTCTACCAGGTGAGCGGAATGAGCTGCGGGCACTGCGAAGGCGCCGTTTCGGGCGAGATCACCCAGCTCGCCGGTGTCTCCTCCGTGAAGGCCGTCGCCTCCACCGGTGAGGTCACCGTGGTCTCGGCCGCCCCCCTCGACGAGGAGGCCGTACGCGCCGCCGTCGACGAGGCGGGCTTCGAGCTGGTCGGCAGGGCCTGAGGCCGGGCACGGGTACGGACGTCAGGGGCACGGACATGACGAGCACCACCGCGGCAGCCCCGGCAAGCGCGCCCGTCCATGAGGTCGAGCTGACCATCGGCGGGATGACCTGCGCCTCCTGCGCGGCCCGCGTCGAGAAGAAGCTCAACCGCCTGGACGGGGTCACGGCGTCGGTGAACTACGCGACGGAGAAGGCGAAGGTCAGCTACCCCGCGGGGGTGGCGGTCGCCGACCTGATCGCCACCGTGGTGAAGACGGGCTACACGGCCGAGGAGCCACCGCCCCCGGCTCCCCCGGAGACCGCCGCGGAACCGGCGACGGAGGACGGGACCGACCCCGAACTCGCTTCCCTGCGGCAGCGCCTCACCGTCTCGACCCTGCTCGCGCTCCCCGTGATCCTCATGTCCATGGTGCCCGCCCTGCAGTTCGACAACTGGCAGTGGCTCTCACTGACGCTCACCGCGCCGGTCGTCGTATGGGGCGGGCTGCCCTTCCACCGGGCCGCGTTCACCAACCTCCGGCACGGCGCGGCCACGATGGACACGCTCGTCTCGGTGGGCACGCTCGCCGCCTTCGGCTGGTCCCTGTGGGCCCTCTTCTGGGGCCACGCCGGCATGCCGGGCATGCGGCACGGTTTCGAGTTCACCGTCTCGCGCACCTCGGGCTCGTCGACGATCTACCTCGAAGTGGCTGCCGGGGTCGTGGCGTTCATCCTGCTCGGCCGCTATCTGGAGGCCCGCTCCAAGCGTCGCGCGGGCGCCGCGCTCAAGGCGCTGCTGAAGCTGGGCGCCAAGGACGTCTCGGTGCTCCGCCAGGGTCGCGAGGTGCGGATCCCGGTGGGACGGCTCGCCGTCGGCGACCGTTTCGTCGTACGCCCCGGGGAGAAGTTCGCCACCGACGGGACCGTCGTGGAGGGCGCCTCCGCCGTCGACGCGTCCATGCTGACCGGCGAGTCGGTGCCGGTGGACGTGACGGCCGGGGACGCCGTCACGGGTGCGACCGTGAACGCCGGGGGCCGGCTGGTCGTCGAGGCGACCCGGATCGGCGCGGACACCCAGCTGGCCCGGATGGCGCGGCTGGTGGAGGACGCGCAGAACGGCAAGGCGGAGGTGCAGCGGCTCGCCGACCGGATCTCGGCGGTCTTCGTCCCCGTCGTCATCCTGATCGCGGTCGCCACCTTCGGCGCCTGGCTCGGCCTCACGGACGACACCACCGCCGCCTTCACGGCGGCCGTCGCGGTGCTGATCATCGCCTGCCCGTGCGCGCTCGGCCTCGCGACCCCGACCGCCCTGATGGTCGGCACCGGCCGTGGCGCCCAGCTCGGCATCCTCATCAAGGGCCCCGAGGTCCTGGAGTCCACCCGCCGCGTCGACACCGTCGTCCTGGACAAGACCGGCACCGTCACCACCGGCCGGATGACGCTCCGGAAGGTGCACGTCGCCGAGGACGCCCCCGACGACGTCACCGAGGAGGACGTACTGCGCCTCGCGGGCGCCGTCGAACACGCCTCCGAACACCCGGTGGGCCGGGCGATCGCCGCGGGCGCCGAGGACCGGGTGGGCGCACTGCCGCCCGTCGAGGGTTTCGAGAACCTGCCCGGTAAGGGCGTACGCGGCCGCGTGGAGGGCTACGGCGTCCAGGTGGGCCGGATCCTCGAAGGACCGCTCCCCGAGTCCCTGAACAGCGCCAAGGAGGCCGCCGAGGGCGAAGGGCACACTGCGGTCGTGGTCACCCGCGACGGAGTGGCACTCGGTGTCGTCACGGTCGCCGACGCGGTCAAGGAGACCAGCGCCGAGGCCGTACGGCGGCTGCGGGCGCTCGGGCTCACACCGGTGCTGCTGACCGGGGACAACGAGCGGGTGGCCCGGTCCGTGGCCGCCGCGGTCGGCATCTCCCCCGAGCACGTGATCGCCGAGGTGCTGCCCGAGGACAAGGTCGACGTCGTACGCCGCCTCCAGGGCGAGGGCCATACGGTCGCGATGGTCGGGGACGGGGTCAACGACGCGGCCGCGCTGGCCACGGCCGACCTGGGGCTCGCCATGGGCACCGGAACGGACGCGGCGATCGAGGCGGGCGACCTGACGCTCGTCCGCGGGGACCTGCGGGTGGCCGCCGACGCCATCCGACTGTCGCGCCGGACCCTGTCCACCATCAAGGGCAATCTGGCCTGGGCCTTTGGATACAACCTGGCGGCGCTGCCGCTGGCCGCCGCCGGGCTGCTCAACCCGATGATCGCAGGGGCCGCTATGGCCTTTTCGTCCGTTTTCGTGGTAACGAACAGCTTGCGACTCAGGACATTTTCGTGACCGCCGGGCAAAAGTCCCTCTAGAGTCCGGAAGCAGCCTCACATAAGCTCTTCACAAGGCTCGCGCATCATCCTTACGCTGGGGCCTCGATCACCGATTCGCGTCTCTTGCGCATCTTCAGGACATGCGGCAAGAGACGCAGATCACAGTGGTGTGAACGTAACCACTGAAGGGGTTCGTGAGTCTAAGTTGGCGATGTCAGAAGCGTCTTGGGGGGCGTGACTGACATCTGGGGATGTCTTGGGGGACGTTCCCGGAATTGCGTTGCCGGGGCACGTGCACCGGGGAGCTTTGAGCGGCCCTCCCGTACGTACGCGTCCCGGCAGACCGCACACCGCCGCACAACAGAGAGATACAAGTAGGACGAGTTCTGCTCGTTCTGCTCAGCGATTCAGGCGCTGGTCCACCAGACGCCCGGCCGGATCCCGTGGGGGGAATCCGCACCGGGACATGGGAAGGCGCCCTGCTCGCCGGCCCGTGGGGGGACCAGCGTTGCAGGGCGCCTTCTCTCATTCTTTTTGGGGCTCGGTTCGCCTCCGGGGCACCCAAGCCGGTGTCGAGGCGGCGATCGTGCTCGAGCCTTCGGGCCTCCGCGCGATCGCCGTCTCTACACCGGCGCACCCCTTCGGCTCACTCGCCGTAGGGCGCCCTCTTCTGTGGTGCGACAAAGCAGTCAGCCCCAGTGGGGCAAGCCAAGGGGCCCGTACGGATGATCTTCCGTACGGGCCCCTTGGCCTGCAAAGTACTCGGCGCGCAGGGTCAGCGGGCCTCTACCGGGACGAAGTCGCGCTCGACCACGCCCGTGTAGATCTGGCGCGGGCGGCCGATGCGGGAGCCGGGCTCCTTGATCATCTCGTGCCACTGGGCGATCCAGCCCGGGAGGCGGCCGAGGGCGAAGAGAACCGTGAACATCTCGGTCGGGAAGCCCATGGCGCGGTAGATCAGACCCGTGTAGAAGTCCACGTTCGGGTAGAGGTTGCGCGAGACGAAGTACTCGTCCGAGAGCGCGTGCTCCTCCAGCTTCAGCGCGATGTCCAGCAGCTCGTCGGACTTGCCGAGGGCCGAGAGGACGTCGTGCGCGGCGGCCTTGATGATCTTGGCGCGCGGGTCGAAGGACTTGTACACCCGGTGGCCGAAGCCCATCAGGCGGACGCCGTCCTCCTTGTTCTTCACCTTGCGGATGAAGGAGTCGACATCGCCGCCGTTCTGCTTGATGCCCTCCAGCATCTCCAGGACGGACTGGTTGGCGCCGCCGTGCAGCGGGCCCCAGAGCGCGGAGATACCGGCGGAGATCGAGGCGAACATGTTCGCCTGCGAGGAGCCGACCAGGCGCACGGTGGACGTCGAACAGTTCTGCTCGTGGTCCGCGTGCAGGATGAGCAGCTTGTCGAGCGCGGAGACGACGACCGGGTCGAGGTCGTACTCCTGGGCCGGGACCGAGAAGGTCATGCGCAGGAAGTTCTCGACGTAACCGAGGTCGTTGCGCGGGTAGACGAACGGGTGACCGATCGACTTCTTGTACGCGTACGCCGCGATGGTCGGCAGCTTGGCGAGCAGGCGGATCGTGGAGAGGTTCCGCTGCCGCTCGTCGAACGGGTTGTGGCTGTCCTGGTAGAACGTCGACAGTGCGCTGACCACGGAGGACAGCATCGCCATCGGGTGCGCGTCGCGCGGGAAGCCCCGGTAGAAGTTCTTGACGTCCTCGTGCAGCAGCGTGTGCTGCGTGATCTCGCCCTGGAAGGTGGCGAGCTCGTCGACGGTCGGAAGCTCGCCGTTGATCAGCAGGTACGCCACCTCAAGGAAGGTGGAGCGCTCGGCCAGCTGCTCGATCGGATAGCCGCGGTACCGAAGGATGCCCTGCTCGCCGTCGAGATAGGTGACGGCGGATTTATAGGCGGCGGTGTTGCCGTAACCGCTGTCCAGGGTGACCAGACCGGTCTGGGCCCGGAGCTTCCCGATGTCGAAGCCCTTGTCGCCGACGGTGCTGTCGATCACCGGGTAGGTGTACTCGCCGTCGCCGTACCGCAGTACTACAGAGTTGTCGCTCACGTCATCCCTCACCGACGTAGTGCCTCATCCTTGAGGTGCCCTGACTGTCTCTACCATCCCCCAATTGGCTCAGGAGAGTGCACTCGGGGTCGACCATCGGGCCCATCGGCGGCACTGAGTGCCGCCAACTTGCTCATCCTGCCCCCTCCGTCCGACATCTGGAAGGGCTGTGTGACCTTTACGACTCGTTTGATCGATCAAATTTCACTCACGGGTCGCTCGAACGGCACGAGAGGTTCCCCCGAAGAGAGCCCACAGCTACAAAACCCGTGGTGCGAGCCGGAAGTCGAGGGCCGTGCACCGTCGGCCGGCGGAGACCGTGCGGACCGCCTGGCCTATCGCCTTGCGGGAGCCGACGAGGACGACCAGCTTCTTCGCCCTGGTCACCGCCGTGTAGAGGAGGTTGCGCTGGAGCATCATCCAGGCTCCGGTGGTGACCGGGATCACCACGGCCGGGTACTCGCTGCCCTGGGACCGGTGGATCGTCACCGCGTAGGCGTGCGCCAGCTCGTCCAGTTCGTCGAACTCGTACGGCACCTCCTCGTCCTCGTCCGTCAGGACCGTGAGCCGCTGGTCGACCGGGTCCAGCGCGGTGACGACGCCGACGGTGCCGTTGAAGACGCCGTTCTCGCCCTTCTCGTAGTTGTTGCGGATCTGGGTGACCTTGTCGCCGACGCGGAAGACCCGGCCGCCGAACCGCTTCTCGGGCAGGTCGGGGCGGGCGGGGGTGATGGCCTGCTGGAGCAGCCCGTTGAGGTTGCCTGCGCCCGCCGGGCCCCGGTGCATGGGTGCCAGCACCTGCACGTCCCGGCGCGGGTCGAGCCCGAACCTGGCCGGGATGCGCCGGGCCGCCACGTCCACCGTGAGCCGCCCGGCCTCCTCCGTGTCGTCCTCGACGAAGAGGAAGAAGTCCTTCATACCGTCGGTGACCGGGTGGTGCCCGGAGTTGATCCGGTGCGCGTTGGACACCACGCCGGACTGCTGGGCCTGACGGAAGACCTTGGTGAGGCGGACGGCAGGGATCGGGCTGCCGTCGGCCAGGAGGTCGCGGAGGACCTCGCCGGCGCCGACGCTGGGGAGTTGGTCGACGTCGCCCACGAAGAGCAGATGCGCCCCCGGAGGCACCGCCTTGACCAGCTTGTTGGCCAGCAGGAGATCCAGCATCGAGGCCTCGTCGACGACCACCAGGTCGGCGTCCAGAGGACGGTCCTTGTCGTACGCCGCGTCGCCGCCCGGCTTCAGCTCCAGCAGGCGGTGGACGGTGGAGGCGTCGGCGCCGGTCAGCTCGGCGAGGCGCTTGGCGGCGCGGCCGGTGGGGGCGGCCAGCAGGACCTTCGCCTTCTTGGCGCGGGCCAGTTCGACGATCGAGCGGACGGTGAAGGACTTGCCGCAGCCGGGACCGCCGGTCAGGACGGCCACCTTCTTGGTCAGCGCGAGGCGTACGGCCGCCTCCTGCTCGGGGGCCAGCTCCGTGCCCGTACGCCCCCTCAGCCAGGCCAGCGCCTTGTCCCAGGCCACGTCGTGGAAGCCGGGCATACGGTCCTCGCCGGTGCGCAGGAGGCGCAACAACTGGGCGGAGAGGGAGAGTTCGGCACGGTGGAAGGGGACGAGATAGATCGCGGTGACCGGGTCGTCGTGCTCGCCGTTCTGACCGGGGACCTTCTCCCGTACGACGCCGGGGTCGCCGGAATCCTCGTCCGGCAGGGCGAGTTCGGCCAGGCACTCGATGACCAGGCCCGTGTCGACCTGGAGGAGTTTGACCGCGTCGGCGATCAGGCGCTCCTCCGGGAGGTAGCAGTTGCCCTGGTCGGTGGCCTGCGAAAGGGCGTACTGCAGGCCCGCCTTGACGCGCTCCGGGCTGTCGTGGGGAATGCCGACGGACTGGGCGATCTTGTCGGCGGTGAGGAAGCCGATGCCCCAGACGTCGGAGGCGAGGCGGTAGGGCTGGTTCTTCACCACGCCGATCGAGGCGTCGCCGTACTTCTTGTAGATGCGCACGGCGATGGACGTGGACACCTCCACCGTCTGGAGGAAGAGCATGACCTCCTTGATCGCCTTCTGTTCCTCCCAGGCGTCGGCGATCTTCTTGGTGCGCTTGGGGCCGAGGCCGGGGACCTCGATGAGGCGCTTCGGTTCCTCCTCGATGATCTGGAGGGTGTCCAGGCCGAAGTGCTGGGTGATGCGGTCGGCGAAGACCGGGCCGATGCCCTTGACCAGGCCGGAGCCGAGGTAACGGCGGATGCCCTGAATGGTGGCCGGGAGGACCGTCGTGTAGTTCTCGACGGTGAACTGTTTCCCGTACTGCGGGTGCGAGCCCCAGCGGCCCTCCATGCGCAGCGACTCGCCGGCCTGGGCACCGAGGAGGGCGCCGACGACGGTGAGGAGGTCGCCGCCGCCCCGGCCGGTGTCCACGCGCGCGACCGTGTAGCCGTTGTCCTCGTTCGCGTACGTGATGCGTTCGAGCACGCCTTCGAGTACGGCGAGCTGTCGTTCGCCCGGGGGGTTCCCCGCCTGTTGAGCCATGATCCGACGGTACCGGTGAGGTACGACAGAGGTGGCGGATCAGGTGCGGGAACGGGTTTTGAGGGCTGCGAGGAAGGAGGTGAAGGCGAGGGTGGAGAAGGTGAGGGTGGCCCGGGACGGGGTTTTGGAGTCGCGGATGGCTATGTGGGTGGGGGTGGGGGCTATCTCGACGCAGGCGTTGCCGTCGTCCGGGCCCGAGTAGGACGACTTCCGCCAGTTGCACATGGGCGCCTCACAGCTCTTTCGCCAGCCGGTCGATGAAGTCGCGCGACCGTTCGGGGTTGAGCGACACGGCTTCCACCTTACGGAAACGCGTTCGGAAGGCGTTGAGCTGTGCTTCGGAGTCGATGAACGCCGAGCCGGTGGGCACGTCTCGCACCACCGTGTCCAGTCTGGGCACCGAGCCACCCGCGTACGTCATGGTGCTGGCAGCTCTGGCGAAGCCGTCCAGGTCGAAGGGAACGACGCGCACCGAGATGTGGTCCGCTTCGGAGTGATCGAGAAGCTTGGCGAGTTGAGCTCGGGAGGCGGCGCGATCACCGACCCTGATGCGCAAGGCCGCCTCGTGGATCACCAACTCGTACGGGATCACGCGCCGCTGGCGCGCCATTCGGTGGCGGACACGCAACTCAAGTGGTGCGAGTTGGCCGCGGCGTAGAACCAAGACCGGCCTCGGCGGACCAGGCCGCTACTGACTTTGCCGGCGTGATGTCGTAGCTGACGCATGATGGTTTCGGTGGTAGGCCGGTTGCATGAGCTATCCGCAAGGGGGCGGGCTGACCGCGGAGCGGCAGGCGTTTCGTGAGCACATTCGATTGCAGACGGCCCATTTGTTCGCGGCTGGGAAAGGCCCGCCGGCTTACAAGCGGACCCTTCCCTACGATCGGACCGGCGGTCCGACGGAAGCTGACCGCACGTGACCACGGTGCGGGGCGCCGCTCACTGTTCGACAAGCGCCGGGCCGCCGGTGCAGGAGCGTGCCTTCACGCTGGCCCTACGCCGCTATGAGGTGTGCGCGCACTGCGACACCGGAAAACGACATACCCGACCACCAAGCCAACGAGGCTATTCTCTGCGGGGATATGCAGGTCCATCACGAGGGGCCTCTGCTCTCGCGGGCCCACTTCGCAAGATCACAGTGAATCTGCCGATTCGGCGCCCGATGCCCGGAGAGGTTGGAGACCGGATGGAAGCAATCCTTTTCGACGTCGACGGAGTCCTCATCGATTCGGGGGCAGCGCACGAACGCGTATGGAAGGCGTGGGCTGAACGGCGCGAGCTCGACCCTGATCATGTGTTCGCCGTGACCCAGGGGAAGCGACGAGTTGACACTCTCCGGGCTCTGGCTCCCCACCGTTCAGAGGACGAGGAGAACGAACTCCTCAACGCTCTCATGGCGAAGGAGGAGGCATCAATCCGCGCGTACTCGGGGGTGCGCGCGTTGCTGCGGGACCTGGCACCGGACCGATGGGCCGTGGTGACGTCCAGCAGGGGTGACGCGACCGTTCGCCGTTTCGAGGCAGAGGGGTTGCCCGTACCTGCGGTGCGGATCTGTGCGGAGAACGTGCCGGAGGGCAAACCCAGCCCCCTGGGTTACTTGGCTGCCGCCAAAGCGCTCGCGGTTGACCCGGCGGCCTGTGTGGTGGTGGAGGATTCCCCGGCCGGCGTCGAAGCCGGGTTGGCAGCGGGCTGCACGGTCTACGCCGTGGCCAGTACGCGCCCGGCCGAACAGCTTCGGGAAGCACACGTCACCTACGAAAGCTTCGACCAGATCGCTGACCGACTCAGGGAAGGTACGAACTCATGGCTGACGTCGCCTCGTACATAAAGCAGGACGCAGAGCTTTCAGCTGCTGAGGAGATCCGGACACACTGCTCGGATGGGCTGCCACTCAACTGGACCGAGCGTCAGACAAGGGAACCAATACAGCGACCGCAGCCTACTGGCGGGCTCAGTGCGATGCGTACGAGCAGTTGACGCGCACAATACCCCGCATGACAGCCGATGAGGTGAGTGACCTCATCGCCGCGCTCTCCCCCGTAGTGAAAGGCATGGTGAAGAAAGGATGAGTCTTGCAGGGTTGGATCCCAAGCGCTACAGCCTGCCCGGCAAGGAGCACGACCGGATCTACCGCAATGTGGTGCGACCTCGGGTGTGGAACATTCCAGCAGCTGAGCACCCCGCAGCCGTCATCCTCTGCGGAACTCCGGGCATGGGGAAATCCAGCGTTGCGCGTCAAATTCTGGCCAACGAGCCAGCCGCAAAAATCAGCAGTGACAAGCTCTCGAAGTTTCACCCGCGGTGGTCCCACCTCCTGGCCGCCGACGAATCGACCGCCGTGTCAAGGGGGGAGGGGCCCGACGTCGTGGTGATCACTCATCGGCCGGGCGGGAATCCGGTTCGATTGGCTGGAGCTTCCAACTCCTGCGGGGGACGTACTTGTTCGAGGTGACGACGTGGCGGCCCGGGTGTTCGCGCTTGTGACCCAGCCCCATCAGGTCTCGTCCCCCAGGCTCCCCGCCAGGTGAACGGCCGCGTCGACTTGCTCGTCCAACGGCGTCCATTTTCCCGGCCAGCCCCTGTACCTCACACACAACTCCCGGCCAACCGACTTCACCGACTCCACGCTCTCCGGCAGGTCCAGCCGGCGTATGTCCCGGGCGCGCAACCGTGTCGACGGCCGCTCCTCGGACAGGCGGACCAAGACCGCAGTCAACCACGCGGTCCCTGCCTCGCCCGCATCCTCGGTCGAGCAGACGATGCCCACCTCGACGCCGTCCCGGCGGCCCACGGCGAACAGTTCGCCGCGGAAGAGCGGGCTCGCCAGCAGTTCCCGGCGCTCCTCATGGGTGGGTTCGGCGCTGTTGGTGGTGAACGCGGCCAAGTCGGCTCCGCAACTCCACCCGTTACGGTCCGCCCAGGCCGTCAAGATCCGGCGGCTGTTCTCCCGCCGCTGTGCTGCGCGCTGTACTTCGCCGTGAGAGATGACGGTGACCCAAACGCCGGCCACGGCCAAGACAGCGGCGAGGAAAAGCAACATCTGCCACGGCCAGTCCCCGAAAACCCAGAAGGCAAGGAGGACCGCCGACCCGGCCGCTGCCGTGAAGGCACCCTGTATCAGGGATTCCCGCTGATCGTCCATAGGGGACACGACACTCAGTAGACCACTGGGGATCGTGCATGGCTACGGTCTGTGCAGAGTCCGTAACCATGCTCTATGAGTCCTGCGGCGTCCGGCGGCCATAGTGGCGCACCCGTGGACGAGGAGGACTTCCGATGCGCAGCGTGACCTATCGCGGCTCACGGGATCCCCTGGACCGAGTCGTTCCACGAGCCTCGGTCACGATTGGATTTCAGCCACTGCCGACCCCTTGCTCCGAGCCGTGTAATCGATTCCAATCCTCCTCGTGTAATCGATTCCACGAGGAGGTGGGGCGGCGATGGCGAGTATCAAGGACGTCGCGGCCGAGGCGGGGGTGTCCGTCGCCACGGTGTCGCGGGTTCTGAACGACCATCCGTCGGTCAGTGACGACGCGCGTGCGCGGGTGATGGCCGCCGTGGCCGCGCTGGGCTACCGCCCCAACGCCGTCGCCCGCTCCCTGCGCACCGATCAGACCCACACCCTCGGGCTTGTCATCAGCGATGTCATGAACCCCTACTTCACGGAGCTGGCACGGTCCGTGGAGGAGGAGGCGCGGGCGCTCGGGTACAGCGTGATCATCGGGAACGCCGACGAACGGCCCGAGCTGCAGGACCATCACGTACGGAACCTGCTCGACCGGCGGATCGACGGGCTGCTCGTGTCGCCGACGGACGGTGGTTCGCCCCTGATGCTGGACGCCGTGCGGGCGGGGACTCCGATGGTGTTCGTGGACCGGTGGATCCCGGGTGTGGACGTGCCGATCGTCAGGTCCGACGGGCGAAGCGCCGTACGGGATCTGGTCGCGCACCTGTACGGGCTCGGGCATCGGCGGCTCGCGATCATCGCCGGTCCGGCGGCCACCACGACCGGGCGGGAGCGTGTCGAGGCGTTCCGGGAGGCCCTCGCCGAGCACGGGCTGCCGCTGCCGGACACCTACATCGGGCAGGGCGACTTCCAGGCCGAGAGCGGGCGGCGGGTGACCGAGGGGTTCCTCGACCTGGCCGAGCCGCCGGAGGTCGTGTTCGCGGCCGACAACCTGATGGCGCTCGGGGCGCTGGACGCCGTCCGCGCACGTGGGATGCGGGTTCCGGAGGATGTCGGGCTGGCCGCGTTCGACGACATCCCGTGGTTCGTGCACACCGATCCGCCGATCACGGCGGTCGCCCAGCCGACGGGCGAGCTGGGGCGGGCCGCCGTACGGGCCCTGGTCGACCGCATCGAGGGGCGGCCCCCGCGGTCCGTCACCCTCCCCGCCCACCTCGTCGTACGCCTCTCGTGCGGCGAGTCCACCGCCGGTGCCCCCACCGATTCCCCCGCCGGATTCCCCGCCGAGTCCCCCGTAACGAACAGGAGCGCGTCGTGAGCGACCCGGACGAGTTGCTGCGTATCGAAGGCATACGGAAAACCTTCCCCGGAGTGGTCGCGCTGGACGGCGTCGACTTCGATCTGCGCCGGGGCGAGGTGCACGTCCTGCTCGGTGAGAACGGCGCGGGCAAGAGCACGCTCATCAAGATGCTCTCCGGCGCCTACACACCCGACGCGGGGCGGATCCTCGCCGGTGGCGATGAGGTGCGCATCCATGGTGCGCAGGACTCCGAGCGGCTCGGGATCGCCACCATCTACCAGGAGTTCAACCTCGTACCGGATCTGACGGTCGCCGAGAACATCTTCCTGGGGCGCCAGCCGCGCCGCTTCGGGCTGATCGACCGGAAGCGGATGGAGGCCGAGGCCGCCGAACTGCTGGACCGGGTCGGCGTGAACGTGTCGCCACGCGCGCGTGTGCGTGAACTCGGGATCGCCCGGCTGCAGATGGTCGAGATCGCGAAGGCGCTGAGTCTCGACACCCGCGTGCTGATCATGGATGAGCCGACCGCCGTGCTGACGACCGAGGAGGTCGAGAAGCTCTTCGCAATCGTGCGTCGGCTGCGTGCGGACGGGGTGGGTGTCGTCTTCATCACCCATCACCTGGAGGAGATCGCCGCTCTGGGGGACCGGGTGACCGTCATCCGGGACGGGAAGAGCGTCGGGCAGGTGCCCGCCTCCACACCCGAGGACGAGCTCGTACGGCTCATGGTCGGGCGGTCGATCGAGCAGCAGTATCCGCGGCAGCAGGGCGAGGCCGGCGCCGGCGAGGCGTTGCTCGTCGTCGAGGGGCTCACCCGGGACGGCGTCTTCCATGACGTGAGCTTCGAGGTGCGGGCCGGTGAGGTCGTCGGTGTCGCGGGGCTCGTGGGGGCCGGGCGTACGGAGGTCGTGCGGGCCGTGTTCGGCGCCGACCGGTACGACAAGGGGGGCGTGAAGGTCGGGGGTTCCGCTGTTCCCAAGGACGACGTCAACGCCGCCATGGCCGCCGGGATCGGGCTCGTGCCCGAGGACCGCAAGGGCCAGGGGCTGCTGCTGGACGCCTCCGTCGAGGAGAACCTCGGGCTGGTGACCCTGCGGGGCGCCACCAGGGGCGGGTTCGTCGACCTGAAGGGGCAGCGGGAGAACGCTGCCCGCGTCGCCGAGCGGCTCGGGGTGCGGATGGCGGGGCTGCACCAGCACGTCCGCACCCTGTCCGGCGGCAATCAGCAGAAGGTCGTCATCGGCAAGTGGCTGCTGGCGGACACCAGGGTGCTGATCCTCGACGAGCCGACACGTGGCATCGACGTCGGTGCGAAGGTCGAGATCTACGAGCTGATCAACGAGCTGACGGCCGGCGGCGCCGCCGTACTGATGATCTCCAGTGACCTGCCCGAGGTGCTCGGCATGAGCGACCGGGTGCTGGTCATGGCCCAGGGGCGGATCGCGGGAGAACTCGCCGCCGCCGAGGCCACCCAGGACGCCGTGATGGCTCTCGCCGTCTCCAACCCCACCAACCCCCTCAGTGAGAAGGAGGCCCCCCGTGGCCGCTGACACGCTCAAGAGCTCGACGGGCGCGAGTGGCGCCTCGGGGCTTCGTCGGCTTCTGCTCGACAACGGCGCGCTGACCGCGCTCATCGTCCTCGTCGTCGCGATGTCGGTGCTCTCCGGCGACTTCCTGACGACCGACAACCTGCTCAACATCGGTGTCCAGGCCGCCGTCACCGCGATCCTCGCGTTCGGTGTGACCTTCGTGATCGTCTCGGCGGGCATCGACCTGTCGGTCGGTTCGGTGGCGGCCCTGTCGGCCACCGTCCTCGCCTGGAGCGCCACCTCGGAGGGCGTACCGGTCTGGATAGCCGTGATCCTCGCGATCGTCACCGGTGTCGCGTGCGGTCTCGTCAACGGCTTCCTCATCTCGTACGGGAAGCTGCCGCCGTTCATCGCGACGCTCGCCATGCTGTCGGTGGGGCGCGGCCTGTCGCTGGTGATCTCGCAGGGCAGCCCGATCGCGTTCCCGGAGTCGGTGTCGCACCTCGGTGACAACCTGGGCGGCTGGCTGCCGGTGCCGGTTCTGGTGATGGTCGTGCTGGGTGTCGTGACCGCCGTGATCCTCGGGCGTACGTACATCGGGCGTGCCATGTACGCGATCGGCGGCAACGAGGAAGCGGCCCGGCTGTCGGGGCTGCGGGTGAAGCGGCAGAAGCTCGTCATCTACGCCCTGTCCGGACTCTTCGCCGCCGCCGCGGGCATCGTGCTCGCCTCCCGGCTCTCCTCCGCGCAGCCGCAGGCCGCGCAGGGCTACGAACTGGACGCGATCGCGGCGGTCGTCATCGGCGGCGCCTCGCTGGCCGGCGGTACGGGCAAGGCGTCGGGGACGCTGATCGGCGCGCTGATCCTGGCGGTGCTGCGGAACGGGCTGAACCTGCTGTCGGTGTCCGCGTTCTGGCAGCAGGTCGTCATCGGTGTGGTGATCGCGCTGGCGGTGCTCCTCGACACCGTGCGCCGGAAGGCGGGGGCGACCCCGGTGGCGGCGGGTGCCGGTGGCTCCGGGGACCGGCGGAAGCAGGCGGTGACGTACGTGCTGGCGGCGGTGGTCGCGGTGGCCGTCGTGGGTGCGACCTCCTTCCTGCACAGCGGGTCGTCGGCGGCGAAGAGCGAGAAGATCGGGCTGTCGCTGTCGACGCTCAACAACCCGTTCTTCGTGCAGATCCGGGCCGGCGCGCAGGACGAGGCCAAGAAGCTGGGCGTGGACCTGTCCGTCACCGACGCGCAGAACGACGCCTCACAGCAGGCCAACCAGCTGCAGAACTTCACCAGCGAGGGCCTCGGCACGATCATCGTCAACCCGGTGGACTCCGACGCGGTGACCCCGGCGGCGAAGGCCGTGAACAAGGCGGACATCCCGCTGGTGGCCGTCGACCGCGCGGTGAACGGCGCGAACACGACCGCGCTCGTCGCCTCCGACAACGTCAGCGGCGGCGAGCTGGCCGCCAGGTCGCTCGCCGAGAAGCTGGGCGGCAAGGGCGAGATCGTCATCCTCCAGGGCCAGGCGGGCACTTCCGCCAGCCGGGAGCGCGGCGCCGGCTTCGCCGAGGGTCTGAAGGCCTACCCGGGCATCAAGGTCCTCGCCAAGCAGCCCGCCGACTGGGACCGCACCAAGGGCCTCGACGTGATGACGAACCTCCTCCAGTCCAACTCCGGCGTCGACGGCGTCTTCGCGGAGAACGACGAGATGGCGCTCGGCGCGATCAAGGCGCTCGGCGCCAAGGCCGGCAAGTCCGTCCAGGTCATCGGCTTCGACGGCACGGCCGACGGTCTGAAGGCCGTCGAGTCGGGCACGCTGTACGCGTCGGTCGCGCAGCAGCCCGCGGAACTCGGCAGGATCGCGGTGCGCAACGCGGTGAAGGCCGCCGAGGGCGAGAAGGTCGCGAAGTCGGTGATGGTGCCGGTGAAGGTGGTCACGTCGGAGAACGTGGCCGAGTTCAGCGGCTGAGACGATGCGCTGGCCGGACGGGAGCGTCAAGACCCGTCCGGCCGCTTCGGCTCTGCCGGCCGCTTCGGCTCTGCCGGGTGTTTCGGTTCTGCCAGGTGCTTCGGTCTTTCCGGGTGTTTCGGTTCTGCCGAGTGCTTCGGTCTTTCCGGGTGTTTCGGTTCTGCCGAGTGCTTCGGTCTTTCCGGTGCTTCGGCTCTGCCGAGTGTTTCGATCGTTCCGCCCGGCAACGCGACCGGCCGTCGGGCGGCCCCAATCCACCTGCACAGGGAGATGGATCATGTACGACTACGACCTCCTGGTCGTGGGATCGGCCAACGCCGACCTGGTGATCGGTGTCGAGCGACGGCCGGGGGCCGGTGAGACCGTGCTCGGCTCCGACCTGGCCGTGCATCCGGGCGGCAAGGGTGCCAACCAGGCGGTGGCGGCGGCCCGGCTCGGGGCGCGTACGGCGTTGCTGGCGCGGGTCGGTGACGACGGCAACGGGCGGCTGCTCCTCGACTCGCAGCGCGCGGCCGGGGTCGACACGGCGGGGGTGCTGGTCGGCGGGGCGCCCACCGGGGTCGCGCTGATCACGGTGGACCCGTCGGGCGACAACAGCATCGTCGTGTCGCCGGGCGCCAACGGAAAGCTGACTCCCGAGGACGTGCGGGCGGCGGACACGCTGCTGCGGGCCTCGCGGGTGGTGTCGGCGCAGTTGGAGATCCCGCTGGAGACGGTGGTGGAGGTGGTGCGACGGCTTCCGCAGGGGACGCGTTTCGTGCTGAACCCGTCGCCGCCGCGGGAGTTGCCCGCCGAGGTGCTGGCCGCCTGTGATCCGCTGATCGTCAACGAACACGAGGCGCAGGTCATCGTCGGGGGTGAGCTGGCGGGTTCGCCGGAGGACTGGGCGCGGGCTCTGCTGGCGCTGGGGCCGCGTTCGGTGGTCGTCACGCTGGGCGCGGAGGGCGCGCTGGTCGCTGACGCCGAGGGCAGCGCGCGGGTGCCCGCCGTGCGGGTGGACGCCGTGGACACCACGGGGGCCGGGGACGCGTTCACCGCGGCGCTGGCGTGGAAGCTGGGGGCGGGTGCGGAGCCGTCCGTGGCCGCCGCGTACGCGGCCCGGGTGGGGGCCGCCGCCGTCACGAAGGCCGGGGCGCAGGTGTCGTTCCCGACCGCCGAGGAGGTCGCCGCGCTGTGAAGCGGGCCGGGATACTCAACCGTCATCTGGCGGGCGCACTCGCGGAGTTGGGGCACGGGCACGGCGTGCTGGTGTGCGATGCGGGGATGCCGGTGCCGGACGGGCCGCGCGTGGTCGACCTCGCGTTCCGGGCCGGGGTGCCGTCCTTCGCGGAGGTGCTGGACGGGCTGCTCGACGAGCTCGTGGTCGAGGGCGCGACCGCCGCGCGCGAGGTCCGGGACGCGAACCCGGAGGCGACCGCACTGCTGGAGGACCGCTTCCCCGACCTGGAACTGGTCTCCCACGAGAAGCTGAAGGAGTTGTCGGCGGGCGCGCGACTGATCGTACGGACCGGGGAGGCGCGGCCGTACGCGAACGTGCTTTTGCGGTGCGGGGTGTTCTTCTAGCGTTGCCGTGCGGGGTGTCTTCCGGCGTTGCCGTGCGGGGTGTTCTTCCAGCGTTGCCGTGCGGGGTGTCTTCCGGCGGAGGGTGTTCTTCCGGTCGGTCTTCGCCGTCCGGAGGCGCCCGGAACGTTTCGAGGGGCCCGGTCCAGTGGACCGGGCCCCTCGGCTTTTCCCCTCCCGTATCAGAACCCCCGCGATCCCCCCAGATCCCCCTCCGGGAAGCCCTGATGCCACCTACGACCCGCGGAGTGCGGGAAGGGTTGCACGGTGTCTTGAGAATTTTTTGGTATGCCAAGACCGGGCTGGGGTTGATCAGTGGCGATCGGTCGAGGTGTCGACTTCGGCCGGAGTGCGTTGTCAGCGCCGACTGGCAGGGTTCGACCTGGGCGCGATCGGCCGAGTGGTCGGGAGGGAATGCGGAACGGGTGATTGCCGGGAGTGCGACGCAACACAAGGACGTTCGAATTATGTCCCGATGATGTCACCGCACAGGCAAGTGCGTTGCGGGTGCAACGCGTTGTGGGAGAGCATGTTCGGGACGTAGGTGAACCGGACACACGGGGGTGGGCACGACGTGAAGTTCGACATGGGGTCGACGACCCTGGCGGAACTCGGGAAGAGCACGGTCGGTTCCAGCGACGACCTCGGGACGCTGATCCAGCTGCTGATCAGCGCGGCCGAACCGCTGGAGGGCAAGTTCAACGGCGCCGGCAAGTTGGCGTTCGACTCGTTCAAGAGCCGCGCGGACGAGATCACCGCCGATCTGAACGGCTCGCTCGCCGCGATCCTGGGCGGCCAGTCGGGCATGGACAACGCGTTCGGCACGGGTGACGTGGAGTCCCAGGACAACGCCAACCAGAACATGGGCCTGGCCAACTTCGACGCGGCCCGCTTCGGCGCCCGATAAGCCATCGAGAGCATCAGCAGGGGGACATCCACATGGCTCAGAACCAGGACCGCCGTTCGTACGACACCGGGGCCTCGGGCGAGGTGCAGACCGCGCTCGGCACGATCGTGGGGCAGTTGGAGCGGGTGCTCGGCGACCGTGACGCCGCCGTCAAGGCCGCGATGACCGAGTTCCAGGCCGACGGTGTCTCGGACGACTACCACGGCAAGGAAGAGCGCTGGAAGAAGGCCGCGACCGAGGTTCGCGAGATCATCCGTCTGGTGCGCACCACGCTCGAACAGAACGACGGCACCGCCCAGTCCACGCTGGCCAAGGCCCGCGCGGCGGTCGACCAGATCGGCTGACGGAGCGGATCGAGCGACAGCGTGCCGATCCGCCGCCGGAGCGTATCGGCCGGCAGCGCAGATCATCTGACAGAGCAGATCTGCTGACAGAGCAGATCTGCTGACAGATCGGCTGACAGAGAAGTGATCGGGGTCCCGTAGCCGTGGCAGCGCAGGATTACGACAGCCAGTTGCTGGAGTCGGTGTCGGTGCGGCGTCGACGGCTGCGGGACGCCCTGCTGTTCGGAGCGCAGCGACAGCGGCGCTCGGTGGACGAACGGATCGGGAAGATCTTCGCCGGGATCGTCATCGCGGCGGTGTTGTGCGCGGGATGTGTGGGGTGGTCTTTCGTGTCGAACCGCATCATCGGAAAGAGCCCGTACGGAGGTTCCGTGCAGCCGTCGGGCACGCCGTCCCCGTCTGTTTCCACAGCGGTTTCCACAGCCCCGACCAGCGCTTCTACCCGGTGATAGGTTCGATCGCGTGATGTCTACGGGGACGTTGGGACAGGCCACGGGCGGGGCGCGGACGGCGCTCAGCCGGGTCACGCTGGTGGGCGAGCGGCGGCGGGTGGATCTCGTGCTGCCGTCTCGGGAGCCGGTCGGACTGCTGCTGCCGGAGATCATGCGGCTGCTCGACGACCGGGTCGGCGGGCGGCCCGAGTTGCGGCATCTCGTCACCGCGGACGGTTCCGCGCTGGCGCACGACAGCACACTGGAGTCGGCCGGGGTTCCGGACGGCGCCGTACTGCGGCTCGTCCGGGCCGAGGACGCGCCGTCGGCGCCCGTCGTGCACGACGTCACGGACGAGGCGGCCGAGGATCTCGACGCCCGCGGCTGGCGCTGGCGGCCGGCCACGCGCAGGGTCACCGCCGGGCTCGCCACGGTCGGCTGGGCCCTGGCCGCCGGAATGTTCGCACGGGCCGCGTACGAGCCCGGGGTCGTCGCCGGCACGCTGCTCGGCGTCGCGCTGGTGGCCGCGCTCGCGGGTGCGCTGTTGGGGCGGGCCGGGAAGCGGGGCCTGGCGACGACACTGATCGCGACGGCCGGTGCGCTGGGGCTGCTCGGCGCCTCGACGTCGGCGCAGGCACAGGACTGGTCCGGGACGCCGCAGGTCGCGGCCATGGCCACGGCCGGGGTCGTCACGCTCGCGCTCCTCGGGCTGTTCACCCCGCTCGGGCGGGGCGGGCTGGTCGGGGCGGGGGCGCTGGCCGGGGCCTCGGTGTGCTGGCTGGGGGTCGCCGCGACCGTGTCGGGCGCGGTGTCGCCGTCGGTGCCGGAGCAGGCCGAGGTGGGGGCCGTTCTCGCGGTGGTCTCCGTGGTCGTGCTCGGGCTGCTGCCCCGGCTGGCGCTGATGGCGTCGGGCCTCTCCGGCCTGGACGACCGGCGTTCCGGTGGCACCTCCGTGAGCCGCTTGCAGGTGTCGGCGGCGCTCACCGCCACGCACCGGGGGCTCGCCCTCGCGACGGTCACCCTGGCCGTCTCGGCCACCGCGGCCGGGGTGTTCGCGTTGCGCGCGCCCACCAAGTGGACCGTGCTGCTGGCCGTCGTCACCATGGTCGTCCTCGCGCTGCGCGCGCGGGCGTTCCCGCTGGTCGCCGAGGTCGTGGTGCTGCTCGGCGCGGCGGCCGTGCTCGGCGTGCGGCTGGTCTCGGCCTGGCTGGACCATTCCGGCGGGGCGGCCGGTCCGCTCGCCGTCCTCGTCCTGCTCGCCCTGCTTCCGCTGCTGGTACTCGCCGTGCAGCCCGCCGAGCATGTACGGGTACGGCTCCGGCGTTTCGGCGACACCCTCGAATCCATCGGCGTCATCACTCTGTTCCCGCTGCTCATCGGGGTGTTCGGCGTGTACGGACGACTGCTCGACACGTTCGCTTAGGAGCTGGGGGCCGCACATGGCGCAGGCAGGGGACTGGCAGCGGGATGTGCTGCGCGAGCTGGGCCGGCAGGAACCGGCCGGCGGGGGCGACGACGCCACCCCCGGACCACCGGAGGCTCCGGCCCGGCGGGCCGAGCCGACGCTGAGGTTGGTGCGGTCGATGCCGACGGGCCCGCCCGAGCCGACGCAGACGCCTGAACCGACGCAGACGCCCGAGGCGCCCGAGCAGCCGGGGTCCGCGCAGGGGACCGGGGACGATCGCTCCCCTCGATCGGCACCGGCCCACGGCACACCCGCGGGGCAGTCTTTGGCGCAGGCGGGGCCCGCCGTGCAGCCGCCGGCACAAGCAATGCCCGCCGTGCAGCCGCCGGCACAAGCAATGCCCGTCGCGCAGCCGCCGGCACAAGCGATGCCCGCCGTGCAGCCGCCGGCACAAGCAATGCCCGCCGTGCAGCCGCCAGCACAAGCAATGCCCGCCGTGCAGCCGCCGCACGTCCCAGAGCCACCAGTTCGTCCGACGCACGTCCCACAACCGACACCTGCCGCGCAGCCGTCGGCACACGCAGGGCCCGTCGGACAGCCTCCGGCACAAGCAGGGCCCGCCGGACAGCCTCCGGTTCAACCGATGCCCGCCGCGCACCCACCGGCACAGCCGACGCCCGGCGTGCACCCACCGGCACAGCCCGGCGTGCACCCACCGGCACAGCCCGGCGTGCACCCACCGGCACAGCCCGGCGTGCACCCACCGGCACAGCCCGGCGTGCACCCGCCCGTCGCGTCGCCCGTCGTAGGGCCGCCCGTGCCCCACACCCCCGCCGTGGGTCCCCGCACGGGGCTCCCCCAGGTCTCCGCGCACCCGCCGGTCGCGCCCGGTGGCGGGGACCGGGCGGGGCAGCCCGGCGACGTCCCTCCAGGGTCGGGGGGCTCCCCGGCCGCACCTGCTCCCCGTGGTTCCCGTGCGCCTCAGACCCCCCTGCGCGCCCCCGACTCGGTCCCCACGATCGATCCTCGGCTCGCGCACGCGCTCGGGCGGCCGCAGCACGGGGACTCGGTGGCCCGGCGTACGGGGCGGTCGATCCGGAAGCTCACCTCCTCCGCCGCGCAGGACGTGGCCGAGGAGACGCGGATCGCGCGGGAGCTGCAGCAGCCGGTGACGACGGGACGGGTGATCGCCGTGACGTCGATCCGGGGCGGGGTCGGGAAGTCGACGACGGCCGCGCTGCTGGGGCGGACGTTCAACCACTACCGCCACGACCCCGTGCTGACGATGGAGGCGGACGCGGCGCTGGGCACCCTGCCGGTGCGGATGGGGGCCGACTCGGTGCGCTGGTCGGTGGCCGATCTCGCGCACATCCTGAACCCGGCGATGCAGCTCACCGATGTCACCGGGTACCTGGTGCCGGTGTCCGACGGTGGCTGGCTGCTGCCCGGGAGCCAGGGCCGGGTCGGGGCCCCGCTGGACATCCGTACGTACCGCACGGTGACCCTCGCGCTGCGGCGCTACTTCGCGGTGACGGTGGTGGACTGCGAGACCCTGCCGGGCGAGGTGGCCCGTACGGCGATGGACACGGCCCACGCGCGTGTGGTCGTCGCGCCGATGACCGCGGAGGGCGTCAACGGCACCCGCCAGGTCCTGGACTGGCTCGGCCAGTTGCCGCACTCCGCGCTCGCCTCGACCGTCGTCGCGCTGACCGCCAACTCCCCCGACCTCACGCTGGACCTCAAAACGGCGGTCGCGCATCTCAGGGAGTCCGGCGTCCACGTCGTCCCCGTCCCCTACGACCGCCACCTCGCCCAGGGCGGCCCCATCCGCACCGCGCTGCTGGGGCAGGAGACCCGTGAAGCGGCGATCACGCTGGCGGCGGAGGCGATGACCCGGGCGGTGCGGATGCGATGACCACGGCAGCCACCCGAGAGATACGAGAAGGGGTCCGTCCGTGACCCAGCAGTTGATCCATCGGCCCGCGCGGAGCACCCGGCCGCTCGGGGCCGCCGGGGCCCGGACGATCGAGCCGCCGCCGAACCTCCCGGAGGGCAAGGCGGGGACGGCGGCGACGGCGCTGCTGCCGATGGCGGGTGTCATGGGCTCGGTCGTGATGATGACCGTGATCCGGAACAGCCAGTTCGCGGCACTCGGCGCGATCGTCCTGGTGTTCGCGCTGCTCGGCGCGGTCGCCCTCTTCCTCTCCCAGCGCGGCAAGGCCCAGCGCACCCGGCGTACGCAGCGGGAGCGGTATCTGGAGTATCTGGAGGAGCTGCGCGAGGAGTTCGGCACCGACGAGCGGCAGCGGCGGCAGCTCGCGCGGGTGCTCGATCCGCCCCCGGAGGCGCTGTACGACCTGGTGCGCGACCCCGCCCGGCTCTGGGAACGGCGGCGGCAGGACACCGACTTCCTGCGGGTGCGGGTCGGCACCGGTGACGTACCCGTGGCGGACCTGGCCATCGGGCAGAACCAGGGCGGGGTGCTGACCCCGCCGGACCCGTTCATGCTGAACGAGGCGCGGGCGCTGCTGGCCCGCTACTCCGTCGCCAACGACTGCCCGATCACCGTGCCGTTGGACCGCGCGGGCAATGTCAGCGTGGTCGGCGACCGGGAGGGTGTGCTGCGGGTGGCCCGCGCACTCCTCGTCCAGATCGCCGTCTCGCACGCGCCGGACGACGTGGCCGTGGCGCTCGGGGTGCCCGGCGAGCGGCTGGCGGACTGGGAGTGGGCCAAGTGGCTGCCGCATGTGCTGGACGGACAGGAGCACGACGGCCCGGTGGCGGCCCGCCGTATCGCGCCGAGCCTGCCGCAGCTGGCCCGGCACTTCCGTCATGAGCTGGGCCGACGTGCCTCGTACGCGGCGGAGGTGCGCCGAGGGCTCGCCGACCGCAAGGCGCTGAGGCTGGCGTCCCGCATGCTCGTCGTGAGCGACGAGTACGGGGAGACGGCCGCCGAACTGCCCCGGCCCGACACGGCGGTCGGGCTGCCGGACATGGGGGTCACCGTGCTGCACCTGCTGGAGGAGCAGGTCCACGAGCCCGATCAGGTGTCGGTGCGGATCACCGTGCGGGGCGATCAGGTGGTGGTGGAGGATCTTCGTGCGCCGGACCCCCTCTCGATCGCGGAGCCCCACACCGTCCCGGCCGCGCACGGCACCTCCGACCACGTCACCGCCGCCGGTGCCGAAGGCCTCGCCCGGCTGCTCGCGCCGCTGCGGCTGTCCGCGGAGTCGGCCGCCGAGGGCACCCCGGTCACCGGTCCCGTCGACTTCCCGGGCCTCCTCGGCATCGACGACCCGGCCGTCCTGAACCTGGTCGACCTCTGGGCGCCGCGCCGTGAGCGTGACTTCCTGCGCGTGCCCATCGGCTTGACCGACCGTCACGAACCCGTGCTCCTCGACCTCAAGGAGTCCTCTGAGCTGGGCATGGGCCCGCACGGGCTGTGCGTCGGCGCGACCGGTTCCGGTAAGAGCGAGCTGCTGCGCACCCTCGTGCTGGCGCTCGCCGCCACCCACTCCCCCGAGGATCTGGCCCTCGTCCTGGTCGACTACAAGGGCGGGGCGACCTTCGCCCCGTTCACCGAACTCCCCCACGTGGCCGGTGTGATCACCAACCTGGAGAACCAGGCGGGGCTCGTCGAGCGCGTCCACTCCAGCCTCGCGGGCGAGGTCAAGCGGCGGCAGCAGGTACTGAAGGACGCGGGGAACGTGGCCGACATCGGGCACTACGCCGCCCTGCGCGCGACCCGGCGCCCGGACCTCGAACCGCTCCCCCACCTCTTCGTCGTGATCGACGAGTTCGGTGAACTGCTCACCGCCAAGCCGGACTTCATCGACCTGTTCCTGTCCATCGGCCGCATCGGGCGTTCCATCGGCGTCCACCTCCTGCTCTCCAGCCAGCGCATCGAGGGCGGCAAGCTCAAGGGCCTGGACACCTATCTCTCGTACCGGCTGGGGTTGCGCACCTTCTCCGCCGACGAGTCGCGGACCGTGCTCGACACGACCGACGCCTTCCATCTGCCGCCGCTGCCGGGCTTCGGCTATCTGAAGGTGGACACCTCGACGTACGAGCGGTTCAAGGCGGGGTACGTGTCGGGTGCGTACCGGGGTCCGGCGTTGGTCGCGCAGGAGGACGACACGCCGCTGGCCTGGGCGTATCCGACGTACAACACGCTCGACAGCGCGTCCGCCACGAACGCGGTCGTCGACGAGCCCAAGGCGACCGAGCGGGAGACGGGGCCGACCGTGATGTCGGTGATGGTGGACCAACTCGCCTCCGCCGCACGGCCGGTGCGGCGGATCTGGCTGCCGCCGCTGCCGGACGCGATCACGCTGGACACGGCGGCCGGGCCCGTGCAGATCGACGAGCGGGGGCTTCAACTCGCCTCCGCCAGGGGACCGTTGCGGGTGCCGCTCGGGGTGCTGGACGATCCGGCGAAGCAGTGGCAGGGGCACTGGGTGCTCGATCTGACGGTCGCGGGCGGGCACGCGGCGGTGATCGGCGGCCCGCAGTCCGGCAAGACGACGCTGCTGCGGACGCTCGCGCTCTCGCTCGCCACGACCCACACGCCCGCCGAAGTCGCCCTCTACGGGCTGGACCTGGTGGGTGGCGGGCTGTCCGCGCTCTCCGGGCTGCCGCACGTCGGCGGGATCGCCGGGCGGGCCGACCGGGAGCGGGCCGCGCGGACGGTCGCCGAGGTGCGGACGATGCTGGCCGAGCGGGAGGAGCTGTTCCGGGAGCACGGGATCGACTCCGTCGACCAGCTGCGGCACCTGCGTGGGCAGGGCGGGCTGCGGGAGCTGGGATCCACCGACATCGTGCTCATCATCGACGGATTCGGCGCGCTGCGCGACGAGTTCGCCGAGCTGGACGACACGGTCGTGGATCTGCTCAAGCGCGGTGGCGGCTACGGCATCCATGTCGTCGGCGGCATGCTCCGCTGGAACGACGTACGGATCGCGACGCAGTCGATGTTCGGGACCCGGGTGGAGCTGCGGCTCAACGACCCGAGCGATTCGAGCGTCGACCGCAAGCTCTCCGAGACGCTGTCGCCCGACACTCCCGGGCGTGTCCTGACCGACGGCAAACTGTTCGCGCAGGCCGCGCTCCCCCGCCTCGACGGGCGGCCGTCGACGGGTGACCTCGGTCCGGCGCTGGAGAACGCGGCCCGTACGATCCGCTCCACCTGGCACGGTGAACTGGCCGCGCCCGTAAGGGTGTTGCCGACGAGGCTGTCGTCCGACCGGCTGCCGGCGCTGGTCGCCGAGCCGCACCGGGTGCCGATCGGTGTGGACCAGGACGCCCTGGCGCCCGCCCTCCTGGACCTCTTCGGCTCGGACCAGCATCTGCTGATCCTGGGCGACAACGAGTGCGGCAAGACGAACCTGCTCAAGCTGGTCGCCGCGCAGCTGGTTCAGCGGTACTCGGACGAGGAGCTGGTCTTCGGTGTCTTCGACCCCCGGCGCGGGCTGCGGGGTGTGATCCCGGAGCCGTACCGGGGCGGGTACGCGCACAACGCGAAGCTCGCGGCGGGCCTGGCGACGGGTATCGCGAGCGAGCTGGAGAAGCGGATGCCGCAGAGCGCCGACCCGGACGCACTGACCGACGAGCCCACGTTCACGGGCCCGCGGATCGTGATCCTGGTCGACGACTACGACATCCTCACCACCGCCGGACAGCAGCCGCTGGCACCGTTCCTGCCGTATGTGTCGTCGGCGCAGGACATCGGGCTGCACTTCGTGATCACGCGCCGGGTGGCGGGCTCGTCCCGGGCGATGTACGAACCGCTGCTGCAGACCCTCCGCGAGACCGGTACGGCCGCGCTGCTCATGACCGGCGAGCGCAGCGAGGGCCAGCTCTTCCCGGGCCTGTACGCCTCGGCGCAGCCGGCCGGGCGTGGCACGCTGGTCCGCCGGGGCCGGCCCCACCAGCTGATCCAGACCGCCGTGGCAACCGACAAGAACCCCGAAGGACTCCCGCTGTGACCCCCGGAGGACTCCCGCTGTGACCAAGGACGTCATCGCCCTCACCCCGAAGATGCCCGACGTCTGGACCCTCATGACGAGTCTGTACGCCGGCGGCTCCGACCTGGACCTGTCGGCGGCGGCCGACGGCGCGGTCGTCCAGCTGCACGGTCCCGGCGGCCGACCGCTGGTGTCCGTGGAGTCGCCGGTGCTCGTGCAGGTGCCCGGTGAGGCGGAGCGGCTGCTCGGGCAGGCCGTTCAGGCCCCGTTCTGGTGGACGGAGGCGCGGGCGTCCACGGCGGTGCCGGAGGCGGAGCGGCTCGCGGGCGTGGTGTGCGGGCGGCTCAACGCCCTGCTGGGCGGCTCCACCTGGCCTCCCGGGGCGGCGAGCACGAAGGTGGTGGACGTGTCGGCCGTGCCGTCGGCCGGGTCGGGGCAGCCCGCCGTGGACGTGGTGACCGAGCATGCGGCCGTCGTCCTCGTCGACCGGCCGGTGGTGGCCCTGACCAGCTGGCTCGCGGAGATCATGCGGACGGCCGTGGCGTCCCGGCGGTCCCTGCAGATCGTCACGCCGCCCGGTGTACGCCTGACCACCGCCGCCCGTACGACACTCGCGCGCGTCCCCAACCGCTGGGTCGTCCAGGACCCGGAGTGCGGGTACTACGACGGGCTGTCGGGGGCGGTGCTGCGCTGGCAGGACGGGGCGTTCTCGCCGGCGTTCGCGCAGGACGGGACGGCGGCCGTGGCCGCCGCGTTCACGCGCCCGGCGAGCGGTCCGGCGAGCGGCCCGGCGGACGAGGCGCCGGGCCGGCAGCTGATCGTCGCCCTCCGTACGGTGCACCGGGCCGACGAGGGGCTGCTGCTGGGCGGCGCCCTGGAGGCGGCGTGGGAGGCACTGACGGGGACGGCGCCGGCCGGCTGGGGTACCGCCGAGCCCGTCAACCTCCCCTGGTCGCCACGGCAGTTGACCGACCTGGCCCGGGAGCGGGTGCCCGAGCCGTCGCAGCTGGTCGTCGTCGGCACCCCGGACCGGCCGGCCATGGCGACGGTCCGGGTGACGCGTACGACGAAGGGCGTGGAGGAGGACGTGGTCCTGACCGTCGGGTACACGGCCGGCGAGGACGTGCCGCTGGAGCGGATCGAGCCGCTGGCCGACACGCTGGTCCGGGAGCACGGGCTGCGGACCATGCTGGCCTCGGTGCGGGTGGCGCGTGCCGACCTGACGACCGCGCCCCGCCTGGAGGGACCGCCGCTGCCCGCGGCCTTCACGCTCGGCCCGGACGACGTGCACACCATCGGGCTGGACCGCGCGCGGCGGCCCCCGGTCGAGGTCCGGGCGGTCCACCTCGGCCCGACGTCCCGTCCGGCGCTGCACTACCCCCTCGGGGACGGTACGGACACCGAGGCGTGGGCGCGGTTCCAGCAGCTCACGGCCCATCTCAAGGGTGATCGTTCCCAGCCATCCGCCCCTGGTCAGCAAGGGTGACTCGCGTCACTAACACAACGACCAATACCACCAGTACGAGTTCTGACCGGCAAAGGATGTACCGGCCTGACCTGGGTCTCTAACCTCCCGGCAACAGCTGCCAGAAGGCACGCGCCAGGAGGAGAACCATGGCCAGATCCAGCCACATCGGCACCGGGCACACCATCGTCACCGGCACGGGGTCCGTGCACCGGCGTCCCGTCCGGCGTCCCCTCGCGGCGGCGTTCGCCGCGACCCTCGCGCTCGGCACCCTGGGCGCCTGCGGCGGTGGCGACACCGACGCGCCGAAGGTGGCGGAGAACAAGATCTCGGCGGGCCAGGTGCCGGACTACTACCCGGCGGACTACGCCGACCTGATCTCGGCGGCGGAGAAGGAGGGCGGCAAGCTCACCGTCTACTCGAACCTCGGCGACGAGAACATGGCGCCGATCGTCCGGGACTTCAAGAAGAAGTACGACTTCATCAAGACCGTCTCCGTCAACGAGCTGGACAGCGACGAGCTGTTCCAGAAGACCCTGTCCGAGAACGCGGCCGGCTCCTCCCCGGCGGACGTGCTGATCTCCAGCGCGGCGACCGCGTGGGCCGACTTCTCGGGCCGCAAGGGCACGGTCCTGGAGTACAAGTCGCCGGAGCTGGAGGAACTGGGCGCGAGCGCGGAGCTGCTGCCGAGCGTGTACTCGGTGTCGCAGGACCCGATGACGATCGCGTACAACACGTCGCTGATGGAGACCCCGCCGACCACGCTGACGGACTTCGCGAAGATCCTCACGTCGGACGAGGACAAGTACAAGAACAAGGTGACGGTCCGCGACCCGGAGGGCTCGTTCGGCTTCACGGTCACGCGGGCGCTCACCGAGGGCAACCCGGAGTCCTGGACCGACCTGGAGAAGATTCTTCCGCTGACCCGCCCGGAGACCTCCTCCGGCACCCAGCTGGAGAAGATCGTCGCCGGTGAGTACATGGCCGGCTTCCTGATCAGCGCCTCCCCCGCGTACCCGGTCGTCGAGGACAGCGCGGGTCTTGTGAAGATCGTCTTCCCGAAGGACGGCACGGTCGTCCTGCCGCGCGGCCTCGGTATCGCCGCCGAGGCGCCGCACCCGGCGACCTCGAAGCTCTTCCTGGACTTCGCCCTCTCCGACGAGGGCCAGCGCGCGGTCGCCGAGGGCGGTCTGGCCTCGTACCGCGAGGGCGTCAAGGGCGAGGGTCTGCACACCTACCAGGAGGTCGTGGACGCGGTCGGCGAGGAGAACATCATCCACGTCGAGTACAAGCCGGTCGCGAAGGACGACGCCGCCGCCTGGCTGGAGCGCTTCGACGGACTGCGCAAGTAGTCCGTAACCAGGCAGCCTCCAGGGACGATCGGAGTCAGAGCAGATGTCAACCCTCACCCAGCCGCCCCGCACCCCGGCCGGCGAGTCACCCACGGAAACGTTCAGGCCGCCGCGCTACCGCCGCCCCCTCGGCATCGGGCGGGACACGGTCGTCCAGTACGCGGTCCTGGCGTTCCTCGCCGTCCTGGTGCTGGCCCCGATCGTCCCGACCCTCTACCAGAGCATCCGCAACCGCCCGCTCTACGAGGCGGGCGGAGCCTTCACCCTCAGCGGCTACACCGACCTCTTCACCAAGGCCGGCTTCGGTGAAGTCGCCCTGAACACGCTGCTGTTCGCCTCGCTGACGACGATCCTCAGCCTGGCCATCGCCATCCCGATGGCGATCGTGGTGGTCCGGACGAAGCTGCCGGGCGGCCGGCTGGTCGCGCTGGCGATGCAGTGGCCGTTCTTCATCTCCTCGCTGATCCTGGGCTTCGGCTGGATCATCATGTACGGCCCGGCCGGGTTCGTCAGCGTCAAGGTGCAGCAGGTCTTCGGCGGGGTGCCGTGGAACCTGTACTCGATCCCCGGCATGGCTCTCACGGAAGCCGTGGCACTCGCCCCGATCGCGTACGTCTTCTGCGCCAACGCCCTGCGGCAGTCGGACGCGTCGCTGGAGTCGGCCGCCCAGGTCTGCGGTGCGGGCCCCTTCCGCATCCTCGCCCAGGTGATCGTCCCGCTGCTGCGGCCCCCGATCGTCTACTCGGCGATCCTCGTCTTCTCCGTCTCCATCGAGACGCTGAGCGTGCCTCTGCTGTACGGCCAGCCGGTCAGCATCGACGTCTTCTCGACCTTCCTCTACCACAACGGACTTCAGTCGGTGGACCCCGACTACACGATGCTGGGCGCCGCCTCCACGGTGATCCTCGTGCTCACCCTCAGCCTGGTCGCCGTACAGGCGAAGCTGCTGAAGGACGCGGCCCGGTTCGTGTCCGTGCGCGGCAAGGTGACCCGGCCGCGCAAGCTCGACCTGGGCTGGCTGAAGTGGGTGAGCATCGCCTGCATCTGGTTCTACGTGATCGTCGGCGCCCTGATCCCGATCGCGGGCCTGGTGATGCGGTCCTTCACGCTCGTCTTCACGCCGCTGCAGTCGCCGTTCAGGACGGTGACGACGAAAAACTACGAGCTCGTCTTCGACTCCGACAACTACGTGCAGTCGCTGTGGAACAGCCTCATCGTGGCCGGTGTCGGCTCGGTGGTGGTCAGTGTCCTGGCCGTGTTCGCGGTGATGGTGGCCCGGCGCTCCACGTTCAAGTGGGGCCGGGCGGTGGAGTATCTGGCCCTCATCCCCCAGTCCCTCCCCGGCATCATCATCGGTATCGGCTTCTTCTGGGCCTTCGCGCTCGCCCCGTTCGGGATGGGGTCGGTCCTCCAGGGCACGATCTACGCCGTCGTCATCGCCTTCGGCATGCGGGCCCTGCCCAGCGCGTTCGGCTCGGTCGCCCCGGCGATCATGCAGATCGGCGGTGAGCTGGACAACGCGGCCCGGGTCTCCGGCGCCGACTGGCTGATGACCTTCTTCCGTGTCCTGCGGGCCCTGATCACGCCGGCGTTCGCCGGAGCCCTGGTGCTCACCTTCGTGATCATGCTCAAGGAGTACTCCCCGGCCGTCTTCCTCAGCTCGGCCGACAACAACATCCTCGGCACCACCATGCTCAGTCTCTGGACGCAGGGCAGGGCCGGATCCGTCGCCGCGCTGGCCACCCTCCAGATCGGCATCACCGCGGTCTTCGTCGCACTCGCTGGACTGCTCATGAAGGGAAAGCACCATGCCTGAGGTGACCGTCAAGAACCTCGCCAAGACGTTCGGCGACAACTCCGTCCTGCGGGATGTCACCTTCACCATCAAGGACGGCGAGTTCTTCACGCTGCTCGGCGCGAGCGGCTGCGGCAAGTCGACGACGCTGAACTGCATCGCGGGTCTGGAGCAGCCGACGGAGGGCTCGATCGCGGTTGGGGGGAGACCGTTCGTGGACGCCGGGGCCGGGATCTTCCTTCCTCCCGAGGAGCGCAACCTCGGCATGGTCTTCCAGTCGTACGCGCTGTGGCCGCACATGACCATCGCGAAGAACCTCGCGCTGCCGCTCAACATCCGCAAGGTGCCTAAGGACAAGCAGAGGACGCTGATCCACGACGCGCTGGACAAGGTGGGCCTGGCCGCGCTGAGCGGCCGGTACCCGCACCAGCTCTCCGGCGGCCAGCAGCAACGCGTCGCCCTGGCACGGGCGTTGGTGTACTCGCCGACGGTCCTGCTGCTGGACGAGCCCCTGTCGAACCTGGACGCCAAGCTGCGCGAGCAGGCCCGTGCCTGGCTCAAGCGGCTCCAGGAGGAGCTGGGCATCACGACCGTCTACGTCACCCACGACCAGGACGAGGCGCTCGCGCTGAGCGACCGGATCGCCGTGATGGAGGGCGGCAACATGATCCAGATCGGCACGCCGCACGAGATCTACGAGCGGCCCGCGGCCCCGGCCGTCGCCGCGTTCGTCGGCCGCTGCAACTTCCTCACCGGCAAGGTGGTGAGCCTGGACGGCACCCGGCACACCGTGCTCCTCGACTCCAGCGGGGACGTCGTACGGGTCGACAGCGAGCGGCGCGTCCCGACCGGGGACTCCGTGACGGTGGCCGTCCGCCCCGAGCGCCTGGAAGTCGTCGCCTCGGCCGAGACCCCGGCCGGCGTGAACAGGCTCGACACCCAGGTCATCACCAGCTCCTACGTCGGCTCCCGCTACGAGTACGACGTCCGCCTCGGCGACCAGGTGGTGCAGGTGCTGAGCGGCAACGGGGGCCTGGCGGGCGAGGTGGCCCTGGTCTTCGACCCGGGGCACGCGCTGCTGTACGCGGACAAGGTCGAACTGCCGGAGGACCAGCGGGACTTGCTGACGGTCGTCAGGTGACGGAGGGGCCTGGCCGAGCTTTGACCCGCACGTGGGTCATCGCCTCCCCCCACAGGCCCCGACCTCTACCGGACCTGGGGCGGTTCGCTTCGCGGTGCCGCACCCTCCGCGTACTCCCTGGGGCGACTACGTCGATCACGCCACCAGTCCTGCGCTGAGTGAACGATCAGCACGACAGCAGTCACCAGCGCGACGACGCGAATCGCATTCCAGGTTATGTCGGTGGTCAATCCCTGCGAGTCCGCCTCCACGACGAGCCGCTGAGAGGTCTCGAGGAAAGCAATCAGCGGAACAAGCAGGCGGAAGGGGAGGCCACCGATACCGGGCGTGCGTGCCAGGTTTCCCAGGAAGCCCAAAGGCGCCCCGAGGACGAACGCCGCCAGTCCCCAGGCCAGCATTTTGGAAGTGAGACCCTCGCCGGCCCCACCGGAAATCACCCGACCCATCGGGGCCTCAGGGCTAAGATACTTGAAGAGGTAATACGCGACCACACCGATGGCCAATGCCGAAGAAGCCAGCAGCGACGACTCGATTTTAGATCGCCGCGACCAGCCGACCACAAAAGCAAAGCACGCCCACGACCACCCGCCGGAAAACACAAGATGCACAGCATGAAGAAGCGGGTTTTCGAATTTACCTGCCAGTGGGCCGACCATGCCGAGTACGAGACCCGCCCCGAGAGTCATCACAGCAGGAAAGGCGCGAGTATGCGAAAAGTGTACGATTTCCTATACCTCACTCTGTGCTCATGATCGCATGCACTCGGCTCCCGGCGTCACCGTCGACAGACGGGCGTGACGCAGGCGCAGGCACGGGCCTGTGCGATCACGGAGCTCTCCACGCTCAGTGATCACACGGAGAACCCGTGCCTGCACCGCCGCTGGTCCTGGACCGTGAGATCTCAGCCGCCGACTACGCTTGTGGCCGCCTCGAGTGATCCATTCGGGGCCGGTCTCAGTCCTTGGACCAGAACGCCTGGCACGTGTAGGCGCCACCACCGGTCAAGTGGGCGCTGGCCGTGAGGTTGGCGCGAGCCCAGGCGCGCTTCGAGCCGCCGGCGATCTTCACGGTCGCACTATGACCCACTGCGTGATGGAAGTAATTCGAGTAGCAGTCCTTGCCACCCGCGACGGCGTTCCAGCCGAAGCTCCAGGTTCCGCCACCGACCTCGACAATGGTCTGCGGCTTCACAAGCCTCACCGAATCGTCCATCGTGATCGTCACCATGCCCCATTCGCTGGGGTTACCCAGATGCGCAGGCGGCTGGGTGCCGTCCCCACGAGTGTGGAACGTGACCGCGCTGGAGACGTCGGCCTGATCGTCGGCCGCGGCAGCCGGTGTGGCGAGGGCGCCGGCTGCCAGAGCTGCGCCGGCAAAAGCCAGACCCAGAGATTTCCTGAAAACCTTCACGAAACATTCCTCCCGTTGTTCCCCCACACGGGGGACGGAAGGATCCTAGGCAGCACCACATCCCTCAACAAAGGAATATTGAGGCGCTCGCCCAAAAAGCGCCATCGACCGATTTGCGCACTCCAAGCGGGCTTCCCCCACATTGCGACGGCAGCTTGGATGCGTAATGCCCCAATATCGCGCGTTGGTCAGACCCTTCGCCCACTCCAGCAGGCTGGTGGCCGAGTCCTGATCTCGATGCTGCACGGCAATCCGTCGACGGATTCGGTAGATCGCCCGCTTTGGGTAGATACCGGGGCAGACCGAGGTTGCCGGGGTCGGGCAGCGAAGCGCGGGGCGATGCTGCCTGACGCCTCCGCTGTATGCCCGGTAGCCGCCGGGTGAGGCTGTGGCCATGAGAATCGGTGCGTCGCTCCTCACGTTGTCCCTGGTCCCGCTACTGGCCTGCGTCCTGGTGTTCGCCGAGTGGCTGCCCCGGGACATGGACCGCTACGCCGACTACAGGGCAGCCGGGCGATGCGCCGCCGACTCCCCCGTGGTGAAGTACGAGGACTGCCTGCGGACGGCCCCCTTCACCGTCGACGGTACGCGCAACAAGGCGGGCAGAAGCGGCAGTTACCAGGCCACGCTGTCCGGCGCGCCCTTCTGGAACGGGACCGTGTCGTTCGGCGACCCCGACCCCCTGCTGGCGCGGCTGCGGCCCGGGGACCGGGTCACCGGCACAGTCTGGCGCGGGGACGTCGTGGCGCTCGGCCGGGGAGACGTCCGGCAGAGCACCTCCGTCGAGCCTCGCGACGAACCCCAGATGACGGCCGCGATCGGCACGTTCGCGGGCCTGCTGGCCGCCCTCGCGTTCTGGCTCGGCACGATGCGGCTGACCGGCCCCCGCGACCGTGAGCCCCGCACCTGGGCCCATTACGGCAAGCCCCTGCTCATCACCCTGGTCGGCGTGTGCTTCGGGATCGGGCTGCCGTCCGTGTGGCTGGGCCTCCCGTGGCGGCTCGTGCCCGCCGTCGTCGTCCCCTTCATGGTGTGCGCGGCCTGGCTGCTCCACCGGTACCGCGTCGCTTCGGCGGCCTCCGGTCCGGCAGCCGCTTGACCAGCGACCGCCAGCCCGGCAGATCGGTCTCCAGAGGAGGTCGGCGTCCTGCAACGGCGGTGTGCCAGGATGCGATCGCAGGCTCTCACCTCCGAAGACTCTGTGAGCCTGTTGCGGCGGATGCGAGGAAATCCATGAGCAGCTCCGAACCGACCTGGTTCAAAAGCAGTTACAGCGGCGCCGACGGCGACGACTGCGTCGCAGTGGCCCTCTCCTGGTTCAAGTCGAGCTACAGCAGCGGCGACGACTGCGTCGAAGTGGCCGTCGCCCTCCCCCACACCATCCACGTCCGCGACTCCAAGAACACCACCGGCCCCCAGCTCACTCTCTCCCCCACCGCCTGGGCCGACTTCGTCCCGTACGCCGCTCAGGACTGACCCTCGCCATGATCGGAACGGTCTTCCGAAGTGACGACGTGCCCAAGGAGCACCGGTTCGAGTACTGGGGCGAGTTGATGCACCGGGCGATCGCGCCCAGTCACATGAACAGCTTGTTCGCCGACGACTTCTGGGCGGAACAGCGGTTGCTGGAGCTGGGCCCGGTGCTGGTGTGGCCGACGGCGCACCTGCCGACGGAGTTCCGGCGTACCGAGAAGCTGATACGGCAGTCCGACCCGGAGATGTACCACCTGTCCCTGGTGGTCGGCGGCGACCTGGGGTTCGAGCATGTGGGGCGGGCCGAGGCGTACGGCCCGAGCGACCTGTGGCTGAGCGACACCTCACGGCCGTACGAGGTGCACCTGCCGGCCGACCGGGGCCGTCAGGTGATCACGGGGGTGGGTGTGGACTTCCCCAAGGCGCTGGTGCCCCTGCCGCCCGCCCGCATCCAGCAGCTGCTGGGGCGGCGGCTGCCGGGGCGGGAGGGGGTGGGCGCCCTGCTGACGGGGTTCCTCACCGGTCTGGAGCAGCAGGCCGACGTCCTGCAGCCGTCCGACGCGCCCCGCCTCGGCACCGTCCTGATCGACCTGCTGTCGGCCTGGTTCGCACAGGTGTTGGAGGCGGAGGACGCGCTGCCTCCGGAGACCCGCCAGCGGGCTCTGACGACGCGCGTACGGGCGTTCATCCGCCAGAACCTGCACGACCCCGAGCTGGCACCGCCCGTGATAGCGGCCGCGCATCACATCTCGCTGAGCTATCTGCACCGGATCTTCCAGGAGGACACCCCCGGCGAGACGGTCGCGGCCTGGATCCGCGCCCAGCGCCTCGAAGGCGCCCGCCGCGACCTGGCGGACCCCAACCTCGCCTCCACGCCCGTCCACACCATCGCCACCCGCTGGGGGATGGTCCGCCCCTCCGACTTCACGCGGGCGTTCCGGAGCGCGTACGGGGTGTCGCCCATGGAGTACCGCGCGCGGGAGACGGAGTGAGAGGTGTCGGCCTTGTGGATCGGCGCCGCCGTGGCCGGTGTCGCCCTGGCGGTGGTGCTCGTGGACCTGCCCGACCTCGACCTGCTTGCCGCAGAGCGGCTTGAGATCGTCGAGGTCGGAGGTGAGGACGGTCACCGGGGGCTGCGCCGAGCGGGCGGTGGCGGCGACGATCGCGTCCAGGGCGTACTTGTGCCCGCCGGTCCTGCCGCTGTCCTTCATCCGCGCGACGGCCTCTTCGGCGATGTCCGCGGTGACCGGCTCCACGACGAGTCGGGAGAGGTCAGGCCGGTCTGACCCGGGCGTCCTCCACGACGAGTCGGGAGAGGTCAGGCCGGTCTGACCCGGGCGTCGGTTCCGCTCCCTGCCGTACGACGCCGCCGCCGGCCCCCGGGATACCACCGGCCCCCGGGAACCGGACGCGACTACCTCACACCGCGTGCTCCACGAACCGCTGCGCCGTCTGCGCGAGCAGCTCTCGGCCGTCGCCCGCCCACAGCTCGTCGTTGAACAGCTCGACCTCGATGGGGCCGGTGTAGCCGGCCGCCTCGACGTACGACTTCCACTCGCGCATGTCGATCGAGCCGTCGCCGATCTGGCCCCGGCCGGTCAGGACGCCCTGGGGCAACGGGGTGATCCAGTCGGCGAGTTGGAAGGTGTGGATGCGGCCGGAGGCACCCGCGCGGGCGATCGCCGCCGGGGCCGTGTCGTCCCACCAGATGTGGTAGGTGTCCACGGTCACGCCCACCTGGTCCGCCGGGAAGCGTTCCGCGATGTCCAGGGCCTGGGCCAGGGTGGACACCACGCAGCGGTCCGAGGCGAACATGGGGTGCAGCGGCTCGATGGCCAGGCGTACGCCGTTGGAGGCGGCGTAGGGGCCCAGCTCCGAGAGCGCGTCCGCGATGCGTTCCCGTGCGCCGTGCAGGTCCTTCGAACCCGCCGGGAGGCCGCCCGAGACCAGGACCAGCGTGTCCGTGCCCAGGGTCGCCGCCTCGTCGATCGCCTTGCGGTTGTCGGCCAGCGCCGCCGCCCGCTCCGTCGGGTCGATCGCCGTGAAGAAGCCGCCCCGGCAGAGGGTCGTGACCGACAGACCCGCGTCGCGGACCAGCTTGGCCGTGGCGTCCAGGCCGTACACCGCCACCGGCTCGCGCCAGAGGCCCACGCCCCCGATACCCAACTCCACGCAGCCGTCGACCAGTTCGGGCATCGACAGCTGCTTGACCGTCATCTGGTTGATGCTGAAGCGCTCAAGTCCGTTACTCACTGGGCCACTCCGTACACCGCGAGCAGGTTCTTCATACGGGTCTCCGCCAGTGCCGGGTCCGGGAACAGGCCCAGGCCGTCGGCGAGTTCGTAGGCGCGCGCGAAGTGCGGGAGGGAGCGGGCCGACTGGAGGCCGCCGACCATCGTGAAGTGCGACTGGTGGCCGGCCAGCCACGCCAGGAACACCACGCCCGTCTTGTAGAAACGGGTGGGGGTCTGGAAGAGGTGGCGGGAGAGCTCGACGGTGGGGTCCAGGAGCTCCCGGAAGCCCTTCGCGTCGCCCGTGTCCAACACCCGTACCGCTTCCGCCGCCAGCGGGCCCAGCGGGTCGAAGATGCCGAGCAGGGCGTGGCTGAAGCCCTGCTCGTCGCCCGCGATCAGCTCGGGGTAGTTGAAGTCGTCGCCCGTGTAGCAGCGGACGCCCTGCGGGAGCCTGCGGCGGATGTCGATCTCGCGCTGGGCGTCCAGCAGGGAGACCTTGATGCCGTCGACCTTGTCGGGGTGGGCCGCGATCACGGCGAGGAAGGTCTCCGTGGCCGCGTCGAGGTCCGACGAGCCCCAGTAGCCGTCCAGCGCCGGGTCGAACATGGGGCCGAGCCAGTGCAGGACGACCGGTTCGGTGGCCTGGCGGAGCAGGTGGCCGTAGATCTCCAGGTAGTCCTCGGGGCTCGTCGCGGCGGCGGCCAGCGCGCGCGAGGCCATCAGGATCGCCTGGGCGCCCGACTCCTCGACGAGCGCCAACTGCTCCTCGTACGCCTTGCGGATCTCCACCAAGGAGGCGGGGCCCGTGAGCTGGTCGGTGCCCACGCCGCAGGCGATACGGCCGCCGACCGACTTCGCCTCGGCGGCGCTGCGGCGGATCAGTTCCGCCGCGCCCGCCCAGTCGAGGCCCATGCCGCGCTGCGCGGTGTCCATCGCCTCGGCGACGCCCAGGCCGTGCGACCACAGGTGGCGGCGGAAGGCGAGGGTGGCGTCCCAGTCGACGGCGGCCGGGGAGTCCGGGGACACGTCCGCGTACGGGTCGGCGACGACGTGCGCCGCCGAGAAGACCGTACGGGAGGTGAAGGGGGCGCCGGTGGAGAGGGCGAGCGGTTCGGTGCGGGGGGTGTAGGGCTTCAACAGCCCGTCCGCGCCGGGGAGTCGGATCGTCACAGCGAGATCTCCGGTACGTCGAGACGGACGCCCTCGGCCGAGGACTTCAGGCCCAGTTCGGCGAGCTGGACGCCGCGGGCGCCGGCCAGCAGGTCCCAGTGGTAGGGCGCGTCGGCGTAGACGTGCTTGAAGAACAGCTCCCACTGCGCCTTGAAGCCGTTGTCGAACTCGGCGTTGTCCGGCACCTCCTGCCACTGGTCGCGGAAGGAGTAGGTGGCGGGGATGTCGGGGTTCCACACCGGCTTGGGGGTGGCGGAGCGGTGCTGGACACGGCAGTTGCGCAGGCCCGCCACCGCCGAGCCCTCGGTGCCGTCGACCTGGAACTCGACCAGCTCGTCACGGTTGACGCGGACGGCCCAGGAGGAGTTGATCTGGGCGATCGCGCCGCCGTCCAGCTCGAAGATGCCGTACGCGGCGTCGTCGGCCGTGGCGTCGTACGGCTTGTCCTGCTCGTCCCAGCGCTGCGGGATGTGGGTGGCGGTGAGGGCCTGGACGGACTTCACGCGGCCGAACAGCTCGTGCAGCACGTACTCCCAGTGCGGGAACATGTCGACGACGATGCCGCCGCCGTCCTCGGCACGGTAGTTCCAGGAGGGGCGCTGGGCCTCCTGCCAGTCGCCCTCGAAGACCCAGTAGCCGAACTCGCCGCGGATGGAGAGGATGCGGCCGAAGAAGCCGCCGTCGATGAGGCGCTTGAGCTTCAGCAGGCCCGGGAGGAAGAGCTTGTCCTGGACGACGCCGTGCTTGATGCCGGCGGCGTTCGCGAGGCGGGCCAGCTCCAGTGCGCCGTCCAGGCCCGTCGCGGTCGGCTTCTCCGTGTAGATGTGCTTGCCCGCCGCGATCGCCTTCTTGAGCGCCTCCTCGCGGGCCGAGGTGACCTGGGCGTCGAAGTAGATCTCGACGGACTCGTCGGCGAGGACCTCGTCCACGTCCGTGGTCCAGTGCTCCAGGCCGTGCTGCTCGGCGAGCGCCTTCAGCACGTGCTCGCGGCGACCGACGAGGATCGGCTCCGGCCACAGCACGGTGCCGTCGCCGAGGTCGAGGCCGCCCTGCTCGCGGATGGCGAGGATGGAGCGGACGAGGTGCTGGCGGTAGCCCATGCGCCCGGTCACGCCGTTCATGGCGATCCGTACGGTTTTGCGTGTCACGGCCGGTCCTTTCGTTGGTGTGCGTTCGTTTCTGCGTACGCGTCCGGCGCCGCGTACGCCCGACGAAAGGGTGAGCGTCACAGCAAGCGCTTTCTATCCAATGAGAAGCTAGCCTCTGAGCAGCGGTCTGGACAAGACCGCGAGGGGGTCGAGTTGTTCGAGGGGGCGAACGGTGATCGCGGCCGTAAGGTTCCCCGACAGCCCGAACATCACGCGCACCGGAGGACGAGCAACGATGACTGTGACCCTGGCGGACGTGGCGGCCCGTGCGCAGGTGTCGCCCGCGACCGTATCCCGGGTGCTCAACGGCAACTACCCGGTCGCCGCGTCCACGCGCGAGCGGGTGCTGAAGGCCGTGGACGAGCTGGACTACGTCCTCAACGGGCCCGCGAGCGCGCTCGCGGCCGCCACCTCCGACCTGGTCGGCATCCTCGTGAACGACATCGCCGACCCCTTCTTCGGGATCATGGCCGCGGCCATCCAGTCCGAGATCGGCGGGCCGGGCGGGCGTGCGGGCGGTGAGCGGCTGGGTGTGGTGTGCAACACGGGCGGCTCCCCCGAGCGCGAGCTGACGTATCTCACGCTGCTCCAGCGGCAGCGGGCCGCCGCTGTCGTGCTGACCGGTGGGGCCATCGAGGATCCCACGCACCTGGCCGCCGTCGGCAACAAGCTGCGAAAGCTGGCGGAGGCCGGGACGCGGGTGGTGCTGTGTGGTCGGCCGCCGACGCCGGAGGCCATCGCGATCACTTTCGACAACCGGGGCGGCGGTCAGCAACTCACCGAGCATCTGATCGGGCTGGGGCACCGGCGGCTCGGGTACATCGCCGGGCCGCAGGAGCGGACGACGACCCGGCACCGCCTGGAGGGGCATCGGGCGGCGCTGACGGCGGCCGGGATCGAGGACGATCCCCGGTGGACGGTGTACGGGCGCTACGACCGGCTCTCCGGGTACGAGGCGACGCTGGAGCTGCTGCGGCGGGATCCGGCTCTGACCGCCGTGGTCGCCGCCAACGACACGGTGGCGCTGGGTGCCTGTGCGGCCCTGCGCGATTCCGGGCTGCGGATTCCGGACGATGTCTCCGTGGCCGGGTTCGACGATCTGCCCTTCAGCATCGACGCGGTGCCCGCGTTGACGACCGTGCGGTTGCCGTTGACGGAGGCGGGGGCCCGCGCCGGGCGGATCGCCATGGGGCGGGAGGAGCCGCCGCCGGGTGGGATCGCCACGGTGCGGGGGGAGTTGATGGTGCGGGGGTCCAGTGGGGGGCCGCGGGAGGCCTGAGGGAGATGAGGCCGGGGGCCTGCGTCGTATGAAGCCCGGGGGCAGCGGCGCATGAGGCCTGGGGAGGCCAGCGGCGCATGAGGCCTGGGGAGGCCAGCGGCGCATGAGGCCTGGGGAGGCCAGCGGCGCATGAGGCCTGGGGTCTTGAGAGGGATGGGATCGGGGAATCTTGACGGGGTGGGGGCGACGGCCACCGCCCCGTCGGCCGTTGCCGCCTGCCAGCCGTTGCCGCCTGCCGGCCGTTGCCGGTCCGACTGCCGTTGCCGGTCCGGCGGACCGGCAGTACGCGGTACGCAGTCGCGCGTCGCCGGCCAGGAGGAACAGCGGCCGGAGTAACGGCTTCGGGGCGTCGTGCCTGGTCGGCTCGTGCCTGGTCGGCGAGCGGTCGGCTCGGCTCGCCTGAGGCGTCCCGACGCGGCAGTGGGTGACGTCTTCACCGGGCGACGCCTTCACCGGGCGGGCCGAGGTCCGCGCGGGAGACCACGCTCGGTCGGCCCGGATCCCCTCCCCAGCGGGATCGCCACACCCGCGGTGAACACACAGTGTGACGTCTCGGCGCGCGACAGTCACCACTCCGCCTTACGTTGTGCGGGAGGGCCATCACCTCACCCGCCACCACCAAGGAGAAATCGTGGCCGCCAAGGACAAGGGCAGCATGGACAAGATCAAGGGCAAGGCCAAGGAGATGACCGGCAAGGTCACCGGCAGCCGGGAGCAGCAGGCCGAGGGCCAGATGCAGCAGGCGCGCGGCGAGGCCAAGAAGATGAAGGGCAAGGCGCAGGAGCGCGTCCAGGAGACGCAGCGCTCGGCGAAGCGCGACGGCATGTGAGGTCGCGTCGCGCGTAGGCATGACGCGTAGCGCCGAGGACCGGAGTCTGCGGTTCCCGGCCGGTGGATGGGGGCTTCCGTGGGCATGGGAGCCCCCATCGCCATGAGCGCCACGACCGCCGCCGTCGACCACCGCCGTTGATCGCCCACCGTCTTTGTCGCCGCCATGACCGCCATGAGCGGGGACCCACAGGTGAGTGCTCGCGCATCACGGGTACCCGGCGCCCATGGAGACCCGCGTGGCAGGACCGGCGCTGCCGGAGAGCAGGGGCCGGATCTCGGCCGGGGTCGCGGGGTTTCTGCGGGGCAAGGGGGTGCTGCCCGACAGCCGGGAGATCGCCGGGGCCGACCCCTTCGGCGACGATCTCCAGCTCGCCCTCTACCTCTGCTACGAACTGCACTACCGGGGTTTCGCCGAGGTCGACGCCGGCCTCGAATGGGACCCGGAGCTGCTGCGCTGCCGGGCGGCCCTGGAGTGGCCGTTCCTGGAGACGCTGCGTGACCGGGCGACCCGGCATGGGAGCGCCCGGGAGGCGCTGGACGACCTGCTCGTGGAACCGGCGGCCGGCGACAAGGCCGGTGTCGGTGACTTCCTCCAGGACGAGGGCGAGCTGTGGCAGGTGCGTGAGTATGCGGCGCTGCGGTCGCTGTACCACCTGAAGGAGGCCGACCCGCACGCCTGGGTGCTGCCCCGGTTGTGGGGGCGGGCGAAGGCGGGGATGGCCGCGATCGAGTTCGACGAGTTCGGCGGGGGCCGGGCCGAGCGGGTGCACGCACGCCTCTTCGCCGACCTCATGACCGACCTGGGGCTCGACCCGGCATACGGCCGTTATGTGGACGCCGCCGGTGCCGAGGCGCTCGCCCTGGTGAACCTGATGTCCCTCCTCGGGCTGCACCGTGCCCTGCGTGGCGCCCTGGTCGGGCACTTCGCGACGGTCGAGATCACCTCCTCCCCCGGTTCCCGGCGCCTCGCCCAGGCCATGCGACGGACCGGGGCCGGCGCCGCCGCCGAGCACTTCTACGACGAGCACGTCGAGGCCGACGCCGTACACGAGCAGATCGTCCGGCGGGAGGTCGTCGCCGGGCTGCTGGAGGAGGAGCCGCAGCTGGACGCCGACGTGGCCTTCGGCGTCGACGCCACCAACCATCTGGAGGACGCCCTCGCCGACCGCCTCCTCGGAGCGTGGCGGGCAGGCCGGTCGTCCCTGCGCACGCCGGTCTGACGATCGGATGACCGGCTCCCCCGCCCGCTCCCCGGCCGCTCCCCCGCCGACTCCCCTACCTGGAGGCCCATCCCCGTGATCCCCCTCTCCCTCCCCGTGTCCCTGCCCGGCGTCTACGCCCCGCAGGACGACACCGAACTCCTGGTCCATGCCCTGGGGCGCGAACCTCTCGCCCCGCGGGCCCGTGTGCTGGACGTCGGTACGGGGACGGGTGCCGTCGCACTGGCCGCGGCGCGGCGGGGCGCGCTGGTCACGGCGGTCGACATCTCCTGGCGGGCCGTGCTCAACGCCAGGGTCAACGCCGTACTGGCGCGGCTGCCGATGACGGTCGTACGCGGAGACCTGCTGGGCCCCGTGTCCGGGCGGTCCTTCGACCTCATCCTGTCCAATCCGCCGTACGTGCCGGGCCCGGAATCGGCGCGGCGCCGGCCGGGTCAGGGGCCGGGCGCCGCGCCGAGGCCCGACAGGCTCCGCCCCGCGAGGGGAGCCGCGCGGGCCTGGGACGGCGGGTGGGACGGCCGGCTCGTGCTGGACCGCATCTGCCGGGACTCGCCGTCGCTGCTGCGGCCCGGCGGGGTGCTGCTGCTGGTCCACTCGGCGCTGAGCGACGCGGAGCGGACGCTGACACAGTTGCGGGCGGCGGGGTTGCGGGCCGACGTCGTGGAGCACCGCCGGGTCGCGTTCGGGCCCGTCCTGCGGTCACGGAGCGACTGGCTGCGCAGTCGCGGGCTGCTGCGGGCCCGGGGGAACGGCGACGACGGCAGCCACGACGGCATCGGTGACGGCGACAGCCACGACGGCGACAGCCACGACGGCGACGAGAAGGAAGAGCTGGTGATCATCCGTGCCGAGAGTCCCCGCTGAACGCCGCCGCGTCACCCTGCAACGCCCTGGCCCGCTGCTGGTCGAGGGGCCGGTCGAGGTCACGTTGGACGACGGTACGACCGTGTCGTCGGACCGCTTCTGCGTGGCCCTGTGCACCTGTCGTCGCAGCCGGATCTACCCCTGGTGCGACACCAGCCACCGGCGCCGCGCCCAGCCGCCGCCCACCGGTGCCGACGACCCCGGACCCGCCCAGCCGCCGCCCGTCTGAAGGGACCCCGGCGCCGGACGGGGACAGTTCCTCTGCCGCGGCTCCCACTTCGGCCCGGACGGGAACATCGTCCATGCCCGCGCCCCTGAGAACAGGGCTGCCCCCGTCCTGCCGCCCCGTCAGCCGGCCGGAGCCTTCCGGCCCCCACCCGTCGGCCGACCCGCACCCACACACCCCGGCAGGGTGCCGCACATCGCCGGCCGACGTGTACGGTCCGAAGGCATGAAGCTCGCGTTCTCCACCCTCGGTGTCCCCGGTCTCCCCATCGCCGACGTCGTACGGCTGGCCGTCACGCACGGCTATCACGGCGTCGAGTTGCGCGCCCATCCCGAGGAGCCGGTGCATCCGGGGATCGGGGCCGACGAACGGGCCGAGGTGGCCGCCGAGTTCAAGGCGGCGGGCGTGGAGATCCTGGGGCTCGCCGGGTACGCGCGGGTCGCGGCGCCGGGCGAGGACGGACCCGTACTGGACGAGATCCGCGAACTGCTTGACCTGGCAAGGGACTTGGGTGCCCCCTTCGTCCGTGTCTTCCCCGGCGCCGACCTGGCCGGCGGTCAGAACGTGCGGGAGGCCGACGCGATCGCCGCCCGGCGACTCGGTACGGCGGCGGAGGACGCGGCCGACCGGGGCGTACGGGTCCTGCTGGAGACCCATGACTCGCACCGCACCGGCGCCGACGCGATCCGTGTGCTCGGCCCGGTCGGCCACGGCAGCGTCGGCTCGCTCTGGGACGTGATGCACACCTGGCTCGGCGGCGAGCAGCCCGCCGAGTCCTACGCCGCCCTCTCTCCCTTCCTCGGCTACGTCCAGGTCAAGGACATCGCCTCCCCCGACGACACCACCCCGCTCCCGCTCGGCGCGGGCGTCCTCCCGCTCGGCGAGTGCGTCGAACTCCTCTCCCGCAAGGACTGGGACGGGTGGCTCTGCTGGGAGTACGAGAAGCGGTGGTACGAGGGGGCCACGCCGCTGCCGGAGCTGCTGGCGGCGGGCCGGGAGCACCTCGGGCGACTCCTCAACGACGCGGCGTAAAACCATGGCCTGAGCTTGAGTTATCAAGTAAACCTCGGCAAGACCTCAAGCTCAGGCCGCTTTCCGCAGGCATTTTGACCGCGAATCAGTATCGACTCACACAAAGTCGATCACCCGTTGAACAAGTACCGACAGTAACTCTTGGAAAACGGAGCGCTGCGGTACGCGCCTACAGCAGACTTACCTCCCGCAACAGCCATGCGCAACTGGCCATGTATCGGGGGGATTTGGCATATGCAAGGCACAGTCGACGGTTTCAGCTACGGTGCGGTCACCCCAGTGGCGGCCTATGTCATGGCCTGCCTGGGCGCGGCGCTCGGACTGCGCTGTGTCGTCAGGTCGGTCTACAACGAACAGTCCTGGAAGCCCGGCTGGCTGGCCCTCGGGGCCGCGTCGATCGGCTGCGGCATCTGGACGATGCACTTCATCGCGATGATCGGCTTCCGGGTCAAGGAGAGCGAGATCCACTACGACGTCGGGCTGACCGTGCTCAGCCTCGTCGTGGCCGTCACCGTCGTCGGCATCGGGGTCTTCGCCGTGGGCTACCGCGGTGTCAGCAGGTCCACGCTGTGCTCGGCGGGGTGCGTCACGGGGCTCGGGGTGGCCGCCATGCACTATCTGGGCATGGCCGCCATCCAGTTGAACGGCTACATCCAGTACGACATCGCCGTCGTCGCCCTCTCCGTCGGCATCGCCATCGTCGCCGCGACCGCCGCGCTCTGGGCGGCCGTGTCGATCCGGGGCTTCCTCACCAGCCTGGGCGCCAGCCTGGTGATGGGGGTCGCCGTGTCCGGGATGCACTACACGGGGATGGCCGCGGTGGGGGTGCATCTGCACGGCTCGGCCCCCGGCGCGTTCACCGGTGAGTCACCCACGTCGATCCTCATGCCCATGCTCATCGGACCGGTCATCTTCCTGCTGCTCGCGGGTGTGGTCGTGATGTTCGACCCGATGCTCGTGCTGGGCGAGGGCGACTGGGACCGGTCCGCCGTCCGCCGGCGCGAACTGGAGCGGCAGCGGACGGAACCTCCGCAGTCCTGGCGCGCCGACCGCCCCGACGTACCGCTGCAGCACCCGGACGACTCCCCCGGCTCCCTCTTCGACCCCTCGACCCGCCGGGCCCGGCAGCAGCCGCAGGAAGAGCCCCGCCCACAGAGCACCGGACGCCGTATCCAACAGTGGTGAGGACACTCGGTGAGGACGCTCGGTGAGCCGTTCGGTGAGCCGTTCGGTGAGGCCGTTCCGAGAAAATCAGGCACGCGATGTCACAGCGACCGCGCCGCCGGTGTCTTGAGGTCGAATCCCCTTGAAGCGGAGGAGACACACCATGACTGAGAACATCGATGTGATCGTGATTGGCGGCGGATACGCGGGTGTCATGGCGGCCAACCGCCTGACCCGGCACGACGACGTGACCGTGACGCTGATCAACCCTCGCCCGACCTTCGTCCACCGGATCCGCCTGCACCAACTGGTGGCCGGGACCGACGAGGCCGTCGTCGACTACCAGGAGGTCCTGGCCCCGGACGTCCGGCTGGTCGTCGACACCGTGGCCGGGATGGAGACGGCCGAGCGCCGCGTGACGCTGGCGACGGGCGGCACGGTCGGCTACGACTACCTGGTCTACGCGGTGGGCAGCGGCAGCGCCGACCCGGGCGTGCCCGGAGCCGCCGAGTTCGCCCACCCGATCGCCTCCCTGGAGGAGGCCGAGCGGCTGCGGCCGATCCTCGACACCGCGCCCGCGACGGCACCGGTGACCGTCGTCGGAGCCGGCCCCACCGGCATCGAGACCGCCACCGAACTGGCGGAGAAGGGCCACGCCGTGACCCTGGTCTGCGGCGGGGTGCTCGGCCCGTATCTGCATCGCCGGGGCCGGCGCTCGGTCGCCCGGCGGCTGGCCGAACTGGGGGTCGACGTGCTCGACGGCCCCGGCACGAAGGTGACGGAGGTGACGCGGGATGCCGTACGGCTCGACGACGGCCGTGCGGTACCGAGCACGGTGACCGTCTGGACCGCGGGGTTCGGCGTACCGGACCTGGCCGCACGCAGCGGGCTGAGCACGGACGCCCTGGGCCGCCTGCTCACGGACGAGACGCTGACGAGCCTGGACGACCCGCGCGTCGTCGCGGCCGGGGACTCGGCGGCACCGTCGGGCCTGCCGCTGCGGATGAGCTGCCAGGCCGCGATGCCGCTGGGCGCGCGGGCCGCCGACACGGTGCTGGCCCGGATCGCGGGTGAGCGGCCCGCGCCCCTCAACCAGGTGTTCGCCGGCCAGTGCATCAGCCTGGGCCGACGCGCCGGCATCTTCCAGTTCGCCCACCGGAACGACGTGGCGCTCTGGTTCCACATCGACGGCCGCACCGGCGCGAAGCTCAAGGAGTTCGTGTGCGCGGGCATCGTCAAGCATCTGGCCGGCGAGGCCCGCAAGCCCGGTTCGTACGGCCTGCACCGCGTCTCGGGAGGCGCCGGGCGCCGTGAGCTGCTGCGGGCCGAGCGCGGCGGGGCCGCGGCCACCGCAGGGCGGGAAGTCGAGGTATGAGCGAGCACACCACCGACCCGGCGACCGAGACGTTCGTCGCCCACCGCAATCTGCTCTTCACCGTCGCCTACGAGATGCTCGGGTCGGCCGCCGACGCCGAGGACGTCCTCCAGGAGACCTGGCTGCGGTGGGCGGGGGTCGACCTGGCGCAGGTACGCGACCGGCGCGCCTACCTGGTCCGGATCACGACCCGGCAGTCACTCAACCGGCTGCGCGCGATGAGCCGCCGCAAGGAGTCGTACGTCGGCCCCTGGCTGCCCGAGCCGCTGCTCACCGCGCCCGACGTGGCCGAGGACGCGCTGCTGGCCGAGAGTGTGTCGATGGCGCTGATGCTCGTCCTCGAAACGCTGTCGCCGACCGAGCGCGCGGTCTTCGTGCTGCGTGAGGTCTTCGACCTCGGCTACGACGAGATCGCGGCGGCCGTCGACAAGAGCCCCGCGGCCGTACGTCAGATCGCGCACCGGGCCCGCAAACACGTCGACGCCCGTCGGCCCCGCCAGGCGGTCTCCGCCGACGAGACACGGGCGGCGCTGGAGTCGTTCCGGCGCGTGGTGGAGACCGGGGATCCGCAGGGCCTCCTCGACGTACTGGCGCCCGACGTCGTCCTGGTGAGCGACGGCGGCGGCATCAAGCGGGCCGCGCCCCGGCCGATCACCGGCGCCGACAAGGTCGTCCGCTTCATGTTCGGCGGCCTGAGCAGGACCGGCCTCCCCCTGACCGTCGTCCCCACCGTCGTCAACGGCAGTCCGGCCCTCGCGCTGCACCTGGACGGCGAGTTGGACGGCATCCTGGCGATCCGCGTCGAGGACGCTCGGGTCGCCGGCCTGTACTACGTCCGCAACCCGGAGAAGCTGTCCCGGGTGGAGTCGGAGACCCGGCTCACCCTGCGGTGAGCGTTGCAGAGGGCGGGGCGGGTTCTTCGGCAGCGGATCCGCGGGGAGGCCACTCAGTGCGCGGCTCCCGGCAGGAGGCGGGGCTCCACCCGCTCCTCCGTCGCCGTATCGCCCTCCCGCCGGACGATGTACGCCCCCTTGCCCGGGAGTTCGGTGACGGCCTCCGCCAACCGGGTGCCCCGGTGGACGAGTCCGACACCGTCGTCCGTGCGGTGGGACTTCGGCCGCGGCCCTACCCGGCGGCCCGCGCCCCCCGCCACAGCTCCGCGAACGCCTCGTGGAAGCCCGGGAACGTCTTCCGTACGCAGCCGGGGTCGTCGAAGGTGATGCCGGGCGTCCGCAGGCCCGTCACCGCGAAGGACATGACGATGCGGTGGTCGCCGTGGGTCCTGATCTCCGCGCCCCGGGGGGTGCCCGGGCGGATCTCGATCCAGTCATCGCCCGTCACCACGTCCACGCCCAGCCGCCGGAGGTTCTCCGCGCAGGCCTCCAGCCGGTCGCACTCCTTCACCCTCGTGTTCGCCACGTCCTCGATCCGCACCGGCCCCGACGCGAAGGGGGCGATCGCGGCGAGCGTCGGCATGGTGTCGGAGATGTCCCGCATGTTGACGGTGACGCCGTGGAGTTCGCCGGTGCCCTTCACCGTCGTACGGTCCACGCCGACGTCCACCAGCGCGCCCATCCGCCGCAGGACCTCCACGAAGCCCAGGTCGCCCTGGAGCGCCCCCTGGCCCAGGCCCGGCACGGTGACCTCGCCGCCGGTGAGCGCGGCGGCCGCGAAGAAGTAGCTGGAGGTGGAGGCGTCGGGTTCGATCGGGTAGGTGGTCGCGCGGTAGCCGCCCGGCGGGACGACGTAGGTGTCGCCCTCCCGGCCGACCTCCACGCCGAACGCCCGCATCATCGCGATCGTGATCTCCACGTACGGCACCGAGACCAGGTCGGTGACGGTGATGCGCAGGCCGGTGCGGGTGAGCGGGCCGAGCAGGAGCAGGGCGGTCAGGTACTGGGAGGACTGGCCGGCGTCCAGCACCACCTCGCCGCCCTCGACGCCGTGCGCGGTGACGGTGAGCGGGTGGTGGCCCTCCGCCTCCTCGTGCCGCAGGTCCACGCCGAGGTCGCGCAGGGCGCGGGTCAGCGGGGCGAGGGGGCGGCGGCGCATCTGGGCGGAGGCGTCGAAGCGGTAGGTGCCGTGGCCGGCCGCGGCGAGGGTCGGCAGGAAGCGGGCGGTGGTGGCACCGTCCCGGCAGTACACGTCCGCCTCCGCGACCGCGGGGCCCTGCGGGCGGCCGTCGACCTGCCAGGCGTCCGGGGTACGGCCGACGCGGTAGCCGAGGCGTACCAGGCCCTCCGCGAAGCCCTCCGTGTCGTCGGACCTCAGGGGGCGGACGAGGGTGGTGACGCCGTCGGCCGCCGCCGCGAGGAAGAGGGCGCGGGCGGTCAGGGACTTGGAGCCGGGGATGTCGACGAGGGCCATGCCGCCATGCTGGACCGGGGGCCGTCTCGCCCGCCGAAGCGTCCGGCTTGTGGACCGGGCGCCTGATTGCTCGGGGCCGGCTGTGCGTCGGCGGGCGCGGGTGCGTGGGGCTTCTCGCGCAGTTCCTCGCGCCCCTAAAAGCCCAGGCCCCTGCGGGCCTGGAAGACCATCGCCCCGCAGGCCTGAAAGGCAACGGGGCTGCGGGCCGAAAAGCACGGGGCGCAGCCCCTGCTTTTCAGGGGCGCGGGGAACTGCGCGAGCAACCACAACGCACCCGCACCCGCACCCGCCAACACACAGCCGCCCCCCGAGCTCCCCCGCGCCCCTCCCTCCCCACCGGCACCAACTTCCCGAAATCCGCAGCCCCCGGGAACCCGAACCCGCCCCACCTCGTCCAACCGCCATGCCGCCGGACGAGTCTCCGCAGCGCGGTGTCGGCCTCGCTGCTGGCTGCGAACGCTGACCAACCCTCTCCGCCGCCTGCGGCCGGCAGCACGCCGTCACCGGCGCGCCCCCTCCGACAGCGCCGGTGACGGCCCCTCAGGTCCAGCAGCCCACAGCCTCGCCGCAGGCACCGCCGTGCGTTCCCTTGACCGGAAGAAACTTCCCGGATAATCGTGACACCTTGGAAGTTTCCTTCAGCAGCTCCCTCTCTCCCCACCTCCGGAAGGAGCGACGCACGTGCCCTCCAGACGTACCGTTCTCGCCGCCACGGCCGGCGTCACCACGTCCCTGGCCCTCGGCACCGACGCACAGGCCGCCGGCGGCCCCCACGACAAGAGACTTCGCGGCCTCATCGCGCGTATGACCCTTGAGGAGAAGGTCGGCCAGCTCTTCGTGATGCGGGTCTACGGGCACTCCGCGACCGCACCCGACCAGGCCGACATCGACGCCAACCTCCAGGAGATCGGCGTCCGGACGGCCGCCGAACTGCTGGCGAAGTACCGCGTCGGCGGGATCATCTACTTCTCCTGGGCGCACAACACCCGCGACCCGCACCAGATCGCCGCCCTGTCGAACGGCATCCAGCGTGCCTCCCTCGGCCTCCCCCGCGGCCTGCCCGTGCTCATCTCCACCGACCAGGAACACGGCATCGTGGCCAGGGTCGGCATGCCCGCCACGCTGCTGCCGGGCGCGATGGCCCTCGGCGCCGGCGGCTTGGGGGCCGACGCCCGCGAGGCCGGACGTATCGGCGGCGCCGAGCTGCGGGCGATCGGCGTCCGGCAGGACTACGCGCCGGTCGCCGACGTGAACGTCAACCCGGCCAACCCGGTCATCGGCGTCCGGTCCTTCGGCGCCGACCCGAAGGCCGTCTCGGGGCTGGTCGCCGCACAGGTGAAGGGGTATCAGGGGGCCGGGGTCGCGGCCACCGCCAAGCACTTCCCGGGGCACGGGGACACGGCCGTCGACAGCCACTACGGCTTCCCGGTCATCGAACACACCCGGGAACAGTGGACAGCCCTCGACGCCCCACCGTTCCGGGCCGCGATCCGCGCCGGCATCGACTCGATCATGACCGCGCACATCATGGTCCCCGCCCTGGACCCCTCCGGCGACCCGGCCACCCTCTCCCGCCCGATCCTCACCGGCATCCTGCGCGGCGAGCTGGGCTACGACGGGGTCGTCGTCACCGACTCGCTCACCATGCAGGGCGTACGGGACAAGTACGGCGACGACCAGGTGCCGGTGCTGGCACTGCGGGCCGGTGTCGACCAGCTCCTCAACCCACCGTCGATCGACGTGGCGTGGAACGCCGTCCTCGCCGCCGTACGCGCCGGGGAGCTGACCGAGGCCCGCCTCGACGAGTCGATCCTCCGCATCCTGCGGCTCAAGGCGAAGCTCGGGCTGTTCGAGCGGCCGTACGTGAGTGAGGGAGGCGTCGACCGGGTGGTGGGGATCGGGCGGCATCTCGACGCCGCCGACCGGATCGCCGAGCGGACCACGACACTCCTGGTCAACGAGGGCTCGCTGCTGCCGCTGTCCCGTAGTACGCACCGGAACGTGCTGGTGGTCGGTGCCGACCCGGCGTCCCCGTCGGGCACCACGGGACCGCCGACGGCCGTCCTCGCCGCCGAACTCACCGCCCTCGGCTTCACCACGACCCGCCTGTCGACCGGTACGGCTCCCACCGGGTCCGTCATCGACCAGGCCGTCGCCGCGGCGGCGGGCAAGGACGCGGTGGTCGTGGCGACGTACAACGTGACGGCGGCCGGCACGCAGAAGACCCTCGTCGCACGGCTCCTCGCCACCGGGGTCCCGGTGGTGGCGGTCGCGGTCCGGAACCCGTACGACGTGGCCCAACTGCCCGACGTGAAGGGCTGCCTGGCGTCGTACTCGTGGACGGACGTCGAGGTGCGGGCGGCGGCGCGGGTGCTGGCCGGGCGGGTGGCGCCGCGCGGGAAGCTGCCGGTGCCGGTACAGCGGGCCGACGACCCGGCGCGGGTGCTGTACCCGATCGGGCACGGCCTGACCTACGGACCCTGACCTACCTACGCACTCTGACCTACGCACCCTGGCCTACCCACCCTGCCGCACCGAGCTGACGTACGGATCCTGATGTACGGAATGTGACGTACGGGTCCTACGTCGCATACCTCGCGCACCACCCCCAAGTGGCGCAAAGCGCACGATATGTCTGACGTGGCCCTCTCCGCGGGGTCACGCTGGGCGGGGGTTCATCGGGGGGTGGCCGTGCGAGGGGTGCGTCGCGTTCGAATGGTGCGTACAGGGGTGCTCGTGGCTGCCGTCGCGCTGGGCGTCGCCGCGCTCTCGGGGTGTCAGGCCTGGTCGGGCGGCGTGGGCGAGGAGTCCGAGGAGCGGACGACCACGACGGCGCCGGCCCTGCCGTCCGGGTACGGGACGGTGTTCCTCGGGGTCGACGAGTGCAGTTCGTTCGGGACGACCAGCTTCACCGAGGTGCCCTGCGCGGGCGAGCGGGCCGCCGCCCGGGTCGTGGCGCGGCACGACGGCCGGGTCGGGCAGGGGCCGCTCTGCCCGCCGACCACGGACTTCGTCCTCCACATCAGCGTGTCCCGGTCCTCCTTCGGCGAGTCCGGCGAGTCCGGCGAGTCCGGCGAGTCCGGCGAGTCCGCCGAGGACGAGGACGGCGACGGGTCCGTGCCGCAGGGGTACGCCTGTATGCGCAAGCTCCAGCCGCCGCACCCGGGCGACCCCGGTGGCGGGGGCGGCCCCCGCACGATCGTCGGCGACTGTGTCTACGGCGCCGGGCAGGGCGAGGTCCGCGAGACGGCCTGCGACGGCAAGGGCAGGCACGATCCGGAGTACGAGGTGACGACGGCCGTCGACGCGAGGGCGCAGTGTCCGGCCACGACCGATCTGTATGTGCGGTTGGGCGGGAACCGGCCGGTGGGGTGCGCGGTGCCGGTGTGAGAGGGACCGGACGACGGCTGAGCCCCGGTGCCGCCGTACAGGCTCGGCACCGGGGCTCAACTCACGTGCGAGGCAGGCCGGTTACGGCCGCAGACCGGTTACGGCCGCAGCGCCGGCTCCCGCTCGACATCACGCTTGTCGAGCTTGGAGTCGAACTTCGCCAGCGGCTTCGCCTTGCTCGGGTCCGCCTGGACGGTGGCCGGGGCGACGCCCGCCCACTTCAGGATCCGGGCCGTGGCCAGGTCCTTCTGCGCCTCGACCAGGCCGGCGACGTTGGCGCCGTGGTTGGCGCCGGGTGCCGTGAAGACGTACGAGTCGCGGGCCTTCTTGCCCAGGTGGAACGGCTCGGCGCCCCACGGGTCGTTCTGCCCGTAGACGAAGAGCATCTGCTTGGCGTTGTCACGGACCCAGGTGTCGACGTCCCGCATCGCGTGCTGCTGGAACTTCATCTCGATGTCCCGCGGGACGAAGTTCCGGGGCGGCTGGTAGCCGTAGCGGATGTACTTCTTCTCGATGTGCGGGAACTGGATGTCGGGCGCGCCCAGCTGCGTACCGGCCTGGTAGTAGTACGGCGTGTACTGCTCCAGGCCCTGGTCGGTGTAGGCGGAGAAGCCGGAGATCGTGTCGATGGACGTCCAGATCTCGTCGTCCGTCGCGGCCTCGGCGTCCTTCGGGATGGCGTCGCTGTCGCAGTCCGCGAGCTTGCTGTACTGCCAGAAGCCCCACACGTAGTCGAGGACGACCGCCTCGTACGCCTTGTCGAGGCTGCCGACCGTGTCGAAGGTGTAGCCCTCGGCGGCGACGACCTCCGCGTACTTCTTCTCCAGCGGCTCACGCCGGACGAGCGCCTCGCGCTGCACGGCGTTCAGCCGGTCGCGGCACTCCTTGGTGCCGACGTTCGCGAAGAACCGGTCGTACGCCGAGTCCTCCTTGTTGACGACGTCGTTGGGGGCGACGTACGCGACGACGCCGTCCATGTCGTGCGGGTAGAAGCGCTCGAAGTAGGTGGCGGTCATGCCGCCCTTCGAGCCGCCCGTCGAGATCCACTTCTTGTTGTAGATCTTCCTCAGCGCCCTGAAGATCCGGTGCTGGTCGCTGGCCGCCTGCCAGATGTCCAACTTGGACCAGTCGGCCGGGTCGGGGCGGGACGGGTTGAAGAAGCGGTACTCCATGGAGACCTGGTTGCCGTCCACGATCTGCGTGGGCTCGCGGCGGCCGGGGTTCGTGGAGACGTTGTAGCCGCCGGTGTAGAAGACCGTCGGACGGGCCGTGTCCTTGTGCAGCACCGTGATCCGCTGCTGGAACGTGCCCTTCTTCGGGTTCCTGTGGTCCACCGGCTGGGTGAAGTTGAGGACGAAGAAGCGATAGCCCGGGTACGCCTTCTCCTGGACCAGGCTCATGCCCCGTACCCCGAGCAGTCGGTCCTTGATGTCGGCGGCGTCCGACCCCGCGGCGGTGGCCGCCCCCGCCGTGCTCAACGTGCCAATGAGCACCACGAGCGACAGCACCCATCTGAGTGCTTTGCGCATGCGTTTCTCCCCTTTGCAGCAGCTGTGCGCCGGAAGCTATCGGAGCCACGGTCGGGGCACCAGGGAAGAAAGGGGCCAACTGGACTGCTTCCAGCCGCAGATGGGAGGGATAGGGAAAACCCTGTGTGGCACACCCATCCGCCAGAGGCCCGGGAGGCGGCGGCCCGGTGGGCATGGCGGGCGTGGCGGGCGTGGTGGTTCAGCGGAGGATCCATCCCGAGTCGTACGTCTTGCCGCCGGCCCGTGCGTTGATCCACACGGCGCGTCGGCCCGCGTGCACGGTCACGGGACCGGCGGGGTGTTTCTTGTTACGCACCCACTGGCCGCCCCAGGCCCGGATGCGCACGGTCCCCTTGCGGGCCTGCTTCCGGGGCACGAGCACGGCGCACACATACCGGCCGCCCTTGCGGTACACCCGTACGGTCCCGGTGTCGAAGGTCAGCGTCCGCACCTTGCGTCCGCCGCAGGACGCGGCGGCTTCCGCGCTCGCCGGCGGCCCGGCCAGTGTCAGCAGCCCGGCGGTCGTCAGCACGGCCAGTCCGAGCGTCATTTGCCGACGTATCCCACGCCTGCTCACTACTGCCCCTCCCGCTACACGCCCGTACTGATGTACGGACGCATGACCCCCTCGAACGGTTGCCCGCTCAGGGGGACACGCTACGAAGGGCCCCTACGGCTTCAGAACCGGCTCGCCCACGAAGGTCCGCCAGAGTTCCGCGTACCGGCCGTCGCGGGCCAGCAGTTCGTCGTGGGTGCCGTCCTCCGTGACGCGGCCGTGGTCCATGACGACGACGCGGTCGGCTCGGGCGGCCGTGGTGAGGCGGTGGGCCACGACGAGCGTCGTACGGCGGCCGGCGAGGCGGTCGGTGGCGTGGTTGACCTGGGCCTCGGTGGCCAGGTCCAGGGCGGCCGTCGCCTCGTCGAGGAGCAGGATGTCGGGGTTCACCAGCTCGGCGCGGGCCAGGGCGATCAGCTGGCGTTGCCCGGCGGAGAGGTTGCGGCCGCGTTCGGCGACCTCGTGGAGGTAGCCGCCGTCGAGCGTGGCGATCATGTCGTGGGCGCCGACGGCACGGGACGCGGCCTCCACCTCGGCGTCGGTGGCGGCGGGGCGGCCGTAGGCGATGGCGTCCCGGATCGTGCCCTGGAAGAGGTACGCCTCCTGCGGGACGACGCCCAGGCGGTGTCGGTACGAGGTGAGGTCGAGGTCGCGCAGGTCGGTGCCGTCGACCGTGACCCGGCCGCCGGTGGGGTCGTAGAAACGGGCGACGAGTTTGACGAGCGTCGACTTGCCGGCGCCGGTCTCGCCGACGAAGGCGACGGTCTGCCCGGCGGGGATCGACAGCGCCACACCGCTCAGGGCCGCTTCCCCTTCGAGGTCGGCCCCGTACGCGAAGTCCACGTCCTCGAAGGTGATGTCGCCGCGCAGGGAGACCACCTCCCGGGGCTCGGAGGCCGCCTTCGTCGACGTCGGCTCCTGGAGGAGTTCCTGGATGCGGCCCAGGGAGACGGTGGCCTGCTGGTAGCCGTCGAAGACCTGGGAGAGCTGCTGGACGGGGGCGAAGAAGAGGTCGATGTAGAGGAGGTAGGCGACCAGGGCACCGGTGGTGAGGGTGCCCGCGTCGACGCGGTGGGCGCCGACGACCAGGACGGCCGCCGCGGCCGCCGAGGACAGGAACTGCACGAACGGGAAGTAGATCGAGATCAGCCACTGGCCGTGGACGCGGGCCTGGCGGTAGCTGTCGCTGCCGGCCGCGAACCGCTCGCCCCCGTCACGCTCGCCCCGGAACGCCTGCACGATCCGCAGCCCGGCCACCGACTCCTGCAGGTCCGCGTTGACCACGGAGACCCGCTCACGGGCCAGCTCGTACGCCTTCACGCTCGCCCGGCGGAAGAAGACCGTACAGACGATCAGCGGGGGGAGCGTGGCGAAGACGACGAGGGCGAGCTGTACGTCGAGCACGAGCAGGGCACCCATGATGCCGAAGAAGGTGACGACGGAGACGAAGGCCGTGACGAGGCCGGTCTGGAGGAAGGTCGAGAGAGCGTCGACGTCCGTCGTCATCCTCGTCATGATCCGGCCCGTCAGCTCCCGCTCGTAGTAGTCGAGTCCGAGGCGCTGCAGCTGGGAGAAGATCTTCAGACGGAGGGAGTACAGGACGCGTTCGCCGGTTCGGCCGGTCATGCGCATCTCGCCGATCTGGGCCGCCCACTGCGCGATGACCGCGAACAGGCCCAGCAGGGACGCGGCCCAGACCGCGCCCAGGGCCGCCTGCGAGACGCCCTCGTCGATGCCGTGCCGGATCAGCACGGGCAGCAGCAGGCCCATGCCCGCGTCGACGGCGACGAGCGCCAAACTGATCAGAAGGGGCGGGCCGAAGCCGCGCAGCAGCCGCTTCAGGCCGTACGACTCCTCCGGCGCGACCGCGCGGGCCTCGTCGATGCCGGGGGTGTCGGTCGCCGGGGGCAGCGCTTCGACCTGGGCGAGGAGTTCGGGGGTGGCGGGGGTGCCGTCGAAGGCGGTGTCGCGGGGCTCCCGGTCCCCGGTCCACAGCCGGGGCGTGATGCCGCGCTCGGCGTCGAACTCGGCGTCCAGTTCGTCCCGTATCGAGTCCCGTACGGCGGTGTCGTCGGCCTTGGTGAGGGAGGTCGGCGGGACGTGCCCGGGTGAGACGCCGCCGAGTTCGTCCGGGTCGGTGAGCAGCCGACGGTAGAGGGCGGAACGGCGCTCCAGTTCCTCGTGGGTGCCGATGTCGCCGAGGCGGCCCTCGTCGAGGACGGCGATGCGGTCGGCGAGGTTGAGGGTGGAGCGGCGGTGGGCGATCAGGAGGGTGGTGCGGCCCTCCATGACGTGGGTGAGCGCCTCGTGGATCTCGTGCTCCACGCGGGCGTCCACGGCGGAGGTCGCGTCGTCGAGGACGAGAAGGCGGGGGTCGGTGAGGATCGCGCGGGCGAGGGCGACGCGCTGGCGCTGGCCGCCGGAGAGGGTGAGGCCGTGTTCGCCGACCTTGGTGGCGTAGCCGTCGGGCAGCTCGGCGATGAAACGGTCCGCCTGGGCGGCGCGGGCGGCGGTCTCGATCTGCTCGTCGGTCGCGTCCGGACGGCCGTACGCGATGTTGGCGCGGACCGTGTCGGAGAAGAGGAAGGAGTCCTCGGGGACCAGGCCGATCGCGGCGCGCAGCGAGTCGAGGGTCAGCTCGCGGACGTCGTGGCCGCCGATGAGGACGGCGCCGCGGGACACGTCGTAGAAGCGTGGGAGGAGGAGGGAGACGGTGGACTTGCCGGAGCCGGAGGAGCCGACGACGGCGAGGGTCTCGCCGGAGCGGATCTCGAAGCTGAGGCCGTCGAGGACGGGGGTGGTTCTGCCGTCGGCGCCGTCATAGCCGAAGGACACGTCGTCGAACTCGACGGTCGCGGGCGCGTCGGCGGGCAGCGTCTTCGTGCCGTCGTCGAGCGTGGGCTCGGTGTCGATCAGCTCCAGGACGCGCTCGGTGCCGGCGCGGGCCTGCTGGCCGACGGTGAGGACCATGGCCAGCATGCGGACGGGGCCGACCAGCTGGGCGAGGTACGTGGAGAACGCGACGAACGTGCCGAGTGTGATGTGCCCGCGCACGGCCAGCCAGCCGCCGAGCGCCAGCATGGCGACCTGGCCGAGGGCGGGGACCGCCTGGAGGGCGGGGGTGTACCGGGAATTGAACCGGATGGTGCGCAGCCGCCCCGCGAAGAGCCGCCGCCCGACCTCCCTCAGCTTCCCGGTCTCCTGCTCCTCCTGCCCGAACCCCTTCACCACGCGTACGCCGCTGACGGCGCCGTCGACCACGCCCGCGACGGCGGCGGCCTGGGCCTGGGCGTACCAGGTGGCGGGGTGCAGCTTGGTGCGGCTGCGCCCGGCGATCCACCACAGGGCGGGGGCGACGGCGATCGCGACCAGGGTGAGCGGCAGGGACAGCCACGCCATGATCACGAGGGAGATCAGGAACAGCAGGATGTTGCCGATGGTCATCGGCAACATGAAGAGCAGGCCTTGGATCAGCTGGAGGTCGCTGGTGGCACGGCCGACGACCTGCCCGGTGGACAGCTCGTCCTGCCGCCGCCCGTCGAGGCCGGTGATCGTCCCGTACATCTCCGTCCGCAGATCGTGCTGGACGTCGAGGGCGAGGCGGCCGCCGTAGTAGCGGCGGATGTAGGTGGAGACGTACACGAGGAGGGCGGCGCCGATCAGGGCCGCCGCCCAGGGGCCCATGTCCCTGGTCCTGTCCCCGATCACGTCATCGATGATCACCTTGGTGATCAGGGGGACCAGCGCCATCACCGCCATACCGGCGAGGGACGAGCCGAGGGCGAGGATCACGCCCTTGGGATACCGCCAGGCATATCCGGCCAGTCTGCGCGCCCAACCTCGGTCGCCCCCCTGCTGCGCTGCCACGCCGGTGCCCTCCTGTTCGTCCTGGTCTCCGCAAGACACCAACGCGGCGGAAGAAGGATTTCATCCCGCCGCAATATTCGGGGGGCGCCTGACGGCTCGGGGTTCGGTTCGTCGGCGGGTGCTGGGTGCGGCGGGGCTGGGTGCGGCACGGGCCGGGTGCGGCACGGGCCGGGTGCGGCACGGGCCGGGTGCGGCACGGGCCGGGTGCGGCACGGGCCGGGTGCGGCACGGGCCGGGTGCGGCACGGGCCGGGTGCGGCACGGGCCGGGTGCGCAGTTCCCCGCGCCCCTGAAAAAGCAGGGACTGCGCCCCTTGCTTTTTCGACGGCCGCAGGGCTGTCCTCTTTTAGGGGCGCGGGGAACTGCGCGACCGGCCCCCACCCAACCCGCGCTTTGGGGGTCGAAGGGGCGCAGCCCCTGGGATGGGACGGGTAGGGGCGGCAGGGGCGAGAAACGCCTACGCCGGACCTTCCTCCCGCTCCTGCTCCGTGGTGTCCACACCCCCCTCCGCCGGCTCCTCGTCCCGGCTGAACAGGCACACGAACACGCACCCGCAGCGATCAACGCGGCCACGTACCAGTTCGCGCCCGGCATGTCCCACGAGAGGGACGTGCCGAAGAGGATCCCCGCCGGCAGCGAACCGATCATGCTGCCGGCGCCGCGGAAGAAGTGCATGGCGCCCATGGCCTTGGCGAGCCGGTCGGCGGGGACCTTGCGGGTGACCCAGATGTCGAAGGACGGGACGAAGAGGATCTCGCGGAGGACGACGGTGACGCAGCCGACGACCACCCAGGGCGCGGAGCGGCCCGCGCCGAACGCCGTGAACGCCGCGAACGCCACGAACACCGCGAACACCGCGAACACCGCGAACACCGCGACCATGCCCGCCAGACCCAGCACCATCACCGCGCCGTGCGCTCCGGGACGCGAGGTATGGCGTCAGCGTGCCGGGGCCCCTGTTTCCACCGGTGTGATGGTCCAGGGCCTCTTCGTCGCCTCTGGCGCCACACGGACCCGAAGCGAGTAGAACCGGGTGGTCTGTACGGCGTTCTGGTTGTCGTCGCTGACCAGCACCACGTTCAGCCGTCCCCCGGACCGCGAGGGCCCGGTGACGGCCATCCCCTCGATGTTGTCGAGCAGCGGATTCGGCTGGGGCTGCTTGGCGGTGGCGCCGAGGGAGGGGCAGTTCACGAGGTCGGCGAGGAGGGTCTTGCGGACGAGCCGTACGCCGTCACCGTCCTGCCCGGTGAGGACGTCGACGCCGCTGGTGTCGGTCGCGCCGCGCGTGTCGGCGGCATAGAGGCGAACCGTGTTGCCGACCCCGGCGGTGAAGCCCCGCTCCAGCACCAGCAGCCGCCCGCCCGGGAGGCCCGCCACCTCGACGACGCCGAGTCCGGTGTCGGAGCGGTAGCCGTACTGGGCCGAGAGCCTGAAGTCCCGTGCGCCGCCGTGGCGTTGCCAGGTCTGGAAGCGGACGGCCCCGGCGGTGTCGCCGCTGAGGGCGCCCTCCATCGAGGCGAGCAGGGTGCGCTCGCCGGGCAGGAGGGTGAGCCCCTCGAAGGTCTGGTTGGCGACGGCCCGCCCGGCCGGGGCGACCTTCAGCGCGTCGGGCACGGGAAGGCTGCCCAACAGCCGCCCCCGCCGGTCGTACCGCCGTACGGACGGCTCGGTCTCGGAGGTGACGAGCCGGGTGCCGTCGCGGTCGACGGCCAGACCCTCGGAGTCGAGCGCGGCACCGGTCTCCGTGGCGAGCGGGACGACGCCCCTCGGCCGGAGCGTGCGGCCGTCGAGGGTGAAGAGGGAGGAGCGGTCGGAGACGGCGAGGAGCGAGCCGTCGTGGTCGACGGCGAGGCCGGAGAGGTTCCCGACGAAGGTGCCCGCGTACGTCGTCTTGTCCAGGGCGTCGGAGTACGCCTCGATCGACACGGACGACGAACAGGCGTGGCTCCGCGCCGAGTCGGCGTGGACGGGCCCGGCGGCGGCGAAGGTGGTGGCCGCCGCCAGGCCTGCGGTCAGGGTCGCGACGAGGCTTCGGAGAGGCATGGCGTCACCGTAGGACGACGCCGGTGATCCACGGATGGCCTCGCCGTGAACGTCCGGATATCAGCCGCTGCCGGTCCCGGCCTCCGGCACCGGCACGGTCGCCTCCTGAGGCCGGTCGGTGGGCACGTACCGCTCCACGCTCGGCGTACCCGAGGCGTTCTTCGCGACGGGCACGAGATCCTTGTGGATGACCTTGGCGACGGCCTGGATGGTGTTGACCCCGTACTGCATGTCGGGGTTGCCGTGGGTGAGAACGGTGATCGTGTAGTCCCGCTTGCCGCCGACGAACGTGCCGACGCTGTGCACCCGCCAGCCGTGCGTGGCGCGCGACAGCCACCCGTTCTTGACGTGCACCTTCACGGTGGAGGGCGCCCCTGCGGGGGTTCCCCAGCGCTGCCCGGCGACGACCTTGTTCATGAGCTTGAGGACGTAGGCGCGGGCGTTGTCGCTCAGGACGTTGTTCTTCGCGGTGAGCAGCGCGAGCAGCCGCTGTTCGTCCCGGACGGTGATCTGGGTGAGGCCCCAGTAGTTGTTCGCACCCGGCTTGGTCTGGGTCATCTTGGCGGCGGTGAGGAACGCCTTGATCTTGGTCAGTCCGAGTTGTTTCCACAACGTGCTGGTGGAGGCGTTGTCCGACTTGGTGATCATGGCGGTGGCGAGCTTGGTCTCACGGTCGGTGAGATAGCGGTTCTTCTTCTTCGCGTCGTACAGCAGCGCGGCGAGCACCGTCACCTTCACGACGCTGGCCGAGTCGAAGGCGGTGTCGCCCCGCAGCGTGCAGGTGGTGTCGGTGACCCGGTCGTACAGCCCGACCGCCACCGTCCCCTTCCGCTTAGCCAGCGCGGCCGTGATGTCCTTCTGCAGCTTCTCGGCCAGTCCGGCCTGCTTAGACGTACAGGTGACCTGCGGCGTCGGCGCCGCGGCGGCGGCCGGCGCGAACGCCGTGGCCGCCGACGTCACGATCATCCCCGCCCCGATCCCCGCAGCGACCACACGTGTCCTTCTGGACGTACGCGACACCCGGGATACCCCCGATATCCGGTGAGTCATCAGACCCTTCCCATCCCCTTGAGCGACTGGAACCCGCCTCAGGCGGGCTCACCTCAGTCGACTCGCAAGTATGAGCGATGGTTGTACGTACGTTCGCAGAACCGGGGATTCATATCGGCGCGGGGCCGTGGGCATGAAGAAGGCATGGCAGGGACGACACTGGACGATCACGCCAAGGCCGGGCGGCTGTACGCCGCCCTGCGGGCGCTGCACCTCCTCACGACCGCCTCGGGATCACCGCCCGGGCCGGAAAGGCTCGCACCGAAGAGGGTGCCCGCCCAACTGGTGGACAGCGGACTGGAGTCGCTGCACAAGTACCTTGTCAGGGCCAGGGCCCAGGGCGGCGATCGATGGGCCGCGGTGGTCGAGGTGTACCACGAGATACCGGAACTCTTCCCGGCACCGAGGGTGCCCGGCACCACCATGAGCCCCGGCGAACAGCGGTCGTTCATGGAGGCGTACGAGGAGCAACTCCGCTCGTACAAGGCGAAGTTCGGCAAGCTCTTCCCGACGGAGTGAAGTCCTCCCACAGCGCCGCGAGGCCGGCAGCCGCCCTGATGTCTCGCAGGGAACCGGACAGTAACCTCGAGACTCATGACCACCACCCTGCAGACGATCCACGACGTGTCCGTCCTGATGTGCGCCCCCGAGGGCGAGACGATCGCCCGGGAGAGCGACGCCCTGGATCTCATCGGCAATGCCGGGTACCAGGGCGCCGCCTGGGTCGTCGTCCCCGTCGAGCGTTTCGACGGGGCGTTCTTCGAACTGCGCACCCGCGTCGCCGGCGACATCATCCAGAAGTTCGTCCAGTACGGCGTCGGCCTCGCCGTCATCGGCGACATCTCCCGCCACACGACCGCCAGTACATCCCTGCGGGACTTCGTCCGCGAATGCAACCGCAACCGTCAGACGTGGTTCTTGGCCGATGTCGACGAGCTGCGGGAGCGACTGAAGGGCTGAGGAACACGTACCGGTTCCGGGTGCCGTTCGGAGTGCCGTTCGGGGCCCGGCTCCGGCTGCCGCTCCGGCGCGGCCTTCGTCGCCCACCGTCGGTCGATCCGTACGTAGCCGTAGACCACTGACGCCATCATCAGCAGGAGGAGCGGCCCGAACACCCACGGGTGTCGGGCCATCTCCAGCGGCAGATAGCGATATGCCACCAGGAGCGCGACGAAAACCGTCGCGCCGTGGACGACCAACCGGATTCCCGACCGGTCCCAGCCACGGTCGAACGTGCGCAGGGCCGCCTCGATGGTGACCGTGAAAACGACACCGGCGACGAGATCCACGCCGTAGTGGTAGCCGAATCCCAGTGTCGCGGCGAGTGTGGCGATCAGCCAGAACGTGCCCGCGTATCGCAGGTAGCGTGGCCCGCCGCGGGAATGAATGAAAATCGCGGTGGCCCATGCCGTGTGCAGACTGGGCATGCAGTTGCGAGGCGTGATCTCGTCGTACGGCATCGAGTGCGGGACGCCGATCGGCGGCGGTGTGTCGGGCCACAGGTTGGCCAGCGCCCAGTGCTCGCCGCCGGTGCCGAAGGCTCCGGGGCCGTAGGCGAAGACCGGTCCGACCACCGGGAAGATCATGTAGATGCCCGGCCCGAGGAGGCCTATCACCAGGAACGTGCGCACCAGGTGGTGGCGCGGGAAGCGGCGCACGGCGGCCACGTGACGCAGTTGGTAGAGCGCGACGCAGACCGCGGCCACCGCGAGCTGGGTGTAGATCCAGTCGAGAAGATGGGAGCCGATCGGGCCGGTGGCCCTGACCATCCGGCCCACCAGCCACGACGGGTTGCCCAGTGCGTGGTCGGCGGTCGCCAGATACGGGTCGAGCACCGTCGGGCGGGTCTTGGACGTGATCAGCAGCCAGGCGTCACCGGTCTTGCGCCCGGCCACCAGCAGCAGGCCCAGCCCGACGCCCTTCAGCAGCAGCGCCCGTTCACGGCCGGTGCGGCGTGTGACGGCGATGACCGCACAGCCCAGAAGCACCCACAGCGCGCCGTTGCCGAACATCATCCCGGCGTCGAGAACCCACCGCACCAGAAAGAAGACGATGTCGATCCCGATCGCGACACCGAGCGCGATGAACCGTTGCCGCCAGGTGAGCACCACCATCATCAACGCCATACTGGCGTACAGCAACGGCCCCGACTTGGGCGCGAATATCACCTCCCGCGCCTGGTTGGTGATCGGCCCCGGCAGGCCGTAGCCACGAGAGGCGATCTCCAGCGCGAGAATGAATCCGACGGCCGCGACACTCACCGCGGCCCACAGAATCACCCTCGGCCGACGCCACGTGGTGGACACGAACGCGCTTCTTATTCGCGGGAGCACCCGCGAGACCATGGATATCAACTATTCGGCCGTCGTCTTGTTCGGTTGGCCGGGTCTCTTCTTGGTGGGCAGCATGGCTTTCCGGTGTGTGGTGTGGGCGAGTGGACCGGGCACGGCGAGCGCGATCGCCCCTTGGAAGACGGGCGACCGCCCCTTGAGGTTGCTCGCTGCCGGATAAGTTGGGCACCCTGCCGTCCGCTCTTGTCATCGGACACGACCCGCAGGCGGTACCCGGCGTCGACGAGGAAGCCCTGCGTGCGGCCCTCGACGCGGAGTTGGCCCGGTTCGGCGCCCCCGGCATCGACGCGGCCGCGGCGCCGGCCGGGTACGACGAAGCGGCCGAGCCCACCGTCGTCGCGGCCCTGACCGAGCGTCCGTGGGACGTGGTGGCCGTCGGCGGTGGGATCCGCGAGGCGGGGCCGCTGCTGCTGCTCTTCGAGCAGGTCGTCAACCTGATCCGCCTCCACTCTCCCCAGGTCGCCATCGTGTTCGACACCAGCATCGCCGACAGCTGCGAGACAGCTGGGCGCCGCCTGTGAACTCCGACGGGCCGACCGGCGGGCCGGCCGCCGGCCCGACCGGCGAAACACGGGCGCAGCACGCCTGATTCCGCACGTCAATTGGGGTCTCCCCTCGCGTCGGGGCACGCCGAAGAGGCTGGGGGCACGGGGGTTGTGCCGTTAGTCATAACGTCACCGAATCGCCTTCCCTTCGTAACACACGGACTGACCCGTCCATGCCAATCTCTCGGTTACCCACACAGTCAACCCGCGTAGAACGAGGCTCCCCGAAGCAACTCCTCGCGCTGCGCGGCCCTCTGGGAAGGGACACCCCTCATGCCCGCTGCGCGGATACGCAGTTGGAAGTCGGTCGCGCTCGCGACGTCGGCCGTGCTCGTCGGTATCGTCCTCCCGGCGGCCACCGCCAGCCCCGCCTCGGCGACGACGACCGCCTACGACAGCACGTACTACAAGAACGCGATCGGCAAGACCGGCACGGCCCTGAAGTCCTCCCTGCACACGATCATCAGCCCCCAGACGAAGCTGTCGTACTCGGCTGTCTGGGAGGCCCTGAAGGTCACCGACCAGGACCCGAACAACAGCAGCAACGTGAAGCTGCTGTACAGCGGCATCTCGCGCAGCAAGTCCCTGAACGGCGGCTCGACCGGCAACTGGAACCGCGAGCACGTGTGGGCCCAGTCCCACGGCGACTTCGGCACCTCCGCCGGCCCGGGTACCGACCTGCACCACCTGCGCGCCGAGGACGTACAGGTCAACGCCCGGCGCGGCAACCTGGACTTCGACAACGGCGGCAGCAGCTTCACCAACAGCGGTGGCAGCCTCGTCGACTCGAACTCCTTCGAACCCCGCGACGCGGTCAAGGGCGATGTGGCCCGCATGATCCTCTACATGGCCGTCCGGTACGAGGGCGACGACGGCTGGCCCAACCTGGAGCCCAACGACCTGGTCACCAACGGCGGCACCCGCTTCCACGGCCGCCTCTCCGTGCTGAAGACCTGGAACGACGAGGACCCGCCGGACGCCTGGGAAGAGCGCCGCAACGACCTCGTCTACAACAACTACCAGGGCAACCGGAACCCGTTCATCGACCACCCGGAGTGGGTCGAGGCGATCTGGTAGACGCCCGCCGAGCGCGGCGAACCCCCGGCCCGCACGGGCCGGGGGTTCGCCGTTCGCACAGCGCCACGTCCCCTTTACCCGCCCCTGTGCGAATTCACAGGCGGCTGCCAGGCACGCCACAGTGCGCGCCCATGCCGCCGCCGCACGGTGCAGTGGTGACATCTGCCACCGATCCACGTCCCCGCACCTGCGACAGCGCCGAGCCGGTCCCGACCCCGTCGGCGCCGGCCTCCGAGCCGCCACCGCCCGCCACGCCCGTACAGCCGCCGCAGGCCGCGCCACGCTGGTCGCTGCCCGCCCTGCTCGGGATCATGGTCCTCGCGGCGGTGCTGTACTCCTGGAACCTGTCCTCCTCCGGCCTGAACAGCTTCTACAGCGCGGCCGTGCTGAGCGGCACACAGAGCTGGAAGGCATGGTTCTTCGGCTCGCTGGACGCGGGCAACTTCCTCACCGTCGACAAGCCGCCGTTCGTGCTGATGGTGATGGGCCTGTCCTGCCGGATGTTCGGCTTCGGAACGTGGCAGATGATGGCCCCGCTGATCGCCTCGGCCCTCGGCACCATCTGGATCCTGCACTCCTCGGTGAAGCGCGTCTGGGGCCACGGCGCGGCGGCCGTCGCCGCACTCGTGCTCGCCCTCACCCCCATCACGGTCGCCATCAACCGCGACAACAACCCCGACACCCTCCTCGTCTTCCTGATGGTGGCGGGCGCGGCCCTCGCCCTGCGGGCCGTGCACAACGGCAGGCTGCTGCCGCTCCTCGGCTCGGCCGCCTGCTTCGGCCTCGCGTTCAACACCAAGATGCTCCAGGGCTACATCGCCCTGCCCGCCGTATTCGCCGTCTACCTCTACGCGGCGAACACCGGCCTGGTGAAGCGGATCGTGAACCTGCTGTTCGCGGGCGTGGCCCTGGCCGTCTCCAGCTTCTGGTGGGCGGCGGCCGTCTCCCTCGTACCCGCCGACGAGCGGCCGTACATCGGCGGCTCCACGGACGGCACCGCCTGGAACCTGATCATGGGCTACAACGGCCTGGGCCGGATCCTCGGCGGCGAGGGCAACGGCGGAGGCGGGGGCGGCGGAGGCGGCGGCTTCTCCGGCACCGCGGGCCTCGGCCGGATGTTCAACGACACCCTCGGCGGCCAGATCTCCTGGCTGCTCCCCTTCTCGGCCATCGCGCTCATCGGCGGCCTGGTGCTGCGCGGCCGCGCCCCGCGTACGGACCTCACGCGCGCCGCGCTGGTGATGTGGGGCGGCTGGACCGCCCTGCACTACCTCACCTTCAGCCTCGCCGAGGGCACGATGCACCCCTACTACACGACCGCGCTCGCCCCCGGCATCGCGGCCCTCTGCGGGGGCGGCGGCCTGATGCTGCTGCGCGCCTTCCGCACGGACAAGCGGTGGCTGTGGGTGCTGCCGGCCGCGTTCGCGGTCACCGGTGTGTGGGCGGTCGTGCTGCTGCGCCGGGCGACGGACTGGAACACCTGGCTGTGGCCGGCCGTCGCGGTGGTCATGGTGGCCGCGGTCGTGGGCCTGATCGTCTTCCGTTCCGGCGGCTCCGGCAACCGCGTACGGCTGCTGGCCGCCTCCCTCACCGCGGCGGTCGTCGCCTCGGTCGCGGGCCCGGCCGCGTACGCCGCCACGGAGATCTCGGGTACGGGCGGCGGTATGGGCGGCACCAACCCGACCGCCGGGCCCACGACGGGCGGCGGCATGGGCGGCTTCGGTGGTGGCGGTGGCGGCAATCGCGCGGGCGGCGGCGGTCCTGGTGGCGGCGGGTTCCCGGGCGGCGGTCAGAACGGGCAGGCGAACGGGCAGGCCAACGGGCAGACCGGCGGTCAGACCGGCGGGCAGCAGCAGGGCGGCGGTCAGATGGGTACGCCCCCGAGCGGCGCACCCGGCGGCACTCAGCAGAACGGGACCCAACAGGGCGGGCAGAGCAGCGGTCAGGCCCCGCAGGGCGGCACGAGCGGCGGCCCCGGTGGCGGCATGGGCGGCGGCGGTGGTGGAGGCGGCATGGGCGGCGGCGCCGACAGTGAGCTGATCTCCTACCTGAAGAAGAACCAGGACGGCGCCAAGTGGCTGCTCGCGGTGTCGAGTTCGCAGAGCGCGTCCCAGCTCATCCTCAGCAGCGGCGAGCCCGTCATCTCCATGTGGGGCTGGTCCGGCAGTGACCAGGCCATGACCCTCGCCAAGCTCAGGGAACTGGTGAAGAACGGCGAACTGCACTACATCCAGCTCGGCGGCGGCATGGGTGGCCGAGGCGGCGACTCCGGCCTCAGCTCCGAGGTGACCGCGTGGGTGCAGGAGAACGGCACCGCGGTGAACACGAGCGAGTACGGCGGAAGTACGACGTCGGACTCGGGTGCCACCTCCGGTGAGAACAACCAGTCGTCGAGCGTCTACCGCCTGGACGCGTCGGACGTGAAGTAGGCACCGGCCCGTACCTCACCCGAGAGCCCCTGGACGACATCACGTCCAGGGGCTCTCCGTCAGTTACCCATCCATGACATTCGAACGTACAACCGGTGAAGCCCTATCGGAGTCGGACTACATGGACGCGGCGCCTCCGCCACGCCGGACCCCACGACCCGAAAGGCACGTGCATGTCACCAGCACGAGCACGACGCAGCACCCACGCGGCACGGCTGAGCGCCCCCATGGCGGCAGTGGTGCTGCTGACCGGCGGCCTGACCGCCTGGTCGCTCGGCCCGGCCTCGGCGGCCCCCGCGAAGGTGGGCGTGGCGGACGACTTCAACGCGGACGGGTATGCCGACCTGGTCGTGGGCGCCCCGAACGCCAAGGTGTCCGGGAAGGCCAGGGCGGGCTATGTGGCCGTCATGTACGGCTCGAAGAGCGGGGTCTCCACGGCGAAGAAGAAGCTCGTCAGCCGTTCGACGAGCGGCGTGCCCGGCTCCGCCACCGCGAACCAGCGTTTCGGCTCGACGTTCACCAAGGGCGACCTGGACCGGGACGGCTACGGCGACCTGGTGATCGCGGGCGGCCCGGCGGGCTCCGTGATCCTCTGGGGCTCGGCCTCCGGGCTGACCGGCGGTACGAGCATCGCCAAGTTCGGGGCGGCCCCGCAGGCGGGCGACTTCGACGGCGACGGCAAGACCGACCTCGCGCTCTTCTCCGTGCAGGACATCTCCGGCGACGACCCCGAGGGTGCCCCGGCGGCCCTGTGGAAGGGCCCGATCTCCCGCGCCGGCAAGCCCGCCGCCGTCCTCCCCCTCCTCGACAAGTCCCTGTGGTGGGGCTGGTACGAGGACGACGCCTCCTGCGCCACCGGCCACGGCTGCGAGAACGGCCCCTCCTCGATCACCGGCCCGGTCGTCTCCGGCCAGGTCGGCGACGTCAACGGCGACGGCAGGGACGACCTGGTCCAGTGGCACTACACGGGCGACGGCACCTGGGGCAACCGTCTGCTCCTGGGCGGCGCTTCGGGCTTCACCCGCGGCTTCGTGCCCGGGGACGACACGAGCCGCGACCCGGCCGGCACGGGCATCGGCGACGTGAACGGTGACGGCTACGACGACGTGGTCGTGGGCGCCGAGGGCTGGTCCGACCAGGTCCGCGTGGCCTACGGCTCCCCCACCGGTACCTCCGAGTCCAACGTCCAGACCTTCGACCAGAACCTGCCCGGCTTCCCCGGCGCACAGGAGGACGGCGACCTGGTCGGCTCGGCGGTCTCGGTCGCCGACGTCACCGGTGACGGCTACGCCGACATCGCCCTCGGCATCGCGTACGAGGACGTCGGCACCATCGTGAACACCGGTTCGGTCGCCCTGGTCCCCGGCAGCGCCTCCGGCATCACGGGCGCCGGTACCAAGGTCTTCCACCAGGACACCGCCGGGATCCCCGGAGCCGCCGAGGCGGAGGACAAGTTCGGTACCACCGCGGCCCTCCTGGACCTCAACGGCAACGGCCACCCCGACCTCGCCGTCGGCGCCCCCGCCGAGAACAGCGACAACGGAGCGGTCTGGGTCCTCCCCGGCACCGCCACCGGCCTGACCACCAAGTCGGCCCTCGCGTTCGGCCCCGGCGGTGTGTCGGGCCCGGCCACGGACGCGATGTTCGGCGCGACTCTGCGCTGACCACCGTTCCGGTTCGGCGTGACCGCCGCCGCGCGGTCACGCCGAACCGGTGATACGGCTGTGGCCGTCAGGTCGAACCGGTGATACGGCCGTGGTGTCAGACCGAACCGGTGATACGGCCGTGGTGTCAGACCGAACCGGTGATACGGCTGTGGCCGTCAGACCGAACCGGTGATACGGCTGTGGCCGTCAGACCGAACCGGTGATACGGCCGTGGTGTCAGGCCGTGTGCCGCAGGATCTCCTCGGCCAGACGGGCGTCCAGAGCGGTCGGCAGGGTATGGCCCAGGCCCTCGATCATGACCAGCCGGGCGCCGGGGATGGCGGCGGCGGTGGCCTCGGCGTGCGCGGGCGGGAACATCGGGTCCTCGGTCCCGTGCAGCACCAGCGTCGGCGCGGTGACGGAGACGAGATCCGCCGTGTCGTCCCCGCCGGCCGCCCCGGCGAGCGTGTGGTTGAACCCGGCCGACAGATCGCGCGCCCGCTCGTACACCCGCCGCTCCATGGCCCGGTACTCCTCCTCGTCGAACGGCAGCACCGAGCCGTGCAGCACCCGCCACAGCGGAAGACGGAGGGCGAGATGACCCTCCAGGCCCGCTTCCGGATCGGGGAGGGCGGAGGCGAGCGCGGCCAGCAACTCGGCGCTGGGCGGAGGCAGTTCACCCGCTTCCGGCGGCGCCCCTTCCAGTACCCGCCGCACGACCGCCGCCGTGTCCGTGCCCAGCGGCTGGGACGACAGGCTCGTCAGGGTCAGCACCCGCTCCGGATCGGTGACGGCGACGCGCTGCGCGATGATCCCGCCCAGCGACGCCCCCACGAGATGGGCCCGCTCCACCCCGAACGCATCCAGCACGGCGAGCGCGTCCGAGGCCATGTCGGCGACGGTGTACGGCCGGACGGCGAAGTCGACGACCGAGGACCGCCCGGTGTCACGGTGGTCGTACCGGATCACCCGCCGCCCGCCCTCGACCAACCGCCAAACGATCCCGTCGTTCCACTGCACGCCCTGCGCCTGCGCGCCCATCACCAGCAGCACGGCCGGACACTCGGGGCCGCCGAACTCCTCGGCCCACAGCTCGATGCCGTCCACCCGAACGATCCGCTCGCGGCCGACCAGGTCTTCGCTCATGACTCTATTTTCCTGCATGGTCGTTCAAGATAATGACTCGATGCCGATGCCGCACGGTTTTTTCGAAGTGGACGCCTCGGCACCCCACCCGGCACCCTGATCCCCATGGCCGGGGTCAAGGGACAAGTACAGAAGCGAGGCGTGGAACGCCGTCGCGCGATGGTGGACGCCGCGATCAGGCTCTTCTCCCAGCAGGGCGTACGCGGCACGGGCGTCGCCGCGATCGCCGAACAGGCCGGCGTCACCCCCTCCGCCCTCATCCACCACTTCGGCAGCAAGGACGGCCTGGTCCAGGCGGTCCTTGAGGAGGCCGACCGCCGCGCCCTGGCCCGCCTGTCCGCGACCCCGACTTCCGAGCCCACCCTCACCGAGGCCTTCGACTGGTTCGTGCGCGACGCCGAGCACACGGCCACCACCGAACGCGAACTGACGGCCCTGCACACCACGTTGACCGCCGAGAACCTGGAGCCGGGCACCACCCTCCACGCCTGGTTCCGCGACCGGGGCCGAGCCCTACGCGTCCACCTGACCGCTCTCTTCACCCGAGCCGCGGCCGACGGCACGACCCGCCCCGACCTGAACCCGGCCCTCCTGGCCACCGAAGTGGCCGCCTTCCTCGAAGGCGCCCACCTCCTCTGGCTCCTGGACCCCGACCAGGTGGACCTGCCCACCGTGCACCGCGGCTACTTCGAGGGGCTGGCCTCCCGTCTCCGCCCCTGACATCCGGCCACCGTCGAGGAGAGCCCCCACCGACCCCTCTCCGTACGCGGAGCGGTCAGCCCTCCAGATGCGTCGGCGCGAACATCCGCAGCACCACCGGGAGCACGACCACCGAAGGGCCCGGCGCGGCAAGGGACTTGGCCAGGTCGCCCGCGAGGGTCTCGGGGGTGGTCCGCGTGCCGGGGACGCCGAACGACTCGGCCAGGGCCACATAGTCGGGCCGGGTCAGTTCCGTGCCGGTCGTCTCGCCGAACGCGTCGGTCATGTACTCGCGCAGGATGCCGTAGCCGCCGTCGTCGACGATGAGCCAGGTGACGTCGAGGTCGTACTGCCGGGCCGTGGCCAGTTCGGCGATCGAGTAGAGCGCGCCGCCGTCGCCGGAGACGGCGAGGACCGGGTGGGTGGGGTCGGCCGCCGCCGCGCCGAGGGCCGCCGGGAAGGCGTAGCCGAGGCCGCCGGAGCCCTGGGCGGAGTGCATGGTGTTGGGCCCCTTGGGGTCGAACGCCGACCAGGCCCAGTACGCCAGGATCGTCATGTCCCAGAAGGAGGGCGCGCGCGGCGGCAGAGCCCGTCGGACGGAGGCCAACAGGTCCTGTTCCAGGGTGAGGTCCTGGGCGTCGATGCGCTCGCGGACCTTCCCGAGCACCTCACGCACCCGCTCCGGCGCGGACTCGTCCTCCCGCGTCTCCTCGATCGTCTCCAGCAGTGCCTGGAGGGCCAGGCGGGCGTCGGCGTGGATGCCGAGTGCCGGATGGTTGGACTCCAGCTTTCCGAGGTCCGCCTCGATCTGGATCACTCGGCCCCGGGGCCTGAACGTGTGGTAGTTGGACGACAGTTCACCGAGACCCGATCCCACCACCAGCAGGACATCCGCGTCCTCCAGGAAGTCCGTCGTGTGCCGGTCCTCCAGCCATGACCGGAGCGACAGCGGATGCGTCCACGGGAAGGCACCCTTCCCCCCGTACGTCGTCACGACCGGCGCCGACAGCCGCTCCGCCAGCTGCCGCAGCTTGCCGGACGCGTCCGCCCGTACGACCCCGCCGCCCGCGATGATCGCCGGGCGGGCCGCGGACGACAGCAGGTGGGCGGCCAGCGCGGTCAGTTCGGGGCGCGGGGGCAGCTCCTCGGGGAAGGCGTCGCCGCCCGTCACCACCGGGAGGGACGTCTCGGCCAGCAGCACGTCCTGCGGGATCTCCACCCACACCGGACCGTGCGGGGCGGTCAGCGCGGACTGCCAGGCGGCGGCCACGGCCGAGGGGATCTGGGACTGCGTACGGACGGTGTGGACGGACTTGACGACACCCCTGAACGAGGCGGACTGGTCCGGGAGTTCGTGGAGGTAGCCGCGGCGGCCTCCGCCCAGGCCCGCCGTCGGGATCTGGCTGCTGATGGCGAGGACGGGAGCCGAGGCCGCCGCCGCCTCCTGGAGCGCGGCCAGGGACGTCAGCGCGCCGGGGCCCGTGGACAGCAGCAGCGGCGCCGCCTCGCCCGTGATGCGGCCGTACGCGTCCGCCGCGAACCCGGCGTTGTTCTCCACCCGCAGGCCGATGTACCGCAGGTCGGAGCGGCGCAGCGCGTCGAACAGGCCGAGCGCGTGCTGGCCGGGGAGCCCGAAGACCGTCGTCGCGCCGAGCCCGGCCAGTGTCTCCACGACCAGGTCTCCGCCGTTGCGGCCGGGGGGAGGGTTCAGCGCGGCCTCCGTCTGGGCGGCCGTCGGGCGGAGTACCAGGTCGTGGTCGTGGGTCACTGCGCTGCCTTCTCCTGCTCTTCCTGCTTCGCCCGCGCGATCTGGCGGGACATGATCGTGGTGAGTTCGTACGCCGTGTGCGAGGCGGCCACCGCGGTGATCTCGGCGTGATCGTACGCGGGCGCCACCTCGACGACGTCGGCGGAGACCAGGTTGCAGGAGGCCAGGCCCCGCAGGATCTCCAGCAGCTCCCGCGAGGTCATGCCGCCGGCCTCGGGCGTCCCGGTGCCCGGCGCGTGGGCCGGGTCCAGGCAGTCGATGTCGATGGAGATGTAGAGGGGCCGGTCGCCGATGCGCTGGCGCAGCTGGTCGGCCACCTCGTCCGCGCCCCGGCGGTAGATGTCGGCGGAGGTGACGATCCCGAAGCCCATCTTTTCGTCGTCGGTGAGGTCCTGCTTGCCGTACAGCGGGCCGCGCGTGCCCACGTGCGAGAGGGCCTCGGTGTCGAGGATGCCCTCCTCCACGGCCCGCCGGAACGGGGTGCCGTGCGTGTACTCGGCGCCGAAGTACGTGTCCCAGGTGTCGAGGTGCGCGTCGAAGTGGAGCAGGGCCACCGGCCCGTGCTTCTTGGCGACGGACCGCAGCAGCGGGAGCGCGATGGTGTGGTCGCCGCCGAGGGTCATCAGGCGGGCCCCCGTCCCCAGCAGCTCGTCCGCCGCCGCCTCGACCGTCTCCACCGCCTCGTTGATGTCGAACGGGTTCGCGGAGATGTCACCGGCGTCCGCGACCTGGGCGAGGGCGAAGGGGGAGGCGTCCTGGGCCGGGTTGTAGGGGCGCAGCAGCCGGGACGCCTCACGGATCGCGTTGCCGCCGAAGCGGGCGCCCGGCCGGTAGGAGACACCCGAGTCGAACGGCACTCCCACGACCGCGACGTCCGCCCGGCCCACCTCGTCGAGGCGCGGCAGCCTGGCGTAGGTCGCGGGCCCGGCGTAGCGCGGGATGCGGGAGGAGTCGACAGGTCCTCGGGGCGAGCCGACCGGACCTCGGGACGCGTCGACGGGGCCGTGGGGCGTGTCGACGGGGCCGTGGGGCGTCTCGTTGCTGCTCATGGGAACTGCCTACTTCCTGCATACGCTGTGGTCGGCACGGATGGTTATGCGCTGATATGTGCGACTCGCGTTGACTCTACTGGTGACGAGCACCGACCCTAGGCCGCTGAAAGGCGGCTGCGAAGTGTACGTTCCATCCATTCAAGCCGTGGCTGATGTAAGGAACGCACACCATGCCGGACCCGGCCTCACCCCCCACCCCGGCCGTCCCTCCCACTCCGCCCGTACCCCTCTCGGCCCTCCTCGCCCGCGACGACCTGGGCCTGCGGCAGATCGCCGGGCCAAAGGACGCGGGGACGGCCATCCACTGGGCGCACACCTCGGAGATGTCGGACCCGTATCCGTATCTGCTCGGCGGCGAGCTGCTGCTGACGGCCGGCGTCCACATCCAGGAGGCCGCGGGGTCCGGCACCTACTTCGACGACTACGTCTCCCGCATCGTCGCGGCGGGCGGCGCGGCCCTCGGCTTCGGCGTCGCCCCCGTCCACGACAGCGTCCCGAGGGCGCTGGTCGTGGCCTGCGACCGCTACGACCTGCCCCTGATCGAGGTCCCGCCCCGGACGACCTTCTCGGGCGTCGCCCGCGCGGTCTGGCAGCTCATGGCCCGAGCCCGCCACGCCGAACTCCGCCGTGTCACTCAGGCCCAGCAGGGCCTGGCGGCAGCCGCGTCCCGCCCGGACCCGGTACACGCGGTCCTACGGCAACTGGCCCAGCGGGTCGGCGGCCGGGCGGTGCTGTACGGCCCGGACGGAACGGAACTGGCGACGGCAGGGCGAGGACCGACGCCGGATGCCCTGGCCGGCCTGGCGGCGGTGGTACAGCCGGGTTCCCGTCAGAACGCCGGCCGCCCCTCAAGGGGCGCCGGGAGCTGCGCGGCCGGCCCCGCCGAACCCGCGCCCGCCGACCCACCACAACCCCCTTCCCCGCGCACCTCCACACCCGCCTCCGCCACGGACACGGTCGACGGCACCCACCTCGCCGCCTACACCCTCACCTCCGGGGGACACGGCTTCACCCTCGGCGTGGCCACCCCCCACCGGGACCCCGGCGACCACACGATCGCCTCCGTCGCCGCCGTCCTCCTCTCCCTCCTCACCGGCGAGCAACAGAGCGGCACGGGTGCGGCACGCGTGTCCGCGCTCGTCCGCCTGCTGCTGGGCGCCCCGCCCGATGAGGTGGCCCCCCTCCTGGGCGGAGCCCCCCGCTGGCTCGTCGTGCACGCCCACCCCGCCGAGACCGGCCCTCCCGACACCCTCGCCGCCGCCGCGCTCGGTGCCGCCCTGGGCTCCGCGCTGGTCGACGCCCACGGGGACGTCGTACGCGTCCTCGTCCCCGCCGACCGCGAGGTCGACGCCCAGCCCGGCTGGACGTGCGGGGTGAGCGCCCCCACCGAGCCGCACGCGTGGAAGGCCGCCGACGTACAGGCCGCCCGCGCCCTGGCCCGGGCCAGGGCGACACGGACGGCGCTGGTCCGGCACGGCTCCCGCACGGCCCTCACCGACCTGGTGCCGGCGGTGGACGCGACCGCCCACGCCCAGGCTCTGCTGGCCCCCCTCACCACCGCTCCCGGCGCCCCGGCCCTCACCGAGACCCTGCGCACCTGGCTCTCCCTGCACGGCAGTTGGGACCGTACGGCCGTCGCCCTGGCCGTCCACCGCAACACGGTCCGCCAACGTATCGGCCGGTGCGCGGCGTTGCTCGGCGTGGACCTCGACGACCCGGACGTACGGATGGAGTTGTGGTTCGCGCTGCGGCGGGAGTGACACGGCGGCCGGGGGCCACCGGTCCGTCGCGGAGTGACGCAGGTCGCAGCGGGCGGGACGCCCGCGACTCCCGCTGTCGTCTGCCTCACAATGGACGCATGCCGATACCCGGGACCCCCAGCCGCGCCGAGCTCGTCGAACACCTTGTACGGACGCGTATCGCGGGCGACGTCGCCACGCCCCGCGAGAACAACCTCTCCCACTACCGCGAACTGGCCAACGGCAACCGCCACTACTGGCTCGGCCTGGAGCTCGGGGACCGCTGGACCGACGAGCAGGACGTGCTGGCCGTGATGGCGGAGCGCGTCGGCGTGAACGACGACCCGGGACACCGCTACGGCCAGGACACCATCGACCCGGACCTGACGGTCGACGCGCTGGAGCGCATGGCGGCCCGGCTGCGCAAGGCGGCGGAGGGCGCGCAGCGCGTCCTGTTCGCCACCGGCCACCCCGGCGGGCTGCTCCAGGTGCACCACGAGACGGCGCGGGCGCTGCGCGCGGCGGGCTGCGAGATCGTCGTCATCCCGGAGGGCCTGCAGACGGAGGAGGGGTACGTCATGCAGTTCGCGGACGTGGCAGTCCTCGAACACGGCGCCACGCTCTGGCACACCCACTCCCCCGAGCCGATGCGCGCCATCCTCCGGGGCCTGGAGGGCGCCGGCCGCCCGCTGCCCGACCTGGTCGTCGCCGACCACGGCTGGGCGGGCTGTGCCGGCCAGCTCGGCGTCGACTCCGTCGGCTACGCGGACTCCAACGACCCCGCCCTCTTCCTCGGCGAGTCCGAGGGCACCCTCCAGGCCGTGGTCCCGCTGGACGACCACGTGGTCAGCCCGCGCCACTACGACCCGATGTCGGCTTACCTGCTGGAGCAGGCGGGGCTCAAGGACGGCTAGGCCCCTTCGGCCTGTCGTGGGTCTCAGGGCGTCTTCGGCCTCGGTACGCGGACGACGCCCTCCTGGATCACGGAGATCGCGAGCCGGCCGTCCTGCGTGTAGATCCTGCCCTGGCCGAGGCCACGGCCGGCCGACGCGGACGGCGACTCCTGGTCGTACAGGAGCCACTCGTCGGCGCGGAACGGCCGGTGGAACCACATGGCGTGGTCGAGGGAGGCCCCGACGACGTCGCCGACGGCCCAGCCGCCGCGCCCGTGCGCGAGCAGGATGGAGTCGAGGAGCGTCATGTCGGAGACGTAGGTGGCGAGGACGACGTGCAGGAGCGGGTCGTCGTCGAGCTTGCCGTTGGCCCGGAACCAGACCTGGGAGCGCGGTTCGCGCGGCTCGCCGTAGCGGCCGTACGGCGGGTCGTCGACGTAGCGGAGGTCGACGGCGGCCCGCGCCTCCAGCATCTTCTCCACGACGGCCGGGTCGAGCCCGTACGCCGGGAGCCGTTGCTCGGCGGTGGGCAGGGACTCCGGGTCGGGCGCGGCTGGCATCGGGGCCTGGTGGTCGAGGCCGTCCTCGTACCGCTGGAACGACGCGGAGAGGGCGAAGATCGGCTGGCCGTGCTGGACGGCGACGACGCGGCGCGCGGTGAAGGAACGGCCGTCGTTCATGCGCTCCACGGTGTACACGATGGGCGCGCCGGCGTCGCCGATGCGCAGGAAGTACGCGTGGAGGGAGTGCGGCAGCCGGTCCGCGGGGACCGTCCGCCCGGCGGCGACGAGCGCCTGGGCCGCGACCTGCCCGCCGAAGACCCGGGGGACGATGGCGGGCCGGGACCGGCCGCGGAAGATGTTCTCCTCGATCTGCTCGAGGTCGAGCAGATCGAGGAGAGACTGCAGTGGTACCTGACTCATGGGGTCAGTTGTACTGCACAGTAATTTCCGGGGCCTTACGGACCCGTGTCACAGTCCGTGTGAAGGCCTGCGTGACGGCCCGTGTCACAAGCCCATGTCCTTGGCGATGATCGACTTCATGATCTCGCTGGTGCCGCCGTAGATGCGGTTGACCCGGTTGTCCGCGTACAGGCGGGCTATCGGGTACTCGTTCATGAAGCCGTAGCCGCCGTGCAGCTGGAGGCAGCGGTCGATGACGCGGTGGGCGACCTCGGTGCAGAACAGCTTGGCGCTGGCGGCCTCGGCGGGCGTCAGCTCACCGGCGTCGAGGGCCTCCGTGGCGCGGTCGGCGACGGCCTCGGCGGCGTCCACCTCGGCCTGGCAGGCGGCCAGCTCGAACTTGGTGTTCTGGAAGTGGGCGACCGGCTTGCCGAAGACGACCCGCTCCTGCACGTACTGCTTGGCGAACCGGACGGCGGCCTTGGCCTGCGCGTACGCGCCGTAGGCGATGCCCCAGCGCTCGGAGGCGAGGTTGTGGCCGAGGTAGGAGAAGCCCTTGTTCTCCTCGCCGAGGAGGTTCTCGACGGGCACCTTGACGTCGACGAACGCCAGCTCGGCGGTGTCGGAGGTCTTCAGGCCGAGCTTGTCCAGCTTGCGGCCGACCGAGTAGCCCTCGGACTTGGTGTCCACCACGAGGAGGGATATGCCGTGGCGGCGGTCCTCGGCGCTGGGCGCGTCGGTGCGGGCGCAGACGATCATCTGGTCGGCGTGGACGCCACCGGTGATGAAGGTCTTGGAGCCGTTGAGGACGTAGTGCGTGCCGTCCTCGCTCAGCTTGGCGGTGGTCTTCATGCCCGCGAGGTCGGAGCCGGTGCCCGGCTCGGTCATCGCGATCGCCCACATCTCCTCACCGGAGACGAACTTCGGCAGGTAGCGCTTCTTCTGCTCGTCGGTGGCGAGCAGCTTGACGTACGGCAGGCCGAGCAGCACGTGCACACCGGAGCCGCCGAAGGACACACCCGCGCGGGCGGTCTCCTCGTACAGGACGGCCTCGAACTTGTACGAGTCGATGCCGGCGCCGCCGTACTCCTCGTCCACGCGGATACCGAAGACGCCCAGCTCGGCGAGCTTGTAGTAGAAGTCGCGCGGCGCCTGGCCGGCGGCGAACCACTCGTCGTACACGGGCACGACCTCGGCCTCGATGAAGGCACGCAGGGTCTCCCGGAACGCCTCGTGATCCTCGTTGAACACCGTACGGCGCACCGCCGGCCCCTCTCTGCGCCTAAGCCGGCGCCGCTCTCGCGGGTGTGGTTGCTCGCCGTCGAGGGTTCCTCAATTGATGGTTGCGGCCCCATCGATACGGCTAAGCGCTCGCTCAGACAACCGTACCGGCGGGTAGGCAAGCGCGTCCAGATGGTCGGCCCCGTAACGCTCATCACGCTTTTGACCCACAGCCGAGACCGCCGCCCCGGACCCACGCCGCCAGGGGCGCGGGGAACCGCGCGGCCGGCCCCACTCGACCCGCGGCCCACGACCGCCGGAACCCCACCCCCGAACCCGGCCCACCGGACAGCCGGAACCGGGCGGTCAGCCGGAGGCAGCCGCCTCGAACGCCCCCCGGGCCATCCGGTGCAGCAACCCCGCCGTGGCCGCCCGCCCGGGCAACGACCCCGGCCGCCCCAGATGCGGCGTCGAGTTCAGGAGCCCGAACACCGAGTGCACGGCGGACCGGGCGGCGGGCTCGGCGAGCCCCGGGTGCGCCTCGCGGAGCACCTGCACCCACAGCTCGACGTACTGGCGCTGCAACTGCCGTACGAGCTTGCGGTCGCTGTCGCGGAGGCGGTCCAGCTCGCGGTCGTGCAGGGTGATGAGGGGACGGTCGTCGAGAGCGAAGTCGATGTGCCCCTCGATGAGCGAGTCGAGGAGGGCCTCGGCGTCGCGCCCGTCGGCCTCCGCCACCCTCCGCTTCGCCCCCGTCAGCAACTGCCCGCTGATCCCCACCAGCAGCTCCGCGAGCATCGCGTCCTTGCCCGCGAAGTGCCGGTAGAGGCCCGGCCCGCTGATGCCGACGGCCGCCCCTATCTCGTCGACGCCGACACCGTGGAAGCCTCGCTCGGCGAAGAGGCGGGCGGCTTCCTTGAGGATCTGTTCGCGGCGGGTGGGCGCGTCGGTTCTCGTGGCCATGAAGTCGATTCTAGACAGGGAGGTTAGCGGTCGTTAACCTGACGGAAACGCGTTAACGCTCATTAACAGGTGACCACAGGTGACCACTGGGTGAGGGGACCGCACGATGGACCAGGCACCGGAGCTGACGACCGCGGCAGATCCCGCGGCTCAGGCGTATCGGGCCAACGAGGCCGCGCACCGCGCGCTGGGCGAGGAGCTGCGGGCCAAGCTGGCCGCGGCGCGCCTCGGCGGCGGCGAGAAGGCGCGCGCCCGGCACACCGCACGCGGCAAGCTGCTGCCGCGCGACAGGGTGGACACCCTCCTCGACCCCGGCTCGCCCTTCCTGGAGCTGGCGCCCCTGGCCGCCGACGGCCTGTACGACGGCCAGGCCCCGGCCGCGGGCGTCATCGCCGGGATCGGCCGGGTCAGCGGCCGTGAGTGCGTCGTCGTCGCCAACGACGCCACCGTCAAGGGCGGCACGTACTACCCGATGACGGTGAAGAAGCATCTGCGGGCCCAGGAGGTGGCCCTGGAGAACCGCCTCCCCTGTCTCTACCTCGTCGACTCCGGCGGCGCCTTCCTGCCCATGCAGGACGAGGTCTTCCCCGACCGCGAGCACTTCGGCCGGATCTTCTACAACCAGGCCCGGATGTCCGGCGCGGGGATCCCCCAGATCGCCGCGGTCCTCGGGTCGTGCACGGCGGGCGGCGCTTACGTCCCCGCGATGAGCGACGAAGCCGTCATCGTCCGGGGGCAGGGGACGATCTTCCTCGGCGGCCCCCCGCTGGTGAAGGCCGCCACCGGCGAGGTCGTCACCGCCGAGGAGCTGGGCGGCGGCGAGGTCCACTCCCGGATCTCCGGCGTCACCGACCACCTCGCCGAGAGCGACGCCCACGCCCTGCGCATCGTGCGGACCATCGTCTCCACCCTCCCCTCCCGGGGCCCGCTCCCCTGGTCGGTCGAGCCGGCCGTCGAGCCCAAGGTGGACCCGTACACGCTGTACGGCGCCGTGCCCGTCGACTCCCGCACTCCGTACGACGTACGCGAGGTCATCGCGCGCGTGGTCGACGGTTCGCGGTTCGCCGAGTTCAAGGCGGAGTTCGGGCAGACCCTCGTCACCGGCTTCGCCCGCATCCACGGACACCCGGTCGGGATCGTCGCCAACAACGGCATCCTCTTCTCCGAGTCGGCCCAGAAGGGCGCCCACTTCATCGAGCTGTGCGACCAGCGCGGCATCCCGCTGGTCTTCCTGCAGAACATCTCCGGCTTCATGGTCGGCCGGGACTACGAGGCCGGCGGCATCGCCAAGCACGGCGCCAAGATGGTGACGGCCGTGGCCTGCACCCGCGTCCCCAAGCTGACCGTCGTGATCGGCGGCTCGTACGGCGCGGGCAACTACTCGATGTGCGGCCGGGCGTACTCCCCCCGCTTCCTGTGGATGTGGCCCAACGCCAAGATCTCGGTGATGGGCGGCGAACAGGCCGCGTCCGTCCTCGCGACCGTGAAGCGGGACCAGTTGGAGGCGCGCGGCGAGGACTGGCCCGCGGCGGACGAGGAGTCCTTCAAGGACCCGATCCGCGCCCAGTACGAGCGCCAGGGCAGCGCCTACTACGCCACGGCCCGCCTCTGGGACGACGGCGTGATCGACCCGCTGGAGACCCGCCAGGTCCTGGGCCTCGCCCTGACCGCCTGCGCCAACGCGCCCCTGGGTGAACCCCAGTTCGGCGTCTTCCGGATGTGAGGGGGAACCGATGAATCCGACGAAGCCGATGGAACCGAAGAAGCCGATGGAACCGAAGCAGCCGACCATGTTCGACACGGTCCTGGTGGCCAACCGGGGCGAGATCGCCGTCCGCGTCATCCGCACCCTCCGCGCACTCGGCGTCCGCTCCGTCGCCGTCTTCTCCGACGCGGACGCCGACGCCCGGCACGTCCGGGAGGCCGACACGGCGGTACGGATCGGTCCGCCGCCGGCGACGATGAGCTATCTGTCGGTGGAGCGGCTGCTGGAGGCGGCGGCCCGGACGGGCGCGCAGGCGGTGCACCCGGGGTACGGCTTCCTCGCCGAGAACGCCGGGTTCGCGCGGGCGTGCGCCGACGCGGGTCTCGTCTTCATCGGTCCGCCCGCCGACGCCATCTCCCTCATGGGCGACAAGATCCGCGCCAAGGAGACGGTCCGGGCGGCCGGGGTGCCGGTGGTGCCCGGTTCCAGCGGCAGCGGTCTGACCGACTCCCAACTCGCCGACGCCGCCCACGAGATCGGCATGCCGGTGCTGCTGAAGCCCAGCGCGGGCGGCGGCGGCAAGGGCATGCGGCTGGTCCGGGACGCGGAGCTGCTGGCCGACGAGATCGCCGCCGCCCGCCGCGAGGCCCGCTCGTCCTTCGGCGACGACACCCTCCTCGTGGAGCGGTGGATCGACCGCCCCCGGCACATCGAGATCCAGGTCCTGGCCGACGGTCACGGCGGCGTGGTCCACCTCGGTGAGCGCGAGTGCTCCCTCCAGCGCCGCCACCAGAAGGTCATCGAGGAGGCGCCCAGCGTCCTGCTCGACGAGGCCACCCGGGCCGCGATGGGCGAGGCGGCCGTCCAGGCGGCCCGCTCCTGCGGTTACTCCGGCGCGGGCACGGTCGAGTTCATCGTCCCCGGCGGCGACCCCTCCTCGTACTACTTCATGGAGATGAACACCCGCCTCCAGGTCGAGCACCCGGTGACCGAGCTGGTCACGGGCGTCGACCTGGTGGAGTGGCAGCTCCGGGTCGCGGCGGGCGAGCGGCTGTCCTTCGGGCAGGAGGACGTACGGCTGACGGGGCACGCGGTCGAGGCGCGGATCTGCGCCGAGGACCCCTCGCGCGGCTTCCTCCCCTCCGGCGGCACGATCCTGCGCCTGCGCGAGCCGGACGGCGACGGTGTCCGTACGGACTCCGGCCTCACCGAGGGCACTGAGGTCGGCTCGCTGTACGACCCGATGCTCTCCAAGGTCATCGCCTACGGCCCCGACCGGCCCACCGCCCTGCGCAGACTCCGCGCGGCCCTCGCGGAGACGGTCACCCTGGGCGTCCAGACGAACGCCGGGTTCCTGCGCCGGCTGCTGGCCCATCCGGCGGTGGTGGCGGGCGAGTTGGACACGGGGCTGGTGGAGCGGGAGGTGGACGGGCTGGTCCCGGACGAGGTGCCGGTGGAGGTCTACGCGGCGGCGGCGGCACTGCGCCAGGCCGCGCTCACTCCGACCGCCGGCGACGGCGCCGGCTGGACCGATCCGTTCGACACCGCGGTCGGCTGGAGGCTGGGCGGCGAACGGGCCTGGACGGCACACCACCTGCGGCTGCCGGGCCACGAGCCGGTCACCGTGCACGTGCGCCGCACACCGGACGGCGGGACCGAGGTGCTGCCGGACGGGGCCGAAACCCCCCTGCGGGGGTCCGGGGGTGCGCCCCCGCGTCCCGGGGCGGAGGGCAGGTTCACCTTCCACCTCGACGGCCTCACCCACACCTTCCACCACGCCTCCGACTGGCTGGGCCGGGACGGCGACGCCTGGCAGGTGCGCGACCACGACCCCGTCGCCGCCGCGCTCACCGGCGCCGCCCACGCGGGCGCAGACTCGCTGACGGCGCCGATGCCCGGGACGGTCACCGTGGTGAAGGTTGCCGTCGGGGACGAGGTGGCCGCCGGGCAGAGCCTGCTGGTGGTGGAGGCGATGAAGATGGAGCACGTCGTCTCCGCGCCGCACGCCGGGACGGTCACCGAGCTGGACGTCACGCCCGGGACGACCGTCGCCATGGACCAGGTGCTGGCGGTCGTCGCACCGCACGAGCTGGAGGAGGCGGCCGTATGACCGTCCAGGAACAGGGCCTCCCCATGACCGTGCCGACCGAAGGCCTCCCGGCCCGCGTCCGTATCCACGAGGTCGGCGCCCGGGACGGCCTGCAGAACGAGAAGGCGACCGTCCCGACGGCAGTGAAGGCGGAGTTCGTCCACCGGCTGGCCGACGCGGGCCTCACCACCATCGAGGCCACCAGCTTCGTGCACCCCAAGTGGGTGCCCCAACTGGCGGACGCGGAGGCCTTGTTCCCCCTCGTCACCGACCTCCCGGTGGATCTCCCCGTCCTCGTCCCCAACGAGCGCGGCCTCGACCGCGCCCTCGCCCTCGGTGCCCGCCGGGTCGCCGTCTTCGCCAGCGCCACGGAGTCCTTCGCCAAGGCCAACCTCAACCGCACGGTCGACGAGGCACTGGCCATGTTCGACCCGGTGGTGACCCGGGCGAAGGCCGAGGGCGACGTGCATGTACGGGGCTACCTCTCGATGTGCTTCGGTGACCCCTGGGAGGGTGCCGTCCCGATCCCCCAGGTCGTCCGGGTCTGCCGCGCGCTCCTGGACCTGGGCTGCGACGAACTGAGCCTCGGCGACACGATCGGTGTGGCCACCCCGGGCCATGTCCAGGCACTGCTCACCGCGCTGAACGAGGCGGACGTCCCCACGTCCGCGCTCGGCGTGCACTTCCACGACACCTACGGCCAGGCCCTCGCCAACACCCTGGCGGCGCTCCAGTACGGCGTCACCACGGTCGACGCCTCGGCCGGCGGCCTCGGCGGCTGCCCGTACGCGAAGTCCGCCACCGGGAACCTCGCCACCGAGGACCTCGTGTGGATGCTGCGGGGCCTCGGCATCGACACGGGCGTCGACCTCGGCCGCCTCGTCGCCACGAGCGCGTGGATGGCCGGACACCTGGGCCGACCCAGCCCGTCCCGCACCGTACGAGCCCTGTCCCACAAGGACGACGAGGGCCACGAGGACCACAAGGAGCAATGACGTCCATGAACCACCGCCTCTCCCCCGAGCTGGAAGAACTCCGCCGTACGGTCGAGGAGTTCGCGCACGAGGTCGTCGCGCCCAAGATCGGCGACTTCTACGAGCGGCACGAGTTCCCGTACGAGATCGTCCGCGAGATGGGCCGCATGGGGCTGTTCGGGCTGCCGTTCCCCGAGGAGTACGGCGGCATGGGCGGCGACTATCTGGCGCTGGGCATCGCGCTGGAGGAGCTGGCCCGGGTGGACTCGTCCGTGGCCATCACCCTCGAAGCCGGGGTCTCCCTGGGCGCGATGCCGATCCATCTCTTCGGTACCCGGGCGCAGAAGGAGGAGTGGCTGCCGCGCCTGTGCTCCGGCGAGGTGCTGGGCGCGTTCGGCCTCACCGAGCCCGACGGCGGCTCGGACGCGGGCGCCACCCGTACGACGGCCCGCCTGGACGAGTCGACAGACGAATGGGTCATCAACGGCAGCAAGTGCTTCATCACCAACTCGGGGACGGACATCACGGCCCTGGTCACGGTCACGGCGGTCACCGGCCGCACCCCGGACGGCAAGCCCCTCATCTCCTCGATCATCGTCCCGTCCGGCACCCCGGGCTTCACGGTGGCCGCCCCCTACTCCAAGGTCGGCTGGAACGCCTCGGACACCCGGGAGCTGTCGTTCGCGGACGTCCGGGTCCCGGCGGAGAACCTCCTCGGCGAACTCGGCCGTGGCTACGCCCAGTTCCTGCGCATCCTCGACGAGGGCCGCATCGCCATCTCGGCGCTCGCCACAGGGCTCGCCCAGGGCTGTGTGGACGAGTCGGTGAAGTACGCGAAGGAACGGCACGCCTTCGGCCGCCCGATCGGTGCCAACCAGGCCATCCAGTTCAAGATCGCCGACATGGAGATGAAGGCCCACACGGCCCGGCTCGCCTGGCGCGACGCGGCCTCCCGGCTGGTGGGCGGCGATCCCTTCAAGAAGGAAGCGGCCCTGGCGAAGCTCTACTCGTCCACCATCGCCGTCGACAACGCCCGCGACGCCACCCAGATCCACGGCGGCTACGGCTTCATGAACGAGTACCCCGTCGCCCGCATGTGGCGCGACTCCAAGATCCTGGAGATCGGCGAGGGCACCAGCGAGGTGCAACGCATGCTGATCGCCAGGGAGTTGGGGCTGACCGGATAGCACTGCGGCCGGAAAGGGTTCGCCGTGTTGGTCCTCCCGCATGGCCGGACGGCATCGGCCGGGTTCTCTGGTGCCGCAGGCGCAGGGCTTCACCGGGGCGGCGGGCGGGGCGGTCGGATACGGCGGCGACGTCCTTTCCGACCGCTGGATCACGATGGCCGAGGCTGTGCGGGCATGCAGGCCGACCGATCAGAAAGGGCAGGAACTGCAGTGGACCGTACGCCGGAGCGGTACCAGCTCGGTGCGCTACCGCCGGGCGATGATGCTGCCGGCGTTTCCATGGACGGGAGGGCCGTCCCCCGTCTGCCCAAGCCTGACGACGAGTGCCCCTTTCTCAACCCGGAGGGCAGGGACGAAGCGCTGATGTCCTCTGGGTAGGTCAGGGACCATGGAGAGTCGCGAGAACGTGACGGATCGCCGCGAGCACTTCTTCGTCCGTGGCGTCGAGCTGTCTGGCGGCTGCCGCGTAAGTGCGTGCATGTTCAGCCAGTTTCGCTTTGGTGTCGGTTGGGCCTGGGGGGGCGACAACCCGGGTGCCAGATCCGCGGCGGCTCTTCACCAGACCGGCAGTTTCCAGTTCGCGGTATGCCCGGACCACCGTGTTGTTGGCTACGCCGAGGTCAGAGGCGAGCTGTCGCACGGGCGGCAGTCTGTCGCCCTGCTGTAGCTGGCCAACAGAGATCAAGTCGGCTAGCTGTACGCGGAGTTGCTCGTAGGGCGGCACCGGGGAAGCGTGGCTCACGCTGACGTTCTGCACTGTCACGGCCGAGCCTTGATGTAGATCTGCGGCAGCAGAAGGACGCTCAGGCAGTGGCCGGCAGTCACTGCGGAGGTGAGGGCTGCGAGGCCCAGCCCCCACAGGGCCACGTTCTGCATCAGGCTCGCGCAGGACGTGTTCAGCACGGCCTCGGCCATCGTCGAGGAGACGGCGAAGAGAGGGGCGGTCACCAGCACTCCCCATGCGCCGACCGCCGCCCGGACCGAGATGCGGCGTTGGTCAACGCTTCCGGACCGGACTGTGACTCGGTGCAGGAGCAGTGCGCAAGCGACGGTACCGGCGGCAAGACCGCTCAGGGCCGGCCAGGCGTAGTAAGGGCCGGGCCAGGGTGAGAGCAGTTGGGTGCCTGCCGGACAGGTGACGGACAGGGCGCGGCCCGAGCGGCCGTCGGCGTCCGCCGAGGCCGTAACTGCGGCGATGGTCACAAGCATCAGCAAGAGACCCGCCTGGACGGCCAATACTGCACTGAGGGACCGGGGCAGATACTCCCGGATCCGGCGTGGCGCCACCTGGGCCACTCGAATCCAGCCGGAACCTGGGCGCGCGGTCAGATCCGCCGCAAACACGCCGGCCATGACACACAGAGCGAACACGGGAAACCCGTACAGCAGATCCACGTCAGGCTCAGGGTCGAACGAGACCAGCGCGTTGACCGCCAGGCCGGTCGCCGCGCCGACCCACCGCACGGGCGTATCGAGCCGCGCCCGCCACGCGGCTTCCGTTCCTGCGGCAGCCGGCATGCTGATCACTTTGCCCTTCCGCCCAGTGTATTAACCATGTGACACAATTATCGACCGAGCCCGAAGCGTGTCAAGGAGTTGACACACTCGATTCGCGGCGAGAACGACCCGGGCCGCCGACCCGAGTTCGGATGGACCAGCAGACAGGCGTCAGCTTCGCCGCTCCCTGACCGCCCGCCTGGCCACCAGAGCGATAGCCGCCCGCACGTCAAGGACTCGCTCACCCCGGGCAGGCGCTCGTGGTCACCGCAGTACCGATGGGCACGCAAGCGACCCCCCGGGCGCCGTCGACCCCAAACCGGAGCCCGCCCAGGCGGGGTGCAACGCACGCCGCTCGCCGACGAGTCGGCCCGGCCGGCTCGATCCCGGCAGCGCAGCCCCGCCGGACGACCGCCCCCAGACAGGATGCGTTCGAATGAAGGCCGGAATCAGCCATGCCGAGCCGACGCCGACACCCTTCCGCCCGACTCGCCGCACACAAGTCGGACGACCGTTTGCCCCATGTAAAGAACAGCCGAGTCGGGTTCAAGCATCCTTCACATTGGCGACACAAGCCACGGGTTTAAGGGCCAGCAGCACCCTGCGAACCCCACCAACCTTCGATTCACAGGTAATTCAAAGATTAGGACAGAGTCGGACCCGGGCATTCCATTCCCTGGAACCACCCCCTGGACAAGCAGTGAGGTTAGGCTAACCTACCTTCGAACTCACCCTCGGGCGGCACTCCGCCCCGTTCGAAAGTAGCCATACACATGTCCAACGCCAGAGCCGCTCACCTCACCCGCCGTGGCATCCTCGCCGCCGGTGGCGCACTCGGTCTCGGTGCCGTCCTCGCCGCCTGCGGAGACGAGGACGCGACGAGCAGCAGCACTGGCTCCGACAAGGAGACGGCTGCCGCCAAGTCCGGTCCCTGGTCGTTCAAGGACGACCGCGGCGTGACCGCCAAGACCGACAAGGCCCCGGCGAACATCGTCGCCTTCGTGGGTGTCGCCGCCGCGCTGTACGACTACGGCATCGACGTCAAGGGCGTCTTCGGTCCGACCAGGACGACGGACGGCAAGGCCGACGTCCAGGCCGGTGACCTCGACATCAGCAAGGTCACCATCCTCGGCAACGTCTGGGACGAGTTCAACGTCGAGAAGTACGCCGCACTCGCCCCCGACGTCCTCATCACCACGCTGTTCGACGACGCCGGCACCCTCTGGTACGTGCCCGAGACCTCCAAGGACAAGATCGCCAAGCTCGCCCCGAGCGTCGGCATCTCCGTGTACGACCGTCAGATGACCGAGCCGCTGCAGCGCATGCTGGAGCTGGCCAAGTCCCTCGGCGCGGACACGGAGTCGGAGAAGATCACCGCGGCCAAGAAGCGGTTCGAGGACGCGGCCGCCCGGCTGCGCGCGGCCGCCAAGGCCAAGCCCGACATCAAGGTGCTCGCGGGTTCCGCCAGCCAGGACATCTTCTACGTCTCCGGCTCGAACCTCTCCATCGACCTGGAGTACTACAAGGCCCTCGGCGTGAACTTCGTCGAGCCGAGCGCCGCCGCGCTGGAGGCCAGTGGGGGCTGGTTCGAGAACCTCAGCTGGGAGAACGTCGACAAGTACGACGCGGACGTCATCATCATGGACAACCGCACGTCGGCGATCCAGCCGGACGCGATCGAAGAGGCGACGTGGAAGAAGCTGCCGGCTGTGAAGGCGGGGCAGGTCATCGGGCGTAACCCCGAGCCGATTCTGTCCTACGACAAGTGCGCGCCGCTTCTCGAGGAGCTGGCCGAGGCGATCGAGAACGCGAAGAAGGTCAGCTGACCGGCGTAGCCCGGCCGCGGGTCGCATGTGGCTGGGGTCGTGGTCCCGCGTCGTGGTGTACGCGATCAAGCTGTGCGCGTTCCGGTACGAGACCGCTGGCGATCTCCGCAGAGGCGGCAGTCCACGAGGCGCCCTGCTGAGGCGGGTTGAACACCCGGTCCGGCGGTGCCACCGTCCCCGACCTGCGGATTCCGGGACCTTGATCGGCTACACCACCCGGCGGGACGCCGTCGTGGCTGGCCGCGCCCACGCGGCGCAGCCGCACATGTCAGCACCCCGCGCCCCTGAGTTGCCCGGGCACGCCCCTCCCACATACGACCCCGCCCCTGATGCAGGAGCCCCCATGACGACGGCCGTAGCCGCCCCCTTCCGTTTCTTCTCTCTTCAGGTCGTGCGGACGGAGCGGCTGGGGCCGTCTCTCGTACGGGTCTCGTTCGCGGGGGACGATCTGAGGTATTTCCACTCCGACGGCCGGGATCAGTCACTGTCCCTCTTTCTGCCGCAGCCGGGGCAGGACGTCCCAGCCATCCCCTTCGAACTGGGCGACGGCTGGTGGCAGGCATGGCGGGAACTGCCGGACGACGTAAGGGCGGTGATGCGCTCGTACACCCTGCGGGGGCTCCGCTCGGACATCCACGGCGACACCGTCGAGATCGACATCGACTTCGTGCTGCACGGGGTGGAGCCGGGGGCCGCCATGCCCGCCGGGCCCGCGTCCCGGTGGGCGTCGGCGGCGCGGGCCGGTGACCGGGTCGTGCTGCTCGGACCCGCCGTCGCCGACAACCGCGCGATCCGCTTCCGTCCGCCGGCGGACACCGACCTGGTGCTGATCTGGGGTGACGAGACGGCGCTGCCCGCCGCCTCGGCGATCCTGGAGTCGCTGCCCGCCGGTACGCGGGCCCGGGTCTGGCTGGAGGTCCACCACGCGGGCGACATCCAGGACCTGGCCACCGAGGCCGACGCCGAGATCACCTGGCTCGTACGGGCCGAGGGGGCGCCGACCGCCCTCGACACCGTCCGTGCCGCCCGACTGCCGTCCAGCGAGCTGCCGTACGCCTGGATCGCCGGTGAGTCGGGCCGCGTGAAGGAGCTGCGCCGTCATCTCGTGCGGGAGCGCGGGATCGACAGGCGGCGGGTGACCTTCGTCGGGTACTGGCGTGAGGGTCTGACGGAGGAGCAGCTGCGGGAGCGCGGCGAGTAGACCGAGTCACCAGAACTACCCGAGCCACCAGAGATACCGGAGCCCGCAAGTCACCGAAGTCACCGAAGTCACCGGAGACACCGGAGACGGTGAAGTGACCACGGTCACGGCCGAGTTCGGGCTCCACTTGCGTTAGTTAGGTTAGGCTTACCTAAGTTGGACGACGTGATGTCACCCCCCACTCACCTCTCCGTCCCACCCGGACCGCCCCGCTCGGAGGACCTCCCCATGCGCTCGCACCTGCTCAATGACACGACCGCGGAGCGGTACCGCCGCACCGTGACCGAAGGCGTGGAGCGGGTGGCGGCCAAACTCGCCACCACCGACCGACCGTTCACCGGTGTCACCGTCGACGCCCTCTCCCCCCACATCGAGAAGATCGACCTCGACAAGCCGCTGCACGACACGGCCGCCGTCCTCGACGAGTTGGAGGACGTCTACCTCCGCGACGCGGTCTACTTCCACCACCCGCGCTATCTCGCCCACCTCAACTGCCCGGTCGTCATCCCGGCCGTGCTCGGCGAGGCCGTCCTCTCCGCCGTCAACTCCTCCCTGGACACCTGGGACCAGTCGGCGGGCGGCACCCTGATCGAGCGCAAACTCATCGACTGGACGAACGAGCGCATCGGCTTCGGTCCGTCCGCCGACGGCGTGTTCACCTCCGGCGGCTCGCAGTCCAACCTCCAGGCCCTGCTCCTCGCCCGTGAGGAGGCCAAGACCGACGACACCGCGAGACTGCGGATCTTCACCTCGGAGGTCAGCCACTTCAGCGTGAAGAAGTCGGCGAAACTGCTGGGCCTCGGCCAGGACGCCGTCGTCTGCGTCCCGGTCGACGGCAACAAGCGCATGCAGACGGTCGCCCTCGCCCGCGAGCTGGAGCGCTGCAGGAACGACGGCCTCGTCCCCATGGCCGTCGTCGCCACCTCCGGCACCACCGACTTCGGCTCCATCGACCCGCTGCCCGAGATAGCCGAGCTGTGCGCGCAGTACGACACCTGGATGCACGTCGACGCCGCCTACGGCTGCGGTCTGCTCGTCTCGCTCAAGCGCCGCGACCTCCTGAACGGCATCGAGCGCGCCGACTCCGTCACCGTGGACTACCACAAGTCCTTCTTCCAGCCGGTGAGTTCGTCCGCCGTCCTCGTCCGTGACTCGGCCACGCTGCGCCACGCGACCTACCACGCGGAGTACCTCAACCCGCGCCGCATGGTCACCGAGCGCATCCCCAACCAGGTCGACAAGTCCCTGCAGACCACCCGCCGCTTCGACGCGCTCAAGCTGTGGATGACGCTGCGCACGATGGGCGCCGACGGCATCGGCCAGCTCTTCGACGAGGTCTGCGACCTGGCGGAGGAGGGCTGGAAACTGCTCGCCGCCGATCCGCGCTACGACGTGGTCGTGGAGCCTCAGCTGTCCACGCTGGTCTACCGCTACATCCCCGAGGCCGTCACCGACCCGGCCGAGATCGACCGCGCCAACCTGTACGCCCGCAAGGCCCTGTTCGCCTCCGGTGACGCCGTGGTCGCGGGCACCAAGGTCGGCGGTCGCCACTACCTGAAGTTCACCCTGCTCAACCCCGAGACGACGGCCGAGGACATCGCCGCCGTACTCGACCTGATCGCCGGCCACGCCGAGCAGTACCTGGGAGAATCCCTTGACCGCGTCGCTTCCTGAACCCGCCGTGAAGACCTACGACTTCATCGGCATCGGACTGGGACCCTTCAACCTCGGCCTCGCCTGCCTCACCGAGCCCATCGCCGAACTCGACGGGATCTTCCTGGACTCGAAGCCGAACTTCGAGTGGCACTCGGGGATGTTCCTCGACGGCGCCCACCTCCAGACCCCGTTCATGTCGGACCTGGTCACCCTCGCCGACCCGACCTCCCCGTACTCCTTCCTGAACTACCTGAAGGAATCGGGCCGCCTGTACTCGTTCTACATCCGCGAGAACTTCTACCCGCTGCGGGTCGAGTACGACGACTACTGCCGCTGGGCCGCGAACCGGCTGAGCAACGTCCGCTTCGCCACGACGGTCACCGAGGTGACGTACGAGGACGACGTGTACGCCGTGCGGACGGCCGACGGCGACGTCCTGCGCGCCCGCCACCTCGTCCTCGGCACCGGCACGCCCCCGTACCTCCCGGAGGCGGTCCAGGGCCTGGGCGGCGACTACATCCACAACTCCCGCTACATGCGGCACAAGCGGGAGCTGCAGAAGAAGAAGTCGATCACCCTGGTCGGCTCCGGGCAGTCGGCCGCCGAGATCTACCACGACCTGCTCGGCGAGATCGACGTCCACGGCTACCAGCTGAACTGGGTGACACGCTCCCCGCGCTTCTTCCCCCTGGAGTACACCAAGCTCACGCTGGAGATGACCTCCCCGGAGTACATCGACTACTTCCGCGAGCTGCCGGAGCCGACCCGCCACCGCCTGACCCAGGAGCAGAAGGGCCTCTTCAAGGGCATCGACGGAGACCTCATCAACGAGATCTTCGACCTGCTCTACCAGAAGAGCCTCGGCGGCCCGCTCCCCACCCGCCTGCTCACCAACTCCGCCCTGAACAGCGTGCGTCACGAGAACGGCACGTACACCCTGGGCCTGCGTCAGGAGGAGCAGGGGAAGGACTACGAGATCGACTCGCAGGGCCTGATCCTCGCCACCGGCTACAAGTACACCGAGCCGGAGTTCCTCAAGCCCGTCCGCGACCGGCTGCGCTACGACACGCAGGGCAACTTCGACGTGGCCCGCAACTACGCGATCGACACCACCGGCCGAGGCGTCTTCCTGCAGAACGCCGCCGTCCACGCCCACAGCATCACCTCGCCCGACCTGGGCATGGGCCCGTACCGGAACGCGTACATCATCCGCGAACTGCTCGGCACCGAGTACTACCCGCTCGAGAAGAGCATCGCCTTCCAGGAGTTCGCGGTATGAGCGGCCTCGACGGTGCGCACTACACCTTCCGTCCCCTCGACCCGCTGAACGACGCCGAGCTGCTGCACGGCTGGGTGACGCACCCCAAGGCGGCGTACTGGATGATGCAGGACGCCAGGCTGGAGGACGTCGAGCGCGCGTACATGGAGATCGCGGCCGACCCGCACCACCACGCCCTGCTGGGGCTGCTGGACGGCGAGCCCGTCTTCCTCATGGAGAAGTACGACCCCACCCACCGTGAGCTCGTCGGCCTGTACGAGCCCGAGCCCGGGGACGTCGGCATGCACTTCCTGGTACCGCCGACGGACACCCCGGTGCACGGGTTCACCAGGTCCGTGATCACCGCCGTGATGGCGCACCTCTTCGAGGACCCGGCCACCCACCGGGTCGTCGTCGAGCCGGACGTGTCCAACAAGGCCGTCCACGCCCTCAACGACGCCGTCGGTTTTGTCCCCGACCGCGAGATCGACAAGCCGGAGAAGCGCGCACTGCTGAGTTTCTGCACGCGAGAGCAGTTCTTCGAGGCCGCCCGAGGAGTAGCCGTATGACCCTGTCCGACGCCGTAGCGCATCTGTCCCCCCACCGCTGGGCACGGGCCAACCGCCTGCTCATCCGCAAGGCCCTCGCCGAGTTCGCCCACGAGCGGCTCATCACGCCGGAGGCCACCGCCGACGGCCGCTTCGAGGTCCGCTGCGACGACGGCTCGACCCGCTACGGGTTCACCGCCGTCCGGCGCGCCCTCGACCACTGGCAGGTCGACGCCGACTCGATCACCCGTCGACGAGACGGCGTCGACCTCCCTCTGGCCGCCCTGGACTTCTTCATCGAGCTGCGGCACTCCCTCGGCCTGAGCGACGAGATCCTCCCGGTCTACCTGGAGGAGATCTCCTCCACCCTCGCCGGCACCTGCTACAAGCTCACCAAGCCGCAGACGCCGGTCGCCGAGCTGGTGGACGGCGGCTTCCAGGCCATCGAGACCGGGATGACCGAGGGCCACCCCTGCTTCGTCGCCAACAACGGCCGTCTCGGCTTCGGCGTCCACGAGTACCTCTCGTACGCCCCCGAGACGGCGAGCCCGGTCCGTCTGGTCTGGCTGGCCGCGCACCGCTCACGGGCGGCGTTCACGGCGGGCGTGGGCATCGAGTACGAGACGTTCCTCCGGGACGAACTGGGCGCGGAGACGGTCGAGCGCTTCGACTCCGTGCTCAGGGAACAGGAGTTGGACCCCGCCGACTATCTCTTCATCCCGGTCCACCCCTGGCAGTGGTGGAACAAGCTCACCGTCACCTTCGCCGCCGAGATCGCCCAGCAGAACCTGGTCTGCCTCGGCGAGGGCGACGACGAGTACCTGGCCCAGCAGTCGATCCGGACGTTCTTCAACCGGTCCGCCCCCGAGAAGCACTACGTCAAAACGGCCCTGTCCGTCCTCAACATGGGCTTCATGCGCGGCCTCTCGGCGGCGTACATGGAGGCGACCCCGGCCATCAACGACTGGCTCGCCGGTCTCATCGACAGCGACCCGGTCCTGAAGTCGACCGGTCTGTCGATCATCCGCGAGCGCGCCGCCGTCGGCTACCGGCACCTGGAGTACGAGGCCGCCACCGACAAGTACTCCGCCTACCGCAAGATGCTGGCCGCGCTGTGGCGCGAGAGCCCGGTCGCCTCGCTCCAGGAGGGCGAGTCCCTGGCGACGATGGCCTCCCTGGTCCACGTCGACCACGAGGGCAACGGCTTCGCCGCCGCGCTGATCGCACGCTCGGGCCTGACCCCGACGGAGTGGCTGCGCCGCTACCTGAAGGCGTACTTCACCCCGCTCCTCCACAGCTTCTACGCCTACGACCTCGTCTTCATGCCGCACGGCGAGAACGTCATCCTCGTGCTGAAGGACGGTGTCGTCGAGCGGGCGATCTACAAGGACATCGCCGAGGAGATCGCGGTCATGGACCCGCAGGCGGTGCTGCCGCCGACGGTCGAGCGGCTGCGCGTCGAGGTCCCCGAGGACAAGAAGCTCCTGTCCCTCTTCACGGACGTCTTCGACTGCTTCTTCCGCTTCCTGGCCGCGAACCTCGCCGAGGAAGGCGTCCTGGACGAGGAGGAGTTCTGGCGCACGGTCGCCGAGACCGTCCGCGACTACCAGCACTCGATGCCCGAACTCGCCGACAAGTTCGCCCGGTACGACATGTTCGCCCCCGAGTTCGCGCTGTCCTGCCTCAACCGCCTCCAGCTGCGCAACAACAAGCAGATGGTCGACCTGGCGGACCCGGCGGGCGCACTCCAGCTCATCGGCACCCTGCAGAACCCCCTCGCGGGCGTGTAGCCCCCGGCACGGCCCCACCGAAGCAGGCGGGCACCTCGGAGTACGGTCCTCCGAGGTGCCCGCCGTGTCATGCGTCCGACGGCGAACGATTTCGACTGCGGGCGAGTGGGGGCTGATCACGCAGTTCCCCGCGCCCCCAAAAAACCAGACCCCCACGAGCCTGAAAGCCCACGGCCCCGCAAGTCTGAGGACCAAGGCCCCCGCGAGCCTGAGGACCAAGGCCCCGCGAACCTGAAGACCAAGGCCCCGCGAACCTGAAGACCAAGGCCCCGCGAGCCTGAAGACGACGGACCCGCGAGCCTGAAGGCCAAAGGCCCTCGGGCCTTATGGCGACAGGCCCGCGGGCCGAAAAGCAAGGGGCGCAGCCCCTGCTTTTCAGGGGCGCGGGGAACTGCGCGAGAAGCCCCGCCGGACCCGCACCCGCCGCCGCACCGAACCCCCGAGCTCTATCGCGCAGACCAGGGCACCGACACCGCACCACCGAACACCCGAGCCCTACCACGCAAGCCAGGGCACCGACACCGCACCGAACACCCGAGCCCTACCGCGCAAGCCAGGGCACCGAAGCCGCACGGAAGAACCCGATCCCGAGCGCCTCCCACCGAGCCCCCTGCGCGGCGAGCCGCACCCGATACCCGTCCCAGCCATGCGTCGACGCCGGCGACCACCCCAACTCCGCAACCCCCGGCAGCCTCGGAAACGCCATGTACTCAACATCGTCCGAGGTCACGATCGTCTCGGTCCACAACGGCGCCTCAACCCCCCGAACCGCGGAGTCAGGAACACCCGCCAGGTACTCCCCCGGATCCCAGTCGTAGGCCCGCCGCACATCCACATACCCCGCCCAGTCGAGCCCCAGCGGCGTGTCCTTGTCGTACTTCATGTCGAGGTAGATCCGGTCGGCCGGCGACAGAACGACCCCCGTCCCGTTCCGCGCGGCAGCCGCGACCCGCTCCTTCTCCTCGGCCTCCGTGCTGTCCAGCCCCCAGTACTGCGCGAGCGCGCCCCGCGCCGGAGTGGCTCCGGTCAGCTGGTGCCAGCCGATCACGGTCTTCCCGTACCTCTCGACGACCGGCTGCACCCGGTCCATGAACTTCGCGTAGTCCTCGTGGCTGGTGGAGTGCGCCTCGTCACCGCCGATGTGCAGATACCGCCCCGGAGTGAGCGCGGCCAGCTCCCGTACGACGTCCTCCACGAAGTCGTGCGTCACATCCTTGCCGACGCAGAGGGAACTGAAGCCGACCTCGGTGCCGGTGTAGAGCGGGGGCGCGACACCGTCGCAGTTCAGCTCGGCGTAGGAGGCGAGGGCCGCGTTGGTGTGGCCGGGCAGGTCGATCTCGGGAACGACCTCCAGGTGGCGCGAGGCCGCGTACCGGACGATCTCCTCGTAGTCGGCCTTCGTGTAGTGGCCGCCGGGGCCGCCGCCGACCTGGGTGGAGCCGCCGTACGGGGCGAGGCGCGGCCAGGAGTCGATGGCGATGCGCCAGCCCTGGTCGTCGGACAGGTGCAGGTGGAGCTTGTTGAACTTGTAGAGCGCCAACTGGTCGATGTAGCGCTTGACCTGGTCCACGCCGAAGAAGTGCCGGGAGACGTCCAGCATCGCGCCGCGCCAGCCGTAGCGCGGGGTGTCCTTGACGGTGCCGCCCGCGATCAGCCACGGACCCGGCTGCACGGAGTCCTTCTCGACGGCGGCGGGCAGAAGCTGGCGCAGGGTCTGGACGGCGTGGAAGAGCCCGGCGGGCGCGCGTGCGGTGAGGGTGACACCCGAGGGGCCGCTCTCCAGCCGGTAGCCCTCCTGGCCGAGACCCGTCTCCCCGGGGGCCAACCGCAGGCGGATTCCAGCCTCTTGGCGTTCGGTCACCGGCAGCCGGTACCCCGTCGAGGGCCGCAGGATCCCCGCGAGGTAGTCCCCGATCCGACGGACCTCGGGCCCGCCGTCCACGACGATGCGGGTACCGCTCGTCAGCCGGTAGGGCGATCCCCCGGCCCGGACCGAGGCGGGGGCCGGGATCACCTGCCCGAGCGGGATCGTGACGGTGTCGGCCTGGGCGTTCTCGGACACGGGTGCGGCTCCCACGGCGAAGATCCCGGCCGCCACCACCAGCAGCGCACCGAGAAGGCGGGTCGATCTGTGGTGCGATCTCACAACGAGCTCCCTCCACCCATCGACGAACTGTGCGCTCCCCACCATCGCCCCTGCACCCCCTTCAGGTCTAGACCATCTCTTCCCGCAGCCGGTGGAACAATCCTCCTCATGGCGGAAATCCTCCAGCGCGACGGCACATGGACCTTCGACGGCGACACCCTGCGGCTGACCCCGGGCCGCGACAAGGGGGTGAGCCTGCTCCGCAGGACTCTGGGTGAACTCTCCGTCCCGCTGGGCGCGTTGGCGGGCGTCTCCTTCGAACAGGGCAAGAAGTCGGGGCGGCTGCGGCTACGGCTGCGCGACGGCTCCGACCCGCTCCTCCAGGCCACCGGCGGCCGGCTCGCCGACTCCGACGACCCGCACCGGCTCAGCGTCGACGCCGACCGGTACGGCGTCGCCGAGTACTTCGTGGACGAGGTCCGCAACGCGCTGCTGCTGGACGAGGTGCCGACCGACGCGGTGGACTCCTACCTGCTCGCCGGGCCCGCCGTCCCGCTCTCCGTCTCCGCCGGGGACGGCACGGCGAGCTTCGACGGCGACCACGTACGCCTGGAGTGGAACTGGAAGACGGAGGACGCCAAGGCCGCGTCCGGGACGCGGACGCTGCCGCTGGCGGACATAGCGGGCGTCGAGTGGCACCCCTCGGTCGGCCTGGAGAACGGCAGCCTCCGCTTCACCGTGCGGAACGCGCCGACGAAGGCACCGCCCAAGTACGACCCCAACTCCGTCGAGCTGTGGGGCTTCAAGAAGGACCCGCTGATGGCCCTGGTCGCGGCGGCCGTGCAGGCCCGCCTCCCGCATCCGGCGGCCCCCGCGCCCAAGCAGCCGACCCCGCCCGCGCCGGACCGGCCGGCCCCCGAGGAGGACCATGACGCCCTGCTGCGCCGCCTGCGCGAACTGGGCGACCTCCACCGGTCCGGCGTGCTCACGGACGAGGAGTTCACCCTGGCCAAACAGGCGGTCCTCAAACGCATCTGACGCGTGTGAGGACCCCCTTCCCGGCACCGGACCGTTCGTGCGCCCCGCCTTCCGGGCGCACCGGCGGCGCTACTTGGCCCGGCGCGCCACCGTGAAGTGGTCGACCTGCGCACCGGTCTCCGCGATACCGCGCACGGTCAGCGTGGCGTAGTGCCCCTTCGGCGCGGGCTTCACGTCCACGCGGAGGAAGGAGTAGTCCAGGTAACGCACCCGCGACCACGTGACGGTCTCGTTCTGCTTGCCCTCCTTGGTGTTGATGTAGGACGAGACGGACTCGACCTCGTTCTCGTGCCCCTCGTACGACAGCGGGGCGGTGAAGGAGTAGAGGCTGCGGCCGGCCGCGCCCGCCGTCACGTACACCACCCCCTCGGTCTCCGGGTACGCCGTGCCGCCGATCGGGAGCTTCTTGGTGACCGCGCCGGCCTTGATGACGTCGGTGCGCTCGTACTGGTGGTTGTGGCCGTTGATGACCAGGTCCACCGCGTACTTCTCGAACAGCGGCACCCACTCCTGGCGCACACCGCCTTCCGAGGCGTGCGCGGTGGAGGTGCAGTAGGCGCAGTGGTGGAAGAAGACCACGACGAAGTCGACGTCCTTGGCCGCGCGGAACTTCTTGAGCTGCGCCTCCAGCCACTTGGTCTGGGTGCCGCCGGAGATGCCGAGGTTGGCCGGGATCTCGAAGGAGATGTCGTTGGCGTCGAGGGAGACGACGGCCGTGTTCCCGTAGACGAAGGAGTAGACGCCCGGCAGGTTCTTGCGGTCGGGGCCGTTGTCGGGGAGGTTCCAGCGGGCCTCCTCGCCGCCGTAACCGTTGGGCGAGTACCAGGCCTCCATGTCGTGGTTGCCGTAGGCGGGCATCCACGGCACGGACTTGGCCACGGCCTCGGTCTGGGCGAGGAACTGGTCCCACACCCGGGAGTCGAAGCCGGTGTCGGCGGTCTTGCCCTGGCCGGCCGGGTCGGCGTAGGCGATGTCGCCGGCGTGCAGGTGGAAGGCCGGGTTCTGGCCGAGGAGGAGGCTGTTGTTGGCGAGGCCGTGGTAGCCGACACCCTCGTCGCCGAAGGCCGTGAAGGTGAAGGGCGCCTTGTGGGCGGGGGCGGTGGTGAAGGTGCCGATGGTGCCCGCGAACCGCGGTGAGGCCGGGTCGAAGCCGTCGTGGCCGACGCCGTAGAAGTAGGTCCTGCCGGGCTTGAGGTGGGTGAGCTTGGCGTGCACGTAGTACTGCGTGTGATCGGCACTGGCTCCGACGCCGGCCGGGGTGTGGAGGGTGCGGACCTCGGCGTCGATCTTGACGGAGAGGTGCGAGGCGTGGGTGCCGATCCGCACGAAGGGCTTCTTCACCGGGAGCGGGACCTGCCAGGAGATGGTGATCTCGGTGCGCGGGTCGTTGCCGTAGGCGAGGTGGCGGCCGAAGGGGGCGACGAGGGAGCCGTCGACGCGCTCGGCGCTCGCGCCGGCCTGGGTCGGAACCGAGGTGCGGAGGGCGGCCGGGGTGGCGGCCCGGGCCGTGGCCGGAACGAACGCGCCGCCCGCGACGGCGCCGAGCGTGACGGCGCCGCCTCTGATCATCGAGCGCCGGGAGAACTTGGAGCGCAGGTACTCGTGCTGCTCGGCCATGCTCATGCGCTCGGCCAGCTGCTCGGGTACGCCCATGCGAGGTATGTCCATGACGTCCGAAACTCGTCGCCTCAGGCGACGGGATGCGGGACGCCGGATGGACGGCGCACGAACAGCGACTCATAACACATTCAACGTTCCCCCAAGGGGTGGTAACAGCCTCCTGCCCGATATCGGGCAGAATTCTTGCGAAACGCCCGCCCGTCCCCCAGGATCTACCGAGTGCACGACGAACTCGTTGATCATTTGACGCGATCCTCGCCCCTAAACCGGGGCGAGGCGCTGCGTGTGATCCAGGACGTGCTCGCCTTCTTCGACGAGACGACCGAGGCCTACGTCCGTCGCCGCCACCGCGAGCTCCAGGCCCAGGGCCTGGTCAACGCGACGATCTTCGAACGGATCGAGGCGGACCTGAAGTACCGGGCGGTCGCGCCGCCGGAGCTGACGCTCAGACAACTGCGGCGCATCGTCTACGGCTGATCGTCCGCGGCCGACCCGGCCGCGGACGATCAGCCACGACCGAACACCTACGGCTAGGGGATACGTATATATGTGCGGGATTGTCGGTTACATCGGCAAGCGCGATGTGGCGCCGCTGCTCCTTGAGGGCCTGCAGCGCCTGGAGTACCGGGGCTACGACTCGGCGGGCATAGTGGTCACCTCGCCCAAGACGGCCGGTCTGAAGATGGTCAAGGCCAAGGGCCGCGTCCGTGACCTGGAGGCCAAGGTCCCCGCGCGCTTCAAGGGCACCACCGGCATCGCCCACACCCGCTGGGCCACCCACGGCGCCCCGTCCGACGTGAACGCCCACCCGCACATGTCGGCCGACAACAAGGTCGCCGTCGTCCACAACGGCATCATCGACAACGCCTCCGACCTGCGGAAGAAGCTCGAAGCGGACGGCGTCGAGTTCCTCTCCGAGACGGACACCGAGGTCCTCACCCACCTCATCGCCCGCTCCCAGGCCACCACCCTGGAGGAGAAGGTCCGCCAGGCGGTACGCATCGTCGAGGGCACCTACGGCATCGCCGTCATGCACGCCGACTTCAACGACCGCATCGTCGTCGCCCGCAACGGCTCCCCGGTCGTCCTCGGCATCGGCGAGAAGGAGATGTTCGTCGCCTCGGACATAGCCGCTCTGGTCACCCACACCCGCCAGATCGTCACCCTCGACGACGGCGAGATGGCCACCCTCAAGGCCGACGACTTCCGCACCTACACCACGGAGGGCACCCGCACCACGGCGGAGCCCACCACCGTGGAGTGGGAGGCCGCCTCGTACGACATGGGCGGCCACGACACCTACATGCACAAGGAGATCCACGAGCAGGCCGACGCCGTGGACCGCGTGCTGCGCGGGCGCATCGACGACCGCTTCTCCACCGTGCGCCTCGGCGGCCTCAACCTGGACGCCCGCGAGGCGCGCCAGATCCGCCGCGTGAAGATCCTCGGCTGCGGCACCTCGTACCACGCGGGCATGATCGGCGCCCAGATGATCGAGGAGCTGGCCCGTATCCCCGCGGACGCCGAGCCGGCCTCCGAGTTCCGCTACCGCAACGCGGTCGTCGACCCCGACACCCTCTACATCGCCGTCTCCCAGTCCGGCGAGACGTACGACGTGCTGGCGGCCGTCCAGGAGCTGAAGCGCAAGGGCGCCCGCGTCCTGGGCGTCGTGAACGTCGTCGGCTCGGCGATCGCCCGCGAGGCGGACGGCGGCATCTACGTCCACGCCGGCCCCGAGGTCTGCGTCGTCTCCACGAAGTGCTTCACCAACACCACGGTGGCCTTCGCCCTGCTGGCGCTGCACCTGGGCCGCACCCGCGACCTCTCCGTCCGCGACGGCAAGCGGATCATCGAGGGCCTGCGCAGGCTCCCCGCCCAGATCGCCGAGATGCTGGAGCAGGAGGAGGAGATCAAGAAGCTGGCCGAGCAGTACGCCGAGGCCCGCTCGATGCTCTTCATCGGCCGCGTCCGGGGCTACCCGGTGGCCCGTGAGGCCTCCCTGAAGCTCAAGGAGGTCTCGTACATCCACGCCGAGGCCTACCCCGCCTCCGAGCTCAAGCACGGCCCGCTCGCCCTCATCGAGCCCGCCCTCCCGACGGTCGCCATCGTCCCCGACGACGACCTGCTGGAGAAGAACCGCGCCGCCCTGGAGGAGATCAAGGCCCGCAGCGGCAAGATCCTCGCCGTCGCCCACCGGGAGCAGGAGAAGGCCGACCAGACGATCGTCGTCCCCAAGAACGAGGACGAACTCGACCCGATCCTCATGGGCATCCCCCTCCAACTCCTCGCCTATCACACGGCGTTGGCCCTGGGCCGCGACATCGACAAGCCCAGGAACCTCGCGAAGTCGGTCACGGTCGAGTAGGGACGCAACCCGCAGAGGCCGTACAACGAGGACGGACCCCCCGTGATGCCACCCATCACGGGGGGTCCGTTCGACACGCCGGGGCCGCCCAACGCCCCGACGCCGCTGCCAACTACCCGTGGCCGTCACACCACTCCGTCAGGCATCACGCGGGTTATGCCCTTCACAAGGGCACAAACACCCCTACGCGTCAGTAGACTTACGCGTTTCCGAAAGCGACGCGGAACGCCAAGGACCGACGACACGGAACGCCACGGACCGACGACGCGGAACGCCACGGAACAGCGACGCCGAACGTCACGGAATGACGATGACCGGCCGCTGCGCCCGCTTCGCGAGCCGTCCCGCGACCGACCCGAAGAGCCGGCCGACGAGCCCGTGCGTGGAGCCGACGACGATCGCGTCGGCCTCGTACTCCCGCCCCACCTCTTCGAGTTCGTGGCAGATGTCGCCGCCGCGCTCCACGAGGATCCAGGGCACTTCGGCGAGATAGTCGGCGCACGCGAGCTCCAGCCCGAGGACCTCGGTCCGGTGATCGGGGACGTCGACGAAGACGGGCGGCTCGCAGCCGGCCCACACGGTCGTGGGCAGCCGGTTGGCGACATGCACGATGATCAGGCCCGAGCCGGAGCGGCGGGCCATGCCGATGGCATACGCGAGGGCACGCTCACTGGACGTCGAACCGTCGAAGCCGACGACGACGCCATGCTTGAAGGCGGGATCGCAGGAGGGGCGTGTCTCTTCTGCCGCAAGGGGCTCGGCCGCCGTGTGATCGGCGACGGGCCGCCGCTTGCGGTCCGCGGAGTCGAAGAATTCTTGACCGGCCATGGGTGTCTCGGCGTTTGGTCCTCGTGTGGGACGACGTGGATGGGACGTCAGTGTGCGGCGGAGCCGTGTCCGGGAATCATCTTCCCCACCCCATACCCCCAAGGGTACGACCGCACGCCTCCTCCGCCCAGTTCCCGCACCGGCTGCGCGGGGTTCCAGGGAGCATGCACGAGCACTGCCCCGTAACGCAATGGTTGCTGCCACGTACAGCCGGTTTCGGACCGACGGGCGCCTCACGGCTCGGGGTGCGGTTCTCGCATGGTCGTCGTGACTGCGGGCAGTCGTGCCGCCAGGGGTGATGAGGGAAGGCGGGCGCAACGACACCCCGCGAGCGGGGGCGGACGAAGACACCGGCGAAGACACCGGCGAAGACACCTCCGACGGCAACCCGATCAAGCAGTACCAGTGACCGACAGGTCGAACAGGCGTTGAACCCCGGTAAGCCGCAGCCCAGGGAGCCAGGAGGGAGCCCGCAGTGTCCGCACACCGCACCGCGCCCCGGTCCGCCCCCGAAGCCGACGAGATCCCCCCGCCCCCGCGAAGCGCCCCCGGCCGCGCCCCCCAGCCCGTGCCCCACCCCACCGACACCGCCACGGACGTGGTCCGCTGGGCGGCGTTCAGCTGCGTCCTCGTCCCGGTCGTCCTCGTCTGGTACGGCACCTCCCTCGCCGGCGCGACGGGCGCGGCCCTCGGCCTCGCCGCGGTCACCGGCGTCTGCCGCGTCCTCCTCCGCCAGTCGGAACGCGGAGCGGCCCGGGCGGCCCGCAGGACGGCCTCACACGCGTCGGCCACACACACGACGCTCACCCGCGCGACACCAACCCGTAGGACAGCCGCCCGTTCGATGGCCGAAGATCGCACCCCCCGGCGTGGCCGTCGGGGACGCTCCTCTTCCGGGGCGCACAGGGGCGGACGGAACTCCGGCCCGAGTACGCCGGTCGACTGACCGGTTTCCGCGCACACCCCCGTATCTTTTCAGCCAACTTCTGTTACCCGCACACCCCTTGGCCGAACACCCCTCCACCCCCCGTTCGACCTGCACTGAAAGGGGTCCAGGGGCCGCGCGCACCCTACGTGGACCGGCCACTGGGACGAGGCGCACTTCCCTGCACGGCCCACGAGTGCAACGCTTCGTGATCGAATGCTTCACGCCAAGTTGCCATGTCGACAATGTGCCGGGTGGCGAACTGGTCACGCCGGCACCACGGGACACAGTAGATTCGATCATGACTGTCTTACGGCGGGGGACTCGTGCAGGACCAAGGGGAAACGTGCAGGAGCGACACAACCGAGGAGCCGCGACCACCGAGGGGGGCTTAGCAGTATGAGCCACGACTCCACCGCCGCGCCGGAAGCCGCGGCCCGGAAGCTGTCCGGGCGACGCCGCAAGGAGATCGTCGCGGTGCTGCTGTTCAGCGGCGGTCCCATCTTCGAAAGTTCCATACCACTGTCGGTGTTCGGGATCGACCGCCAGGACGCCGGCGTACCGCGCTACCGCCTGCTGGTGTGCGCGGGAGAGGAAGGCCCGCTGCGGACCACGGGGGGCCTGGAACTCACCGCACCGAACGGCCTTGAGGCGATCTCGCGTGCGGGCACGGTGGTCGTGCCCGCATGGCGTTCGATCACCTCACCGCCGCCGGAGGAAGCGCTCGACGCACTGCGCCGAGCGCACGAAGAGGGTGCCCGCATCGTCGGGCTGTGCACCGGCGCCTTCGTGCTGGCCGCCGCCGGCCTGCTGGACGGCAGGCCGGCGACGACACACTGGATGTACGCGCCGACGCTGGCCAAGCGCTATCCGTCCGTACACGTCGACCCACGAGAACTCTTCGTGGACGACGGCGACGTACTGACATCGGCCGGCACCGCGGCCGGAATCGATCTATGTCTGCACATCGTGCGGACCGACCACGGGAACGAGGCGGCCGGCGCGCTGGCCCGTCGTCTCGTCGTCCCACCCCGTCGATCGGGCGGCCAGGAGCGCTACCTCGATCGATCTTTACCAGAGGAGATCGGCGCCGACCCGCTCGCCGAGGTCGTCGCCTGGGCGCTGGAGCACCTCCACGAGCAGTTCGACGTGGAGACGCTCGCGGCACGGGCGTACATGAGCCGTCGTACGTTCGACCGCCGGTTCCGCTCGCTCACCGGGAGCGCTCCCCTGCAGTGGCTGATCACTCAGCGCGTACTGCAGGCGCAGCGTCTCCTGGAGACGTCGGACTACTCGGTGGACGAGGTCGCGGGGCGGTGCGGCTTCCGTTCGCCGGTGGCCCTGCGCGGGCACTTCCGGCGGCAGCTGGGCTCGTCCCCGGCGGCGTACCGGGCGGCGTACCGGGCGCGGCGTCCGCAGGGTGAGAAGCACAGCGACCACCACCACGACGGCCCGCACGGCATCCATGGGCCGTCCCCGGTGTCGCCGGAGCACGCCCCGGTGCCGCTCCAGGCCCGGCGCACGGCGGCGGCGAGCACCCTGGCGCCGTCGGCGTCCCTCTCCACGGAGGGCACCAAGCCCGAGCTGTACGCGACGGGCCGCCTGCCGGGGCAGCGCAGCGCGCCGTAGCACCAACCGGCCCGTACGGCCCGGTCCCGCACCTGATCACCCCGGTGCAGGACCGGGCCGTACGGCTGTCACGGGCCGTAAGGTGAGACACATGAACGATCGCATGGTGTGGATCGACTGCGAGATGACCGGCCTCTCGCTGTCCGACGACGCGCTCATCGAGGTGGCCGCCCTCGTCACCGACTCCGAGCTGAACGTGCTCGGCGAAGGTGTCGACATCGTCGTCCGCCCGCCGGACTCGGCGCTGGAGACCATGCCGGAGGTGGTGCGCACGATGCACACCGCGTCCGGCCTGCTCGACGCGCTGCCCGGCGGCACGACGCTGGCGGACGCCGAGGCACAGGTCCTGGCGTACGTACGGGAACACGTGAAGGAACCGGGCAAGGCCCCCCTGTGCGGCAACTCGGTGGGCACGGACCGCGGCTTCCTGCTCCGGGACATGCCCACGCTGGAGGACTACCTCCACTACCGCATCGTGGACGTCTCCTCGATCAAGGAGCTGGCCCGCCGCTGGTACCCGAGGGCGTACTTCAACAGCCCCCAGAAGAGCGGCAACCACCGCGCCCTCGCCGACATCCGCGAATCCATCGCCGAGCTGCGCTACTACCGCGAGGCGATCTTCGTCCCGCACCCCGGCCCCGACTCGGACACGGCACGCACGATCGCCGCGAAGCACGTCCTGCCCGCGCTGTAATCCCGTCCACGGGGCCCGTCCGGGCCCCCGAACGCCCTCCACCGAAACGCGTGCGCGGGCACCCCTCAGGACCCTGTACACTTTTTCTCGGCCGGTCGGTGAAACCTTCGGATGAACCGCCGGTCATGGTGGGTGTAGCTCAGCTGGTAGAGCACCTGGTTGTGGTCCAGGATGCCGCGGGTTCGAGTCCCGTCACTCACCCTGAGAGTCCGGCCCCGGTCCGCGAAAGCGGACCGGGGCCGGACTTGTTTCGTCAAGTCTGTCGGCGGTGGCCTCGCCAGGCCGTGAACAGGCCCGTGCCGACGGAGGTGACGGCGGCGAAGGCTTCGGGACCGGCCAGCAGGAACACCGCGGTGACAACGGTGAGCATGCCCACCAGGGCGACGAAATCGAGCGTGCGCTCGACGAGAGCTGCGTGAGCCGTCTCACGCGCTCCCTGCTCGGTCGGACGCTTCATGGCATGTGTTTTCTCGGTCATGCCGCCAGTGAAGCCGGACCCAGTGGGAATGCTTCAGACAGTCGAACGGTCCCGCAGCATCCCGGACGTGGCGGAACACGACCGGACGTCCGTGAACGCGGTCGGACGGCCGGCAACTCTCCCGCTCCGTATGCCGGACGGATGCCAGGGACGCATTCCGGGGCGACAGTCGGAGGGTGACCGCGTGGACGTCGAGCAAGGACTCGCCGAGTTGGCCGCGGACTTGAGGGCACTTCAGGTCCAGCACGGCAACCCGGCCCTGCGCGAGATCGAACGGCATGCCCCGGCCGAGCGCCCGCTGCCCCCGTCGACCGTCAGCGAGGTACTCAACGGCAGGCGTCTGCCCCGACTCGACCTGCTGCTCGCGCTTGTACAGACACTGCTGGGCTTCACCGGTGGCGGCGACCACCGCCCGGTGCCGCCGCGTGACCCCAGGATCGAGAGCTGGCGCGACCGCTGGAGCGCACTGCAGCTTCTTCAGAGGTCGGCCAAGCAGAGCATCTCGGCTGCCGAGGCGACTCAGCAACAACCGCACGCGCACCCGCACCCGCCGGCCCCGGCCCCGGCCCCGTCGCCGTCGCCGTCGCTGTCGCCGGAACCGGACCATCCGGCTGAGGCATCCGTGTTCGACGAGCCTCCGGCCGTCCGTATCTTCGTGGCGATGCCCGGCAGCTCAATGGGGGGCGGGGCCCGCTGGACGAACATCCCGGAGATCCGACGACAGTTACTGGAGCCCGTGGCCACGCGCGTCGGCAAGGTGCTGGGCTGCGAGACGCATCTGGTCATCGAGAAGGAGAAGACGTTCATGGGGACGATTCACCGCTCGATGTTCCGCGAGGCCATGGAGGCAGATGTCTACATAGCCGACCTGAGCGGCGCCAATCCCAACGTCTACCTGGAACTCGGTGTCCGGTGGGCGCTGCGCGACGCGGTGACCGTGCTGATCGCCCAGGACGTGCGCCAGGTCCTGTTCAACGCCGCGGCAAGCCGGGTGATCGGCTACGGCCCCATGCCGGAGGAGCTCAAGGAGGCAAGGCGGCAGATCACGGAGGCCGTGGTCGGGGGAGTACGCCGACGCGAACATGTGGACAGCCCCGTACGTGAGGGCTCCGCCTACGTCACGGTGCCGCGTGCCCACTACGAAGCCCTGGCCACGGAGATCGCGGGCCTGCGGGCACAGCAGGGCGAGGACCTCATCGACGCAGCGCTCGCCCTGAGCCATGACAACCAGGACCGGAGCATCGAGTTGCTGCACGAAGCAGTGGCCCGCAATCCTTCGAGCCTGCGCGGACACTTCGAGCTGGGTGTCGCACTGCGCCGGAAGAACCGCCATGCCGAGGCGGAGGCCATGTTGTGGATCTGTGTGAGGCTGCGGGCCGACCATGCCCCGAGCTGGCGTGAACTGGGCACCACGCGCAGCAAACGCGGTGGGCTCCAGGAGGCCGCGGACGCCTTCGCCCGCGCGGTCGAACTCGACGACTCCGATGGGGAGACCTGGGCCACCCTGGGCGGTCTGCACCGACGTCTGGCGCGCCGAGAACCTCCCGAGCAATTCGACCCCGTCGAACTGGAGAGGGCCCTGGGTTGCTATCGCCGGGCCATCGCACTGAGCGGCAACGACACCTATCCGCGGCTCAACGAGGCCCGGGTGGAACTGCTGCTCCACGGAGTCCGCGGCACCGACCCCTCCCCCGTCCTCGACAGATTCCGCCGGCTGGAGCATCTGGCGCGCTTCGCCGCGGAGGATGCTGCGGGAACCGACCCCTGGCCCGTCTTCGACCTCGCGGACACCCTGTTGCTGACGGGCCGCGAGGAGGAGGGGCTCACGGAACTGCGGAAGGCGATCGGCCTGGTACGGCCGCACGAGACCGAGTCGGTGCTCTCATCCGTCGTGGCGCCCCTGCAGGACTTCCTGAACTGCCAACGACTACTGGCCCCGACCGCCACGAGCGCCATCGGTGCGGCGGTCGCCGAGTGCCTACGGCATCTGCCGCAGCGAATTCAGAGCTGACGGCCGACACCACCGTAGGCAAGACGTTCCGGTTTCTACCGCCGCCTTCACAAACCACCGCTCATCGCGATCGGGCAGCCTCACCCCGTAGGCCCTCCCCCGAGTCCTGCTTCCCGACCGCCCGGAAGACATCACCGATCCGGGCCAGGTGCGCCCCTGACGGACCCTCGACCCGCTCCTGCCCACCAGCGGGTGGCCACCCGCGTCTTCCCCGCTCCTGCCAAGGTTCTCCATGAGGCAAGGACGCGGTGCTTCTCCGGCAGACGCAGACCATTCCACGGGGCGGAGAGCCACCGGACGATGACCATGACCATGGGCGATGACGGTCAGGCCCAGCATCTCGGAACCCCGGTGTTCGAACAGAGCCGCTCTCAGGAAGAAGCCCGCGCCACCAGCTCCGTGGGCAGCATCACCTGTCGCCGCTCCAGCCCCCGGGACACCGCCGGGCGGCGGTCCGCGATCTCGTCGAGGAGGAGGTCGATCATGGCGCGGCCCATTTCCTCTATGGGCTGGCGGACGCTGGTGAGGGGTGGGTCCATGTGGCGGGCGATCGCCGAGTCGTCGAAGCCGACGAGGGCGACGTCGTCGGGTATGCGGCGGCCCGCCTCGCGGAGGACCTGGCGGGCGCCGGCGGCCATGACGTCGGACTCGGCGAAGACCGCGTCGAGGTCGGGGCAGCGGGCCAGCAGTTCCGTCATCGCCCGGCGGCCGCCCTCCTCCGTGAAGTCACCGGGGACGATCAGGCGCTCGTCGACCTCGCGGCCGGCGTCCTCCAGGGCGTCCCGGTAGCCCACGACGCGCCGCTGGGCGCCGTAGACGTCCAGGCGGCCGGTGATGGTGCCGATCCGGGTCCGCCCCCGCTCGATCAGGTGTTCCACCGCCGAGCGGCCGCCGCCGTAGTTGTCGGAGTCGACGGAGGGGAGCGTCTCGTGCTCCGAGCGGGGGCCGCTGATGACCGCCGGGATTTCCAGTTGTGACAGCAAATCGGGGAGCGGGTCGTCCGCGTGGACCGAGACCAGGAGGACGCCGTCGACGCGGTGCGCGGCCAGGTACTGGGCCAGACGGCGGCGCTCCCGGTCGCTGCCCGCGAAGATCAGCAGGAGCTGCATCTCCGTGTCGGACAGCTGTGCGCCCACGCCCTTGAGGATGTCGGAGAAGTACGGCTCGGAGAAGAAGCGGGTCTCCGGCTCGGGGACGACCATCGCGATCGCATCGGTGCGGTTCGCCGCGAGAGCACGGGCCGCCGTGTTCGGGACGTAGCCGAGCTCCGCGACGGCCGCCTCGACCGCCGCGCGGGTCGCGTCACTGACCCGGGGCGAGCCGTTGATCACCCGGGACACCGTCCCCCGGCCCACGCCGGCCCGAGCGGCGACCTCTTCCAACGTCGGCCGTCCACCGCTCCGGCCCCGTGCTCCGTGGCCTGTCACCATGGTCGCCTCCCGTTCACACCGCGCTGGCGTGGAATCTAACAGTCCTGATCGTCGTACGACGTCCGAGAAGTGCTCATCCGGGTTTCGGCGCCGTCGGTGAGACCGGCCCGGCGCCTCCGACGGCGTCCCCTCCGGGACGACTGGTTACACGAGTCCAACAGTGTCGGCGCCCCGGAACCCGGCGGGCCCGGCGGCGGGCCGGCGCCGCGGACCCGTCCGCCCGTGTCGGCCCGGGTGCCGTCGGCGCCCGATTCCGCAGACCGCTTGAGCCCCGGCCGGGCCCCGCCCTACCGTTTCCGGGCATGCCAGGCCACCGACCCCGGGTTAGTTAACAGCCCGATAACCGAAGGCATCTCTCCGCGCTCGCTCCCTTGACACCCCCGCGCGAACCGACGACTCTTCAACACATCACTCGTGGGAGCGCTCCCACAGTACCTGGCACTTACACAACCCGCACGTTCCCCGCCCGAGCCGCAGCATGAACTAACGGGCCCAACAAAGCCGTTGGCCGGGGGGTCGGCACGTCAGGGCATCAGGAGGACGCAATGCGAGCACGTACCCGAACCGCCCGCAACACGGTGGTCCTGGCAGCCGTCGCCGCCCTGGGCGCCGGGCTGCTGGCCGGCTGTTCCGAGGACCCGGACGACGGCACGTCGAACGAGGGCGGCGGCAACACCGAGGGCAAGATCACGCTGACGGTCGGCACCTTCGGCGTCTTCGGCTACAAGCAGGCCGGCCTGTACGACGAGTACATGAAGCAGAACCCGAACGTCGTCATCAAGGAGAACGTCACCACCAAGACCTCGGTCTACTGGCCCAAGACACTCACCCGTCTGCAGGCCGGCTCCGGCACCGACGACATCCAGGCGATCGAGATCGGCAACGTCACCGAGGCCGTGGAGACGCAGGGCGACAAGTTCGTCGACCTCGGCAAGGAGGTCGACAAGTCGCAGTGGCTGGACTGGAAGAACCAGCAGGCCACGACCAAGGACGGCAAGCTCATCGGGCTCGGCACCGACATCGGCCCGATGGCGATCTGCTACCGCAAGGACCTGTTCGAGAAGGCCGGCCTCGAAACGGACCGCGCCAAGCTCGCGGAGCAGTGGAAGGGCGACTGGAGCAAGTACGTCGACCTCGGCAAGGAGTACATGAAGAAGGCGCCGAAGGGCACCAAGTACGTGGACTCTGCCTCCTCGGTCTACAACGCGGCCCTCGGCGGCGCGACCGAGCGCTACTACGACAAGGACGGCAACACCGTCTGGGAGAAGTCGCAGGGCGTGAAGGACGCCTGGAACGACGCGATGACGGTGGCGACGAGCGACATGACGGCGAAGCTGAAGCAGTTCGAGCTGCCCTGGGAACAGGCCTACGCCAAGGGCTCCTTCGCCACGGTGGCCTGCCCGGCGTGGATGATCGGCTACATCCAGGAGAAGTCCGGTGACGCCGGCAAGGGCAAGTGGGACGTGGCGGCGGCGCCGACCGCGGCCAACTGGGGCGGCGCGTTCATCGGTGTGCCGACCGCGAGCAAGCACCAGAAGGAGGCCATCGCCCTGGCGAAGTGGCTGACCGCTCCGGAGCAGCAGGCCAAGGTCTTCGCCAAGCAGGCCAGCTTCCCGTCGACCCCGTCGGCGTACGGGACCCTGAAGCCGAGCGCCGATACCACCGCCTACTTCTCCGACGCGCCGCTGACGCAGATCTTCTCCGACTCGGCGAAGACGATCCCGGTGCAGTACTTCGGCGCCAAGGACCAGCCGATCGGCACCGCGATCACCGACATCGGCATCGTGCAGGTCGAGCAGAAGGGCAAGAGCCCTGAAGAGGGCTGGGACGCCGCCAGCAAGGAGATCAAGGACGTGCTCGGCCAGTGACCAGCTCCAAAGAGGCACTCGCGCATTCCGCGACGAGCGCCGAGACCGCGCCCGGCGATGAGCCGGGCGCGGTCCGGGGCGCTCAGGGTCGCGGTACGCCGCCGCCGGGCACCGACTCGTGGCGCAGCCGGCTGTACCGCTGGGACATGAAGGCGTCCCCGTACGTGTTCATCTCCCCCTTCTTCCTGATCTTCGGGGCGTTCTCGCTCGTCCCGCTCGTGTACACGGGCTGGTACTCGCTGCACAACGTGCAGCTCTCCGACCTGGACAACCAGACCTGGGTGGGACTGGACAACTACCAGAACCTGCTGTCCTCGGACTTCTTCTGGAACTCCCTGTGGGTCACCTTCGCCATCGGCGTGATCGCGACCGTGCCGCAGCTGATGGTGGCGATCGGTATCGCGCACCTGCTCAACTACCGGCTGCGTGGCTCGACCGTGTGGCGGGTCATCATGCTCACCCCGTACGCCACCTCGGTGGCGGCAGCCACACTGGTGTTCGTGCTGCTGTTCTCCTGGGACGGCGGCATGATCAACTGGCTGCTCGACTTCATCGGGATCGACCCCGTCAACTGGCGTGAGTCCAACTGGGGTTCGAAGTTCGCCGTCTCCACGATCGTGATCTGGCGGTGGACCGGCTACAACGCGCTGATCTACCTGGCGGCGATGCAGGCGATCCCCGCCGACCTGTACGAGTCCGCGTCCATCGACGGCGCGAACCGCTGGCAGCAGTTCATCCATGTGACGATCCCGCAGCTGCGGCCCACGATCCTGTTCACCGCGGTGGTCTCCACGATCGGCGCGACCCAGCTCTTCGGTGAGCCCCTGCTGTTCGGCGGGGCGGACGGTTCCAAGGGCGGCTCCGAGCACCAGTACCAGACGCTCGGCCTGTACATGTACGACCAGGGCTTCATGATCGGCAACCTCGGCAAGGCGTCCGCGATCGCCTGGTCGATGTTCCTGATCCTGCTGATCGTGGCCGCGATCAACCTGCTGCTCACCCGACGGCTGAGGAAGTCCCCATGACCACGAGCGAACTGACTCTTCCCCGGACTCCGGAGAAGGTTCCGGAGAAGAAGGGCTCCCGCCGACGGGTGATGGGCGCGGGCAAGCAGCTGCACGCGGGCCCGCTCACCTATGTCGTACTGACCCTCTTCGCCGTGGGCTCACTGGCCCCCCTGGTGTGGACGGCGATCGCGGCCTCACGCACCAACCAGCGGCTCGCCGAGGCGCCACCGCCGCTGTGGTTCGGCGGGAACCTGTTCAGGAACCTGGAGACCGCCTGGGAGCAGGCCGGGCTCGGCACCGCCATGCTCAACACGACGTTCGTGGCCGGGACGATCACCGTCGGTACGGTGCTGTTCTCCACGCTCGCCGGGTTCGCCTTCGCCAAGCTGCGGTTCCGGTTCTCCAGCACGCTGCTGCTGCTGACCATCGGCACGATGATGATTCCGCCGCAGCTGGCCGTCGTCCCGCTGTATCTGTGGATGAGCGATCTGAACTGGTCCAACCAGCTGCAGACGGTCATCCTGCCCACGCTGGTCAGCGCCTTCGGCACGTTCTTCATGCGGCAGTACCTGGTCCAGGCGCTGCCCACCGAGCTGATCGAGGCGGCGCGGGTCGACGGCGCGAGCAGTCTGCGGATCGTGTGGCACGTCGTCTTCCCGGCAGCGCGGCCGGCGATGGCGGTGCTCGGGCTGCTGACCTTCGTCATGGCCTGGAACGACTTCCTGTGGCCGATCCTGGCCCTGAACCAGCAGAACCCGACCGTCCAGGTGGCCCTCAACGCCCTTGGCACCGGCTACATCCCCGACCAGTCGGTGATCATGGCGGGCGCGCTGCTCGGCACGTTGCCGCTGCTGATCGCCTTCCTTCTGTTCGGCAAGCAGATCGTGGGCGGCATCATGCAGGGCGCGGTCAAGGGATGACCCGGCTCGCCGCCGCGTAGTTCCCCCTCGGGGGCCGGGCCAGCGCCGTCCCCGCCCCCCTCTGCTTCATCCCCCCACCCGCCACTGTCGGTCTCCACGACCACTATGGGAGCGCTTCCATGCCTGAATCCGTGAACCCGGTGACCCCGGTGACCTTTCCTCCCGCCTTCCTCTGGGGCGCGGCCACCTCCGCCTACCAGATCGAGGGAGCGGTGCGTGAGGACGGCCGTACGCCCTCCATCTGGGACACTTTCAGCCATACCCCGGGCAAGACCGCCGGTGGCGAGACCGGTGACATCGCTGTCGACCACTACCACCGCTACCGCGACGACGTGGCGATGATGGCGGACCTGGGCCTCAACTCGTACCGCTTCTCCATCTCCTGGTCGCGGGTGCAGCCGACGGGCCGGGGCCCGGCGATCCAGCGCGGCCTCGACTTCTACCGCCGTCTGGTCGACGAGCTGCTGGACAAGGGCATCAAGCCGGCCGTCACCCTCTACCACTGGGACCTCCCCCAGGAGTTGGAGGACGCGGGCGGCTGGCCCGAGCGGGACATCGTGCACCGCTTCGCCGAGTACGCGCGGATCGTGGGCGAGGCGCTCGGCGACCGTGTCGAGCAGTGGATCACCCTCAACGAGCCGTGGTGCACCGCGTTCCTCGGCTACGGCTCCGGGGTGCACGCGCCGGGCCGTACGGACCCGGTGGCGTCGCTGCGCGCGGCCCACCATCTGAACCTGGCGCACGGGTTGGGCGTCTCGGCGCTCCGCTCGGCGATGCCCGCCCGCAACTCGATCGCGGTGAGCCTCAACTCGTCGGTGGTACGGCCGATCACGAACTCCCCCGAGGACGTGGCCGCGGCCCGGAAGATCGACGACCTCGCGAACGGCGTCTTCCACGGGCCGATGTTGCAGGGGGCGTACCCGGAGACCCTGTTCGCCGCCACCTCGTCGCTGACGGACTGGTCGTTCGTGCAGGACGGTGACGTGGCGGCGGCCAACCAGCCGTTGGACGCGCTGGGGTTGAACTACTACACGCCGACGCTGGTGGGCGCGGCCGAGGCGGACGCGACCGGGCCGCGCGCGGACGGCCACGGGGCGAGCAACCACTCGCCGTGGCCGGCCGCGGACGACGTCCTGTTCCACCAGACTCCGGGCGAGCGTACGGAGATGGGCTGGACCATCGACCCGACGGGTCTGCATGAGCTGATCATGCGGTACTCGCGGGAGGCGCCGGGACTGCCGATGTACATCACCGAGAACGGGGCGGCGTACGACGACAAGATGGACGCGGACGGTCGCGTCCACGACCCCGAGCGCATCGCCTACCTGCACGGCCACCTGCGGGCGGTCCGGCGCGCGATCGCCGAGGGGGCGGATGTGCGCGGGTACTACCTGTGGTCCCTGATGGACAACTTCGAGTGGGCGTACGGGTACGGGAAGCGGTTCGGGGCGGTGTACGTCGACTACGCGACGCTCGCCCGTACGCCCAAGTCGAGCGCGTACTGGTACGGGCAGGCGGCGAAGACGGGGGCGCTGCCGCCGCTGATGACGACCTCGGCGTAGGGGACGTCGGGGTGTAGAGCCGGGGGCTGGGGGAGCCCTCCGGGGGGAACGGGGGTCCGGGGCGCGGCGCGATTAGGGGAGCGCCGCGCCCCGGGCGTTGTCGGAGGCGGCGAGCAGGGCTACTGCGAGCGTCTGTTTCTTGGCATACGACGGCTTCCCTGCGGGGCGGTGCCGGCGGTCTTCTCGACGGCTTCGGCGCGGAGGGCCAGGGCTGCCAAGGCCAGTAGTTCGACATCAAGGTCAATCAGCGGCTGGGCCGCGTAAGAGCGTTCCGGCTTGTTCGTGATGTGCATGCTCCCAGTTCGAACCAGGTGGCCTTGCCCTGGCCGGAGCTGTCCGTACGCACACCCCACGCATGGGCGCCGAACGAGATCAACTGCATGCCCCGGCCGCCCTCGTCATCGGGGGTGGCCGAGCGTCCGATGGGCAGGCCGGGGGCCTCGTCGTGGACGAGGACGCGGAGGCGGGCGGGACGGATCCAGGAGGCATGGAGGATGACAGAGGTCGTGCAGCCCTTCGCCGTACAGGCGTTGATGGCATTGGTGACTGCCTCGGAGGTCAGCAGGACCGCGGTGTCGGTGAGTTCGGGGTGGTCGGCGGCGGTGAGAAGGGCCCGGACGGCTTCCCGGGCGGTGCGGACCCAGGCGGGGTGGGGCGGGAAGGTGAGGGAGAGGTTCATGGGGTCAGCCTCTTTCGGCGGGGTCGAGCGTGCACGCGGTGACCAGGTCCGGGCCTCGGCGCCTGGGAACCGGCTTGAGGGCGGGGGTACTTCCTCGTGACGCGGAGTGGGTGGCAGATACTGACGGTAGGGTCATTCATGACCTAGGTTCAATCGTGAACGCCATAATTGACCCTTGTGAGTGACTCGCCTGGCGACTGGTCGACGGCTTGAGCAGGTGAGCGGCACACTGCGCACGACCGAGGGAGGGACAATGCCACCAAGGAATAGCCCCAGTGAGCGACAACTCCGTCTGGGGATCGAACTGCGCAAACTCCGGCTTCGCGCAGGCATGTCCAGCGACGACGCTGCCAAGTTGCTGGAGGGCGAGCGCTCACGCATCAGCTACATCGAGTCCGGGCGGCTCGGGGTCTCCCGCAACCGGCTGCACCCGCTGCTTCGCGCGTACAACTGCCCGCCGGGTCCCCACTTCGACGAGTTGATGAAGATGGGACAGGCCAGCGGCAAGGGCTGGTGGGACGACTTCGCCGACACCATCGGCCCGGCGGCCCGCGACCTGGCAGAGCTCGAAGCCCGGTCGACGGTGTTGCGTACGCATGAGCCCCTGGCCATCCCCGGCATGCTTCAGACCGACGAGTACGCCCGCGCCGTCCTGGCCGTCACGGAGCCGCAGTCCCCGCATGTCGACCGGTACGCCGAGTTCCGCCTGGCCAGGCAACGCGTGCTGAACGCCGAGCCACCGGTGATCTACCACGCGGTGATCAACGAAGCCGCGCTCCGCACTCGCGTGGGCGGCCCGGCAGTCATGCGCCGCCAACTCCTACGACTCATGGAGGTCAGTCGACTGCCCAACGTGACTGTGCAGGTGTGGCCCTTCGAGTCCGGCATCTACTCCGCGCACATTCAGTCGTTCGTCATCTACGGCAACACGGCGCCCGAATTGGACACGGTCTACCTGGAGCATCCGACGAAATCACTCTTCCTCCGCGATGGAGACCAACTCGACCAGTACGCGAAGATGTTCGAGCGACTCACCAAACTGGCGCTGACACCGGTGGACCCTGAATCAACCCCGGAGTCGCACGAGTCCCGCGACTCACTGAGCCTCATCCAACATGTGATGTACGACCTCTGAAAGGACCCTCGATGCCACCTCAACTCTCTTGGCAAAAGTCGTCGTTCAGCACCGGCGGCGAGGGCAACTGCATAGAGCTGGCGGCAGCCACCACCCACCGCATACACCTCCGCGAGAGCGACCGGCCGCACGAGATCACCACGGCCACCCCCCGCGCCTTGGCGCACCTTTTGCACACGGTCAAAGGCGGAAGCCTCAGTCGCTGAGGCCCACATGGGCGAAAACCACGTCCCATACGCGGTGGACGGCGTCGGGGTCGATGGCGGCCAGGACCGGAACGACGTGGTGCCATCCGTCCGGGGTGGCCGCCTCTGCGAGCAGAGCTCGCGCGCGACGGAGGTCCGGGCCACCCAAAGGCGGAAGGACCATGGCCGCGAATCGGCAGATTGCGGGGATGTAGGTCGAGGAATTCTCAAACGACGTGCTCTTGCGGACACCAGGTACGCAGGCAACGTACGCAGCGAGGTCCGCGAGCGTCTCCCCACGTTCTTCTCCCGTTGCTCTGCCACGAGCAACGGCCTGGGCCGCTTCGTGATCGCCGAGAACGGCATACACGATTGCCTCTGCGGTGCCCGGTCTAGAGGGCCAGGACTCCCTGTTCTTCAACAGGGCTTGGTCGAAGCGGCGACGAGCCGCAGCCGGATCCTCGACGGCGGTGAACAGACTCATGAGCACTTCGTCATGGAACGTGCGGCCCACAGAGTCGTCCGAGGCCATGTGCTGCAGGGCCCTGAGGATGCGGCCGCTGCGCACCCCATCGTGGGGACGCACGACAGCGAGCAGCATCGCAAGTAGCGACGGAGTCCCAGAGCGTGTGCCCGGGAGCAGGTCATCGACCAACCGCGCCGCTGCTTCCGGATCATGCGGCCACAGACCCGATGAGGCCGTCATGCACACCATGTCATGGTCATACCCGACCAATTGATCCCGCATCCCGCCCAAGCGATGCTCGATCATCTCCATGACGCGGTCCGTCGCACCCGCATGAGCAAGTGCCTCAAGTGCTGTCGTGAGAGTGTCGGCGCGCACCATTGCAACGGGGGTTGTCAGCGCCGCATGGATGGCCTCTTCAGCAAAGCGCAGCGCCCGGCTGCGGTCCGCTGGTGCAACGGCCACGGCTGCGGCGGCATACCCCCAAGCCTGCGCGTCACGCGAGCCGAGCGCCCTGATGAGACGTTCGGCCTCGCTCGACAGGCTCACTGTTGCAAGCGCACCGGCGAAGGCGGCAAAGCGATCGGGCTGAGAGAGGCGGATCTCTCCGCCTTCCGACTGGTGCCCAGGCGCTGCGCGGTCGAGCAATCTCCATGACCGTTGCGGGTCGTGCTCTGCGAAGTGGGCCGCGAGCACGGCGAGCGCCTCGGACACATGCCACTGCGGGACCTCCGACTCGTTGAGCAGCAAGGTCTCTAATTGATCAGCAGCCCCGGCACGAACAAGCAACCCAGCTGTGACAGCAGTCGACGAGGCGTTCTCGCCACGATGTGCGGCGACCTTCCAAAGGCCTGCCAAGGCCGCCCACGCCTCTGCGGCTCGGCCTCGGCGAGCCAGCCCTTCGGCGATCGCCGCCAGTTCCTCACGCAACTCCAGTGAAGTCGCCTGCCGGACGGCCCGCGCGAGCAGCCAGCCGTCATCCAACTGATCCGCTACAACGAGTGCGCGCACGGCCTCGGTCAGCCGGTACCAGTTGTCCTCGTTCCCCCAGATTTCAGGGCCTTCAAGGCTCCGCAGAAGGTTCTGTGCATACTCAGCCGCGCGCCTGGCGATGCGCTCCGCCTCGCGCGGACGCACCTCCCGTAGGACGTCCGCCACAGTTGCGGCGACCTCCACCGAGTCTTCCGCATCATAGTGAGCGAGCATGACCACAGAGTCGTACAAGCGCACCGCACTACCAAGGTCGCCGCAAGCCGCCCATGCCTCAGCTATGGATGCCATGGCACGCATGCGAGCCGGCACTCGCCACATGTTCTCTACGGCCTTCTCGGCTCGCCTCAGCAGACCTGCCGCGTCCCTCGGAGCCTGCAGCGCAGTCGCAGTTGACACGAATGCCTCGACCATCGCTTCGACGTCAGAGTCGTACTCCGGAACAGGGAGTTCGCTGAGCCGACGCAGTGCTTCGTCTCTTAACCCCACTGCTGCGAGAGCGATGGCCAGCCTGCCCCGTGCTTCCAGAACGCAGGTGTCACTGTAGAACCCGGGACGCTCCGCAATCGTCTCCTCAGTCAGCCGCAGTGCTTCCTCCGCCACCCCCACCGCCCGCAGGTCTCCCTCGTCGGCCAGGACTCGCGCGACTCGTCCCAATGCTCGGGCCCGATCCATGGGGCGGAAGACACTTCGAGCAAGGCCAATGGCAAGTCGGGGGCGGCCGAGACGGGCGTAGACAGCTGGGATGTCCGGGTGGAGTGACTCGTTGCGCCGGGCGACCAGATCGCCGACGACCGCAAGCGCCACCGACATGCCCAGGTCTTCGGGCGCCACTCTCCGAACGGTCTCCCGCGCCGCCGCGATCTCCGCGAGACACGCCGCGTCGCTGCCCGTCACCTCTCGGAGGCGGTCGCGGCGCCGGGCGTCGGTGGCCAGGGCGGTGGTTCGGCTCACGTCCCGGAGCAGGGCGACCAGGCGGCCGTACGGCTGAAGCAGATACGGCGGCGTGTCCTCAGGCCAGCCCCGACGCTCGTACGTCTCCGCCCAGACGTGCACCCGTTCCCGGTACGCGTCCACGTCGGGCCCCAACTCGTTCTCGGCGGTCTTGAGGAGGGTCTCGTGGGCGAAGAGGTAGCCGCGGCTGGTGGTGTACAGGGCCGTGTCGCCGCCCCCGGCGCTGTTGAAGTCGCTGCCACGCAGACGCAGGATGCGGCCGAAGACACTGCCCAGTCTGTGGCGGAGTGTGTAGCCGGGCTCACCCGTGAGTGCACGGAGATCATCGTCCGTGAGGGTGCCGCGCGCGGCCGTGAGTAGACCGAGCAGGTCGCGCTCCAACCGTTCACCGGTGAACGCCCGATGGAGGTCGTACTTGGCTTCGTGCTCGGTGTGCCGAGCCGCTTCCACCGTGGAGAGCTTGACCACCGGGCAGCCGCGCAGGGGATGGCTGCCCTTGACGTCCGACGGGATACCCGGGATGTCGGGGCTCGGGCGGCTGGTCACCAGGACGCGGACGTTCGACGGCAGCCGCTGCGGCAGGAGCGCGGCGATACTCGTGCCGCTGCCGCCGGGCTGCAGGGACTGGTCCTCGTCGAGGCCGTCCACGACGAGGAGGAGTGTGCCGCCGTTCTGGGCGACGCGTTCTGCGGCCTCGCGCAGGAGGAGTCGGCGTTCGCCGTCGCGGGCGGTCGGGGAGGCGTGGCGGTTGGGTTCGCGGCCCGCGATCGTGGCGAGCTGTTCGATGACGGCTCCGGTGTACGCATCGCCGTCCGACTGACCGGCATAGCGTGCCGTGATGAAGAACCAGACCGGGACGACACCACGGGGCGGGTGCAGGGCGAACCAGGCCGCGAGGGCCGTCTTGCCGGTCCAGGGCGGTCCCTGGAGCCAGCGGTACTGGGTGGGGCCGCCGCAGAACTCGACGAGGTCACGGAGTTCGGACTGTCTGTCGGTCAGTTCTTCGGGGGCGATGTCGGCGAGTTGTGCCCGGTAGATCTCCTGGATGAGGGCGAGGCCGGTGGCCGGTAGGGCGTCCGGCAGCGTGCCGGGGCACAGCTCGCATCCCAACGCCTCTTCCAGCGAGGCCAGTTCCGTCGCGGACAGCTTCTCGGCCCAACGGTCCGCCCGGCTCGCCGCGACACGGCCGGGCCCGTCGGACCGGTGATGCCGGGTGATCACGCCGACGAGACGATCGCCCGCGAAGAGGGCCGCGCCGGACATGCCCTCCCACGCGTCCCGCTCTGGGTCCGGATCGTCCGCCGGAGGCGAGGTGACGCACAGATCGAGCGTGCCCTCGCGCCGGTTGGACAGGACCGCGCAGGTCGCGTGTACGTGCTCGGCGTCCCGGAATCGCGAACCGTCGTCGCCCGTACGGAGCTTGAAGCGCGGGAAGCCGAGGGCCGTACAGCGCAGTACAGCGTCGTGCTCACCGACGCGGCCGTACGGGACCGGGATGAGTTCCGTATCGTCATCCGGGAGGGCGAGCACGGCAATGTCGATGCCCTCGTGCCGCCAGGCCACGCTCGCCTCGACGGTCCGCTCACCCGGCCTGTCGGCCTGGAAGCGCACCCGGATGGTCGTGGCGCCCGCGACGACGTGCGCGGCGGTCAGCACCTTGCCCGGCGAGACCAGATAGCCCGAACCGCGACGCCCCGCACCACCACCCGACAGCGCGACGATGATCTCGGCGACCCGCTCCGGCCGCAGCCCCCGGTCAGCGTTCGCCGTCAACCTCGCCGCCCGCGATCAGCACCGACTGCGGTGAACTACCGTCGGCAGCCACAGCCTTGGGTGTCAGCGTGACCGTGATCCGCTGGGTCTGGGCGTGTGCGTACTTGCCGTTCGCCCCGGCGTCGACAACCCACAGTCGGACCTTGGAGTCCGCGCCGGCCTCACGAGTGACCGCGACGGTCGCCTCGATCTCCACAGGACCGACCTCGAACCGGACCGCCTCGTCGGCTCCGTCCACGAGCGCGCTGCTCAGCTGTTGCCGCAACTCCCGGATCATGTCGGACAGTTCGATCACGCTTCCCCCTCGCGCCACGGTGTTCAGATGCTACAAGTCACAGCGGCACACTGCCGGTTCCAAGCACCGCCCTATACGGCAACCAACCGCACCCGCTCCCCGCAAAGCTTCGCCATGTCGTCGATGTCCGAGGTGAGCATGACCACCGGGCGGTGCTGGCGCAGCGCCATCTCGGCCACGGCGGCGTCGATCGCGTACTCGTGGCCGTGCAGGCCTGCCCCGATCAGCATGGCCGAGGCAGCCTTGGCGTCCTCGTCCCCGATGGGCACGATCCGCATGCCGGACAGCATCCACGCGAGCCGCGCCCTGTCCGTCCGGCGATGAACCGCCTCGATGATCGTGAGGGCACCGATGACCACCTCCATGCCCCGTTTGCGCGCCTCGGCGACCAGCGCGACGGCAGGCTCGTGATCGCCGACCAGCTTGGACAGGCCTTCGCGGTCCAGCACGAGGGTGCCCTCGTGGCTCAGCCTGCGGAGGGCCACTGGCCCTCCGCGAACACCTCGTCGAAGACGCGACGCGCCCGCGCCTCTTCGTCGGCGGAGATCGGCCCCTTGCGCTGTCCGTGGTCGGCCAGATACTCGTCCAGGATCCGACCGCGCAGCTCACGCTCCACCGCTTCGGTGATGAACGCCGAGAACTCACGCTTACCGACTCGCTGCCGGATCGCCTCTGCAGTCCCCTCCGGAAGCGAGAGGCTCACCCTGGTGGCAGGACCTTCCCGTCTACTGCTGACGACCCGCCCCAGGCACGCTGACCAACGAGTCGGGCCGCGGCCCCCGAAGGAGCCACGGCCCTGGTCGATCGTGATCGGTGTCAGCGTGGTTCGCGGACGACCGCCACGTCCCCGGCCGCCACCAGCACGCTCGCCGAGGCACCGCTCGTGGCGACCCCCTTGCCCGTCAGCAGCTCGGACGCGTCGGCCGCGACCTCGATCTCGGCCGCCGACTCCCCGTGGTTGATCAGGAAGAGGTAGTCCGCGTCCGCACCCCGGCGCAGGACCGCCTCGACCCCGTCGGGGGTCGTACGCACCGACGCCACGCCCGCCTCCTCGCGGATGCGGCCCAGGAGGGAGGCGAGGGTCGTCGGGTCCGGGCGGGTGGCCACGTACCAGGCCGTGCCCGAGCCGTGCGTGGCGCGGGTGACGGCCGGGACGCCGGCCAGGGGGCCGGAGGCGTACGTCGCGATCGGCTCGGCGCCCGCCAGGGCGACCCGCTCCGACCAGAGTTCACCCGTGCCGGCCTCGCCCAGGCCGGCCAGGGCCACCGACTCCCCCGGCAACAGCGGGAACAGCTCGTCCGTGCGCACGCCCAGCGCCTCGCGGAACGCTCCGGGGTAACCGCCCAGCCGGACATGGCAGTTCTCGTCCACCGCCCCGCTGTGGAAGCCTACCGCCAGCGTGCCTCCGGCCGCCGCGAACCCCGTCAGGTTCGCCGCTCCCTCGTCGTCCACCAGGTACAGGCTCGGCGCCAGGACCAGCTTGTACGCGGACAGGTCCGCGTCGGGGCGCACGAAGTCCACCGCCACACCGGACCGCCACAGCGGCTCGTACCAGGCACGGACCAGGTCCTGGAAGCGGAGTTCGCCGCTCGGCTGGGACGGGAGTTCCACCGCCCACCAGGCGTTCCAGTCCCAGACGATCGCCACCTCGGCGACGCCCGCGCTGCCCCGCACCTCCGCCAACGACCCCAGATCCGCGCCCAGTCGCACCACGTCACGCCAGATCTGGCTGTCCGTGCCCGCGTGCGGGAGCATCGCCGAGTGCCACTGCTCGGCGCCCGCCTTGGCGGCCCGCCACTGGAAGTAGGCGATGCCGTCGGCGCCCCGGGCCACGTGGGACAGGGCGTTGCGGCGCAGCTCGCCCGCCGTCTTGGCCCGGTTGACCGGCTGCCAGTTGACCGCGCCGGTGGAGTGTTCCATCAGGAGCCAGGGGCCGCCGGCCAGCGAACGCACCAGGTCGCCGCTGAGCGCGATGTCGATCTCGGACTCGGGGTCCGTCGACTGGAGGTAGTGGTCGTTGGAGACGACGTCCAGCTCCGGCGCCCAGCGCCAGTAGTCCAGCTTGTCGAAGTTGTACATCACCATGAAGTTGGTGGTGGCGGGGGTGGCGGGGGCCGCCTCCAGCAGCACCTCCCGCTCCGCCTTGCACAGTGACAGCAACGCGTCGCTGCAGAAGCGGCGCCAGTCCAGCTGGTGGGCCGGGTTCGGGACCGCGCCCGTCGGGCGGGGCGGGATGATCTCGTCCCAGTCGTAGTACCACTGGCTCCAGAACGTCGTGCCCCAGGCGTTGTTCAGCGCCGCCAGGTCGTCGTACTTCTCCCGCAGCCAGACCCGGAACGCCGCCGCGCTCGTGTCGCAGTAGCACTCGCCGTTGTGGCAGCCGTACTCGTTGTGGATGTGCCACATGACGACGGCCGGGTGGTCCGCGTACCGCTCGCCCAGCACACGGGCGATCCGCAGGGCCGCCTCGCGGTAGGCGGGACTCGACGGGCAGAAGGTCTGGCGGCTGCCGTACGAGAGGGTGCGGCCGTCCTTGTCGACCGGCAGGGCGTCCGGGTGCGCGACGAAGAACCAGGCGGGCGGAGCCGCCGTGGGTGTCGCCAGGTCGGCGGCTATCCCGTTCTCGTGGAGGAGCGCCAGGACGCGGTCGAGGCGGGAGAAGTCGTACTCGCCCTGCCTCGGCTCCAGCAGCGCCCACGCGAAGATGTTGACGCTGACCATGGTGACGCCCGCCTCGCGCATGAGGCGTACGTCCTCGGCCCAGACCTCCTCGGGCCACTGCTCGGGGTTGTAGTCACCGCCGTAGGCGATGCCGGGGACCTTCAGTTCGCGCTTCATTCGGCAGCCTCCGTGCCCTTGGCCAGCAGACGGCGAGTCGTGTCCACGCCCCAGGCGTCCAGCGACAGCAGACGGTCGCTGGAGGCCATGAGGCCACCCGTCGCCTCGACGTGCGCCGCCCAGCGTTCCCGTGTCTCCACGGCCGGGCGGGCCATCAGGCAGTCGGGGTCGTTCACCCAGAGACGGCCGTGCTGCCACTGCCGGCCGACGCCCGTGAACTCGGCGGGGTCCTGGCCGGGCTGGCTGTGGTCGTCCGCCTCGGGGCGGCGGTGCGGGGCCGTGTCGGGGCTGACCCGCATGGCGTCGAACAGGCCGATGGACGGGAGGATCGGCGCGCCGCAGCCCAGCAGGTAGGCGTCGGGGCCGATCGCGTCGCGGATCAGCTCGATGCCCTCGCGGTACGCCGTCAGGGCGTCCACGGAAGCGTGCCGTACGCCGTCCAGCGCGCCCGCGTACAGGAAGTCGACCTTGAAGTAGTCGTAGCCCTCGGCGCGCAGGGTCGTGAAGACCTCGGTCAGGTACGCCGCCGCCTCGGGGTGCGTGGTGTCGAGGACGTACAGGTCGTGGCCCCAGTTGCGGCCGGCGTGCAGCGGCCGGCCCGCCGTGTCCCTGACCAGCCACTCCGGGTGCTCGGCCGCCAGGGTGCTCGACGGGTCGACCAGGAAGGGGGCCGTCCAGATGCCCGCTCGGCGGCCCCGCGCCCTGATCGTGTCGGCGATGCCCGCGCGGGAGCGGAAGCGGCCGGAGAGGGTCAGCCAGTCGCCCAGGGCGCGCTGGTAGCCGTCGTCGATCTGGACGACGTCGATGGGGAGGTCGAGGGTGTCCATCGCACGGAGGTTCTCGTGGATGTCGTCCTCGGTGACGGAGGTGAAGTACTCGTACCAGGAGCACCAGACGGTGGGGGCCGGGCGGGGGGCCGCGAGGCCGAGGCCGGCGGCCCAGTCGCCCAGCACCGACTGGATGTCCTGGCCCGTCCACTCCTTCACCGGGCCGTCGGAGCTCACCTCGGCGACCCCGTCCCGTACCACCAGACGGATGGACGGGACCTCACGTACGGGGTCGGGGGCGGCCCAGAGGCGGACCGGTGTGCCGTCGCCCGGGTCGAGGGCCAGCAGGCCCTCGCCCTGGAAGGTGCCGGCGGGGGCGGTGACACCCGGGCGGTAGCAGACCGTCGCCCAGTTGTCGTCGGTCGGACGGTACGGGGCCGCGTCGAGGGCGTAGGCGCCGCTGGGGCTCCAGGACTGCCAGCCCTCCTCGTGGACCCGTGCCGTAGTGGTGTCCACGGGCACGGAGACCACGTGGGTGAAGGGGTGGTGCACGGAATGCTTCTCTTTCACGGAATGGGCCGCCGGACGGGCCGTCAGCCCTTGTTGGCGCCCAGGGTCAGACCGCTCACGAACTGCCGCTGGAGCGCGAAGTACACGACCAGTGTGGGGATCGCTGTCAGGAGGGCGCCGGCGGCGACCAGGTTGGGGTCGGTGAAGTACTGGCCGGAGAGGTTGTTCAGGGCCGAGGTGATCGGCATGTTCTCGCCGGTGGAGATCAGGACGAGGGCCCAGAAGAAGTCGTTGTAGATCCAGATGGAGAGCAGGGTCGCCAGGGCGGCCATCGCGGGCCTGCACAGCGGCAGCACGATCTGCCAGTACAGGCGCCACACGGACGCGCCGTCGACGAGCGCGGCCTCGGTCAGCTCGTGCGGCAGGGAGCGCATGTAGTTGCTGAGCACGAAGGCGCAGAAGCCGGACTGGAACGCCACGTGGATGAGGACCAGGCCGAGGGCGGAGTCGTACAGCTTGCCGCTCATCGTGATGCCGGGGATGTCGATGAGCAGGTACAGGCGGTACAGCGGGGTGATGATGACCTGCTGCGGGAGCAGGTTGCCCGCCGTGAAGACCAGGAGCAGGAAGATGTTGACGCGGAAGTCGAAGCGGCTGACGTAGAACGCCACCATCGACGACAGGAACAGCGTCAGCAGTACCGCCGGGACGGCGATGATCAGGGTGTTCACGAAGTAGTGCGTCATGTCCGACTGGGTGAACGCGTTCGTGAAGTTGTCGAGGCTCAGCTTGTCGGGCCACGAGACGTAGCCCTTCTCGCTGGTCTCGCCGTACGGGCGCATGGCGGCGTACAGGGCCCACAGCAGGGGCGCCAGCCACGCCAGCGCCGCACCGGCGAGGAAGACGTGCAGGAGGATCCGGGCGGGGCGGACGGGCGTGCGCTCCTTGGGAACGGCGGTGGCGGCGGTGGTGTCGACGGTGGTGCTCATGCGCGCCGCTCCTTCCGGAAGGTCGCGATCAGATACGGGATGATCACGACGAGGGAGATCACCAGGAGGACGACCGCGATCGCCGATCCGTATCCGATACGGCTGGACTCTCCGATGATGTTGTTGGTGACGAGGATCGACAGCAGTTCCGTGCCCTCGGCGCCCTTGTTGAAGACGAAGACGAGGTCGAAGGCGCGCAGGGCCTCGATGATGGTGACGACCAGGACGACGGTGTTCGTCGGGCGCAGGGTCGGGAAGATGACGTTCTTGAACGTCTGCCACTCGTTGGCGCCGTCCAGCGCGGAGGCCTCCCGCAGGGACGGGTCGACGCCCTTCAGGCCGGCCAGGTACAGGATCATCATGTAGCCGGCGTGCCGCCAGGACGCGGCGATGAGGATGGCCCAGAGGTTGAGGTCCGGGTCGCCGATCCAGTCGATGTAGTGGCCCGGCTCGTTGGCGCCGATCAGGCTGTTGATCAGGCCCGTGTCGGGGTTGTAGATCAGCTGCCAGACGAACCCGATGACGGCGAGCGACATCACGACGGGCAGGAAGAAGGCCGTCTGGTAGACGCGGCTGAACCGGATCTGCTTGTCCAGCTGCACGGCCAGGAACAGGCCGAGCGGCGTCGGGATCAGGATGAGCGCCACGAACCAGATGATGTTGTGCTCGACGGCGGGCCAGAACTGCGGGTTGTTGGTGAACAGTTCCTTGAAGTTCTCCAGCCCGACCCACTTGATCGAGTCGAAGCCGATGCCGTCCCAGGTGGTGAAGGCCAGCGCGATCGAGGCCAGCGCCGTCACCCAGACCAGGGTGACGTGCAGGATCGTCGGCAGACCCGCCATCAGGCCCAGCGTGAGCCTGTCGCGGCGGGTGAGGAGCCGCCGGTGTCCCTGGGGCACCTTCGCGGCTTTTGCGGTCTTGGCGGCAGGGCCGGAGCCCGGAGGCGGCGTGGCCGCCTCCGGGCTCTCGGTGGGGGTGGTCGTCATGTCAGGAGGTCATCCAGTCGTGAGGACGGTCGATCGTCAGGATGCTCGGTCGTCAGGACGCGAAGATCGTCTTCTTCTGGCGCTCGATGGACGAGAGCAGGCTGTCGACGCCCTTGGGGTCGCGGATGAACTTCTGCAGCGCCGGCTGCATCACCGTGGAGGTGAAGTCGGGGCGGCTGTCGCGGTCCATGAACTGGGTGAGGGTCTTGGCGCCGGAGATCATCTCGTACGCCTTCTTCTGCAGCGGCGAGTACGAGGAGGTGTCGGCCTTGGTGGAGGCGGCCACCACGTTCGGGTCGGCCTTGAGGTAGATCTGCTCGGCCTCGGGGGTGCCGAGGAACTCCATCAGCTTGACCGCGCCCGCCTTGTTCTTCGGGCTCTTGCTCATCATGAAGCCGTCGGTCGGGGCCTCGACGGTGTCCTGGCCGTACGCCGGGTCGATCTCCGGGAAGGCGAAGAAGTCGAGGTCGTCGAGGTCGGCCTTGTTGGTGAACTGCTGGCCCACGAAGGTGCCCAGCAGGTACATGCCGGCCTTCTTCGACGCCAGGGTCTGCGCGGCGTCCTGCCAGGTACGGCCGACGGCGCCCTCCTGGTGGTACGGCAGCAGCTCGGCCCACAGGTCGAAGACCTTGCGCACCTTGGCGTCGGTCCAGGACGCCTTGCCCGCCATCAGCTCGACGTGGAAGTCGTAGCCGTTGGTGCGGAAGTTGAGCTGGTCGAAGGTGCCGAGCGCCGGCCAGGCGTCCTTGTCACCGAAGGCGATGGGGACGAGCTTGTCCTTCTCCATCTGCTTGCAGAGGGCGATCAGCTGGTCCCACGTGGTGGGAACCTCGTAGCCCTTCTCCTGGAAGACGCTCTTGCGGTAGAAGAGCGCCCAGGGGTAGGTGTACAGCGGCACGAAGTAGAACTTGCCGTCCTCGCCCTTGCTGAGGCCCTTCATCGCCTCGGGGAAGTTGCCCCCGATCTTGTCCCACACGTCGTCGATGTCGGTGGCCAGGCCCTTGGAGGCGAAGAACTGCATGCGGTAGCCCGCGAACCAGTGGAACACGTCGTCCGGCGTGCCCTGCAGGTAGGTGTTGATCTGCTCCTGGAACGTGTTGTGGTCCTTGGTGTTCACGTCGACCGTGATCCCGGACTGCTTCTTGAACGCCGCGTAGATCTCGGCGAACGCCTTCTTCGGCACCGCGTCCGACGCGTTGGAGCCGAGGGTGACGGTCTTCGAGTCGGCGGCCGTACTGCCGCCGCCTCCGCATGCGCTGAGCAGGGGGACTCCAGCGCCGAGTGCCGCGGCCCCGCCGACGCCGCGCAGCAGGGTGCGACGGCTCGGCCCGGGGACGGAGAGACCGGAAGGTGTGAGATGCATGTACGGCTCCCTGGGGGACAGGTGGTTCGGTCTCAATGGCCCTCGCCGGTGACTGATCGAAAACAATCAGAAACCAACTCGACCGAACACGGTGGCCGCCATAACAGCTCTATGTCATGTCATACGTCAAGACTTCTTGTCCCCCTTTGTTGAAACGTAATCCGTGGATGTCGAAACGTGACCGACACATACGTGAGCCACCTCACTCACCGGAGGGGGCGCAGTCGCGGGACACCATGACCGCACAACATCAACCACCGAGGTCACCGGCTCGGGCGGAAGCCGTTCCGGTGTGTCTGCGCCTGCGAATCGACACCCCTCGGTGCCCCCTGCGCGCCGGCGCCCTGCCGTCGCCCGCCGCACCCCCGTTCAGCTGGATCCAGATCCGCACCTCGGCCCCGCCCAGCACCGACGACCCCAGGCGGACGTCACCGCCGGTCGACTCGGCGAGCCTGCGCACGATGTCCAGACCGAGCCCGGTCGAGCCGTCGCTGCCGGAGCCCCGGCCACGGGCCATGGCGGCCTCGGGGTCGGCGATGCCGGACCCCGCGTCGGAGACCAGGAGGATCACCGCGTCCTCCCCGTTGTGGACGTCGACCGCGAAGGCCGTGCCCTGCGCCGTGTGCCGGAAGACATTGCCGAGGAGGGCGTCCAGCCCCGCGGCCAGGTCGGCTCGGGCGACGGGTATGCGGACCGGGCGCTCGACCCCGGCCACCCGCCACTTGCGGCCCTCGTCCTCCGCGAGCGCCGACCAGAACGCCATCCGCTCCCGGACCACCTCGGCCGCGTCGCACCCGGCGCCGGGCCCCACCGCCGCCGTCCGCGGCTTGGCCTCCCGCGCCGTACGGATGATCGTGTCGACCTCACGCTCCAGCTGTTCGACCGCCGCCCGCGTCTGCTCGGCGGCCGGCCCGTCACCGAGCGAGGCCGCGTTGAGCCGCAGCACGGTCAGCGGTGTCCGCAGCCGGTGCGACAGGTCCGCCGCCAGCTCCCGCTCGTTCGCCAGCAGCTGGACCACCTGGTCGGCCATCGCGTTGAACGCCACCGCCGCCAGCCGCAGCTCCTTCGGCCCCTTCTCCGGCACCCTCGCGCCCAGCTGCCCCTCCCCCAGCTCGTGCGCGCTCTCCACCAGCCGCCGCGCGGGCCGGACCATCCGCACCCCGAGCCGGTCGGCCACCGCCACCGAGCCGACGATCAGCGCGAGGCCCACCCCCGCGAGCACCGCCCACGACGTCGCGACCCCGTTGCCCACCTCCGACTCGGGCACATACACCTCGACCACCGCTATCTCGCCGGAGCTGAGCGCGGTGGGCTGGAGCAGTGTGGATCCGCCCGGCACCTCGGTGGTCGAGGCCCGGCCCAGCTTCCGCACGGTCGCGATGTCCTGGTCGGAGGCCCGCTGCCGGCCCAGGTCGAGCGCGGCCGCGCCCGCACCGTCCGCCGGTATGTGCACCGCCATCCCGACGTCCGAACCTGCCGAGGCGACGACCCGCTCCAACTGCTCCCGGTCGGTGGTGATGGAGAGCGCCGGGGCGATCGCGGCCGCCTCCCGCTCGGCGTTGGAGAAGGCCCGGTCCCGTGCCATCTCCTTGATCACCAGCCCGAGCGGCACCGCGAAGGCCAACACGACCATCGCCGTCACCGCCACGCACACCTTGACCAGCGCCCACCTCACGGCCGCGCCCCCGCCCCCGGCGGCTCCAGCTTCACGCCGACCCCCCGCAGCGTGTGCAGATAGCGCGGCTTCGCCGCCGTCTCCCCCAACTTCCGCCGCAGCCACGACAGATGCACGTCGATGGTCTGGTCGTCCCCGTACGACTGCTGCCACACCTCGGCCAGCAGCTCCTTGCGCGGGACGACGACCCCGGGCCGGGCGGCGAGGAACGCGAGCAGGTCGAACTCGCGCCGGGTGAGATCGAGCCGTACGCCGTCCAGCTCGGCCTGGCGGCGCAGCGGGTCGATCACGAGGCCCCCGACCCGGATGACCGTGGACGGGGGTGCCTCGCCGACGAAGGCGCGGGACCGGCGCAGCACGGCGGCCATCCGCGCGGACAGGTGTTCGACCGAGAACGGCTTGGTCAGATAGTCGTCCGCGCCCGCGTTCAACAGGCGGACGATCTCCGTCTCGTCGTCCCGCGCGGTCGCTATGATCACCGGGACGTCCGTGATGCCGCGCAGCATCTTCAGCGCCTCCGAGCCGTCGAGATCGGGCAGCCCGAGGTCGAGGATGACCACGTCGAAGTGGACATGCGCGACCTCGCGCAGCGCCTCCAGGGCCGTACCGACGCTGCGCACGGTGTGTGCGGCGTCCGTCAGATGCCTGATCAGCGCCGAGCGTACGAACTGGTCGTCCTCGACCACGAGCACACTTGCCATGCGCCGCACCGTACGCCAAACGGGGCGGGCCGGTCGGGGCCTGTGGACAACTCACGCGGAGGCCCCGTACACAGGCTCGGGAACGGGCCCGCACACTCCCCACCCCACGACACCACCGGGGCTCGTGGGGCAGTATGGCCGCGATGCGCAGAGGACTCCTACACGTACTGGCCTGGCTGCTCGCCACGGGCGCGGCGGTCACGCTGACGTGGTGGGGCGTCCACACGGTGATGGCCGGTACGGCCTACGACCCGCCCCGCGCCCTGCCCATCACGGCCGCCGACGCCAAGGACGAGGGAGCTCCGACGCCGATCACCGCGACGGCACTCCCGGAGCCGTCGAGAAGCACCGAAGCGCCGGAGAAGGGCGACGCGGAGGAGCCGTCCTCCACCCCCGCGAAGCCGTCGAGGTCCGCGAAGCCCGGCCCCGGTCCGAGCACCGGCGCCCCGGCCGACTCGGGCGAGATCAAGGCCTACGACACCGAGGGCGGCCGCGTGGTCCTCTCGCTCGACGAGGAGTACGCGACCCTCGTGTCGGCGACGCCCGGCTCGGGCTGGTCGATGCAGGTGTGGAAGACGGAGACGTGGATCCGGGTCGACTTCGCCGCCGGTTCGGACCGGGTGTCGGTGTTCTGCACCTGGCACGACAGCGCGCCCCGGGTGGACGTCCAGAACTTCTGAGAACGGCTGCTGCGAGGATCGGTTCCGCCGGAGGACCGGTGACCTCAGCGGAACGCCGACGACGGCGGCGCGGGCGAGGCCACCGCGCCCGCGTCCGTCACCGGCACCGCGCCGCCCGTGAAGTCGGTAAGGGCCCGGCCGTGTTCGACGCGGCCGGGGTGCGGGTCGGAGGCGGCGCGACGGGTCAGTTCGGCGACGGGCAGCGGTCGGCCGGAGGCGACGAGGACCGCGTTGCCGAATCGTCTGCCCCGCAGCACGGTGGGGTCGGCGATCAGCGCCAGCTCCGGGAAGACGCCGGCGGCGGTGGCGATCTGGCCGCGCAGATGGGCCAGCGGCGGTCCGTCGGCGAGGTTGGCGGCGTAGTACCCGCCGGGCCTCACCACCCGCCGTACGTCCGTGAGGAACTCCGTCGACGTCAGGTGCGCCGGGGTGCGCGCCGCGCTGAACACATCCGCGATCACCAGGTCCGCCCATTCGTCCGGCACCTTCGCGAGCCCTTCCCGCGCGTCCGTCGACCGCACCCGTACGCGCGCGTTCGGATCCAACGGCAGCTGCCGCCGGACCAGTTGGACGAGTGCCGCGTCACGCTCGACGACCTGCTGGGTGGAGCGGGGGCGTGTGGCGGCGACATACCGGGCGAGGGTGAAGGCGCCCCCGCCCAGGTGCACGACGTGCACGGGCCGGCCGGCCGGGGCGACGAGATCGATGACATGCCCGAGCCGGCGCTGGTACTCGAACGACAGATACGCCGGATCGTCGAGGTCGACGTGCGACTGCGGCGCCCCGTCGACCAGCAGTGTCCACGCCCGAGGCCGGTCCCGATCCGGAAGCAGTTCGGCGAGCCCCCCGTCGACCTCCTCGACCACGGCGTCGGCCCCCTGCCCACGCCGCCCCTGCCCCTTCTTCGACCTGCCCATTGACCCATTATCGACCCCGACGGAGAGGGGCGCCGCCCTCTGGCGGGCCGCAGGCCCGCTCTTGAGGGGCGCGGGGAACTGCGCGACCAGCCACGACGAACCCGCGGCCGCCGACGAACAGAACCACCTACGGCGACTGGGCCGCGCTCACCGACAGTTGTCCGCCGCCTCGATCAACCGCGCGGCCTCGCCCAGCGCAGCGCGCAGCACCGTCGGATCCGTCGCCAGGTCCGCCTCCCCGGGCGGCAACAACCAGCCCGCCCCCTCCGGAGGAGCCAGCACCGCCCCCCGCCCATCGCTCTGCGTACACGTACTCCCCGGCACGTCCCAGGCGTCAGCCGTACCCGGCGGCACCAGAAACCCGAGGGTGTCGCAGGTGTCGTCGTGCAGAACGGGCCCGACCGTCATGACGGGCCCCACCGCGTCGAGGGCGCCCCGGCGGAGAATGTCAACCGCCTCCAGACCCTGCCGCGCGGGCACCGTCACCAGGTCGCACTCGGAACGGGGTTCGAGGTTCTTCATCCGGGCCTCCCACGCCTACCAGCCCCCTGCCCAACGCACCGCTCCGTCAAGGGCTACGGCGAAACTGCGCCGCAAAGGATGGCAGTTCATGGCGGATCCAGGATGAGATATCCGGTTTGTAGCCAAACCTCGCTTGGGGGCACCGACGGGGCGGGTACGTTCTTGCCCCGCCGGACACAGCGGAACCAACCGTGCAGCACGCACACAAGTCCTACTGAATCCGGCATGGTTCGACGGTTCGCGAGAGAGGGCCCGGCCATGGCGTCGTCATCGGTGACCTCGTCCCAGTTCCCCCGGCCACAGCGGCCGAACCTCGCCTTCAGGCGGCTGCGCGGGCAGCGTTCGCCGGGCGAGTTCGCCGCGGCGGTACGGCGGGCCGCGCGTGAGATCGGCGAGCGGGTGAGCTGTGACGCTCGGTACGTCGGACGGGTCGAGGCGGGCGAGATCCGCTGCCCCAACTACGCGTACGAACGGGTGTTCCTGCACATGTTCCCCGGCCGCACACTGACCGACCTGGGGTTCGCGCCCCGCGCGGAGGTACGCGGTCGGGGGGCGCGCCCCGCCGACGAGGCGCCCTCCCCTCGCGACAAGAGCCGCTCGCACTCCTCACATGGAATGAGGGGTGAGACGGAAGACGCGTACGAGCCGTATGACACGCAAGAGATGTACGAGATGCAGGACCCGCGGGGCGACACGGGCTATGTGCGCGGCCGGCGGGGCACGCAACAGACGTACCAGAACGACGAGGAGAGCGACGTGCAACGTCGCGCGTTCATGACCGGCGGTACCGCCGCGGTGGCGGCCGCCTCGCTCGGCCCCCTGGCACCGGGGGGCACCGCCTCGGCTGCCGGCCGTCCCGTCCGCCGGGCGGGCACGGGGGAGGCGGGGGCCCTCGAAGCGGCCGTACGCAAGATCCGGCTGCTCGACGACCGGCACGGGGCGGACGGGCTGTACCGCAGGGCCTCGGCGCCTCTGCGGGCGGCGTACGCGCTGCTCGACGCGGGCACCACCCGGCAGGCCACCGCCGACCGGCTGTACTCGGGGGCGGGGGAACTGGCCATCTCGGTGGGCTGGTTGGCCCATGACTCGGGACGTTTCGACGACGCTCGCTCGCACTACGCGGAGGCCCTCGCCACGGCCCGGATGTCGGGGGACGCGGGGCTGGAGGCACACGCGTTCTGCAACACGGCGTTCCTCGCGCGGGACGCCGGCCGGCCGCGCGAGGCGGTACGGGCGGCGCAGGCCGCGCAACGGATCGCCCGGCCCCTGGGGTCGCCACGATTGATGTCCCTGCTGGCGCTGCGGGAGGCGGGCGGCTGGGCGGGGCTCGCCGACCGCACCGGGTGCGAGCAGGCGCTGGCCCGGGCGCACGCCCTCTACGGGCGGGGGACCTCCGAGGCCGACCCGGAGTGGATGAGTTTCTACGGGGAGGCCGAGCTGGAGGGTCTGGAGGCGCAGTGCTGGTCCACGCTGGGCGACTGGCCCCGGGCGGCCCGGCACGCGCGCCGGGCGGCCGGTCTGCAGAACCCGCACTTCACGCGCAACATCGCGCTCTACACCGCCGAACTCGCCGACGACCTCGCGCGCGGGGGGCGTCCCGACGAGGCCGCGGCGGCCGGGATGCGGGTCCTCGACCTCCTCGACGAGGTCCAGTCCTCCCGCGTCCAGCAGATGCTCGCGGGGACGGCTCGGGTGCTGCTGCCGCACCGCCGGGCCTCGGGGGTGTCGGCGTTCCTGGAACGGCACGCGGGGGTCGCGCGGACCGCGTAGACAGCCACCTGTCGTAGCTGCGGGCAGTCGTGCCGCTCGGGTGGCACGGGTGGCTCGGGTGGCACGGGTGGGCGCAGTGATGACGGGCAGACCTGCCCCGCAGCTACGACAGGTGCCCCGTGTCGTTCCATGACTCGATCGCCGGGTCGCCGTAGGCCCAGCCGAGGACCGACAGGGAGGTCGGGTTGAGCCGGATGCGGGCCGCGAAGTCGAGGTCCGACCCCAGCCAGCGCGCGGCTATGCACCGCAGGATGTGCCCGTGGGCGAAGACCAGCACATCGCGGTCCTCGCTCCGCGCCCACCCGACCACCTCGTCCGCGCGCGCGGAGAGCTGCCGAAGGGTCTCCCCCTCGGGAACGCCGTCGCGCCACATGAGCCAGCCGGGCCGGAAGGCCTGTATCTCGGCGGGGGTCAGCCCCTCGTACGCCCCGTAGTCCGCCTCCATCAGCATGTCCCACTCGGTGGCCCGGTCGCCGAAGCCGGCCAGATCGCAGGTCTCACGCGCGCGGGACAGGGGACTCGTCCTGACATCGACACCGGGCAGCCCGTCCAGGGGCGCCCGGTGAAGGCGCTCCCCGAGGAGCTTGGCACCGCGCCGCCCCTCTTCGAGGAGCGGAATGTCCGTCCTGCCGGTGTGCTTCCCGAGCAGGGACCATTCCGTCTGTCCGTGCCGGGCCAGCAGAACGCGCGGTGCCATGAGCGACCTTTCCGGGGGCCTTCTGCGAGAAGGGAGAATTGAGAGGCGGATGCTTCCATCATCGCTCACGCTGTCGGGGGGCAACCCGGAAGGCGATCTCTGCGTCTTGGACATCGTCTTGCACAAGAGCCACAGCTGAACCACGCACAGATGAACACCGATCTCAGGTGAACACCGACGCACGCAGATGGGGGAGGACGTTCGGATGCCGCAGACCGAGGCGACCGAGGCACCGGTTACCAGAAGGACCGGCGCACCGGTTACCGAGGGGGCGCCGACCGCGCGGCTCCGCTGGTGGACCGAGCTGCCACTGATCCTGCTGGTGTACGGGGCGTACTCGGCCGGCCGACTGCTCGCCCGCGGCGACACCGCCCACGCCGTCGACCACGGCCTGGCGCTCCTGCGGATCGAGAAGGCCCTGTGGCTCAACGCCGAGCATCCGCTGAACCGTCTGTTCACCCGTGAGCCCTGGATCGGCATACCCGCCGACTTCTGGTACGCGTCGCTGCACTACCTGGTCACACCCGCGCTCCTGATATGGCTCTTCAGGTCCCGCACGGTGCGCTATCGCGCGGCCCGCACCTGGCTGCTGGTCTCCACCTTCATCGGCCTCGTCGGCTTCACCCTGTTCCCCACCTGCCCGCCCCGGCTGCTCGACCCGTCCCACGGCTTCGTCGACACCATGGCGCACTACAGCTCGTGGGGCTGGTGGGGCGGCGAGGCCAGCGCACCCAGGGGCCTGGGCGGCATGACGAACCAGTACGCGGCGATGCCGAGCCTGCACGTCGGCTGGGCCCTGTGGTGCGGTGTGATCCTCTGGCGCTTCGGCGGCGGCTCACGCCTCGTGCGGACCGCCGCCGTCGCGTACCCGCTGATCACCACCATCGTGGTGATGGGCACCGCGAACCACTACTTCCTCGACGCGGTGGCGGGCGCCGTCGTGATGGGGGCGGGCCTGCTGCTGACACCGCTGGTGCTGCGGACCGCGGACCGGTGCCGGACGGCGCTCGGACTCCCGGCGATGACCACGGGCCGGTTCGGTGACGGTGACCGACAGCACAGGGGGGAGCCCGTCGTTCCAGCCACGGCCGCCTCTCGCGGCTCGGTTTCCCCAATTGTCAGTGCCGGGTGCCAGACTTCCCCGGGTGAGCGAATTCCACGGCAGCGGATCATCGAACCCGAGCCGGGTGCCGCCCCCTCGGAAGCAGGGGACGGCGCTGCGGCAGCGGCTCGCTGAGCTGCGCGGACCCGAGGTTCCACCCAAGTCGCTGGACGCGCGCGCCCTCGCCGCGCTCGCGGCCAACCCGGGCTGCGAGCGCCGCGCGCTCCTGGACGGCGCGGGCGTGAACAAGGCGGTGCTGGCGGACGCGCTCGGCTCGCCCTCCGCCTTCGGCCAGTCCCAGTTCGCCTTCATGCGGGGCAACGCCTTCGAGGCCAAGGTCAAGGCGGACGGCGGCGCGGAGCTGCTGCGGTTGGTGCACGAGAGACTGGACCCCGGCGCCGAGCCACCGACCTCCGCCAAGGTCCCCGACCTCACCGCCGTGGGCCCCGAGGGTCGCGCCGCCCGTACGGCACTGGCGTTGCGCGAGGCCACGGACGCCGGCGGCTGGGCGCTGCTCGACCACCCCATGCTCGCGCTCGACGTCGCGGGCACCCCTGCGTTCCTGGAGCCGGACGCGGTGGTGGTCCACCCGGACGGCAGCTGGTCGGTCGTCGAGATCAAGTCCTTCCCGATGCTGGACGGTTCGGCGGACGCCGCGAAGGTGGGCGCGGCGGCCCGCCAGTCCGCGGTGTACGTGCTGGCGCTGGAGGAGGTCGCCGCCCGGCTCGGCGGCGAGGCCAGGAAGGGCGCCCCCGCACCCGAGGTCCGCCACCGGGTGCTGCTGGTCTGCCCCAAGGACTTCACCAACCTCCCGACGGCCGCCGCGGTGGACATCCGCAAGCAACGGGCGGTCACGCGCCGCCAGTTGACGCGGCTGACCCGCATCGAGGAGATCGCGGACACCCTCCCCGAGGGCACCTGCTTCGCCACGGACCTTCCCCAGGAGCAGCTGACGACGGCCGTCGAGGCGCTGTCCGCCTCCTACGCCCCCGAGTGCCTCGCCGCCTGCGAGCTGGCCTTCCACTGCCGGGCCCGCTCCCGCGCCGAGGGCGCGGTGACCTCCCTGGGCCGGGCCACACGCGCCGAGCTGGGCGGCCTCACGACGGTCGACGACGTCCTGGCGGCGGCCCACGGCAGAGCGGGCGACCCGGACGACCCCGCCGTGGCCGCGCTGCGCAGGGCGGCGGAGCTGCGGGCGGAGGCGCTGGGGTCGCAGGCGCTGGGAGCCCCGGCCGGGCGTCCGGAAGCCGCCGTCCTCCCCGGTTCGGCCCCGGAGGGGGTTCCGTGTCGCTGATCGCCACCCTCGCCCGCTTCGAAGCCGTCAGCACGGGACGCGCCCAGCCCGCGGCCACCGTCCTGCACCGGCATCTCTCGGCCCGCCCCCTCGTCCTCGTGCCGCTCACCACCGCCGGTGAGGCCGGGGCCCCGCTCGGCGCGCTCGTCGGCACCGACCGGGACGCGCCCCGGCTGCTGGTGGTGCCCCAGCCCCGGGACCGTGACCTGCGGTTCGCGTTCCTGGCCGAACTGGCGGACATCGTCCTGCCGTACGTGGACACGTACGCCGACGTGGTGGAGGCGGCCGAGCGCAGCGAAACCGACCCGGAGACCGGCAAGCGCGTCAAGGTCGAGGTCGAACTGTGCGCGGACGCCCCGCAGTTGATCCTGCCGAGCCGGACGGGCATCGACTTCCTACGGCTCCTAGGGCGCTCCATGCGGTTCCGGCGCACCGCCGAGCAGGACCCGGAGGCGCCCCATCCGGCGCCGCCGCGCGTGCCGTTGCTCGGCAGGTGGCTCACGCACTTCGGGGAGCGGGCCCGGGTGCCGGGCTCCTCGCTGCTGCTCGCGCTGACCGACCTGCTGTCGCGGCACTGGGCGACCGGGCAGTCCGGGGTGGAGGACCAGCATCTGGCGTCGCTGCTCGCCTGGATCGACCCCCCGGAGGGGGAGTCGGGTGAGGCGGCGGCGCGGCGGGCCGAGCTGGCGCGGGACGCCGGGGGCCAGTTGCTGTGGCCGCCCGCCGGGCCCGCGACCGACCCGGCGTTCGACAACAAGCTGCTGGCCCCTGCCATCGAGCGGTACGACCGGGCGCGGCTCGCCCTGGCCGCCGCCGAGGACGGCCTGGAGGCGGACGACCGGCTGGGCGCGCTGGCCGCCGCCGAGCGGGAGATCCGCGCCCTGGTCGAGAGCCGCACCCGGCCCACGTGGGACGCGGTCTGGCACGGCCTCGACCTGCTGCGCGCCCTGCCGGAGGGCGCCCACGCGGCCGACCGGTGGACCCGCGACCGCTGGTCCTTCACCGGCCACCGGGACCGGATCGTCGCCGGGGAACCCCCGCAACCCCGCATCGACGACGCGGTCACCGCCGCGAACAAACTGGCCGCGCGCGAGCGGGAACAGGCCCGCCTCGACGCCCAGGAGGCCCTGGACGACCCCCTCGTCATGGCCGGGCGGCGGCTGGCCGGGGAGGCGTTCGCCGGACAGGTCACGGACGTCGTCATGGCCTACAGCGAGAGCAAGCGGCCGAGCCCCCGGCCCCTGGTCACCGTGGCGACGCGGGACCGGCCGCATCTCGGGGAGCGGGCGAAGGTGTACCGCTCGCTGGGCGGGAAGCCGCAGACGGCGGAGTTCGTGGGGTACGAGGAGGGCGAGGAGGGCGAGGGCCTTCTGGTGCTGCGGATCATGGACAAGATGGGGCGGGGCAAGGAGCCGGAGGCGGGGTCGGTCCCCGACCGGGGCGACCTGCTCTGTTTCACCCTCTTCGAGCACGACCAGCGGGGCGGGGCGAAGCTGCCGGACCCCGAGGAGACACCGTGGACACACGGTGGGCCGCCGGGTGAGCCCGACGCCGTACCACTGCCGGATCCGGTGACCGACGAGGATGTCCTGTGACCCCCACCGAGGCCCTGCTCGACCCCGGAGCGACGGCCGGCCGTGCCACCGACGCGATCCTGCGCGACACGCTGCGCGGCGACGCGCGCGGCGTCGTCGTCGACTCGCCGCCCGGCGCCGGGAAGTCGACGCTCGTCGTCCGCGCGGCGCTCGAACTCGCCTCCGCCGGCCGCCCCCTGATGGTCATCGCGCAGACGAACGCGCAGGTCGACGACCTGGTCGTCCGGCTCGCCGAGAAGGACCCGGACCTCCCGGTCGGCCGGCTGCACAGCAGCGACAGCGACCCGTACGACAAGGCGCTCGACGACCTGGCGAACGTGCGGAAGTCGACGAAGGCGGCCGATCTGGCCGGGCTGGACGTCGTGATCTCCACGGCCGCGAAGTGGGCGCACGTCAAGGGTGTCGAGCCATGGCGGCACGCGATCGTCGACGAGGCGTACCAGATGCGGTCGGACGCGCTGCTGGCCGTCGCGGGGCTGTTCGAGCGGGCGCTGTTCGTGGGTGACCCCGGGCAGCTGGACCCGTTCGCGATCGTGGGCAGCGAGCAGTGGGCGGGGCTGTCGTACGACCCGTCGGCCTCGGCGGTGACGACGCTGCTGGCCCACAACCCCGAGCTGCCCCAGCACCGGCTGCCGGTGTCGTGGCGGCTCCCGGCGTCGGCGGCGCCCCTGGTCTCCGACGCGTTCTACCCCTTCACCCCCTTCCGCAGCGGCACGGGGCACGGGGACCGGCGGCTCGGGTTCGCGGTGCCGTCGGACGGCTCCGGGCCCGACCGGGTCATCGACGAGGCTGCCGAGTCGGGGTGGGGTCTGCTGGAGCTGCCGGCCCGGCACACCCCACGGACCGACCCCGAGGCGGTACGGGCCGTCGCGCTGGTCGTACGGCGGCTCCTCGACCGGGGTGGGGCGGCGACCTCGGAGCGGTCCGAGGAGCCCGTGCCGCTGACCGCCGACCGGATCGCCGTCGGCACGGCCCACCGCGACCAGGCCGCCGCGGTGCGCTCCGCGCTGACCGAGCTGGGCGTCTTGGACGTGGTCGTGGACACGGCCAACCGGCTCCAGGGGCGCGAGTACGACGTCACGGTCGTGCTGCACCCGCTGTCCGGGCGCCCGGACGCGACGGCGTTCCACCTGGAGACCGGGCGGCTGTGCGTCCTGGCCTCCCGACACCGGCACGCGTGCATCGTGGTGTGCCGGGCGGGCGTCACCGACCTGCTCGACGACCATCCGTCGACCGAGCCGGTGCAGCTGGGTGTGACCGTGAAGTTCCCGGACGGGTGGGAGGCGAACCACGCGGTGCTGGCGGAGCTGGGGGAGCATCGGGTGGGCTGGCGGCCCTAGTCGGGGCCCGGCGGAGCGCGGGCTCCTGATCTGCGGCTCGGGGGCGCGTGGCCCGCAGTGGGCTCGGACCGGTGCGAGCGGGGCGGCGCCTTCGGGGGCGCAGGTGTGTGGGGGCCGGCGCGTGGGGAGTCTGGGCAGGGTCGATGCCCACTTGCGCGGTCACGAGAGAATGGACGGTGGCCCTCCACCCGGGACGCTCCCGGGGACCGGCCCACTGAACCGTCGTACGAGGAGGAGAAGACATGGCGGAGCCCACGTCGCGTCGGAACGAACCGCGGCTACGCCCCGCGCCCCTGCTCTTCGAGCCGGCGGAGGCGGCAGGCGACCCCGAGCACTTCTTCGATCTGGAGTCGATCGACGATCCGCGGGCGTTGCTGTCGCGGGCGACGGAGTTGGCGCAGGCGTTTCGGGCGGCGGCGGACCGGGCCGTGGAGTTCCAGGCGATCGCGGCGGCGCAGCTGGCGGATCCTCGGCGGTTCGATCGGCTGACCTCGGCGGACATCGCCGAGCGGGCGGAGTGGACCGAGGACTATGCCAAGAAGATGGTCGAGTACGGGCGGGAGCTCCTGCGGGGGCGGGACGTCAGCGGGCCTGAATCCATCTGAGCGGGGGTTGCGCGGCCAGGGTCGGCAGGTGAACCGGGCTGCAGCTGGTGCTGAGGTCGGGGCGGTGCGGGGTTTCGCTCACCGGCGCTTGCGGGGTGCCGCTGCGCCCGCCCTCCCCCATCGCCCCCAGCGGCACCACTGCCCGCGGTCATGTGCGGCCGGTGAGTGCTCTCCCAGCCGGAGGAAACAGCTTCCGGCATATGCCGGGTGGGCAAGATACCCCACTTGCCCATCTCACGTACCAATTTTCGGCAACCACTCGGGGTCGAGCGGTCACGGACGGTAGATCTGGATGTATGAGCGGTGGAGTTGAGACGGGCAGGTACCCGCAGGACGGGGCCGATGTCGCGAGGGTCACGGCGGAGGGGGCGGCTTGGCTGGCCTCGGCAGGAACGTATCCGCGCAGCACGTTGACGCTGTGGGAGGAGCGGCCGGCCGCGCCGGTGGTGTTGCCGTGCGGGACCGTCTTCGACGTCGTCAGCGTGCCGGCGATCTTCGGGCGGCGGATGCTCGACCGGTTATGGGACGAGGGCCCCGGCTCGGGACCCATCGCCGTGTACCGCGGGCGCATGCTGCTGTTCGCCGCCCCCGGCACCGCCCACCGGCTGCCCACGCTCCTGGAGTGGGAGGAGTGGGGCTCCCCCGGCCGCACGGGCGCCGTCCCGCCCCTCCTCTGTCACGGCACGGGCGACGCCGTGACCGTCCCGGCCGTCCTCCACACCGGAGGCGACAGCACCTTCGAAGGCGACGACAAGGGCATCGGCGAGGCCGGCGGCGGGACGCCGGACGCACCCGGAATCACCCGCCTCGGATCCCGCTGGCTCGTCGCCCCGGACACCCGCCGACCTTGGCTTCCTGGGCCCGAGGTACTGCTCTGGGCGGCCGTCCGGGCGGCCCGCGCGAGTGCCTCCGCGACCGTGCGCGTATCGATTTTTCCTCCCGCCGATCAGGGTGCTAAGGTCTACGACGTCAGCAGGCGCCGCTAGCTCAGTTGGTTAGAGCAGCTGACTCTTAATCAGCGGGTCCGGGGTTCGAGTCCCTGGCGGCGCACGACACGAAGGAAGCCCCTCGCGGAAGCGAGGGGCTTCCTTCGTTCCCCGGCACACCCCACCCGGGGGCCCCTCCGGCCGCCCTCACCCGACCCCTATCGCCCCGCAACGGTCCCTATCGCCCCGTCACGATCCGGACCGCCCACGCCCCGGTCGCCGTGCGCCCCTCCACCTCGACCCGTACGGCCTCCCCCGGCACCGTGAAGCTCTCCCCCACACCCACCGGTGCGTCCGCGAGGGGCGGGTACACGGAGTCCTCCCAGCAGGCCTCGGTGCGCGGATGGGCGTCGAGGACCTCGATGGGGCCGCCGCCGGACTCGGCGCCGCTGCGGATGCGGTAGACGAGGACGCCCTGCGTGCAGACGGAACCGTCGTTGCCGACCGCACCCCGCGCCTCGATCGCGAGCGCGCTGTCGGGACCCGTACGGACGACCGCCAGTTTCGTACCCCGTCCGGCCCCGAAGGTCCGCACCCCGACACCGGCCACCATCCCGCCCGCGCTCCCAGCGCCACCGCCGACGACACCGGCACCACCCGCACGCCCGACGACCTCACCACCCTCGGCCTCGCCCACCTCGGCCGCTCCCGTCTCCCCTTCGTACGCCCCCCGCGGTCCCGCTCCCACCGCCTCCAGCGTCAACCGGGTGCTCCCCACCCCCCGTACGCACGTCACCTGGCGCGGTTCCAGCCAGCCCAGCTTCCACTTGTGCCAGGCGAACAGGTCCGGGGCCAGGGCGAACTGGCTGCCCATGAGGTCCCAGTCGCCGACATGGGTGTCCCAGTCGCCCTTGCCGTCGGCGGGGCGGTGATAGAGGTCGGGGAGGTCGAAGACGTGGCCGGTCTCATGGGCGAGGACGAGGCGGTCCGGGGGGTGTCGCTCGAACACGGTGACGACCCGGCGGAGGCCCGTGCCGTCGACCTCCAGCGGGGTTTCGAGGTTGACCACCTTCGTCGCGTCCGAGTCGACGCCGGGCGCGTGGGGGTCGGCGACGAAGTACACGATGTCGTAGCGGGAGAAGTCGACGTGCGGGTCGGCCGTGGCGAGGGCGTCCCTGAGGTAGGCGGCCCGGTGCGCCGCGTTCCAGTCTCGCCGTATGGCGTACGCCGTCGACGGCTGGGGCATCTCCAGCCACTCGCGGCGCGGATGGGGGCGGAGTGCGAACTTTCCGTACGAGGCGCGTTCGAAGAACTCACTGGTGGCCGGAAAATGATCCGCGGTCAGCTCGGCCGGTGTGGTGAGAGGGGCCGCGTCCGGGAATGACAAGAATACGAGTACGGCGTCGAGGTCGCGGGTGGGGCGCGGATAGGCGGAGTTCCAGGTGTCGAGGCCCTCCGAGTGATGCGCCTGGGTGCGTCGCAGCGTGCACGGCTCCGACAGCGGTACGGCGGAGGGGGCAGCGATCAAAGAGGTCGCGGCGAGTGCGGTGAGGGAGGTGAGCATGGCCGCTGTACTGCGCAGAGCGGGCGCCCGGTCGCCGAGCAGTTCCTTCCAGGGGAGCGGACGCTGCACGGAGACCTCCGGATGCGGATCTTGTGAACACCGCGTCCAGATTTTCGGAATTAGTAGTACTTTGCCCTGTTTCTCTGCACCAGAAGAGTGAGGAACAGGCGAGAAGGAGCCGGATCGCCCCCAATGGCCGACACCCCGGGCACTCACGGAACGTCACAAGCAGTCGACGGAGCGGGGAAGCCGTTCAGCTCGGGGCAGAAACGATCTGTCAGATCAGGTCGTTGTTCAGGGAGACTGGAGAGTGGCTAGAAGGCCTCGGGGCCAGCCTCTATGATCGGCACACTTTCCTGCACGGACACGGCTATGAGCGCCCTGCCTACTTGGTTCGGCCGCTCCGACGAGACACATGAGATCCGTACGAAAACGAGTGCACTGCGGGAGCGAACGGTGAGCGGAACGTCCCAAGGGCCGGGGCCCGCGGCAGACCTCGTCCGGCCGGCGATTACAGAACGTCACGCCAATGCGTCAGTTCAGTCGTCCCCGCCGTCGGGGGAGAGTCCCACGGCACCCGCCGCGTTCTCCGTCGCGCCGCTCGCCATGGCCGTCGTCGACCGGGACGGGCTGGTCGTCACCGCCAACGGGGCGATGGGGACGCTGCTGGGTACGGGTGGGGAACCGCTGGTCGGACGGGTCGCCGCCGACCTGGTGGACCTCGCCTCGGACACCCGGACCTGGCACGCCTACCGCGAGGTGCTGCGCGGCCGGCAGGCCCGGCTGCGCTGTACACGCCGACTGAAACAGCCGGACGGGGCCTGGCTGTGGGTGCAGGTGTCGGTGGCGCCGCTGCCCGAGGAGGAGCGGGCGGTGCTCCTCTCGGTCGCCGACATCAGCGCCAACCGCCAGCTTCAGGCCAGGCTTCGTCACCTGCAGATGCACGACCCGGTGACCCGGCTCCCCAACCGCACCCTCTTCTTCGAACAGCTCTCCGCCGCCCTCGAACGGGAGGCGTACGACGAGGTCGGCACCGGCCGGATCGGCCTGGTCTATCTGGACCTGGACGGATTCAAGGCGGTCAACGACACCCTCGGCCACCGTGTCGGCGACCGGCTCCTCACGGCCGTCGCCGAGCGGCTCACCCGCTGCGCCGACGAGGCCGCCCTCCTGCGCACGGCCGGTACGGCCGCCGGGGCGCCGCTGGTGGCCAGACTCGGTGGTGACGAGTTCGCGCTGCTCGTGGAGGACTCCACCGGCACGGAGCAACTCGCCGACCTGGCCGACTCGGTCCTCAAGGCCCTCCAGGCGCCCTTCGACCTGGCCGGTCAGCGGCTGTCCGTCTCCGCGTCGATCGGGGTGGTCGAGCGGCAGTCGGCGAGCACGACGGCGACGGGGCTGATGCAGGCCGCCGACACGACGCTGTACTGGGCGAAGGCCGACGGCAAGGCCCGCTGGACGCTGTTCGACCCGGAGCGCAACGCCCACCGGATGACCCGTCAGGCCCTGTCGTCGACGCTGCGGGCGGCCGTCGGACGGGGCGAGTTCGTCCTGGACTACCAGCCGCTGGTGGGCATGGCGCAGGGCGAGGTGCGCGGGGTCGAGGCGCTGGTGCGCTGGCATCACCCGCAGTTCGGCCTGTTGACGCCGAATCGGTTCATCTCACTGGCCGAGGAGGACGGCTCGATCGTCCAGCTCGGGCGGTGGATTCTGGCCACCGCCTGCCGGCAGGCCCGTCGCTGGCAGATCGACCACCCCGACCGGGCGCCGATCTTCGTCAGTGTGAACGTCGCCGTCCGCCAGGTCTGGGACTCCGACCTGGTCGCCGACGTCGCCGAGATCCTCGCGGAGACCGGCCTCGCCCCGCACCTGCTGCAGCTTGAGCTCACCGAGTCCGCGCTCATGGGCTCCGCCGGCCGCCCGCTGCAGGCCCTCAAGGCGCTCAGCGACATGGGCGTACGCATCGCCATCGACGACTTCGGCACCGGGTACTCCAACCTCGCGTACCTGAGCCGGCTGCCGGTGTCGGTGCTGAAGCTGGACGGGGCGTTCGTACGGGGGTTCCAGTACGAGAGCGGGGAGGAGAGCGGGGCCGCCGGGGACGACGGGCAGCCCAACCCCGCCGACGAGATCATCGTCGAGGCCCTCGTCCAGCTCGCCCACCGGCTCGGGCTGTCGGTCACGGCGGAGGGCGTGGAGACCGACGCGCAGGCCTCCCGGCTGCGCCGGCTCGGCTGCGACACCGGGCAGGGGTGGCTGTACTCCCGCGCGGTGTCGCCGGAACGGATCGCGGAACTGCTGGGGGCGGCGGCCTGCCCTCAGGCCTGAAGGAGCCTGAGGGGCCCAGGTGCTCCGATCAGGCCTGCGGTTCGGCTTCGGTACGGGGGACGCGCGGCAGGTCGTAGGCGTCCGCGATCAGTTCGTACGAGCGCAGACGCAGGTCGGGGCTGTGGGCGTGGCTGGTGAGCATCAGCTCGTCGGCGCCGGTGCGCTTCTGGAGGTCGTCGAGGCGGGTGCGGACCTCGTCGACGGTGCCGTGGACGACATCGGCGTTCCAGGAGTCGATGAAGTCCTGTTCGACCACGCTGAATTCGTACGCCTCCGCCTCCTCCGGCGTCGGGACGAGGCCGGGGCGGCCGGTGCGCAGGCGGACCATGTTGAGCGCGGCGGCCCTGACCTGGCGGCGGGCCTCCTTCTCCTCGTCCGCGGCGAGAGCCGAGACGCCGATCAGCGCGTACGGGGCGTCGAGAACCGGCGAGGGGCGGAACGACTCGCGGTACAGGTCGAGCGCCGGAATCGTGTTCCGCGCGGAGAAGTGGTGGGCGAAGGCGAAGGGAAGGCCGAGGGAGCCGGCCAGGCGGGCGCTGAAGCCGGAGGAGCCGAGCAGCCAGACCGGGGGGCGGTGCGGGGACTGGACGCCGCCGGGTGAGGTGCTCTGGATGGGGCCCGGGACCGCGTGGACACGGCGGTAGGGGTGGCCGTCCGGGAAGTCGTCGTCGAGGAAACGGATCAGCTCCGCGAGCTGTTCGGGGAAGTCGTCGGCGCCTTCGTGAAGGCGGGCCGAGCGACGGAGGGCGGCTGCGGTGGCGCCGTCCGTGCCGGGGGCGCGGCCGAGGCCGAGGTCGACACGGCCGGGGGCCATCGCTTCGAGGGTGCCGAACTGCTCCGCGATGACCAGGGGGGCGTGGTTGGGGAGCATCACGCCGCCCGATCCGAGGCGGATGCGGGTGGTGTGGGCGGCGAGGTGGGCGAGGATCACGGCCGGGGAGGACGAGGCGACGCCGGGCATGGAGTGGTGTTCGGCCACCCAGTAGCGGTGGTAGCCGCGGTCTTCTGTCTGGCGGGCGAGGGTGACGCTGGTGCGCAGGGCGTCCGTGGCTGTGCGGCCGGCGCCTACCGTGACCAGGTCGAGGACGGAGAGAGGGACCGGGGCGGTGCCCTTGGCTTCGCCTCGTATCTCGTCTGTGGTCACGGTGGGGCCTCCTGCGGACGGATCGGTGGTGGCTACGGTCGGGACTAACAGGAGGGTGGCTCCGTTTATTCCCCGCACCCGCCGCCCCTACCCGCCCCTACCCGTCCCGTCCCCAGGGGCTGCGTCCCTCCGACCCCGAGGCGCGGGTTCGGTGGGGGCTTGTCGCGCAGCTCCCCGCGCCCCTGGGAACGGGGCGCGGGACTCCCGCCCGGAAACTAGACCTGCACGATCGGTTCCCGTGTGAACAAGGCCCCCAGTTCCGGGGCGTTGACCCTCCTGTCCGCCAGCCTCAGGGCCTCCCAGACCGTGACCTGGTTGGCGGTGAGGACCGGTTTGCCGAGTTCCTTCTCCAGGGTGGGGATGTGGGAGGCCGTGTGGAGCGCCGTGTCCGGGAGGAGGAGGGCCTGGGCTTCGGGGTGGTCGGCCGAACGGGCCAGGGCGAGGGTCTCGTCGAGGCCCCAGGTGCCCACCTCCGCCGCCGTGATGATGCCCGCGCCCCGCACCGACAGGACTTCCACGCCTGCCGCCGCCAGGAAGTCGACGAAGAGCCGGGCGATGTCGTCGGGGTAGGTCGCCGCGACGGCCACCCTGGTGGCGCCCACCTCCCGCGCCGCGTGGGCGAAGGCGAAGGAGGTGGAGGAGGCGGGGAGGCCCGCCGCGCGGGCGAGGGCGCGGATCTGGTCGTGGGCGCCTTCGTAGCCGTAGACGAAACTGCCGCTGGTGCAGGCCCAGACGACGGCTTCCGCGCCGGAGAGGCGCAGGGCCTCGCAGCCGGCGGCCAGTCGTTCGGGTGCGCCCATCTCGCGCAGGGCGTCCACGCGGTGGGCGTCCTCACCGATGTCGGTGTGCACCACGTCCACCCGGATGTCACTGCCGAGCAGTTGTTCCATACGCGGATAGTCGTCCTCGGCGGAGTGGCCCGGGTAGAGGAAACCGAGTGCGGTCATGCCCAACCTTCCTGTTCTTCCGGCAGTACCGGCGGTGGCGGAACAGGTCCCGCACCGAACGTCTGCCTGGCCGACTCGTCGAGCAGAGCCTGGTACGGACCCACCGCCCGGGTACCCAGATGACGCAGCGCCGCCCATATCGTCACCTGGTTGGCCGAGAGAACGGGCATCCGCAGTTCCGCTTCCAGCTGGGGGATGACGTCGTACGTGGGGAGGTTGGTGCACGAGATGAAGAGGGCGTCCGGCGTCGCCGAGCGGACCGCGCGATGGGCCATGGCGACCACATCGTGGTACGGAACCTTCCAGATGTGCCGGACCAGGCCGAGCGAGGCCCGGCCGATGACCTGGACGCCCGCCTCCGCGAGGTACTCCTCCAGGGACTGGGTGACCGAGTCGGTGTACGGGGTGACCAGCGCGACACGGCGCGCGTTCAGCTCGGCCAGGGCGGCGAGCATCGCGCCCGAGGTGGTGACCGCGTGCGCGGCGCCCGCGCGGGTCATCGCCTCCCCCATCGCGCGCTCCCCCGCGACCCCGCCGACGAAGCTGCCACTGGTGCAGGCGTAGGCCACGACCTCGGGCGCGACCTCGTTGAGGGCCCGGACCGCATCGTGGAGCGTCTCGTGCTCGGAGACCAGCCGGGCGAGGTCGAGGCTCACCTCGACCGGGACGTACGGGGTCCGGGTGAGATGGAGGGAGACATCGTCCGGGACCCAGCGCCACAGCTCGCGGTCGAGGGCGAAGTCGAACGGGGCGATGACACCGACGCCGCGCTGCGGCCGGGGCCCACCGAGGAAGGAGACGTTCATGACAGCCACCGGCCTCACGGAGAGAGAAGTGTGGACGACAGACCGTGCGCAAGTCCGTGTTGACGAAGGTAGGTTCGGGTGCGAGCGTGGTCAATCAGTGCATGTCACACGCATCCCGTGGGGCCGGTAGAGCCGCTTCCGTTTGTGATCTGTCTTTTGTGATCTGTCTTTTGTGATTGGTGTCTTACGCCTATGACCTCGTCGCATCGCCCGCACCTCCTCGTCCTCGACACCGAGCCGCGTCCCCGGCTCGGACGGCTCACCGGGCGGGCCACGATCGAGTACGTGGACGCCTCGACGCTGGCCGAGCGGCTGCCGTACGCCGATGTGCTCCTGGTGTGGGACTTCGCGTCCCGCGCGGTGCGGGACGTCTGGCCGGGCGACGGGCCCCGGCCGCGCTGGGTGCACACGGCGAGCGCGGGCGTCGACCATCTGCTGGGCCCCGGGCTCGCCGCCGACGAGGACACGGTGGTGACGAACGCGCGCGGGGTCTTCGACGCGCCGATCGCCGAGTACGTCGCCGCGCTCGTCCTGGCCATGGCCAAGGATCTGCCGCGCAGCTGGGAGTTGCAGGGGCGGCGGGAGTGGCGGCACCGGGAGACGCTGCGGGTGGCGGGCGGGCGGGCCTGTGTGGTGGGGTCCGGGCCGATCGGTCGGGCCGTCGCACGCCATCTCAAGGCCCTCGGCCTCCATACGGCCCTGGTCGGCCGGGCCGCGCGCGCCGGCGTCCACGGTCCGGAGGACCTCGACCGGCTGCTGGCCCGCGCCGACTGGGTGATCGCGGCCGCGCCGCTGACGGAGGCCACGTACGGCATGTTCGACGCCCGGCGGTTCGGGGTCATGCAGCCGTCCGCACGGTTCGTGAATGTGGGGCGTGGGCAGCTCGTGGTGGAGGACGCGCTCGTCGAGGCGCTGCGGAAGCGGTGGATCGCGGGGGCGGCGCTGGATGTGTTCGAGCGCGAACCGCTGGGTCCCGACGATCCGCTGTGGGAGGTGCCGGGGCTGATCGTCTCTCCCCACATGAGCGGGGACACGGTGGGGTGGCGGGACGAACTCGGCGCCCAGTTCGTGGAGTTGTTCGAGCTGTGGGAGGCGGGAAAACCGCTTCCCAATGTGGTCGACAAGCAGCGCGGGTACGTACCCGGACACTGAACTCCCCTGGGAGGGGCCACATGTCGGAGCCGACGCGATTGACGGAGCTGTCCGCCGTACGACTCGTCGAGGGGTATCGCAAGGGCGAGTTCAGCCCCGTGGAGGTGGCGCGGGCGACGCTGGAGCGGGCCGAGCGGGTGCAGCCTGACGTGAACGCGTTCGTGCGCCTTGACGCCGAGCCGGCCCTCGCCCAGGCGCGGGAGTCGGAGGGGCGCTGGCGGCGCGGGGAGCCGGCCGGGGCGGTGGACGGGGTGCCGGTCACGGTGAAGGACATCCTGCTGATGCGGGGCGGGCCGACGCTGAAGGGCTCCAGAACGATCTCGGCTGCGGGTGGTTGGGACGAGGACGCGCCCTCCGTGGCCCGGCTGCGCGAGCACGGTGCCGTCTTCCTGGGGAAGACCACGACACCCGAGTTCGGCTGGAAGGGCGTCACCGACTCGCCGCTGAGCGGGGTGACGCGGAATCCGTACGACCTCTCGCGTACGGCCGGGGGCTCCAGCGGGGGCGCCGCGGCGGCCGTGGCGCTCGGGGCGGGGCCGCTGGCGCTGGGCACGGACGGGGGTGGCAGCGTCCGTATCCCGGCCGCCTTCTGCGGGGTGTTCGGGCTGAAGCCGACGTACGGGCGGGTGCCGCTGTATCCCGCGAGCGCCTTCGGCACGCTGGCCCATGTGGGGCCGCTGACACGGGACGCGGCGGACGCCGCGCTGATGCTGGACGTCGTCTCCGGGCCCGACACGCGGGACTGGTCGGGGCTCGGGCCGGCGCCCGGGTCCTTCGTGGACGCGCTCGCCGGTGGGGTGCGGGGGCTGCGGGTCGCGTACTCGGCGTCGCTGGGCGGGCAGGTCGCCGTACAGCCGGACGTCGCCCTCGCGGTGCGGCAGGCCGTGGAGGGGCTCGCCGGGCTGGGGGCGTACGTCACCGAGGCCGACCCCGACTTCTCCGATCCCGTCGAGGCGTTCCACACGCTGTGGTTCAGCGGGGCGGCGCGGGTGACGCAGCGGCTGGGGGCGCGTGAGCGGACGGTGCTGGACCCCGGGTTGCGGGAGATCCGGGATCTCGGGGCGCGGCTGTCCGCGCTGGACTATCTGGCTGCGGTGGATGTGCGGATGGATCTCGGGCGGCGGATGGGGGCCTTCCATGAGCGGTACGACGTGCTGGTCACGCCCGCCCTGCCCGTGACGGCCTTCGAGGCGGGGGTGGAGGTGCCGGGTGGGTCCGGGCATCGGCGGTGGACGGGGTGGACGCCGTTCACGTATCCGTTCAACCTGACGCAGCAGCCTGCGGCGAGTGTGCCTGTGGGGGTGGATGGGGGTGGGCTGCCGGTGGGGGTTCAGGTGGTGGCGGCTCGGCATCGGGATGATGTGGTGTTGCGGGTGGGGCATGCGTTGTACGAGGCGGGGGTTGCGGGGGTGGTGCCGCCCCGGCTTTGATCGCCCCCGCCGCCCCTACCCGTCCCATCCCCCAGGGGCGCTGCCCCTTCGACCCCGAGGGGGGGTGCGTTGTCGGGTGCGGGTGGCGTGTGGTTGGTCGCGCAGTTCCCCGCGCCCCTGAAGAGCAGGGGCTGCGCCCCGTGCTTTTCGGCCCGCAGGGCCGATGTCTGTCAGGCCCACAGGACCTGGTCTTTCAGGGGCGCGGGAAACTGCGCGAGCGACCACGAACCCACCCGCACCCGCCGACGCTCCCGCACCCCCGGGCCATTGGGCGCCCCGCACCGTCATGCCCGGCTGAACCGCAGGCTCTCCCCCAGCGCCCCCGCCCTCCACAGGTCGTTGCACGCCTCCGCCATCTCGTCCAGGCCCGACATCACCTGGCCCCAGACGATGCCCGGCACCCAGCCCACATCGCCGTTGAGCAGCAGGTTGTTGCGTTCGTAGAAGAGGGCCAGGTCGACGAGGGTCGTGCCGGGGCGGACCTCGCGGTCGTAGCCGTACGCGTTCGTCGCCAGTTCCGTGCCGGCGAAGGAGAAGTAGCAGAGGTCGCCGGGGATGGGCGTGACGGTGGGGTTCTCCAGGGGCGGCTCGCGGTCGGCGAAGGGTGGGAAGAGGGCGTAGATCTCGTTGCGGGCGTACTTGGCGTGGTAGACGTCACCGGACAGGGGCAGGGCGTCCCACACCGCCGCGCAGGTGACCGGCGCGCGGTCGTCCAGCAACCGGGCCGTGCAGCGGACCCCGCGCCGGTCGAGCGCGATCTCGACGTGCCGTTCCGCCATCGACGCCTCCTTGCATCATCACGTCCGTCCGGTGGCGCCTGCCCCGTGGCCCGGGCCTCAACCCCGACCGTTCGCCGCGGGCACCGGTGCGTGAAGGACCGGAAAAGACCTGGCATACCCGTTGCCGCCTCGGGTAGCCGCGCGGCCATGGCTCGATTGCACGCACACGACAGGAAAAGCCGACATCCCAGCAGACCCGGCATCCCCCGCCGCACCCTGCTCACCGGCACCGCAGCCCTGGTCAGTACGGGCGCGGTGGTCGGTGCGAGCAGCGGGTGCAGCCGGGTGGCGACCGCGGACACCGGCGACGGCGGACAGCTGTTGCAGCAGCTGCGGGCGAAGGGCACCGTCCGGCTGGGCATCGCGGGTGAGCAGCCGTACGGCTACATAGGCAAGGACGGCGAGATCACGGGCTCCGCGCCGGCCATCGCGACGCGGATCTTCCGCAGACTCGGCGTCGATCACGTCGAACCGTTCCCGACCGAGTTCGGTTCGCTGATCTTCGGGCTGAACTCCCTGCAGTTCGACGTGGTCGCCGCCGGCATGTACATCAACCCGGAGCGCTGTGAGCAGGTGCTCTTCGCCGACCCCGAGTACCAGATGAAGGACGCCTTCATCGTGCCCAAGGGGAACCCGAAGAAGCTGCGCACCTACGCCGACATCGCGCGGACCGGGGCCCGTATGGCGACCGGCATCGGCTACGCGGAGATCGACTACGCCGAAGCGGCCGGGGTGAAGAAGATCGACACCCTGCCCGACCAGCTGGCCGGTCTCCTCGCCGTCGAACAGGGCCGGGTCGACGTGTTCGCGGGCACCGCCGTCACCGTGCGGAACGTGGTCGAGCAGACCGGGAGCACGAAGGCGGAGGCGACCGACGAGGTCACCCCGATCGTGGACGGCAAGCCGGTCGTCGACGTCGGCGGGTTCGCGTTCCGCATGCCCGAGCGGAATCTTCGGGACGCCTTCAACCGCGAGCTGCACAAGATGAAGCGGAGCGGGGAGCTGCTGGAGGTCATGCGGCCCTTCGGGTTCACGAAGGACCAGATGACCGACATCAGGGCAGAGGAGAAGTGCCGCCCATGAGTGCCATGAACGACATGACCGCCATGGGTTCCGTGAGTGCCGTGAGCGCCATGAACGAGGTGACCGCCGCCGGTTTCCTCGACGGATTCACCTTCAGCTCGGGCCTGTGGGAACTGCTCCTGCGCGGTGTGTGGATCACCGTCCAGCTGACCGTGTACGGCGCGGCCCTCGGTGCGGCCGTCGCCTTCGCCGTGGGGCTCGCCCGGCAGCACCGGCTGTGGATCGTGCGGCTGGTGGCGGGCGCGTACTTCGAGATCTTCCGCGGCACCTCCGCCCTGGTCCTGATGATCTGGGTGTTCTTCGTGGTGCCACTGACCTTCGGCTGGCAGCTCGTCCCGATGTGGGCCGCCGTGCTCACCCTCGGCTGCACGTACGGCGCGTACGGCTCGGAGATCGTGCGGGGCGCGGTGGCCGCGGTGCCGGCGGCGCAGCGCGAGGCGGGGGTGGCGCTGAGCTTCACGCCCGCCCAGCGGATGCGGAAGATCGTGCTGCCGCAGGCCTGGCCGGAGATGGTGCCGCCCTTCTGCAATCTGCTCATCGAGCTGCTGAAGGGCACGGCCCTGGTGTCCGTGCTCGGTGTCGCCGACACGACGTTCGCCGCCCAGCTGGTGCGCAACGCCACCGGGCAGAGCGCGCCCGTCTACACGGTGATCCTCGTCATGTACTTCGTCCTCGCCTTCGCCATCACCCGGGTGATGCGGCAGGTCGAGCGGCGGGCCAAGGCCGGCGTCGGCCGGGCCCCCGCGAAGGGCGTCCCCGGGCCGCGCGAGGCCGTCGCCGGGCGCCCCCAGGACCTGGCCGCAGCGGGTGCGGGAACAGGAACGGGAACAGGAACGGCCGCGAAGACGTCCGCCCCCGGAGGTGCCTCATGAAGTGGGACTGGTCCACACTGGGCGACTTCATGCCGGCCTTCCGGGACGGCGTACTGGTCACCCTGCAAGCCCTTCTCTGGGGCGCACTGCTCGCCTTCTCCCTCGGCCTGGTCTGGGCCCTCGCCCAGCGCTCGAAGCTGAAGGTGGTGCGCTGGCCGGTCAAGGCGGTCACGGAGTTCATCCGCAACACCCCGCTGCTGGTCCAGCTGTTCTTCCTCTTCTACGTACTGCCCGAGTGGGGCCTGACCCTGTCCGCGCTGGCCACCGGCGTGCTCGGCCTCGGGCTGCACTACTCGACGTACACCGCCGAGGTGTACCGCGCCGGTATCGACGGGGTGCCCGCCGGCCAGTGGGAGGCGGCGACGGCGCTCAGCCTGCCGCGCTCGCGCACCTGGACCGCGGTGATCCTGCCGCAGGCGCTGCGCCGGGTCGTGCCCGCCCTCGGCAACTACGTCATCGCGATGCTGAAGGACTCGCCGATGCTGATGACCATCGGTGTGCTGGAGATGCTCGGCGAGGCCCGCCAGTTCGGCTCCCAGACCTTCCAGATGAACGAGGCCATCGTGACCGTCGGCATCGCCTTCATCGTCATCGCGTACCCCGCCTCCCTCCTCCTGCGAGCCCTGGAGCGTCGTCTTGTCCGCTGACACCCCGCTGATGAAGGAACCCGAGTCGCCCGGTACACGTCCGGCCGACACCGGTGAACTGATCCGCTTCGAGAACGTGACCAAACGATTCGGCAGCAACACCGTCCTCGACCGGCTGGACTTCTCGGTCGACGCCGGCAAGCACGTCACGCTGATCGGCCCGTCCGGCTCCGGCAAGACGACGATCCTGCGGCTGCTGATGACTCTCACCAAGCCCGACGAGGGGCGGATCACCGTCGGCGGGCAGCAGCTGTACCCGGCGAGCGACAAGCAGTGCCGTGAGGTCCGCAAGAACATCGGGATGGTGTTCCAGCAGTTCAACCTCTTCCCGAACATGAAGGTGCTGCGGAACATCACCGAGGCGCCCGTCAACGTCCTCGGGCTCTCCAAGGACGAGGCCGAGGCGCGCGCCCGCGAGCTGCTCGACCTCGTGGGGCTCGCCGACAAGTGCGACTCCTACCCGAGCCAGCTCTCCGGCGGGCAGCAGCAGCGGGTGGCGATCGCGCGGGCGCTGGCGATGCGCCCGCAGGTGCTGCTCCTCGACGAGGTGACGTCCGCGCTCGACCCCGAGCTGGTCGCGGGCGTCCTCGACCTGCTCGGCGACATCGCCCGCACCACCGACATCACGATGCTCTGCGTGACCCACGAGATGAACTTCGCCCGGGACATCTCGGACCAAGTTCTGATGTTCGATTCTGGCCAGGTGATCGAGTCGGGCAGCCCCGAGCAGATCTTCGGCGATCCGTCGCACGAACGAACGCGCGAGTTCCTGAGCGCGGTCATCTGACTACACCGAGTGAACGGGGTAACGCGTGGGAACATGCGAGGTCCACCCGCCGGGCCATGCCTTTGGCATATGCCAGAGTGCTGGTCCGGCAGTTGGGAGGCCCGAGGGCCCGGGGAATTTCTCGTGAACAACCCCTCCACGCAGGGCTCTTGGGCCGTATCGTGGGAAACGGCAAGCTGTCCGAAAAACGGCCCGAGAAGCGCAGGGGGAAACCGTGGCGCTCAAGCACGAGCCGACCGCGCCGTACCACTCGGCCCAGGACGCCCTGCGCGTCCTGGAGACGGTGGCGCAGCACGCAGGTGGCGTCACCGACGCCGAGATCGCCCGTCGCACCGGCGTCGACAGCGAGCGCCTGACCGCGCTCCTGCGGATGCTACGTCGCGAGGGATACGTGGAGCAGACCACCGACGGCGCCTACGTCACCGGTGCCGCGTTCGCCCGGCTGGGCTCCGCGGAGGGTCATGACCAGGCCCTGCGCGAGCAGCTCCAGCACACCCTCGACCGGCTGCGCGACTCGGTGGGCGCCGCCGTCTACATCACCCGATACCTGGACGGCGAGATCCAGGTCACCGGCTGGGCCGACGGCCCGGCCATGCCCGCGGTCCACGAGTGGGTCGACTTCCGCTCCTCCGCCCATGCCACCGCCTTCGGCAAGGGCCTGCTGGGGCAGCTCGACCTCAACGGCCGCCGTGACCATCTCTCGCGCCACCGCCCGGCCCGGCTCACCGCCCGCACGATCACCAACGAGAAGGTGCTGCTGAGCAAGCTCGACGCCCAGACACCCACGGTCCCGGTCCTCGACCTCCAGGAGTACGCGCCGGGCACGGTCTGCGCGGCGGTCCCCATCACCGCGGGCTCCGCCGTCGGCTGCCTCGCGCTGTCGCTCCCTCTGGAACACGCGCACCGGTTGCGCGCGGCGGCGCACACGCTGAACCGGGGAGCGGCACCGGTACTGCTCTCCTTGGCGATCTAGACACGCGGGGACCTACGGAGATCCAGCTCACGTTTAACTGGTCGAAGGCACCCCTACGGACCAGGTAGTATTTTCTCTGTCGCCAGCCGCCGAAGGCGGAAGAGCGACAGAGTCTGCGCCGCTAGCTCAGTTGGTTAGAGCAGCTGACTCTTAATCAGCGGGTCCGGGGTTCGAGTCCCTGGCGGCGCACAATGACGATGGCGGGGCATGTTCGCAGAAAGCGCGAACCTGCCTCGCCATCGTCGTTCTCGCCATCGTCGTTTTTGCGCGGCTCCGCCGCGCGCCGTGGGGGCTCCGCCACCCACACCCCCTTCCGCCGTGCGGGCCTCAGCCTCGCAGGTACGCCAAGACCGCCAGCACCCGTCGATGTGTGTCCGCCGCCGGCGGCAGGTCCAGCTTCCCCAGGATGTTGCCGATGTGCTTGCCGACGGCCGCCTCGGTGACGACCATGGCGCGGGCGATCGCCCCGTTCGACTTGCCCTCGGCGACCAGGGCCAGCACTTCCCGCTCGCGCGGGGTGAGCGCCGTCAGCGGATCACGCCGGCGCCGCAGCAGCTGCCGTACGACCTCGGGGTCGACGACCGTGCCGCCGGCCGCGACCCGCTGCACCGCCTCCGCGAACTGTTCGACCTGGCCGATGCGGTCCTTGAGGAGATAGCCGACGCCGGTGCCGTCGCCGGTGTCCAACAGCTCGGCGGCGTAGGCCCGTTGGACGTACTGGCTGAGGACGAGGACGGGCAGGGAGGGGTCCGCCGCGCGTAGTTCGAGGGCGGCGCGCAGGCCTTCGTCCGTGAGGCCGGGCGGCATCCGCACGTCGGTGACGACGAGGTCGGGGGCGTACGACGTCACGGCCGCCGTCAGCGCCTCCGCGTCCCCGACCGCCGCGACGACCTCGTGGCCGAACCGGGTCAGGACGCCGACGAGTCCTTCCCGCAGCAGCACGCTGTCCTCGGCGAGCACGATCTTCAGCGCTGCGGGCACGGGATCTCCAGGGACAGGACGGTCGGGCCGCCGGCCGGGCTGTGGACGGACAGTCTCCCATCGAGCACGGCGAGCCGGTCGGCGAGGCCGGTCAGGCCCGTGCCCCGCGCGGGGTCGGCGCCGCCCGTCCCGTCGTCCCGCACCTCCACCCGCAGCCGCCCGCCCGCGTACCGCCCGCCGATCCATGCCCGTTCCGCCCCGCTGTGCCTGCCGATGTTGGCGAGCGCCTCCCGGACCGCGAAGTACGCGGCGGACTCGACGGAGTCGGCGAACCGCGGGAGGTCAACGTCCAGTTCCACGGGGACGGCGGAACGGTCGGCCGCGTCGGCGAGGGCGTCCGGAAGGCCGTAGTCGGCGAGGACCTGAGGATGGATGCCGTGGATCAACTCCCGCAGTTCGCCCAGGACTTCGTCGGCCTCCCGATGGGCGGCGGCCAGCCGGTCGGCAAGTTCGGGCGGGGCGTCGAGCCGGACCAGGCCCAGGGTCATGCTCAGGGACACGAGCCGCTGCTGGGCGCCGTCGTGCAGATCGCGCTCGATCCGGCGCCGCTCCGCCTCGAAGGCCGCCACCAGCCGGGCCCGTGAGCGCGTCACCTCGCCCAGCCTCCGTTCCGCCTCCGCCTGGCTCGGCGCGAGCAGCAGCCGGGCGAGAGCGACGCGGGCCCGTGCGTACCGGACGAGGGGCCACAGCAGAGCGAGGAGGAGGACGACGCCGATGGCCGTGCACAGCAGGGCCTGGCCGTAGGAGTCGATCAGCCAGAGCTTGGCGATCCGCGCGTCACCGCTGGCACTGCTCGTCATCGCCAGCTGCACGGGCGCCCCGATCATCGCGCCGGGTACGCCCAGCGCCCCGAACAGCACGAGCGCGTCCAGCGGCCACAGCACGAAACCGAGGAGCCCCGTGTACGCCAACTCCCGCCAGGTCGCCCGCTCGGTCAGCCGCAGCCGGGCCCACGCGCCGAGACCGGGTTCGGCCGGGGTGGCGTGCGGGTCGGGCAGCGGCGGGGCGCTGGTGAGGGCCGGCCGCCGCCGTTCGAGCGCGCCGACGGGGATGCCCGACAGGACGGCCACGGCGAGCAGCGGCAGGCCCACGAGGACCGGGGCCAGGGCGAGACCCAGGGTGCCCAGGACCAGGAGCACCACCAGCAGGGGGCCGCCGACCAGCACACCGCTCAGCAGGTAGGCCACCGCCCGCGCCACATCCCGTACGACCGTTCGGATCATGGAGTCACGGTAGGCGGGAGCGGTGGGCAACGGCCATACGCGCAGGGGGCGTTCCGGAGGTAGGCCCAGCCCTACCTCGTCAGCAGCTCCTCCCGCCCCCGCTCCCGGTACTCCGTCACCAGTCGCGCCAGATCCACGGCGGAGAACTTGCGGTACGCCCATTTCCCCGGCGGGCGCCACCAGACCGGGTCCGGGCAGCAAAAGCCCTCGCGGCGGAGGGTGGCTCGTTGGATCTTGTTGGTGGCGGTGACGGGCATGGACGGGACAACGCGTACGAAGCGGGGGGTCATCTTCGTGCCCAGGTCGGGCTGGGAGACGAGGAATTCGGCGAAGCCGTCCGGGTCGAAGGCACCCGCGATGGTCGCCATGACCTGGTCCCCGGCGACCGGGTCGGGGACCGCGTAGACGGCGACGGCCTCGGCTCCGTCGTAGCGGGCGAGGATGTTCTCGATGACGGCGGCGGCAAGGTTCTCGCTGTCGACGCGGAGGCGGTCGTCGGTGCGGCCGGCGAAGTAGAGGAAGCCTCCGGTGTCGCGGTAGAAGAGGTCGCCGGTCCAGTACCAGCCGTCGTGGCGGCGGGCGGCGTCCGCCTCCGGGTTGCGCCAGTAGCCCTCGAAGGGGTTGGGGCCACGGTTGACCAACTCCCCTATCGACTCGGTGCCGTTGAGCAGACGGCCGTCGTCGGCGAGGAGGGCCGGCGGGCACTCCTTCCGCGTCTGCGGGTCGACCACCGCGAGGTCGTCGCCGGGTGCCGCCCGCCCGATCGCGCCCGGGGGCGCCCCGGGCGTCCGCTGGATCGCCGCCCCGCCCTCGGACGACCCGTACCCCTCCACGAGCCGCACCCCGAACCGCTCCTCGAACGCCGCCGCGTCCACCGCCCCCGCCTCCGTGCCGAAGCCCATGCGCAGGGGGTTGTCGCGGTCGTCGGCGCGGGGCTCGGTGGCGAGGACGTACTGCACGGCCCGTCCGACGTAGGTGAAGTATGTGGCCCCGTACGCCCGTACGTCGTCCAGGAAGCCGGAGGCGGAGAACCGGCGCCGTAGCGCGATCCCCGCCCCGGCGACCAGCGCGGGGGCCCAGTCGGCGATGACCGCGTTGCCGTGGAACATCGGCATGCAGATGTAGTGCACGTCGTCCCGCCGCACCCCGAAGCGGTCCACCAGCGCCCGTCCGGCCGCGGCGAGCCGTCCCTGGGAGCAGATCGCTGCCTTGGGGGCGCCGGTGGAGCCGGAGGTGAAGTAGAGGAGGAGGCGGTCGGCGGGGGTGGCCCGCGTCGGGTCGGGTGCGGCCCCGGCGTGCGGGGCGAGGAGGTCGGCGTAGGACTGGGTCTCCGTCACCAGTACGTGCACGCCCGGAAGTTCGAGGTCTTCGAGAAGCGGTAGGTGGGCCCGTTCCGTGATCAGTACCCGGCACTCGGTGTGCAGGATGTCGCGGGCCAGTTCGGGGCCCCTGCGGGTGTGGTTGATCCCGGCGACGGCGGCGCCCGCGAGGGCCGCCGCGCTCAACCACAGGGGGAATTCGGGGGTGTTGTCGAGGAGGACGCCGATGTGCGGTTCTGCGGCCGGCGGCAGGAGGTCGGCGAGCAGTGCCGCACGGGCGGCGGCTCCGGCGGCGACCTCGTGGTGGGTCAGGACCTGTTCCTCGAACCACAGCCCGGGTCGGTGGTCGTCCCACCGGTCGGCGACGAGCTGTGCGACCGTGCGCCTGATGGACTCCATGTCGGCGCACGGTAGTTGACGGCTCGTCAGTTGAGGAGGGTCACGGCATCGTGAACGAGGAGTCCGTGGAGAACTGGTGGAAGGTGACCATGAAGAAGACGCAGAACGCGAAGGCCACCCCGAGGAATGCCAGGAGGCCGAGGCCGGCCGCGGCCTGCTTGACCCGCTGGCCGGGCGCGTGGGCCGTGGCGACCACGTTGGGGCCGTCGGTGTAGTACACGGTGACGAAGTCGCCCTCGACCGTCGTCATCGGACCGTCCTCCTCCTCGAAGCGGACGGCCTGGCCGTCATGGGTCCTGAACTCGTACACGTGGTGGATGGTCGTCCTCACGCGGCTGTGCTCACCCACGCCTTCGCTGACCGTCGTGAACGTCTTCAGGCAGCGCGCCTCGGCCGTCAGCCCGCTGTTCCAGGCCCTTCTGATACGCAGCCAGCGGCTCAGCACCCGGTACGCCATGAAGCCGATGATGGTCATCATGACCACGGGAATGAGGTAGAAGAAGACGTCCATGGTGCGTTCCCCCGGAGTTCGGCCGCCGCCCTGGTCGGCGGTGTGTGGGGAACGTACCCGCGTGGGGGCCCCGCGCAGCTCAAGGGATGCTCAGAACTCGCGGGGCCGGGTGGCGCCGACGCTCGGAAGGTGACGTCAGAAGGTGACGTCCGAGCAGGCGTAGAACGCGTTGGTGGTGTCCGCGACCGTCCAGACCGCGAGGATCACGTGGTGGCCGCTCAGCCCGGACGGCAGACGGCCCGTGTGGGAGAGCGTGGACGGCGGGCGCTGGCCGTTGTACGGGACGGTGAAGAACGGAGTGAGGTTGAGGTCGGAGCGGGCCAGGGCGTGGTTCTGGTTCCAGCCCGCCTTGGTGACGTAGTACTTGAAGTCCGTGGTGGCGTGCATGGCGGTGAACTGCCAACGGAAGGTGTAGTTCTGATTGCCCGTCACCCTGGAGGTGGGCCAGGCGCCGCCGCCCGGCCTGGTGGACGCGTCGAGCCGGCCGAACCTGCTGTTGCCACCGGAGCAGAGCCGCCCGTCAGCCGGCCCTGAGCCCGGGAAGCCCTTCGGACCCTCGACGCTCTGCGGCTCCCACTGGATGTCGCCGCAGTTGGTGACGGTGCCGTTCTGACAGAGCTTCTGCCGGCTGACGGGGAGGTCGGTGTAGCCGTGGCCGGTGGCGCCACCACTGGAGAGCACGAGCGCTCCGGTGGTGGCGAGGCCCACGATGGCCGCGTACCACTTGGTCCTGTTCCGCGCGTGATTGAGCATGCTGCCGCTCCCTGGAGTACGTGGGGGTGATTCCAGGTCTAGACCAAGTCCCAGATTATGAGCGGCTCCTGGCCGTGTCCATATCAACGACGCCCCTACCGGTTCAGGGGTTCACGAGGACACTTCGCGCCTCCCTGTGTAGAACGCCACCGTCAGATCCTTGACCAGCGCCTTGCGTTCGTAGTCGTCCAGTTCGACCAGGCCGCGCAGGGTCAGCCGGGTCACCGTGTCCTCGACCGAATCGACGACCGAGGTGAGGACGGTGTCTCGGTGCTGGGCGTCGAGCGCGGCGATCCGGCGGCGCTGCATCACAGCGGCCACCTCGGGCGCGTACTCGATCCGGGTCGGCTGGACCGAGAACACCTCCATCCCGACCGGCGCCGTGTCCGCCACGACCAGCCGGGTCAGCGCCTCGCCCACCGCATCCGTGTTCCGCAGGGTCGCGTCCCGGACCAGCGCGCCCGGCGGCACATCCGCGGGCAGCTGTGCCAGCACCCGGGAGACCGCCGCCTCCACGCACTCGCGCAGATACCGCTCGTGGTCCTCGACCCCGAGCAACGCCCGCGCGGTGTCCCTGACCCGCCACGCCACCAGGACCACGACCCGCAGCGCGACCCCGTTCGCGTCGACGGCCGCCATCGGCTCGCTCCGCCAGTGCCGCAGCCGTACGTCGACCCGGCGGCGCAGCACGAGCGGGTTCACCCAGAGCAGCCCGGTACGGCGGACGGTCCCCCGGTACCGCCCGAACAGTCCCAGCACCCAGGCCCGTCCGGTCCGCCCCCGCGCCAGCCCGCCGAACCCGAACAGTGCCAGGGCTCCGGCCCCGGCGTACGCGGCCCACTGCGCCGGTCCGAGTCCGGCACCCGCATGCGCGGCCGGAAGCCCGAGCGCCCGCACCGCGAGCCCCGGCAGCACCCCGGCCCACCATGTGGTGAGCACGCATCCGGCCACCCCGCACGCCCCGCCCAGCACTCCCACCACCCCGGGCACCACCCGCGCGGGGCGCTCGACCAGTTCGGGGTCGACCTCGACCGCGGGGCGCGGCTTCGCGGACGCGGGCCCCTGCCGCACCCGCGGCTGCTCGCCGGTGCCGCGCCGCCGGCCCACGACGGCAGGGGTGACCGGTACGGCCACCGGGGCGGGGTCGTCCCGGAACAGCAGATGTACGGGGATCTCGGTGGTGGTCTCGTTCTGGATGAGCCGGGCGGGCCGCGCGGGCCCGCCGGGCTCCGGTGTGTGTGAGGTGGTCGTACTCATACGTGCCTTTCGTGCCTCCGCGCAGGAAGAACCGTGGTGAGAGTCATGTGGGGGTGTGTGTCGGTCGGGGGTGGGAGGGGTGGGCCGGTCTTCTTGGGGGGAGCGGCTCCAGGTCCCGGTCGGGGCGGGGCCGTCCGTCAGGCGAAGAGCCGGCGCCAGGTCTCGGGGCCCGGGTAGCCGTCCGCCGCGCCGCCGCGCCACCCCTGGGCCCGCTGGAACGCCTCCACGTTCCGCCGGTCCGACTCGCCCCAGCGCGGCCCCGGATCCGAGGTGTAGTACTTGCCGAACCCCTTCTTGACCAGCTGCTTCCCCAGCCGGGTGACGTATGCGTTGTCCGCGCCCGGCCGGAACATGCCGCGCCCCGGATAGCCGAGGACGCCGTGCGAGGCGGGCGTCACGGGAACCCCGGGAGCCCCGGGACTCCGGGGAGTCCTGGGAGCTCCAGGTGTCACGGGTGTCACGGGACCTCCGGGCAAGTCGGGCCCACCGGGCGACACGGGCCCACCGGGCGGGGTGGGCCTGCCGGTGGTGGCGGGCTTCCCCGATACGCCGGGCGGGGCCGCCTCCCCGGACGCTCCGGACGTGCCGGAGGTACCGGGTTCTCCCGGCTTCCCCGGTGGCCGATGCACCACCGGCGGCCGGTGCACCACCGGCGGCCTGGGCTCCGCCGGCTTCCCCCGCGGGCCCGGGTTCCCGGCCGACGGGATGTCCTTGCCCCTCCCGGTGACCAGATACGACCAGGTCAGCGGGCCCGGAATGCCGTCCGCGGAGCGGCCCGACCAGCCCTGCGCCCGCTGGAACGCCCGGGTGGCCCAGCGGTCGGCGTCCGACCAGATCGACCCCGGCCCACCGGTGTAGAAGCGGGCCCCGCCGCGCTGCACCAGCATCTGCCCCAGCCGGGCGACGTACTTGTTCTGCGCGCCTGGCCCGAAGGCCCCGGGGCCCGGGAAGCGGTCGCTGCCCGGCCCGGCGGCCCCCTTCGCACCCGGCCTCTCCGGCCTCTCCGGCTTCTGCGGCTTCTGCGACTTCTGCGGCTTCTCCGGCTTCTCCGGCGGGGCGACGGGTGAACCGGAGCCGCCGGAGGCGGCCGTCTCCTCGTCCGGCCGGCCCGCCCCGTCGTCGATCAGCCCCTTGTAGCGGTACGGCACGTAGTGGGTCGCGTTGTCCCAGTACCCGTACGGGGTGGCCTGCCTGCGGGCGTACGGGCGGGCCGACTCGTAGGCGATGTAGTGGGTCTCGGCGTGGTCCGTCCAGCCGCCGAAGATGACGACGTGCGAGCCCTTTTGAGGGTCCTTCGGATTATGGAAGAGCAGCATGTCACCCGGCTCCAGCCGGTTCTTCGGAATGCGCTGTGCGAACTTGTCGAGGCTTCCCGTCCATTCGTTGCCGGTCAGGCCCCAGGCCATCGAGACGAACCCCGAGCAGTCCTGCCGATAACCGTCGGACCAGTACTCGCGCATGCTGTACGGGACCTCGGCCGCGATCCAGGTCTTGGCCCGCCTGATGATCTCGGCGCGGGTCGTGGGCGGCGTCAGCACCTCCTTCGGCGGCTTCTCCCCGTCCGCCGGCCGACCGCCGGGGCCGTGCAGCGGAGCTTTCTTCCCCTGGGGCGTGTCAGGCCCCTCACCTGCGGGAACGCCACCTGGATGCGCCGGTCCGTGTGCCGCCGCGACCGCCGGCACCGCATGCCCCGCGCCGAGTGCGGCACCAGCGGCCGTGGCCACGACGAGGGCGCTCCTGGCGGTTCTGGCCGCCGGGTGACTCAGATGGGCGTACTGGGCCGAATAGGGCATGACCTGCCGCCAGTGGACACAACCGGGGCATTCGCAATCGACCCCCGGCTCGATCTCCTCGAATACCGGAGTCTCCATGCGATTCCCCTCGCGAACCGACCGAAGAATTCCACGCTTCTGCACGTCCGTCAGTTTCTCAACTGTGCTCCGGTGTCGCATGTTGACGGTCCAAATGATGTACACGGCCCGGCGGGCCCCGAACCCTTCCTCGCACGTGGCGGTCCCGCCGGGGGTGGGCCGCCACGGTCGGCGGCGATCCCGGCCTGCCCGACGTCGCTGCCGGCCGTCGACGGCTGCGGCAAGTCGCGGGCGACTGCTCCCCGACAACAGTGACGGTTCATCAGGAGCGGCCAACACGCCTTCTGGGAAACGTAGTTACCGTACGGTTCGGTAATTCTTGAAGTGACTCCTCGGTAGAGTTTCGTTCATTGAGTCCGGTCGCGCTCGATCTTGACGGCCGCGCCCGTCGGCTGCATGATCAGCGCTGAACCAGAGCCGCGTAACCCCGAAGAAACCTCCCCATGGGCCTTGACCAGTCCCCAGGGTTTCTTCGCACGGGAAAGCGACACGGGGGTTTCGGACAGGCACACCAAAAAGTGCCGCCTTCCCTCGATGTCGCGTTTCTTCCGCCATTGCCCTTCTGCGCGTTCGCGGAACCATCTCCAAAGACCCCCACCTTCTTTGGGAGCCGTACATCACCCCCCCACCCCCACCCCCACCCCCCACTTACGTCTTCACGCGAACTCCCCCCCTTCACACGAACTCTCTCCATTTCGTGACCCCTTTCCTCGCCTTCTGACCATGTCTGCAGGTGTGAAAGGGGCGCCTACGGCTGCCCTGAAACTGAATTATTTCGGTATCCAGAAAAGATTTCCGAGGGTGTTCTTGAAGCCTTGACTTCACCTTCGAGCAGCCCCATATTGATTCCCGACCACCCCCACCCTCGAATTCTGACGTCGCTGGACGTCCGTTTTCGTGGACCCAAGGAGAAACAAGTGGCGATCACTCTCCCGTTCAACCGCAAGGCGGTTCTGGCCGCTCTTGTGATCACAGCCGCCGCGGCCACCACGGTCGCGTTACCCGGAAGCGCCGAAGCCCAGTCGGGGTCACGTATCTGCGGGAACTACTGGGAGGCCCGGGCCAACGGAAAGACGGTCGGGATCATGGCCAAGGTCCTGGAGGTTCCCAAGGTCGACTTCGGAATCTGTCTGCGCGTCATCGACAAGACGAACAGCATCAACGGCCGGAGCCTGCCCGGCTACAACGGCAAGGTGACGTGGAACCCGCGCCAGCCCATCCGGTCCTGGACCTGCGAGGACGCCGGCGATCTGTTCAACGACACCTACGGCGACGACCCCTGCCTGACCATGAACCGGGTGGACCTCATCGGCCAGGTGGCGAACCGTACGCCCGTCGAGTGGTCGCAGGTGTACTGATGCGCAAAAACACCTGGTGGCATCGCGTTCTGATGTGCGGCACCCTCGCCATGGCGACCCTGGCGACGACCGAGGGCACGGCGAGTGCGGCCACTCAGTGCTTCAGCCAGAGCTATTCCGACGGGGCGAATATCGTCCCCGGCACGGGCGGCGGAAACATGACCCGCTCGATCACCCGGCAGCGGGCCGGCAACACCTGGGACGACTGGGTCTGGCGCGGCACCGAATTCCAGTGTCCACGGGGCCGGACCTGCGAATACGCGTGGGACAAGTCGAAGACGACGACCACCGGCTGGGCCATCGGCGGCGGGACCGATCTCGGTAACGCCAGCTCACCCTCAAAGAAGTGGTACAACACCGTCCTCGGCCTGGTCGGTGGTTATCAGAAGACCACGCAGATCACCACCTCATTCACCTGGACCGTGCACCTCAACGGCGGTGACGTGGCACAGCCCATTCAGGTCGCGGTCCGCCGCTGGACGCAGGGCGACTTCGCCGGCGGCTGGGTGAAGACCAACCGGGGCTGCCGAGGCGGAACCACCTACGAATGGAACGGAAACGTTCGGTTCGGAAACTGGACCCGCGATGTCTTCGAGAAGGAAAAGGTCGGCTACGCCGTCAACGGCCGGATGTGACCTCGCACATCAGCCGACGCACCCAGAAACAATTCCGGGTATTTCCCTTCTCCAGGAAAGGACACAACCATGCGCAATAGAGCTTGGTGGCATCGCGTTCTGATGTGCGGAGCGCTCGCCATGGCAACCTTGGCGACGACCGAGGGCACGGCGAGTGCGGCCACTCAGTGCTTCAGCCAGAGCTATTCCGACGGGGCGAATATCGTCCCCGGCACGGGCGGCGGAAACATGACCCGCTCGATCACCCGGCAGCGGGCCGGCAACACCTGGGACGACTGGGTCTGGCGCGGCACCGAATTCCAGTGTCCACGGGGCCGGACCTGCGACTACGCATGGACGAAGTCGAAGACGACGACCACCGGCTGGGCCATCGGCGGCGGCGTCGACCTCGGTAACGCCACTTCGCCCTCCAAGAAGTGGTACAACACCGTGCTCTCCCTGGTCGGCGGCTACCAGAAGACCACCGAGATCAGCACCAACTTCACCTGGACCGTGCACCTCAACGGCGGTGACGTGGCACAGCCCGTCCAGGTCGCGGTCCGCCGCTGGACGCAGGGCGACTTCGCCGGCGGCTGGGTGAAGACCAACCGGGGCTGCCGAGGCGGAACCACCTACGAATGGAACGGAAACGTTCGGTTCGGCGACTGGACCCGCAACGTGTTCGAGAAGGAGAAGGTCGGCTACGCCGTCAACGGCCGTATGTGACCGCGTAGTTCGCCCCCGCACCCGAACACACCCCGGGGTCGACCCTCCCCCCACCGCCCCGGGGAATAAGTCAAGGAGGTACCCATGAGGATCCAGCGCATCAAGCGACGCACGGCGGCACTTGCGGCCGCCGGTATGGCGGCGGCCCTGTTCGCCGTCGCCGTCCCCGGCACGGCCGAGGCCCAGTCCGGCTCCCGCATCTGCGGGAACTACTGGAAGGGCTACTACAACAACGGCCAGAAGGAGGTCACCTGGTCCCGGGTGATCGAGGTTCCCAAGAGCGACGGCATCTCCTGCGATGTCGCCATCAACAGAACCGACAGGGTCGGAAACCCTCCGCAGGAGACCGTGAACCTCGGCGTGAAGTGGGGCGCTCGACAGCGGTTGCAGAACGTGACCTGCGAGTACTTCTCCCAGGACGTCCTGGACTCCAAGCACGGCGACGACGTCTGCAACAGCATGCTGCGTGCGGACAACGTGATCCAGGTCAAGAACCGCACCATCAGCCAGTTCTACTTCAAGGCCTGAGCATGCGGTCCGGTCGCCCGTCTCCCCCACCGGGAGCCGGGCGACCGGCCGTTTCCAGCCGAGCGAACCGCGCACCCGTGGTCAGGAGCACCCCCGCCCCTCCGCTAGAATTTTTCTCGCGCGCCGCTAGCTCAGTTGGTTAGAGCAGCTGACTCTTAATCAGCGGGTCCGGGGTTCGAGTCCCTGGCGGCGCACCACCCGGAGAGGCCCCTCGCGAGCACGAAGCGCGAGGGGCCTCTCCGCATGTGCACGCCACCTCGCACGCTCCCCCTCACGCTTCCCCCAAATCCTCCACCAATGCCCCAATAACGGCGTATGGCCGGTAAACGCCGCGTTTCGCATCTTGTGATCAAGCCTCACGCCATAGAACCCTGGGCTGCAAGAGACTGCCGATACACGGCAGTTCGGGGGCCATGGGCGGTTTGCGCCCGAGAATGGGGATCTCGGCCCCCCGCCGAGGCATGCGACGTACGCGCTCAGGCACAAAAGATGCCGAGGGGGCATCAATGCAACCGGATGGCCGTCGTCCCGTGTCTCCATGGTGTAGATCACATGGTGACGATGGCCCACTGATGCGTCCGTAACGGTCGAGGGGGACTGATTCGGACGAAAGACCGACGAACACACACTCGATGTGTGTGCGGGGGGAATGACTCATGACGTCGACGCCGACGGGCGCCCGGCATAACCAAGATCCATCCGAAACGACCCGGCTCAAGGTGCCGTCACACCGGACCGGCACATTCCGCAAGCTGCGGAAGAACCTTCCCAGATACGACTACGAGCACTACAGCCGCCTCGCGGGACCACTCACCCAGCCAGACCCGACCAGGCCCTACGAGGTCCAGTACCGCTCCCTGATCTCCCAGGAGCCGCACCGTCTGCGGGTCGCCCTGATGCTGGCGGCCGCACCACTGCTCTCCCTGGTCCTGCTCGGCTGGCTGCTGCAGCAGGAGCACTGGACCAAGCGCGACTACGTCGAGTACGAGTTCCTGCCCACCCTCGACATGGTCATGCTGATCTCGATCGGCCTGATCGAGTTCTTCCGCTGCATGAACGTCCTGTCCAACGCGCACGCCACCCTGGTCGCCCGCGACCCGATCCCGGTCGTGCCCGAGACCGGCACCAGAGTCGCCTTCCTCACCTCCTTCGTACCCGGCAAGGAACCGCTGGAGATGGTGACGAAGACCCTGGAGGCCGCGGTCAGGCTCCGCCACCGCGGGCTTCTGCACGTGTGGCTGCTCGACGAGGGCGACGACCCGGATGTGAGGACGGTCTGCGCACGCCTGGGCGTGCACCACTTCTCCCGCAAGGGGATCGCGAAGTGGAACCAGCCGAAGGGCCCGCACCGGGCCAAGACCAAGCACGGCAACTACAACGCCTGGCTGGACGCGCACGGCGACGACTACGACTTCTTCGCCTCGGTCGACACCGACCACGTGCCGCTGCCCAACTACCTGGAGCGGATGCTCGGTTTCTTCCGCGACCCGAACATCGGCTTCGTCATCGGCCCCCAGGTGTACGGCAACTACGACAACTTCGTCACCAAGGCCGCCGAGTCCCAGCAGTTCCTGTTCCACGCGCTGATCCAGCGCGCCGGCAACAAGTACGGCGCCCCCATGTTCGTCGGCACCTCCAACGCCGTACGGATCAAGGCGCTCAAGCAGATCGGCGGCCTGTACGACTCGATCACCGAGGACATGGCCACCGGCTTCGAGATCCACCGCCACAAGAACCCGGCGACGGGCAGGAAGTGGCGCTCGGTGTACACGCCGGACGTGCTCGCGGTGGGTGAGGGGCCCAGCGCCTGGACGGACTTCTTCACCCAGCAGATGCGCTGGTCGCGCGGGACGTACGAGACGATCCTCAAGCAGTACTGGAAGGGCTGGTACTCACTGCCGCCGAGCAAACTCTTCAACTACACGATGATGATCATCTTCTACCCGATGTCCGCCCTCAACTGGATTCTGGCGGCGCTGAGTTGCACCCTGTTCCTGGGCCTGGGCGCCTCGGGTGTGAACATCGATCCGACGGTGTGGCTGATGCTCTACGGCAACGCCTCGGCCCTTCAGATAGGCCTGTACGTCTGGAACCGCCGCCACAACGTCTCGCCGCACGAGCCGGAGGGCTCCGGCGGTGTGGCCGGCATGGTGATGTCCGCGCTGTCCGCGCCGCTCTACGCCAAGGCGCTGATCGACTCGGCCCTGCGCCGCAAGAGCAAGTTCGTCGTCACACCCAAGGGGGACTCGGCGAGCCCCGACAGGTGGTTCGGCACCTTCCGGTACCACTGGTACTTCATCGTCATCTTCGGGGCCTCGATCGCCGCCGGTTTCGTCTTCGGCAACTCGCACCCCGCGATGGTCATCTGGGCCGTCTTCGCCATGACGATCACCGCTCTCCCCATCTTCGCCTGGCGTTACATGCTGAGGCAGGACAAGAAGAAGGCCGCCGCCGCGGCCGAGCTGCAGGGTTCCATGGTGGCGCCGCCCGAGGCGGCTCCCGCACCCTTCGCGCCGCCACCCGCACCGCACGCCCCACACACACCTCACGCTCCCCAGCACAAGCCGAGCTGGGCGGCGTCCGGGTCGGGCAGCGGGGGTAGCGACCAGACCATGCAGATCGCCCTGGGCGGACTTGGGGGACGTAAGGAATGAAGGACCGTGCAGGCCGCCGCCGCGCCCGTCGCCTCGCGATCGGCGGGGCGGTGGTCCTCGCGCTCGCCGGGATGAACGGGCCGTGGGTGTACCGCTTCAGTACCGAGAAGTACCACGACTACAAGATCAACAGACCCGAGTACAAAGCGGCCAACGGGCACTGGAAGGTCGTGGAGTTCCCGGAGGAGTACCGGCAGAACACGATCCACGCCGCACTCCTGCACACCGGCAAGATCCTGCTGATCGCGGGCTCCGGCAACGACGCCGACAACTTCGACAAGAAGAAGTTCGACACCCGCGTCTGGGACCCGGTCAAGCAGACGATCAAGCGTGTGCCGACCCCGGCCGACCTGTTCTGCACGGGGCACACCCAGCTGTCCAACGGCAATCTGCTGATCGCGGGCGGCACCAAGCGCTACGAGAAGCTGAAGGGCGATGTCACCAAGGCCGGCGGCCTGATGATCATCCACAACGAGAACCCTGACAAAAGGATGCGGATCAGGGCGGGGACCAGGTTCGTCGGCAAGGCGAACGGTAAGACGTTCGTCCTCAAGGACACCGTCGACATCAAGAAGGCAGTCAAGACCTTCGATCCGGACACCGGGAAGTTCACCGGCAACAAGCCGGGCATCGCGCGCGCCTATGTCGAGGCCGAGAGGCGCGGCAAGAAGTACGAGACGGGGACGGAGGACAACTACCGGGTCGCGGGTCTGAAGGGCGTGGACGCGCGGAACACGTACGGCATCGCGCAGAAGCTCGCCCTCGACAAGAAGGACTTCCAGGGGATCAAGGACGCCTACGAGTTCGACCCGGTCGCCGAGAAGTACATCAAGGTCGACCCGATGAACGAGGCCCGCTGGTACCCGACGCTGACCACCCTCAGCGACGGCACCGTCCTCAGTCTCTCCGGCCTCGACGAGATCGGTCAGCTGGTCCCGGGCAAGAACGAGATCTACGACCCCGAGACCAGGAAGTGGACGTACACGAAGGACGTCCAGCAGTTCCCGACGTACCCGGCGATCTCCCTGATGCAGAACGGCAAGCTGTTCTACTCGGGCGCGAACGCGGGATACGGGCCGGACGACATCGGGCGCGACCCCGGTGTCTGGGACCTGAGGACCAACAGATTCACCAAGCTCCCCGGCATGAGCGACGGCAAGCTGCTCGAAACCGCCGGGACCGTGCTGTTGCCTCCGGCGCAGGACGAGAAGTACATGGTCATCGGGGGCGGCGGGGTCGGTGAGTCGGAGCGGTCCAGCAAGAAGACCCGGCTGATCGATCTGCTGGCCGACGAACCCAGGTTCGTGGACGGGCCTGAGATGGCGAAGGGCACGCGGTATCCGCAGGCCTCGATCCTGCCCGACGACACGGTACTCATCTCCGGCGGCTCGGAGGACTACCGCGGGCGGGGCGACTCCAACATCCTGGAGGCACGGCTGTACAACGCGAAGACGGGTGAACTGCGGCGGGTGGCCGACCCGTTGGTGGGTCGGAACTACCACGCCGGGTCGATCCTGTTGCCGGACGGGCGGGTCGTCTTCTTCGGGTCGGACTCCCTGTACTCCGACAAGGCCAACACCAAGCCGGGGGAGTTCGAGCAGCGCATCGAGATCTATACGCCGCCGTATCTGTTCCAGGCCGCGCAGCCGACTCTGACGGGTGGGCCGAAGACGGTCGCGCGCGGCGGGAAGGCGACGTTCGGTACGCGGCACGCGTCGGCGGTCAAGTCGGCGCGGTTGATCCGGCCGAGTGCGTCGACGCATGTGACGGATGTGGACCAGAAGTCGATCGAGGTGGACTTCGAGGTCACCGGTGACGAGATCACGGTGACGGTGCCGAAGAACCGGAATCTGGTGCAGTCGGGGTGGTACATGCTGTTCGTGACGGATGACGCGGGCACGCCGAGCAAGGCGCGGTGGGTGAAGGTTCCGTAGGCTCGTCTTTCGGGTGCGGGTGCGTGGGGGCTGGTCGCGCAGTTCCCCGCGCCCCTGAAAGACCAGGCCCGGCGGGCCTGGAAGGCGACAGGCCAGCGGGCCTGGAAGGCGACAGGCCAGCGGGCCTGGAAGGCGACAGGCCAGCGGGCCTGGAAGGCGACAGGCCAGCGGGCCTGGAAGGCGACAGGCCGGCGGGGCGAAAAGCTGGGGGCGGAGCCCCCGCTTTTCAGGGGCGCGGGGAACTGCGCGGCCAGCCACGAACGACCCGCAGCCGCCCAACACCCCCACGCCTCACCCCAGTGGGCGCGCCGCCCCTCAGTCAGACGCCTTGGCCAAGTCCAGCGCGTACTCCGGCCACCACTCCCCCGCCTTCGGTCCGCCCTTGCACTCGCCGTCCGATTCACCAGGACGCTTCACCCACAGGTACGCGTCCACCAGCGAGTCCGCCGTCTTGGTCGTCGGAGTCTCCCCCAGCGCCCGCCCCGGCGGGTTGCACCAGCGTTCGTCCTCGTCGCCCTCGGTCCAGGGGCCGTTGCCGTTACGGCTGGTGTCGACGACGAACGGCTTGTCGCCGATCTTCGAGGAGAGCTGCTTGCCGTAGTCGATGGAGTCCTCGGTGGTGTAGAAGTTCGAGACGTTGACGGCGAAGCCGTCCGCCTTTTCGACTCCGGCCCACTTGAGGGGGTCGTAGATCTCCTCGGGGTCGCCCCAGCCGGCGTTGCCCGCGTCCAGGTACACCTTCGTGTTCTTCAGCGCGCCGAGCGTCTCGATAGCACCGTTCAGCAGGTCGTACCGCTCCTCGTGGAACTCCTCCGGGGTGCAGCCGTCCACCACGTGGAGCACCGCGTCGGGCTCCAGGACGACCGTGGCCGCCCGGTCCCCGATGCCCTTGGCCACGCCGTCGATCCACGACCGGTACGCGTCGCCGTCCGCGGCGCCGCCGCCGGAGTACTGGCCGCAGTCGCGGTGCGGGATGTTGTAGAGGACGAGGACGGCGTCCCGGTCGGCCTTCTCCGCGGCCTCGGTGAAGCCCTCGGCCTCCTGCTCCGGGTTCTCCGGGCCGATCCATTCGCCGGTCGGCTGCTCGGCGATCATGCGGATCAGCCTGGCGTCCTTGTCCTTGCCCGCCTTCTCGTAGGCGGCGACCTGTGTCGCCGCGTTGCCCCGCGGATTGACCCAGAACGGGGCCGTGCCGCGCGGCTGTTGCGTGATGTCGGAACCGGAGGACGGGTCTTCCTCGCCGTCACCGCTGTCTCCCCCGAAACAGCCGGCGAGCAATAACGCCGCCCCCACCACCCCCACGGACGCCCGAACCCCGGCCCCCCTACTGCCGTACATCCAACTCCCCCTTGGGTGCACCGTGTCGTAAGCCCCAATCCTGACATAAGTCCCGCCTCGCCCACGAGGTCGTCGCCGCCTTGGCGAGAAGCTGTCGACTCCTGACCACGACGGGTGGACTGCGTGTGTGGATGGGGGCGGAAAACGCCCGTAAGACCGGGCGGAACACCAGGACGGCTCGACTCGCGCCAAGCGCCCGCCGCCCGACTTCATCTGGACTGATGGCATAGAGCCGCGACCTGTCGACATGGCGTCAACAGCCTCTGGCCGGTGGCGCCCGCACGCTCTGGAGTCGCGGACGAACGGCCCCGGCCCCCGGCCTGTCGTTCCCCTCCGTCCTCCGGGTACTCCGAGTTGTCATACCTCCCGTGTCGGCGCCGGGTTACTCCCGCAACCCGAGCCCGCGCACGGTCGAGGACCAGCCCGGTCGGCGGCCCCCGGGGGAGAGGGTCGCCGACCGGGCCAGGTGTGCGCTCTCAGGGGGTCGCTCTCAGGGGGCTCTTACGTTGCTGCTCCGGTCAGGGTCCCGGATCCGGTCAAAATCCCGGGTCCGATCAGAATCCTGGCTCCGATCAGAATCCCGGGTCCGATCAGGGTCCCGTCCCGCTCAAGTACGCGGAGACGACGACATTCGCCGTGTAGGTGCGGCTCGTCCTGTCGAAGGTGCCGCCGCAGGTGACCAGACGCAGTTCGGCGCGCCCCGACTGCCTTACGCCGTAGGCCTGTTGGGCGTCGAAGTCATCGCGGCCCATGACCTGGACGTCGTCCACGGTGAACTCGGCCATCCGGCCGTCGCTGCGGGCCACCCGGATCGTCTCGCCGACGCGCAGCGCGCTCAGCTTGTAGAAGACGGCGGGCCGCGTCTCGGTGTCGACGTGCCCGACGAACAGCGCGGCGCCCGTCGCCCCCGGCCGCGCACCGCCCGCGTACCAGCCGACGACACCCGGCTGACCGTAGGAGGGCGGTTCGATCGCCCCGTCCCGGTCAAGGCCGCGAGCCACGACCGGCGCCTGCACGCCCATCGAGGGGATGTCCAGTCGCTGCGGCCTCGCGCCTCTCAACGGCTGCGCTGCAGGCGGTAGTTCGGCCAGGGCGGGCCGCCCGACCGCCGCCACGTCGCCGGTGGTCGGCGCGGACCCACCCGTACGTACGTCGGTGACCTCGCGGCCCCACAGCCACAGGCCGAGCAGCAGCACGGCCCAGGCGACACCGGTGACGACACGGCCGGTTCCACTGCCCGGTCTGGCCCCTGTGCCGCTTCCGATTCCGTCGTCGGAGTAGTCCCGTCCCGACACGGCGACCCCTACTCCGTACCGCGGCCGCGACCACGGCGCGCGCCCCGCGCCACGACCGCCGCCGCCGCGACCCCGGCGAGGACCAGGCCGACCACCGCGTGGCGGGTGCCGGGGCCGGCACGCCGGGCGTCGTCCATGGAGTTGGCCGGATCGGCCGAGCCCCGCGCGCCGGCCGGATCGGCCGCCGCGAGCCGGGCCGCCGCTCCGCCACCGCCTGCGCGCACGGGCGCGACCGGGGAGGCGGGCGACGACGGCCGCGGGGAGTAAGCGGGCTTGGAGGCCGGTGGTTTGGAGGCCGGTGCTTTGGAGGCCGGTGCTTTGGAGGCCGGTGGTTTGGAGGCCGGTGGTTTGGAGGCCGGTGGTTTGGTGAACGGTGGCTCGTTGGCGGCGGGCTTCCCGTCGCCGACCTTGATGGTCCCCGTGACCTTGTCTTCCTTGCCGTCGCAGGTGATCCGTACGCCGTAGGTACCGGGTTTGAGCGAGGACCGTACGCGGGTCTCCCCGGCAAGCGTGCCGAGGCTCCTGCCGCTGAGCTGGGTGAGCAGCGCGTCCGCGACGAACGCCTCCGACGCGGCCGTTCCGGACTTCCCCCCGCAGCCCTTGGCCCGCACCTGGATGTCGCTGCCTGGTGCCGGTGAGGCCGGCACCACCGAGACGTTTCCCGAGTCGGCCGCGTGGGCCGGGGGCGCCGACGCGGCCAGCGCGGCCGCGACCACCGCACCGGCGCAGAGAGTGACTCGCACTGAGCCCATGGTGAACCTCCAGACACCTGAGACTCCCCCGCCGGACACCGAGCCGCATCCGGGGAGGTGCCGCGACTGCTCCGTACGGGTGTCCGGGGGTTTATCCGTGGTCCAGGTGCGCCCTGAGACCCAGCGGGCTCAGTGGTGGGTCCCTCGGTGATTCAGCTGGCTCAGTGGTGGGTTCAGCAGTGGTTGAGCGGGGCTCAGTAGTGGGTTCAGATGCGGTCGACGAGGTCCGCGATCGAGTTCACGACCTTCGACGGGCGGTACGGGAACTTCTCGATCTGCGCGGAGGTCGTCAGGCCGGTGAGGACGAGGAAGGTCTCCATCCCGGCCTCGATGCCCGCGAGGACGTCCGTGTCCATGCGGTCGCCGATCATCGCGCTGGTCTCGGAGTGCGCGCCGATCGCGTTCAGGCCGGTGCGCATCATCAGCGGGTTCGGCTTGCCCGCGAAGTACGGCTTCTGCCCGGTCGCCTTGGTGATCAGCGCGGCCACGGCACCGGTCGCGGGCAGCGGGCCCTCCGTGGAGGGGCCGGTCTCGTCCGGGTTGGTGGCGATGAACCGGGCGCCGCCGTTGATCAGCCGTACCGCCTTCGTCATGGCCTCGAAGGAGTACGTGCGGGTCTCGCCGAGGACGACGTAGTCGGGCTGGTGATCGGTGAGGACGTACCCGATGTCGTGCAGGGCGGTCGTCAGGCCCGCCTCGCCGATGACGTACGCCGTGCCGCCGGGCCGCTGGTCGTCCAGGAACTGGGCGGTCGCCAGGGCGGAGGTCCAGATGTTCTCCACGGGCACGTCCAGGCCCATGCGGGCGAGGCGGGCGTGCAGGTCACGTGCCGTGTAGATCGAGTTGTTGGTGAGCACCAGGAAGGGGCGCCCGGATTCTCGCAGCCTCTTTATGAAGGCATCGGCGCCCGGGATCGGCACGCCCTCGTGGATGAGCACACCGTCCATGTCGGTGAGCCACGACTCGATGGGCTTGCGCTCTGCCATGTGCGGTCTCCTGCCGGCCTCTGCTGATTCCCGCCATACGTCCGTACACCCGGGTCCGCCCCAACCCTAGTGAGACCTGGCTGAAAAGAGGAGGCCGATCTTGGCCGCTGAGACCGCCCTCATCAGGTCAGCGGAGGTGTGTACGGAAGTGAGGGCGGCCGGTGGGGGCCGGCCCCAGCGGGGAGGCGGTGCGTGGGGGCGGGTGCTCCGAAGTCACCCGGCTCGTCTGCGGACCGTCGCGACCAGCAGACCGCCGGCGGCGGAGAGAAGCAGAAGCCCGGTCACGTACGGCAGTGCCTCGCGCATTCCCGATGCGGCCAGTTCGTCAGGGCGCGCGTCGGGGCGCTGGTCGGGGCGCTCGTCGGGATACGGCCGCGGCTCGCCCCGTACAGCATCTCCGCCCTCCTTCGCCGCCCCGCCACTGTCCTGGCCGCCCTCCTCCTTCTCCCCTTCCGCTTCCTCTCCCTCCTCGCCGTCGGTGATGCGGAAGCGGTAGTCGTTCGACTCCCCCACCCACTCGCTGTCGTCGCCGCGCCGCTCGACCACGGCCGCGTTCGCCACGATGTCGTTCGGTACGGCCGCGTCGGAGGTCAGGGAGAGGCGGACCCTGACGGTGAGGGTGCGGCCGGGCGGCACGGTGAAGCCGGTACCGCCGCCGTCCCCGTCCCCGCCTAGGACACCGACCAGTTCGTCCGAGTCGGTCCGTTCGAAGGTCACCGGCCGGGGGGTCGTGTCCTTGGCGTCGTCGTAGAACTCCAGTTGCGGCTGCGTCCGCTTCAGCATGCGCGCGCCGTCGACCAGTACGACCACCGGGTGGATGTTCCCGCAGGTCCGGGAGGTGGTGTTGGTGAGCTCCAACGCCCAGGTGTGGAAGCCACCGCCGGCGACGTAGGTCGCGGGGCCGCCGCGGATACGGGTCCGGATGGGGAAGGCGCCGCCGTCGGCACCGGCGCAGGTGGGCCGCCGGTCGTCCAGGGCCGCGAGAGGGGGTCCGGGCGCGGGGGCACCGCCGAGCGCCGCCGCGGGACCACTGACGAGGGCGGCTGCGGTGGCGAGGGCAAGGGTCAGACACGTACACAGTCGCATGAACACATGACCATGCCATCTGCCTACAACACGAAGCCCCGCCACGCCTTGGGCCCGCGGGACTGGGACGGAAGACCGCCCGATCAGCGGAACAAAGAGCTGCCCCGGGGCGGGGGCTACGTCTTGGACACCGGGCAGGGACGCATCAGTCCATCTCAGGGGCACGGGGCCATCCGCCAGACACCGGGCACAGGCGCACCGGACCTGTCAGGGGCGCGGGGCCGACCCTCGAACACCGGAGAAGGGGCACACCGGCCCTTCTCAGAGACACGGGGCCATCCGCCAGACACCGGGCAGGGGCGCACCGGCCCTTCTCAGAGACGGGGTCACCTCTTGGACCCCGCGAAGGCCCGCGCCGGTCCTTTCAGGGGCGCGGGGAACTGCGCGAGCAACCACGCACAACCCGCAGCCGCCAGCCGCCCCACTCCCCCGACGGCGAACCGGCGCCCCGAAGAGACCTCACCCGACCGCCCCGTCCTCACCCGTCCGCACGCCCGAACAACGGCGCCAACAGCAACTGAGCAGCCCCCTCCGCAACAGCCGCCCGACCGCCGGAGGCAACCCGCACGGGCACGGCCGGATCCTCCCCCTGCCGCCGAGCCCACTCGTCGAGCACGAACCCCACCCCCCGCACGAACGCGTCGGGATGGGCCTCGACCGTGCGCCCCCCGAGCAGCACGAGTTCGATGTCGAGCAGCCCGACAAGATTCGCGACGCCCGCGCCGAGCACCCGCGCCGCCTCGTCCACGTCCCCCCGCGCCACCGCCGCGAGGCACAGCGCCTCTATGCACCCCCGGTTCCCGCACTCGCACAACGGCCCGTCCAGCTGGACGACCTGATGCCCGAACTCCCCGGCCCGGGTCCGGGCCCCCCGGTGCACCGCCCCGTCGATCACGAGCCCAGCCCCCAGCCCCGTACCGAGGTGGAGGTAGGCGAAGGACCCGTGCGCCCCCGCGACCGCCGCGAGACCGAGCGCCGCCGCGTTGGTGTCCTTGTCCACCACCACCGGCATCCCCAGCCGCCGTGCCAGCGCCGCCCGCAGCGGAAACCCGTCCCACTCCGGGAACCCGGTGACCCGGTGCAGCACGCCGTGCAGATGATCGAGGGGGCCGGGCAGAGCGACTCCGACACCGAGCACGGGGAGGAGAGAGGAGCCGTACGGATCGGGCTCGGCGTCGACCGGCGCCGCGCGACGGCCCTCGCTCGCGCCCGCCAGCAGCGCCTCCACCTCGCGCGCCGCGCCCTCGACCACGGCGTCCGCCCCGGCCCCCAGGTTCAGCGGCGCCCGCCGCTCCGCGACCACCGTGCCGGTCAGGTCACAGAGCACGGCCGTCAGCTCGTCGCGGTCGAGGTGGAGGCCGACCGCGTGCCCGGCGTCGGGCACGAGCCGCAGCACGGTGCGCGGCTTGCCCCCGGTGGACGCCCGGTACCCCGCCTCCGTCAGGAGCCCGTCCGCACGCAGCCGGGCGGTGATCTTGCTGACGGCCTGCGGGGTGAGCCCCGTCCGCTCCGCCAGTTCGAGCCTGCTTATCCCGGCCATCCCGGCGCCGCGCAGCAGGTCGAGCACCAGCGCCCCGTTGTGGCTGCGCAGGGCGAGCAGATTCACGCCGGTCACTCCTGCGGTACGCCCGCTCCCGTTGCCGTTCCGGTTGCCGTTCACACCCCCATTGTCCCTCGCGCTTGCACTTTGGCAACAGCGTTGCTTAAGTGGAGGGTATGACAGGCACCAGCACAGGTAGGACCCCTCGCGTCGCCCTGGTCGGCTACGGCCTCGCCGGCTCCGTCTTCCACGCCCCGCTGATCGCCGCGACGCCGGGCCTGGTCCTCGACACGGTCGTCACATCGAACCCGGAGCGGCAGGCACAGGCCCGCGCCGAGTTCCCCGAGGTGCGGTTCGCGGCCACGGCCGACGAGCTGTGGGACCGGGCGGACGAGCTGGACCTGGTCGTCGTCGCCTCCCCGAACAGGACGCACGTCCCGATCGCCACCGCCGCCCTGGAGGCGGGCCTCGCGGTCGTCGTCGACAAGCCCGTCGCCGGTACGGCGGCCGAGGCGCGCGAGCTGGCCACCCTCGCGGACTCCCGCGGCCTGCTTCTCTCCGTCTTCCAGAACCGCCGCTGGGACAACGACTTCCTGACCCTCCGGAAGCTCCTCGCCGACGGCGAGCTGGGCGAGATCCGCCGCTTCGAGTCCCGCTTCGAACGCTGGCGCCCCCAACTCAAGGGCGGCTGGCGCGAGTCCGGCGACCCGGCAGAGATCGGAGGTCTCCTCTACGACCTGGGCAGCCATGTCGTCGACCAGGCCCTCACCCTCTTCGGCCCCGCAACCCTCGTGTACGCCGAGTCCGACCTCCGCCGCCCCGGCGCCGAGACGGACGACGACACGTTCATCGCCGTCACCCACGCGAGCGGCGTCCGCTCCCACTTCCACGCCTCCGCCGTCACCCCCCGACTCGGCCCGCGCTTCCGCGTGCTGGGCTCCGAGGCGGGCTACGTCAAGTACGGCCTCGACCCCCAGGAAGCAGCCCTCCGAGAAGGCGAGCGCCCCGCCCCCGGCGTCGCCTGGGGCCTGGAGCCCGAAGGCCTCTGGGGCCGCGTCGGCGCCGGCGACTCCCCCCTGACCGACGGCGGCCGCCCCGTCCCGACCCTCCCGGGCGACTACCCCGCGTACTACACGGCCGTGGCCGCCGCCCTGCACGGCACCGGCGAGAACCCGGTCACGGCACACGAGGCGGCCGCCGCGCTGGACGTACTGGAGGCGGCGCGCAGGTCGGCGAGCGAAGGCGTGGCGGTGAAGCTGTGACTGTGACAAGCGACGCCACCACCCCCACCGTCCCGAGCATCGACGAACTCGAAGCCCAGGAACGCCGTCTGGTGCTCCCCCGGTTCACGTACGAGGACGCCTGGACCCTGGGCTCCCTGCTGGTGGACCTGGCCCGCGAGCGCGACGCCCCCGTCGCCGTCGACATCCGCCGCGGCCCCCAACAGCTCTTCCACGCCGCCCTCCCCGGCTCGACCCCGGACAACGACGCCTGGATCGACCGCAAACGCCGCGTCGTGGAGCGCTACGCCAACTCCTCCTACCTCGTCGGCGCCCGCTTCCGGGCCAAGGGCACGACCTTCGAAGCCTCGTCCCGCCTGGACCCCGACCACTACGCGGCCCACGGCGGCTCCTTCCCCCTGGCGGTGGAGGGAGCGGGCGTGATCGGCACGGTCACGGTCTCGGGCCTGCCCCAACTGGAGGACCACACGATGGTGGTGGAGGCCCTGGAACGCTTCAAGGACACGCTGTAGCCACGGAGTTCGGACCGCGCCCCTTGTCTTCCAGGGGCGCGGCGAACTACGCGGTGCCTTGGGGCCGAGGAGAACTGCACGCTCTTAGGGGCGCGGGGAACTGCGCGACAAGCCACAACGAACCCGCAGCCGCCAACACCCCACAGCCCCCAACCCCTTAGGCACCCGGCCCCCAAGCGGAGCGCCTACGCATCCTTGAATTCCTGCCTCTGCCGCCCAAGCCCGTCGATCTCCAGCTCGACCACAGCCCCGGCCCGAAGGAACGGCTTCGGCTCGGGCTCCCCCAGAGCCACCCCCGCCGGCGTCCCCGTGTTGATGACATCCCCGGGATAGAGCGTCATGAACTGACTGACGTACCGCACGACCTCACTCACCGCGAAGATCTGCTCCCCGGTGGTCCCGTCCTGCTTCAACTCCCCGTTGACCCACAGCCGCAGCCCCAGCTTCTGCGGATCGGGAACCTCGTCCGCGGTCACCAGCCACGGCCCCAGCGGATTGAACGTCTCGCAGTTCTTGCCCTTGTCCCACGTGCCCCCGCGCTCCAGCTGGAACTCCCGCTCGGACACGTCGTGCGACACGGCGTACCCGGCGACATGCGCGAGCGCCGCCTCACGCGACTCGACGTACCGGGCCGTACGCCCGATCACGACCGCGAGCTCGACCTCCCAGTCGGTCTTGGTCGACCCACGGGGCACGAGCACCGTGTCGTGGGGCCCGACCACCGTGTCCGCCGCCTTGAAGAAGATCACCGGCTCGGCGGGCGGCTCGGCCCCCGTCTCACGCGCGTGGTCGTGGTAGTTGAGCCCGATGCAGACGATCTTGCCGATACGGGCGACCGGCGGCCCGATCCGCAGCCCCGCCCCGTCCAGGACGGGCAGCTCACCGCTCTCGGCCGCCGCCCGGACCCGCCCGAGCGCCTCCTCGTCCGCGAGCAGCGTGCCGTCGATGTCCGGCACGACGCCCGACAGGTCCCGCAGGACTCCTTCGGCGTCGAGCAGCGCGGGGCGCTCCGCACCCGCCGTACCGACTCGCAGCAGCTTCATGGTCGCCATCTCCCTCGATCGTCCGCAGCCCGACCGATGGGTGCAGCCATCGGAGGACTGGTCGATCCTCCAAGCTCACGGTCCACTCCGCAATACCTGGTTCACGGACTGGACCGCTCCCGCCACAGGCCCAGGCCAGGCCCAGGCCGGGTCTACCGGGCGACGGCCGCCGCCGGCGCGCCCGCGGCGGCCCCGGCCGCGGGCAGGGGGTAGAGGAACGCCCGCTCCACCGCACTCCACGTCGTACTGGTCACCACGTACAACGCGGCCGCCAGCGGCACCACCGCCACGCTGACCAGCGTGAAGAAGGACATGAACGGCATGAACTTGCTGACGGCTCCCATGCTCGCCGCCATCCCGGGCATCTGCTCGTCCGACACGGCCGGCATCCCGGCCGTACCCGCCGCCATCATCCGCTTCGTACGCCGGAAGTTGAACACCGCGACCCCCGTGACGATCACGAACAGCCCCACATAGACGAGCCCCTGCGGCCCGAACACGCCGCCGTCTCCCAGCGCGTCGTGCCAGCGGTCGCCGAGCGGGGCCGCGAAGAGCTTGTGGGTGAGGAGGGCGTTGGCCTCGCCGCCGATGGTCCGGTTGGAGAACAGGTGGTAGAGGAGGAAGAAGGCCGGGAGCTGGCAGAGGCTGGGCAGGCAGCCGGACAGCGGCGACACCTTCTCCTTCGTGTGCAGCTCCAGCATGGCCTTCTGCAGCTTCTCCGGGTTCTTCGCGTGCTTCTTCCGCAGCTCCGCGATCTGCGGCTGCAACGCGACCCGCGCCCGCTGCCCCCGCGCCGCCGCCCGGGACAGGGGGTGCACGAGCAGTCGTACGAGTGCTGTGAACAGGACGATCGCGACGGCCGTCGCGGAGGCGTGGAACAGCGGCTGGAGCAGATCGGCGAGGTGCGCGACAAGGTCGGCGAAAACGGACATGGGTGGGAGCCCTCCAGGGGTCTCGTCGTGCCAGGAAGTCGTCAATCCGGAGACGCGACGTCGTTCGGTGACGTCGTCGGGTGATGTCGTCCGGTGACCGGGGCATGGCGCGACGGCCCGCGAGAAGGGGCACGTGCAGTCAGGTGGCTGGGAGCGTGCCCTACGCGGTGGCCGTCAGGAGGGCACGTCCGGGCGCCCTGGGCCGCGTACGGCCGCGTGCGTCGGGATCGCGTTGGGACAGGAACGCCGTACGGCGCTCACGGTCCCGTATGGCTGTCCGTACGCGTGTACGGGGTACGACGGGCGCGCAGCGCGAGGCGATCACCGCGCAGGCGGCGAACGCGGAGCCGGCGGCGGCGGTCGCGGCGAAGGCGACGGCCGCGGAGAGCGTGCCGCTGTCGAGGACGGCGACCTCGAAGAGGAGCAGCAGAAGGATCGCGGCGGGACGTGCACCGACCCAGTCACGGATCACGGCTCTCCCCCTCTCCATTCGGTCGCGGCTCACCCGGACTCACGGGCCCACTCGGGCGTACTCGCACACATGCTCTCATCTCAGCCGCACCGAGCGCAGCTTCCCCCAGACTACGAGGCGGTACGTGGAGGTGTACTCGGGAGTGCAGGTGGTGAGCGTGAGGTAGTGGCCGCGCTCGCCGTACCCGTACGACGGCCGCACGTCGCTGCGCGGGACGGACCGCAGGACCCCGCCGTCGCCGGGCGCGGTCTGCGGGAGCGTCCGGTCGACGACGTACGTGTGGACGGCGTCCCGGGTCTCGACGCGGACCTCGTCGCCGGGTTCGAGCCGGTCGAGGTGGCGGAAGGGCTCGCCGTGGGTGTTGCGGTGCCCGGCGAGCGCGAAGTTCCCGGGCCGGCCCGGCTGCGCGGTTCCCGGGTAGTGCCCTGCGTACCCCTTGTCGAGAACGTCCGCCCGGCCGACCCCCTCGGCGATGGGCACTCGGAGGCTGAGGCGAGGGACGACGAGGACGGCGTAGGCCTCGGCCGGGCGGGGCGACGCGGACGGACTGGCGAGCGGGGCCGGGGCGGCGAGCGGTACCGGCCCCGGCCCCGCGTCGCTCTCTCCCGCAGCCGACCGCTCCCTCCCCCAATCCCTCTCCAGCGCGGCCACCTCCCGAGCCGCCCCCTCCTGGGCCTGCCTGTTGGTCCACCACAGCTGATGGGCGACGAAGAGCAGGAGGACGAGTCCGAGGGTGACGGCGCCCTCGGCGGCGATCCAGAGCGCGCGGGGGTGGGCGACTTTCATCTCCCCTTCTCACAACCCTTGAAAGAAATAGGAGAAAGCGCTGTCACACCTCTCGACAACCTCACCTTTCACCCCTGACTCTTCCGATGTCGCTACCAGCAGTTGTCCCCACTGAGCAGTTGTTCGCACTGAGTAGTTGTCTGCACTGAAGTAACTGAAGTAGTTGTCTGCACTGAGCAGTTCGGAAGGTGGCCGGCCCCCCAACCCCACCTTTCCCTCCCTTCGGCACCCGCATCCCCCGGAGCTGACATGACTGCATCCCCCGACCCCAAGGACGACCAGGCGAGACCGGCCACACAGACCCCGGCGGCCGAAGGCCCCCCGACGGCCTTCGGCCGCAGAGCCCTCCTGGCCGCGGCAGGCGGCGCGGTGGTGGGCACCGCCCTCGGCACAGGCACGGCACACGCGGACGCGACCATCGCGATCAACCCGGCCACGAAGTACGGCACCTGGGAGGGCTGGGGCACCTCGCTCGCCTGGTGGGCCAACGTCTTCGGCGCCCGGGACGACTTCGCCGACCTGTGGTTCACCACCAAGACGACGACGTACAACGGCACGGCCCTGCCCGGCCTGGGCATGAACATCGCCCGCTACAACCTCGGCGCGTGCAGCTCGAACTCGATCGCCGGCGAGTCGATGGTCAAGTCCGCCAACATCCCCGCCTTCAAGCAGATCGAGGGCTTCTGGCAGGACTACACCAACGAGAACCCGACCTCCTCGGCCTGGAAATGGACGGCGGACACCAACCAGCGCGCGGCCCTGACGAAGGCGGTGGCGCGCGGAGCGACGACCGAGCTCTTCGCGAACTCCCCCATGTGGTGGATGTGCTCGAACCACAACCCCTCGGGCGCCTCCAGCGGCGGCAACAACCTCCAGACCTGGAACTATCGCCAGCACGCCTCCCACCTGGCCGCGACGGCCCTGTACGCGAAGAACAACTGGGGCGTGAACTTCGCGACGGTCGACCCCTTCAACGAGCCGGCGGCCTCCTGGTGGACGGCGACCGGCACCCAGGAGGGCTGCCACATGGACCCGGCGGTCCAGGCCGCCGTACTCCCGTACATGCGCAGCGAGTTGGACGCCCGCGGCCTGACGTCGGTCCGTATCTCGGCCTCCGACGAGACGAACTACGACACGGCCCGCTCGACATGGAACTCCTTCGGCGCTTCCACGAAGGCCCTGGTCAGCCAGGTGAACGTACACGGCTACCAGGGCGCGAACGGCCGCCGCGACCTCCTCTACACGGACGTGGTCACCACCGCCGGCAAGAAACTCTGGAACTCGGAGACGGGCGACAGCGACGGCACGGGCTGGACCCTCGCCCGCAACCTCTGTTACGACTTCCGCTGGCTGCACCCCACGGCCTGGGTCTACTGGCAGGTGATGGACCCGACGGCGGGCTGGGCGATGATCGCGTACGACGCGAACACGCTCCAGCCGACGACAGTCCAGACCAAGTACTACGTAATGGCACAGTTCAGCCGCCACATCCGCCCGGGAATGACCATCCTGGACGCGGGCTCCAGCTACACGGCGGCGGCGTACGACGCGGCGGCCAAGCGCCTGGTGATCGTGGCGATCAACACCGCGTCGTCTGCCCAGACCTTCACCTTCAACCTCTCGGGCTTCACGACGGTGACCGGCGGCACGAACGGCCTGGTCCCCCGCTGGAACACCCACACCTCGGGCGGCAGCGACCGCTACCGCGCGTACTCGGACACCCGTCTGAGCGGCAAGTCGGTGGCGGTGCCGTTCGCGGCGGGGGCGGTGCAGACGCTGCAGATCGACGGGGTGACGATCTAAAGAGCCGACCGGAGTCGACGAAGCCGAGCGCGGGCGCGCGGGCCGGGGCCACCCCCGGCCCGCGCCCCAGCTCGGGGCGGCCCGGCGCGGAGGACGCTCTCGCTTCCCGCGCCGCCCTGGCCTGCTCCCCGCACCCCTGTCCCTACCTCAACCCGTCCCTCACCTCCGCCCCCCATCGGGCAGTACCGTGTCGTCCATGCGCCCCGACACGCCTGCCGAGAACGTCGACCACAACGCCGAAGCGGCACGCCTGGAGCGGACCGCCGACCTCTACCCGGAGGACGCCGAGCACCTGCTCCTGCAGGCCGCCGCCCACCGGGAACTCTCCGGCGACCGCCCCACCGCGACAGCCCTCTACGACCGCCTACTGTCGTCGTCCGTCCCTCTCGACAACCCCCACCTCGTACGAGCGCTGAAAGCCTCCAACCTCTGGGAGTACGGCCACGAGGCGGAGGCCCGCGCGATCATCGCCGGAGTCCGCGCAGCCGCCCCCCGGGACCCGGCCCCCTGGGTCATCGTCGCCGAGGCCCTGGAATCCCATGACGAGCTGGAAGCGGCTCAGGACACCTTCACGGCAGCCGCGACCCTCCTCCTGACAGACGTCCCGGAGCCCCCCTACGCCACCCGCGCCCTGCTCTTCGGCCGCCACCGGGTCCGCCGCATGCTCGGCTCGCCCCACGACGAGTGGGACGCCCTGGCGGACACCCTCCACTCGTCCTCGGTCTCCCTGGACGAACTGCACGACCCGAAGCGCGTGTGGTCCCTGGGCTCGGACAACCCGGCGGAGTTGCAGGCCGAAATCTCCCGCCTCCGGGCAGAGTTGGGCGCGTACCGCGAGGCCCTGTCCCGCCCGTTCCCGGTAGCGGTCCTCCACTGGCCGGCGAACGAACTGAGCGAACTGGTAACGGCGTACCCGGGCCTCTCCACCGAATACCCGTCCCACGAGGAACACCTCGCGACCATAGAGTCCTCGCTACGAGAGCTCTCCTCCTCAGGCACCCCGAACCTGGGCATCGTCACGGGAACGGTCCCGTCGTACGAAGCCTTCGCCGCCTCGGAGGGCTCGTCCCCGGCCGACGCGACGCTGCTACCGCAGTACGCGACGACGCTGGCGGCGCGGGGGTTGGCGGTGGAGTGGCCGCCGCAGCGGGGGGCGGGTTGTTGGTGCGGATCGGGTGACGCGTACACGACGTGCCACGGGAGCCCGGAAGTCTGATCCCAGCAGTGCTCCGCTGCCTGGTTCGGCCACTGGAACTCTTATCGGAATTTCGGCCCTAGCTGTTCCAATTCCGCCACTCCATCACAACTCGTTCGCGCTAGTGTCACGTCCAACAGCTGAATTGGCATGCCCGCACACATTCCGGGCATGTCCCCGCCCGCGAGGAACACCCGTATGCCGCCATACCAGCCGTCTTCGGACTGGCAGTTCGACGTACCCACCAGCGGAAGCAAGCGGCTCCCACCGGCTGCCAGGTCGTTCGAGTCGCTCGCGCACCAGGGCTACGGCTTCGAGGCAGCCATCGCCGACCTGATCGACAACTCCATCGACGCAGGAGCCCACAACGTCGTCGTGAGTTTCGTCCGGGACACCGGCGACCGTGGCGGACGAGACCGCCTCGTCGGCCTGCTCGTCATCGACGACGGCCACGGCATGGACGAGGCGGACTTGGACACGGCGATGACGGTCGGCGGGCGCGCCGTGTACGCCGCAGGCGCCCTCGGGCACTTCGGCGCCGGGCTGAAGGCGGCCTCGCTCTCGCACGCCGACGCACTCACCGTCATCAGCCGGACCAAGCGCAGCCCGTCGGCCGGCCGCCGCTGGCTCACCGCCCGCGCGCAGGCCGACTTCACCTGCGACATCGTCGACGCGACGTACTGCCAGAACCTGGTCGACCGTTACGACGGCGTCATCGGCTGGCACGGCGCGATCATCCGCTGGGATCATGTCCGCGCGTTCGAGACCATCACGGCCGGGCAGACCGACCGCTACCTCAACGACGCCATCGAACGGCTCGAAACCCACCTGGGTCTCTACCTCCACCGCTTTCTGGCCCGCGACGACTTCAACATCGACATCGTCGTCGAGGATGTCCACACCCGGGAGGAGTTGGACCACCGAGGTGTGGAACCTATCGACCCCTTCGGCTACCGCGTTCCAGGCCGCGCCGGTTATCCCCGTACATATGTCGCCCCCGTCGAGGGCGTCGGCGACGTCGCGCTCACGGCTCACATATGGCCGCCCAAGTCGCCGCTCGTGGCCTACCGAGGTATCGGCCCGCTCGCCGAACGCCAGGGCTTCTACCTGTACCGCAACGACCGGCTTGTCCAAGCCGGCGGCTGGAACGACACCCGCAGCCCGGAGGGCCACCTCCCCCTCGCCCGGATCGCCGTGGACCTGCCGCCCGAGCCCAACGACGTGTTCGCCCTGACCGTCAAGAAGGACGGCGTCCAGGTGACCCCGGCCTTCGCCCGAGGGCTCGAGCAGGCGGTCGCCCCCACGACCGGCCACACCTTCACCGAGTACGTCCACGATGCCGAGGCGACCTACCGTGAAGCCGCCAAGCGGCGTACCGAGGTCAAGCGCCCGGTCGTCATCCCGCCCGGGAAGGGAATCGACCCGAAGTTGAAGCGGACACTGCGGGACGAGCTGCCGCAACTGGAGGGCGACGACCCCATCGCCTTCACCTGGGCCAGGCTCGATGTTCCGCCCGGTGTCGACTCCGCCGAACTGCTCTTCACTATCGACCACAAGGAGCGCTTGGTCGTCCTCAACAAGGACTACCGGCATGCCTTCAACGGCGGGCGGCGCGGGGGCTCCAACGACGCCCCGGTCCTCAAGAGCCTCCTCTATCTGATGCTCAACGAGATCTTCCAGAAGGAGCGGGTCTGGGCCAACCAGACCGACAAGGTCACCCTGTGGAACAGCGTGCTCGTCGCCGCGGTACAGGCCGAACTCGCCCGCGCCGAGGCTTAGTCCTCCTCTCTCCCTCGCATCCTCCCGTACGTCAGAGAGGCCACCAGCCGCCGTGACCGCCGAGAACACGCCCGCCCCCGACCACCTCACCGATCTCCACGGCGAGGTTCTGGACGCGATGAGTCGTCGCGGCCCCAAGCACTTCGCCAAGCTGGCTTTCGTCCTGGCCGACACCGACGAACCGGCCGACATGAACATGTCCCACTTCCGGGATCGCATCCTGACTGCGGGCACTGGCGACGAACTCTTCGCTCTCTGGAGCCGCAAGCTCACTGCTTGGGACTTTGAACAGTCCCCCACCTGGTCCGCCACCGCGCCCCGCACTCCAGAGCGCCGCACCGAGGTCTACGACAAGCTCGCGTTCGGCGCGGATCTACGCAAGGCGCTCGACGTGGCCGTCCCGGTCCACAAAGAACCGGGTCCCGTCACCATCAGCCGTGAGTTCCAGCCCTGGTACACCCGGGAGCAGGCAGCGAACCGCTCTTTCTACTGGACTTCGTACGAGCGGCTGCTACGTCGCAAGGACTGGAACGACACAGCGGTCTCCAGCCTGGATGAGGCGGCCCATGCGGTCGTGGAGCGGCTCGCCGACCCCACCCGTGACGACCCATACGGCGCGCGAGGACTGGTGGTCGGCTACGTACAGTCCGGCAAAACCGCCAATTTCACCGGCGTCACGGCCAAAGCCATCGACGCGGGCTACCGCCTGGTGATCATCCTTGGCGGCACTCTGAACCTGCTCCGCGGCCAGACCCAGCGCCGCCTCGACATGGAACTGATCGGCCAGGAGAACATCCTCGGCGCCGCCGACCCGACCGACCCGGACGCCCTGGTCGACATCGACTACCAGGACGACGAGGACTGGCCCACGAAGTTCGTCTCGTTCGGTGCCCGCCCCTCCGTGCTCGGCGCCTTCGACATCGAGCGTCTGACCTCTCGCGACCGTGACTACATGGCACTGGAGCGCGGCATCAGTGCCCTGGAGTTCGAGAAGCCGGACCGCACCCGTCCCCTGTACGACCCGGCGAACCTGCATGCGGCCCGCGCCCGCGTGATGGTCGTGAAGAAGAACAAGTCGGTGCTGGAGAAGCTTGTCAGAGACCTCAAGAAGATAGGCCCGATCCTCGGCGAGATACCGGCCTTGATCATCGACGACGAGTCGGACCAGGCCTCGGTGAACACGACGAACCCGAAGAAGTGGGAGGACGGCAAGGTCACCCGCACCGCGATCAACGGCCAGATCAGCAAGCTCCTCAAGCTCCTGCCACGCGCCCAGTACGTCGGCTACACCGCGACTCCCTTCGCCAACGTGTTCATCGACCCGGGCGACGAGGAAGACCTCTTCCCACGCGACTTCCTGATCTCCCTTCCCCGTCCCACCGGCTACATGGGCGTTCAGGACTTCCACGACCTGGACCCCGTCGACGACAGCGAAGGCGAGGCCGAGAAGAAGCATGTCCGAGGTATCTACGACTCCACGGGCGACCGACTCCAGGAAGCCCTGGACGCCTTTGTCCTCACCGGCGCTCTGAAGCTCTACCGGGAGGAACACGGCGTCCCCTCCGAATCGTTCCGGCACCACACGATGCTCGTGCACGAATCGGTCCGCATGGCCGAACACGCGGCGCTCGCCCTGCGCATCAACACCATGTGGCACAACGCCGCGTACACGGGCCCGGAGGGTCACACACGCCTGGCATCCCTCTTCGACAAGGACTTCCACACCCACGCGGACGGCTCCCTGCCCACTCCCACGACCTACGCGGACCTCAAGCCGTATGTTTCTCAGGCCCGCCGTCTCATCAACCAGGGCGGCAGTCCCGTCATGGTCATCAATGGTGAGAGCGAGCGCGACTACGCCCAGCCCGACCTGGACTTCGACCGCACGCCGAACGTCTGGAAGATCCTCGTCGGCGGCACCAAGCTGTCCCGTGGCTTCACCGTCGAGGGCCTGACGATCACGTATTACCGCCGCACGACGCAACAGGCCGACACCCTGATGCAGATGGGCCGCTGGTTCGGCTTCCGGCCCGGCTACCGCGACCTCGTGCGCCTCTACATCGGCCGAGAGGAGGCCCTCGGCCGCGGCCGCAACGCCAAGACGGTCGACCTGTACGAGGCCTTCGAGGCGATCTGCCGAGACGAGGAACTCTTCCGCGCCGAGCTGGCCCGCTACGCCCCCTTGGTGGACGGCCGCCCGCAGGTCACCCCCGCCCAGATCCCGCCGCTGGTGGCCCAGCATCTGCCGTGGGTGAAGCCGTCGGCTCGGAACAAGATGTTCAACACGGAGTTGGTGGAGGTACGGTCACCCGGGTCCTGGGTGGAGCCGACCGCCTACCCGGAAACCCCGGAGGGGCTGGCACACAACACCGAGTGCTGGGAGCCGGTGCTCGCCGCGCTGGGCCAGAACCCTGTGCGTCTTTCGGTCGGGGACGGCCCCATGTACGAAGCGCGCGTAGGGGCGGTCTCGCACGAGACCCTCACAAAGGTGCTGTGCGACCTACAGTGGTCGATTCCGAGCCAGTTCTCGCCGCACCTGGAGTTCCTGCTCGGGGCAGGGCAGCAGGCGACGACGATCGACGACTGGCTCGTGATCACGCCCTTGCAGACCTCCGCCAGGCGCGTGGAGGCCCGCATCCTGGGGCACGGCCCGTTCACCCCGGCCCGCCGTACCCGCCGACGGGGCTCGCTCTTCAGCGCGCTCAGCGAGCCCAAGCACCGCGCCGCCGCCCTGCGCGTCGCAGGCGCTGTCGAGACGGCTGGTAACGCAACGGTCGAGCAGCACGTCCGCCCGCGCCGAGGCGCATTGTTGCTCTACCCGGTGGTCGAGTCCGAGCCCCGACTCACCTCCGGCGGGGCGCTGGACCCTGGTGACCTCGTGATGGCCTTCTCCTTCGTTGCCCCGAAGTCGTCGGCGGGATCCGAGCGCCCGCTGGTCCGGTTCCGTGCAATCGACTCGAGCCGGCCGGATGCGGTCGTCATCGGCCGAGACAGCATGGATTCTTGAGGCCTGACAGCATTGGACGACATGAGGCCCTCCTCGCCCGGCGTCTCAGCACGCATGTCCCGCCAGGCCAGCAAGGACACGAGCGCCGAACTGGCCGTGCGGCGCCTGCTGTACGCGGCGGGCATGCGCTATCGCGTGGAATACCCGGTGCCGGGCATGGCGCGGCGGCGCATCGACGTGGCCTTCACCCGAGCCAAGGTGGCCGTTCTGATCGACGGGTGCTTCTGGCACGGGTGCCCAGAACACGCTACGCATCCGAAGTCCAACGCGGAGTGGTGGCGCAAGAAGCTGGACCGGAACATGGCCCGCGATCGGGAGACGACGGAGCACCTGACCGCGGCGGGGTGGATGGTGTTGCGGTTCTGGGAGCATGAGGCCCCTGAGGAAGTGGCCGTGCGAGTGGGGGCAACTGTGCAACAGCGTCTGACAGAACTGGCAAGGGGGCGTGAAAAGTGGGGGGACTGACCTTCGTGGACGTGTGTTCCGGGGCGGGTGGTCTGGCTCTCGGTCTGGAGCAGGCGGGATTCGAGTCACGCCTGTTGCTGGACGACGACGAGGTCGCCGTCAAAACTCTGCGGACCAATCGACCGCGGTGGAACGTACTGCAAGCCGATCTGTTGGACTTCGACCCGTCCGAACACCCCGTGAGCTACGACGTCGATCTTCTCGCGGCGGGCCTACCACGGGTGAAGTCGAGCGCGACCGTCAGGCGGACGGATTCGGGTATGGAGGAGCGGCTGCTGGAGGCCACGGTCTACCTCGTCCATGCGATCAGACCTCGGGCGATACTCATCGAGAACGTTCCCGGGCTCGCTCACTCGGACGAGTATCAGCAGTTCCGTGATTTCGCCCGAGCCGAACTGGCACACCTGGGCTACGAGTTCAGTTGGTTCGTCGTGAACGCCGCCGACTTCGGCGTACCGCAGAACCGCAAGCAGGGCGTCCTGGTAGCCGTCGAGCGGCAGCAGGCCAAGGCATTCCAGCCGCCGGCACCGACCGTGCAGCAGCCGACGACGGTCGGCGCTGCCTTGGGAACGTCCATGGCGTCACGCGGTTGGCAGGACGCCGCCCGTTGGGCCGCCCAAGCCGATCAACCGGCTCCGACGCTGGTCGGCGGCTCGAAGAATCGGGGCGGTGCTGACCTGGGGCCGACGGGAGCCAAGCGGAAATGGGCGACCATGGGCGTCAACGGTCACACCGTGGGTGACGAGATCCCCGGCGCGGATTTCGTGTGGAACCCCGAGCTTGGCAGGGACAACATGGTGAAAATCACGTCGGCACAGGCGGCGCTACTGCAGGGGTTCCCTGAAACATGGGAGATCGCAGGGCTCAAGACCGCCCGGTACCGTCAGATCGGGCACGCGACGCCGCCGCCCGTCGGAAGGGCTCTGGGCCGGGCCATCGCCAAGGCCCTGAATGGGGATCCAGCAGCCTCTGCGGCCGGCTAGACTTCCGCCACATGACCAGCGCGGCACCACACCAGTCCATCCTCGACAAACCCTTTGTCCTGGATCTCTTCGCGGGGCCCGGAGGACTGGATGTCGCCGGACACGCGCTCGACATCCCGAGTCTCGGTATCGAGTGGGACAAGAGCGCCTGTCTGACGCGGTACGCGGCTGGGCTGGACACCCTTCACGGCGATGTGAGCGCGGTGCGTAGAGATGCCTTCGAGTCACTGCCACCGGAGATCAATGTGCTGGCCGGCGGGCCTCCTTGCCAGACCTACTCGGTGGCTGGGCACGGCGCTGGGCGTAAGAACTTGAACAAGGTCAAGGAGTACATCGAGCGACTGACGGCGGGCGAATCCGACGAGGCGATCGACGAGGATCTGAAGACTCTCAGCGATCCCCGCACCGCGCTGGTCCTTGAACCCCTCCGATACGCCATTCAGGCAACCAGGAGCCCGAACCGGGAGAAGCGCCCGTACGACGTCATCGTCCTGGAGCAGGTCCCCGCGGTCGAAGAGCTCTGGCTCCACTACGCCAAGGTGCTACAGGGGGCGGGCCTTCCGGACGGCACCAAGTACAAGGTCGTTGTCGGCCGCCTCGACACCGAGACCTACGGCGTGCCTCAGAAGCGATCCCGCGCGGTATTGATCGCTCGTCGTGAAGGGCTCGCCGCGCCTTCGCTTCCCGTGCCGACCCACCGTTCCTACGAGGCGAAGGAATGGAACCGTAGGAGCGAGGACGACCAGGCCTCAACAGGCCAGGCTCATCAGCCGACCCTCGACGAGGGCACGACACCAGGAACCGAAGAACGCGGGGAAACCGGTGACAAGGGCCTGCGACCCTGGAGGTCGATGGGTGACGTGCTCGCCGACCCGGTGGGTACACATCCGGGACGCGCCACTCCTTTCCTCGTCCGCTCGAACTACGGCAGCTCCGGGATCCCTGGGAGGCGCGGGGTACGGAGCGATCGACAGCCCGCGTTCACCGTCACCGGTCGCATCTCCCGCTTCGTGGTCTTCCAACACCTCGACGCGAACATCGTCTACGAGGGCGCGCGGTTCAGCATGAACGAGGCGGGGATGCTGCAGAGCTTCCCGCCGGACTATCCGTGGTCCGGTAAGGCACAGTCCCAGCAGGTGGGCAACGCCGTGCCGCCTCTGTTCGGAGCGCACCTGCTGAGCGCCGCACTCGGGCTCCCCCCGCTGGATCCCGATGCGTTGAGGGAGCCGTGGCAGCCGGCCACGGAGGAACAGCGGGCGAAGCTGCGAAGTCAAGGCTGTGGGGCCGCCGATGCCTGCACGGACATGTGCCCACGACCCGAGGATCAGGCACCGCCACCCTCCACCGAGCGCCCACGCAAGAGCAACAAGAACAACTCGGAGACATCGGAGTAGCACGGGGAGCGTGTCCGTGAAGATCCTTCACAGACACGCTCCCCGTCTGATCAATCTGCGTTCTTCCGTCCCCTGACCGGCGCGGTCTCGAACATTTCCGCAAAGTACTCGGTGAGCGCGGACACGGATTCCTCAGGCACCGGCTCCTCGTCGGGCCCCTCCGGGAGTTCGCGCCGACTCACCGGCTGCGCCGATCCCGCCTCCGCGATCCACCTTCGCAAACCGGCCGAGTTCCGAGGCTCGTCCGGCGCGAGCACGTCGTAGACAAGGGTTGCGCCGGCAGCATTGATCGCGGCGCTGAGGCCCTCGACCTCTCGCCCGGTGGTGACCAGCCCCCTCTTCAGTAGGCGGACCAAAGCCTGAGCGGTGGGACGGTGGTCGATCAGCTCCTTCCTCAGAACGCTGTGGATAAGGTCCTGGTTTCCGCAGGCTGTCACAACCGGCTCGTAGTCCGCCCCGTTCCTGAACAGCTCAGCCGCCCACCACAGGCGCGAGAGACACTGCCGGTCCGCAGGACCCCGGAAGCGCTCTGCGGCGACGCGCCTTCCCGGCTTGTTCGCCGTCGGCTCCGAAAGGTGGCGCCAGACCACGTAGTCGGGAGCCACCGCCAGAGCGATGTGGTTCCACAGACGTTTGTCCGCCGCCTCTCGCCGCGTCAGGCGCAGCGTGGCGTGGAGCCGTGGCGCGAGCCACGCGTCGGCTCGGGTCCGGTCCGCCCGGAACTCGAACATGGCGTCCTCCACCAGGCTCCGGATCGGCTCGACCGACCACCTGGCGTCGTCCTCGGACAGCGGGTCGACCACCTTGGCGAGATCTATGCCGCCATGCACATGTTCGCCCTTGAGCAGTTCCTCAGTGAGGAACGGGTCGACGGCCGAGGTGGAGAGCAGCCCCAAGCGCTCCGGTACGTGGTTCGGTGGGGTGATCACGTCTCACTCTCTCGGTTCATCTGTTCCAGACTGCGGATGGCGTAGGCGAGCGCCTTGGTGGCGTCCGCACGGCGGACCGCCGCGTAGTGGATGCGGGTTTGGAGTTCCACCCAGCCCGAATCTCCGGTACGGCGGCGATGAACCTGCCGTAGGGCCTCTTCGACCTGTACGCCGGGAAGCACGTCCGGGAGCATCTCCCGCAACACCTCGCCCTGCCAGTCGGTCGGGAAGACCGGGCTGCCGCCGGGTCCCACCTCCAGGTCACCGATCGCACCGTGGAACACCGCGGTCCAGACGTCGGTGGCCATCTGGGCGACCAGGAGGTCACGCACCTTGCTGTCCACGCCGGAGCCGCTGCTGTCCAACAACCCGATGACGCCCTCGACATCCGTGTTCACGAACACGGTGGGGACTCTCGCCGAGGCATCCACGACCCAGGGCACGTCCGCGTAGGCCTGCAGCCACGCCCGGGAACTCTTCTTGAACGAGGCTTTCTGAACGTCCAGTTGGAGCCCACGGACCGGCTCGTCGGAGACCGTGTCGACGATCCAGCTGCGATCGGTCTCCGCGATCGACCGTCCGTGTATTCCGTCCACGGTCCCGACGGCGTAGACGGCGAGGGAGGCCCTACCCAGGTGATCGTCACGGAGCACCTCCAGGGAGCCCGACCAGTCATGGCCGTCCTCCGCGTCACGTGTGAGGTCCACAGAGGTGCGGACATTGGTCTCGCCGTCTGTCAGAACGGCGAGGACTCGCAGGTCGGACCAGGCCACGTCCGGCGCGTTCGCCCCGGGCGGCAGCGTCGCCGAGAGGCCGATCGTGGCGCTCACCCAGTCGCTGCGACCCGCGATGCCGAGTGCGACCGCCTGCTGTTGGGTCGAGTATGCGGTGGTCTCCAGTTGGTCGCGCGTACCGTCCGAGAGTCTTAGGGAAACGGAGGTCGCTCTGAGAGTGACCGGACGGTTGAGTCGTTTGTACGGGTAGATCTTCACGCGTCACTCCCCCTTGCCGGCACGGAGTTCGAGCACGAGGCGGGTGAGTGTGGTCCTGACCGGGTGGCTGGTGACATCGGTGGATCCTCGGAACTTCGCGCGACGGGTGCCGGGCGGGAAACGCAGAATCCCGTCCTCCACCTCGCAGCCCTCGACGGCCACCAGCTCCGCCCAGTCCAGCTTCGGGCGGCCACCCGAGCGCACGTCGAGCTGGGCGACCGGCACCATCGGGACGATCTCGTCACCGCGCGGGATGCTCACCTCCCCGGTGATCCGCCATTCCCCGTCATCGCCAACCGTCGCATCGAGCACGTCCAGGACCGGAACCACCGGCCCGGAGGGCGCCTTAGCCTTGGGCCTCGTCTTCACGGTCAACGCCTTGCGCAGAGCCTCACCGCCTTCACCGCTGCCGCGCTTCGGCCGCGCGACGAGTTCTCTCACCGCGCTGTTGACCTCTGTGGTCAGCATGTTGATCCGTCGGTACGCGGAAGGCGACCACCGCAGGCTCAGCTCCTCGGTCTGCCCCCAGCGGTCGTGCTCGGGTGGTTCCGCCGCACGCAGGAATTCCTCGGCGTCCTTCGCGAAGGGGGCCGATTCGCCGGCGGCCTCGCCCACCAGGAGAACCGCCTGGAACGGATTCGTGCCGAGCGGCAGGTTCGGGACTCCGGCCGTCTTGACGGTCATGCGGTTGCCCCGTAGCGAATGCACCTGGTTCTTTACTCCACCCTCGCCTTCGGCGTCGGTGGTCAGGTCGGTGACCAACAGGACCGCTTGGTGTGTCCCGAGGGTCCCTCGGGCTCCTCCGGACAGCGGCAGCTTCAGCGGAACGCTTCGCGCCGCCACCTGGCCGGCCTCAAGAAGCCGATCCACGGTGGTGCCCTCGTAGTGCGCCCTCAGGGCACGGGTCCGAGCGGGCTGTTCGACGGATGGGTCGACCTGCTTCTCCGGTACAACCACTTTGCCGTTGCGAAGAGCCTGGACCGATACCTCCAGGAGGGGAAGCCTGGTACCACCACCGGTCATCGCAGCCCAGAAGTCACGCCCCAGTGCCTCGACCAGACGCTGGTGCATCCTGCTGATGTCCCGGGTGTCCTTGGTGCCCTCCTCGTCCAGGTTCTCGTCGTCGATGTCGGCCCTGCTCTCCTCCAGGCTGGCCACGTCGTGCGCGCCGACGATGAGGAACGAGGTCCCGGGTTCGTCGCCTTCCCTGGCAAGATGCAGACGCGCGACGGTCTCCTCGTCCGCCCACCAGGAACGGGCGACCCGCGCGCCGGGAGAGTCGGGATCGGGACGCCCGAACCAGGCGGGGCCCGCGTACGGCTTGCCGTCGACCTCGCGCCAGGGCAGTTCGAGACGTCCGATGACCCGTCGCTCCGTACGCCCCTCATGGGGTACGGACAGAGTCGAATTGATGAGCACGAGCCCCAAGGCGCTCGTGGCCCACAGGGTCGCCTTGCCCAAGCCGTACGAACCACCCGCTCCATGACCCGACTTGAGGCTCTCCAGTTGCCGCCTGACCACAGCGGCGAACTTGCCGTCCGCGTAGTCGTCGCCGATGAGTCCTGACGCGTTGTAGTCGTCGACCCTCAGCAGGACCAGGCGGCCCTTCTCGTACATGTCGCGCACTCCGGCGTCCACCACCCGGCCGACCTTCTGATTTCCCGCGCTCTCCGAGACGGCGGAGTAGTGGGGGAAGAGGTCGTTCCAGAGGATCGCCTCGCGGAAGGCGTCGAGCGCTTCTCCGGTCAACTCATGCAGGGTGTAGCGGACCCTGACAGGTCGGCCGCTTTCGATGCGGCGTTCGTCGAGGCTGTTCTGGCAGGTCTCCCGGGCGAGCACCTGGACGTCGGCGTCGAACGCGAAGGCCGCGGCGTTGCCCAGGTCACGGCCCCCGTCGGGATAGCCGGGACGGTGGTACCAGGTGGTCGGCAGACCGGCCTGGGTATCGGTGGTGCGGGTGTGCACCGTGCCAACGTCCGTGCCGAGCGCCTTGGCGATCTCCGTCATGACAGTCGGGCGGGGAGTCGACCGCCCGGTGATCCAGGCAGAGATGGCGGCCCGAGTCAGGTTGAGCTCCTGAGCCAGTTCGGCCTGCGTCTTCCCCGCGAGCTTAAGTTGACGAGCCAACCAGGGCCCGAACTCCTCACCTGTGTCCAACGTGCCACCTGTTCTTCCCCTCGGAGTCACGTGCGGCTCGCAGGCGACTGACCAGGAGGTTAATTTGACGCTGTGAGCACTGTCAACCAACAGTTGATCGAGCGCGAACCATCGACATCACCTAGGTGAGCAGGATCCGGATTGTCCGGTTTTGGAGGTTCATGGACAGAAATTCACACACAAGTGGACAACCCGGACCTTCACGCCCCCCGATCCGGCCAGCAGCGGACCTTGGCCGACCACCGACCCCCATCAAGTTCGAAAAGTCGACAATCACCCATCGGCGAAGGGGAGTTGGGGTGGACACCCGATCGGCATCTGATACTATTTTAGTGGTGGCAAAGTCTCGCCCCGCTCGCAAACTCGGCGCAAGTCGAGAAAATCGAGCGGCCTGTCACATCTATGTCCAAAATCAGCACCAAGGGGCGCTCGAGAGGTGTAGACCAATCTTGAGCAAGTGTCTTCTCGTCAGATCTGACATCTTGTCAGGTCGAATCTCGTCCTGCTACGGTGAATTTGTTCAGCAAAACGTTTTTCCGAGATTTCTACACCAACTTATCCGCAAGGGGTCAATTGCACCTTTACGCACCCCTGGACATGAATGCGACAGGGGTACCCGATATGGACGAATACTACAGCTACGGCCTGGATTCCGACCGTGAGCTGGATACGCTAATCCTGGACATGTTCCGTGGAGTCATCACTCCCAGGGAAGTAATGGAATTACTGAAGGGGCACCCGTGCGAAGGCGCATTCTTGGCACTGTATCCCGACCTGAAGGACTGTACGGAACCCCCCGACGACGACGCCTCCTCTTCGACCTGACCCCTTCATGTGCTCACTCCGTGCGCGCCGGAGACCCGTTCGAAACCTGCGCTCTTCCGCCTCTCACCTGCACAAACAGGCAGAAGCGGTGATTTTGTACACCCGTTGGCAACACTCGAACATCCGTGGGCCGGCTGCACGAAGTTGGCAGCCGGCCCATCCCAAAATTTTCCCGAAGCCCTTGAAACCTAGGAGTGCAGGACCAGTGTCGTCTTCGTTCTCTCCGGTAATTGAAACCGTCCTCGAGCAATCTTCCCGTGTCCTTAAAACCTATGCTGTAGATCCCGGCCTCGTCGCCGAGCACGCCAACGGAGAGCGTCGCATCACCCAGGGCGGATACGGTGATCGCCAACTCTTCGAACTCGTCCAGAACGCGGCCGACGAAATCGCCGCCGAACCCGGCGGAAGGGTCCACGTCGTCCTCACGGGAACCCATCTGTACTGCGCAAACGAAGGAAGCCCCGTCACTCCTGAGGGTGCGGAGACCATTCTTCGAATGAGCATGTCGAAAAAGCGTGGGGGGCAGATCGGAAGGTTCGGCGTGGGCGTGAAATCCGTCCTCGTGGTGACCGACGCGCCAGAATTCTTCAGCAGCACCGGAAGTTTCGGATTCGACCGCGCCTGGTCGTACGAGCAAATCAAGAACGTGCCCGGCGTGACCGCTCGCTACGGCCCGGAATTCGACGCCCCCGTGCTGCGGATGGCCCGTCCTCTGGACGTGCAGGCCGAGCGCGCCGCCGACCCCGTCCTGCACGAGCTGCTGACCTGGGCGACCACCGTCGTACGCCTGCCCCTGCTGAAGAAGGCGGACCGCCGGCTCAGCTTGGACATGCACGGCGGACGTGCCAAGGAGCACGGCGAGTCCCGCGACGAGTTCCCCGTGGGCTTCCAGCTCTTCTCACCGCACGTGGCGAAGGTCGTCCTCGAAGATCGTCGTCACCTTCCTCCGGCTCGCCGGATCCTGACCACGAGGCAGACCGGCGACCTGCACACCGTGACGGAGGAAAGGACCGGGAAGGCCAACACCATCCGCTGGCGGGTGTTCACCGGCACCCATACACCCAGTCCGGCGGCCCAGGCGGACGCGGGTGAACTCCACGACCGTCTCTCGCTCGACCTCTCCTGGGGTGTCCCCGCTCTGCGGAAGGACCCGGAGACCGGGCTGTACGTCAACTCGCAGATTCGTGGCCGCGGCAGGTTCTGGTCCTTCTTCCCGACCAAGTACGAGATGTCATTGAGCGGCATCCTCAACGGAGCGTGGAAGACCAACGAGGACCGGCAGAACCTGCTCGACTCCTCACCCTTCAACCAGGAGATGATCAGGGTATCGGCGGCGTTGGTCGTCGACTCACTTCCCGCACTTTCTCCCGCCGAGGACCCTGGTGCCTACCTCCCCCTGCTCCCCGGACGAGTCAAGGAGGCGATCAGCTGGGCGGACGAGTTCTTGACCCGGGAGATCTGGGCTCGCGCCGCGACTCATCCGTCGCTGCCCGACCAGGACGGTGTGCTGCGCGCCCCTGCCGAACTGCGCGTCCACCCCCGGTTCGACAAGAAGGACCTGAAGAGGTTGGCCGGTTGGCTGCGGATGTGGCACGAGTGCCCCGGTCGCCCCTCGAACTGGCTGCACCCGAGCGTCGAAACCGACTCCCTGCGTTCCGGAAAGGTCGAGCACATCCTCGACGCTGCCAGGCACGAGCGAGCGGATGTCCGTGCATGGCTGGAAGCTTTGGTCGAGAGCGGCAGCGCCGAGGCCTCGGCCGTGGCGATCCGGATCCTCGCCAACATGATCGAGGTTGGTTCACCGTACGCGGAGGAGGCCCGCAGGGCGCACATCGTGCTCACCGAGGAACACGGGCTGGTCCCGTCGGTACGCGGTCAGGTGTTTCGCCGTGCGGAAGAAGGTGGGCTGCGCGAGTCCACGGTGTATGTGGTCGACGCACTCGCTCAGGACCCGTCGTTGGCCCATGCCCTCGACGTTCTCGGAATCCGCGAGGCCGACGTCGAAGGGCGCTTCGTCAGCGTCCTCGACCAGGGCTTCGACGGCTACGGGGAAGCTGAGTGGCAGCGATTCTGGGAGCTGTTCCGTCGGGCCGGAATCCGGCAGTTGGCGCTCAAGGTCCTGGAGCGGGTCGCCACGCCCGGCTCGACGCTGCGCGTGCGGACCGCCGACGGAAGGTTCCGCCCCATGGAGAACTGCATGCTTCCGGGCACGGTGGTCGACGCGCGACGTGACCCGACCGTTGCCGTCGACATGGCGTTCCACTCCGACGATGTCTCCTTCTTCGCCCAGGTAGGACTGCGGGAACGGCCCACCTCGGGAGTACGGCCGACGGAGGACGAGGCCTGGTTCGAGGAGTATCGGGAAGCTGTCCACTCCGCCTACTTGCGCGGCCTGGACAGCCACGCACCTCGCCCTTCGCTGAGCCGGATGAAGGTCGAGGGAGCCGCCATCGGGGGCCCGCTCCACCTGTTCCGCGCACTCTCCGACGAGTCCCGTGCCGCCTTCCTGAAAGCACTTCCCGACGATGCCGTGGTCGACAACTGGACGCGTCAGATCGGCGCGCAGAGCAGCACCCGACAGGCTGTGATCTCACCGATCCGCTGGATGTTGCGTAAGTACGGCACGGTCGCCACCTCCCAGGGAATCAAACCGCTGAAGGAAGCCGTCGGACCCCAGCTCGCTGCCTATCGCGACGTACTGCCGGTCGCCGACCTGTCGGCCGAGAAGGCCCGCAAGCTGCGGCTTCCGACCACGGTCGACGATGTTCCCGCAGACCGCTGGGAGGCGCTCCTCGACGAGGTGTCCCGTAGCGAGGACGACTCCTTCGTCGGCGCGACCTACGTGATGCTGACCCGGTTCGGCGCGGACTTCCCCGAGGACTCCCTCACCCGCTGCCGGATCGGCGACACCTGGGGAACCCGTCCCGACGACGAGATCACGCTCGCCGTCGGGACCGCCGAGTATCGGGCGCTCCGCGCCGAGCAGCTCCCGGCGCTGCTCGTGCCGACCGTCGGGGACGCCGAGCTGATGGTCGAGAAGTGGGGCATGCTCCGCTTCGCGGACGTGATCAGCCGGGAGACCCGTGAGGTGGTCGAGGGCGATCCGGTGCCGCTGGTCGAGCTGTATCCCGGCCTGCGCCGACACCTCAACAGCTCCAACCGGAACAGCCTGGTGCAGAGGTGCACCGAGCTGGAGGAGGTCACCCGCACGCCCAACGGCACACAGGCCTCTCCGCTGGACGCCGTCCGCCAGGACGGGACCGTCAAGGTTCGTGTCCCGCTGGATCCCGAGCCGATGCTCCGCCTGATCGACCGCGAACTCGGGTTGGGCCTCGGCGCGTCCGGCTGCCGGGCCGTGCTCGAACACCAGGACCGGATGGCCCGGGACAGTGCGATGCAGGCGGCCCGGAAAGCCGTACGCGAGACGGAGGACGTGGTCACCAAGATCGAACTGCTGGTCGGCGCGGAAGCGCTCCGGGTCGGTCTCCCCGAAGGGTTGATGGAAGCGGAACTACTGGCGGCCGACGGCGTCCAGCCATCGGGGCGGCGGATCGCGCAGATGGCTTTCAACGCCCATGGCGACGGTGTTCTCCATCAGCACGCTCGTGACATCCAGGCACGATTCCCTGAGGCCCCGGTGTCCTACAGCGGATCCTCGTCCGCCATCGCCTTTGTGTCGGACCTGAAACTCCCGGTGTCCTTCGCGGGCTCGCGGACCCCGACCCCGCCACCGTTCGAGACCATCGAGGGCCCTCGGGACTTCCCGAGCCTCCACGAGTATCAGGAGGACCTGGTCCGCAACATCACCACGATGCTCGACCGCCTCGCTCCCCAGCGCGGCATGTTGTCGCTGCCGACCGGCGCGGGCAAGACCCGGGTCACCGCCGAAGCTGTGATCCGCTGGGTCAAGCGTGTCGGCGACTTGAACGGACCGCTGCTGTGGATCGCGCAGACCGAGGAACTGTGCGAACAGGCCGTGCAGAGCTGGAAGTTCGTCTGGAGCAAAGTGGGTGCAGAGCGCCCGCTGACCATCAGTCGGCTCTGGAGCGGCAACGAGGTCGGGAACGTCGTCGACCACCCCCACCTGGTGGTCGCCACCGACGCCAAGTTGGAGCGCTGCCTGGACACAGAGCAGTACGTGTGGCTGCGTCAGGCCGCGCTGGTGATCGTGGACGAGGCTCATACCGCCATCTCCAAGCGGTACACCGAGATCCTGAGCCGGTTGGGACTCACCCAGTACGAGACCGGTCGGCACCTGCTCGGCTTGACTGCCACGCCCTTCCGCAACACCAACGAGGAGGAGACCCGCCGTCTGGTGGGGCGCTTCGGGAACCGGCGGCTCGACGAGGGTGTCTTCCCGTCCGGTGATCCGTACCGGGATCTCCAGGAGTGGGGGATGCTCGCGCAGGTGGAGCACCGCACCCTGGAAGGGGGGCGGATCGAACTGACCCGTGACGAGAAGGTTCAGGCCGAGCGGATGTCGATGCTTTCCCGTGCCGCCGAACAGCGGCTCGCCGACGACCACGCGCGCAGCAGGCGCATCGTCGACTCGGTGGCCAAGCTGCCCGACGACTGGCCGACGCTGCTCTTCGCCACCTCCGTCGACCATGCCAAGTACCTGGCGGCAATGCTCAACGACCGGGGGATCCGGTCGGCCTCCGTGGACGCGACGACCAGCGCGCAGGACCGCCGTACGCGCATCGAGAAGTTCCGCGACGGACGTATCCGGGTGCTCACCAACTACGGCGTGCTCGCCCAGGGATTCGACGCTCCGGCCACCCGTGCCGTGGTCGTGGCCCGGCCCGTCTACAGCACCAACGTCTACCAGCAGATGATCGGTCGTGGTCTGCGCGGTCCGCTCAATGGCGGCGAGCCCACCTGCCTGATCCTCAACGTCAGCGACAACATCGCGAACTTCGACACCCGACTCGCCTTCACCCAGTTCGAACATCTCTGGAGCAGAAAGTGACCGACGCCTACCTCGACAGCCCGCCGCTCACCGATGAGCAGCGGGCCGTGGTCGAGCAGCCCTGGAACGCGCGTGTTCTGGTCACCGCAGGCGCCGGGGCGGGAAAGACCCACACGTTGGTGCGCCGGCTCGACGCGCTGTGTGGCCACGACGACCCTGACGAGGCGTTGGAGGCGGCCGAGATCCTGGTACTCACCTTCTCCCGGGCCGCCGCCCGCGAGTTGCGGGAGCGCATCGCCCGGCACGGGGAGCGGGCTCGCCGGGTGCGCACCCAAACCTTCGACGCCTGGGCGTACGGGGTGCTCCTTCAGGCGCACCCGGACGGCGAGTGGGGTGCCGTCGGCTTCGACGAGCGGATCGGCGCCGCGACCCGGGCGGTCGAGGAGGGGACGCTGGAAGTCGGTGATGCCGTCCCGCCCGCCCATGTCGTGATCGACGAAGTACAGGACCTCGTGGGCGGGCGTCGAGAGCTGGTGGAGACGCTGCTCGACCGGTACCAGGACAGCTGTGGCTTCACCGTCGTCGGCGACGCCGCCCAGTCCGTCTACGGCTTCCAGATCGAGGACCTGGCCGAACGCGCCGACGAGACCGGGCGGTTCTTCGACTGGCTGCGCGGCTCGTACCCCGACGAACTCGTGGAACTGAGTCTCACTCACAACTTCCGAGCCGTTACCCCCGAGGCTCGGATCGCCTTGGCTCACGGTCCCCGGCTCCAGCAGGTGACGGATGCGGACGAAGCGGCGACGCGCTACGACGAGCTGCGCGAACTGCTCCTGGATCCGGCGAACAACCTGGGCGACCTCAGTGATCCCTTCGCCTTGGACGGGTTGCGGACCTTCCCCGACACCTGCGCGATCCTCACCCGCGACAACCGACAGGCCCTGGTGGTCTCCGACCTGCTCCACGGGCATGACGTCGAGCACCGACTGCGGCGCCCCCTCGAAGAACGGCCGGTGCCGTACTGGGTGGCCGAGTTGTTGCGCCGCACCGAGGCGACCGGCCTCACCGAGGACCGGTTCCACTCGCTGCTCGCGGAGATCCCGCTGCCGTACGAGCCGAACGTGACCGTCCTGTGGCCGGTGCTGCTGCGGGCCGCGCGCTCGGCCGGCCGCGGTGTGCTCGATCTGGAGCGGCTGCGCCGCTCGGTCGCCGACGGCAGGTTCCCCGACGAGGCGGCCGACCCGGAGGCCGCGCGCATCGTCGTCTCCACCGTGCATCGGGCCAAGGGCCTGGAGTTCGACCGGGTGATCGTCCTGACCCCGCCGACCGTCGCCGAACTGCGCAAGCAGTACAAGGACGACTTGGACCTCCCCGCCGAGGCCCGAGCCCTGTACGTGGCGATGACTCGCGCCCGCGAGGACCTGTACCACGCGCAGCCGCCCGAGTTGCCGATCCTCAAGAGAGCGGGCGGCCGGAAGAACGGCCGCCGCTACGTCGGCGGATGGCGGTCGTACGACAGATACGGCGTCGTCGCCGAGGCGGGGGACGTCTGCCGGGACAACCCGCCCGGCCACGGGACCGACGCCGTGGCGACCCAGGCGTACCTCTTGGCGCAGGTAGGCCCCGGACAGGAAGTCGTGCTGCGCAGGCGCCACGATCTACCGATGGGTGAGTACCAGAGCCCGCCCTACGCTCTGGTGCACGACGGCAGGGAGATCGGTGAGGCGTCGGAGCGGTTCCGGGAGGAGCTGTTCCAGGTGCAGAAGGTGAACAGGACATGGGCCCCCTGGTGGCCCGACGAGATCCACGGCACCCGGATCGACACCCTGGAGACGGTGACCGGCAGCGCCGCCGCCGGCGCCAACGCCGGTCTCGGTGACCGAGGGGCGTGGATCGTCCCCCGGATCACCGGCATCGGAAGGTATCGACGGGCCGACAAGGACGAGGAGCAGCGCGCATGACGCAGGTGGCAGGTCGGCACTCCGAGCACTATCGGATCCGGGACGAGGAACTGCTGGTGGGGCTCCGCCGCGAGCTTCTCGGTCCCGCTTCGGACGCCGAGCCGGAGGACCGGGGCGAGGTCCTCACCGAGGACGCACCGATCGACCGCTATCTGACCGGCGTCCTCTACCCGCGAGCGGCCGACCCGACCGCGGAGCAGCGGATCCGTGAGGACGAGGCCGAGCACGAAGGCCTGGACGTCGCCCCGCTGCGCACGGGTGAGAGCGTCGAGGAGTCCGGCACCGCGCAGGAGGTGGGCGCTGCGGGCTCCCGCCGCCCCTCGTCCATGGGCCTCACCTTCGCGGTCGACCCTGCCATAAGCGACTCGATCGTGGTCTCGGCGCGCGCGGCCGTCTACGAGCCCACCGACCCGGAGGGCAAACCGATCCCGGCCCGCCGTGCCGAGGCTCGCACCACCTCCGAGCAGCGGGAGCGGTGGCGACGCAAGGAACTCGTCCTTCCGGACTCCACGGTCGACGTGACAACACCCGCCCCCGACAAGAAGTTCGACCTCGGTGCGGGGGCCCTACTGCGCGTCAACGTCCGACGCCCTCACCCGACCACCGGTACGGTCACGATCACGGTCACACTCGTCAACACCCACCAGGTCGGCGAGCGCGAGCTCCAGGACGCGTTCTGCCTGTTCCAGTGCGGCCTCACCGTCCGCGCGGCCGACGGCTCCACCGCCTTCGTTGAGCGCCCCGCCCCGGCTTCCTCCCATGACGACGATGTCGCCTCCAGCAGGCTGCTGCACCGCCACGCCCCGACCTTCGCCGTCGGCCACGGCTGCGCCTCAGAATGGGACTGGACCCCGCCGCCGATCGGCATGACCGACACCCGAAAGGCCGCCGTCGCCGAGGTGCGGAGCGAGTTCGTGCCTTCCGTGGAGGTGCTGCTCACCGACTCCAATCCGGAGATCGACAGTTCGGCGCTGTCCATGCTGGGGCTGGCGGAGAAGTCCGACATCGAGGTCCTAGCCGCTCTGGAGGATCTCGCCACGGGATACGAGCACTGGATCGACCGCAAGGCAGCCGAGGCGGAGGCCTTGGCGGGCGACATCCATGAGGAGGCCGCGCGGAACCAGGTGAACGCCTGTCATGAGGCGCTCGGCCGTATCCGTCAGGGCATCGAGTTGCTACGGACCAAGCCCGACCTGATGAGGGCGTTCCGACTCGCCAACCGCGCCATGGCCGAACAGCGCGCCCGCAGCGCCTGGGTGAAGGGCGGACGCGTCGGCGCCCCCGACCCGACCGGTGGTCGCTGGCGCCCCTTCCAGATCGCGTTCATGCTGCTCTGCCTGGCAGGCATCGACGACCCCAACCACCGCGACCGAAAGATCTCCGATCTGCTGTGGTTCCCGACTGGTGGTGGCAAGACCGAGGCCTACCTCGGACTCATCGCCCTCACGTCCTTCCTGCGTCGCATCCGCAAGGGCGCGGACGGAGGTGGTGTCACCGTCCTCATGCGCTACACCTTGCGGCTGCTCACCCTCCAGCAGTTCGAGCGCGCGGCGATCCTGCTCTGCGCCATGGAGCACATGCGGCGCCATACGCCCGAGTTGGGACGCGAGGAGTTCTCCATCGGCATGTGGGTGGGGCGCTCGGCCACACCCAACACGCTGGCCGTGGCCGGCCAGAAGCTCGACGAGCTACGCAAGAGCCTCGACAAGCGCCTCGCCACCGAGAACCCCGTCCAGTTGCACGCCTGCCCCTGGTGCGGGACCCGCCTAGACGCCCGCAACTACGAGGCTGACGAGGACGCCAGGCGGATGCACGTCCGCTGCCCCGGCACGGACTGCGAGTTCGCCGACGGCCTGCCCGTCCATCTGATCGACGAGGCGGTGTACGACGCTCGGCCCACGTTGGTGATCGCCACCGTCGACAAGTTCGCGTCGATGCCGTGGCGCCCGGCGACCTCGGCGCTCTTCAACCTCGACGACCTGGAGGGTGACACTCCTCCCCCGGAGCTGATCATTCAGGACGAACTCCACCTGATCTCCGGTCCGTTGGGCACTCTGACCGGCCTCTACGAGACCGCCGTGGACGCGCTCGCAGACCGCCCCAAGGTGATCTCCTCCACAGCGACCATCCGTCGCGCCGCCGACCAGGGTCGCCACCTCTTCGCACGCGGCGTTCGCCAGTTCCCGCCCGCAGGCCTGGACGCCCGAGACTCGTGGTTCGCCGTGGAGACCCCACGCGAAGAGAAGGCGAGCCGGCGCTACGTCGGCCTCCTGGCGCCCGGCACCAGCCAGTCCACCCTGCTGATCCGCACGTACGCCACCCTGCTGCACCGGGCCAAGCACGCGGAGACCGCCGACGAGGTGCGCGACGCGTACTGGAGTCTCGTTGGCTACTTCAACAGCCTCCGGCTGCTCTCCGCGGCCGAACTCCAGGTCCACGATGACGTGGTGGCCTATCTGGAGCTGCTCGCCGAGCGTGAAGGGGTGGCGGTCCGCCCGATCGCCAACTACTCGGAACTGACCAGCCGGGTCGACGCCAGCGAGATTCCGACCCGCCTCAAGGGCATCGAGAAGAGCTTTCCCGACGACGACGCGGTGGATGTCCTCCTGGCCACGAACATGATCGCGGTGGGTGTGGACGTGGACCGCCTCGGTCTCATGGCCGTCATGGGCCAGCCGCAGACGACCGCCGAGTACATCCAGGCGACGAGCCGTGTCGGCCGCGCGCACCCCGGCCTGGTCACGGTCATGCTCAACTCGACCCGGTCTCGGGACCGCTCCCACTACGAGAGCTTCCAGCACTTCCACTCGGCCCTCTACCGTGAGGTCGAGTCCACCTCCGTGACACCGTTCTCCGCCCGCGCCCGCGAACGGGGCCTGCACGCGGTGATCGTCGCTCTTGCCCGCATCCTGATCCCGGCCGCGCGCCCCAACGAGGGCGCGGGCAAGGTCGAGTCCTACGAACACGTTCTCCGGGGCCACATCAGGTCCGTGCTCCTGGAGCGCGTGGAAGCGGTCTCCCCGGAGGAGGTCGAGGCCGCGTCCCACGCCTTCGACGAGTTCGTCGAGTGGTGGTGCGAGGAGGCCGACATCGACGGCGGCCTGCTCTTCGAACCTCGCAGGGGCAGCCGGGCACCTTCGCTTCTGAAGGCGTACGACGACGAGTCCGAGGACGCCGGGGCGCGGGCCACGCTGTGGAGCCTGCGAGACGTCGACGCCGAGTCCGCTCTGTTCATGGAGGCAACCCGATGACCCCACCCCCCGCCCGCCGCCGCCGGACCGGCGCGAAGGGTTCCACGCCCACCCACAACTTTCCGCGACGCGGTGCGGTCCGTCGCGCCCAGGCGATCACCACGTACGGCATCGGATCACTCATCGCCGTCGACGCCGAGTCCTTCGTCGTCTCCGGCCTGGACGAGGCCGACGAGAGCTGGAGCGTCCACGAGTCCCCGCGGATCCACGAACGGCGCCTGGCCCGCCTGCTCGAAGTCGACTACTTCCGACTGCCGCCCGCGTCCGACGACACCAGCAGGGACGGCCTCAGGGTCCGACGCTTCCCCTTGATGCACTCCTGTCCCGTGTGCAAGGATCTACAGCGACACCGCGACTTCAATCCACCGGCCGGGCGAAGCGTCTGCGGCACGTGTGAGGTCGATCTCGTCCCCTCCCGCTTCGTCGTCGCCTGCGAGGCCGGACACCTCGGCGAGTTCCCGTACTGGCAGTGGGTGCACCGTTCCTCCGAGCGCGGTGCCGCGACAGCCGGACAGTGCGGGGGAACTCTCAAGCAGCGCACGTCCGGGCGTACGTCCTCGCTCCGCTCGATCCTCGTCTCCTGCACCTGTGGAAAGGCTCCCGAAGTCTCGATGGAGGGCTCGTTCCGCAGGAACGCGCTCAAGGACCTGGGCCTCAAGTGTCGTGGCACCCGCCCGTGGCTCGGCACGTCCGCCCCTGCCCAGGAGTGCGGGCTCCCTCTGCGCACGCTTCAGCGTGGTTCCTCGGCGGTGTGGCAGCCGGTGCTGAAGTCGGCGCTCTCGATCCCGCCGTGGAGCAACGGTCGCGCGGATCCGCTCGCCGAACACTGGGACGCGCTTCGCAAGCGTGAAGACGACCGCGCGCGCGTCGAGGACTATCTCGACGGCGCTTTCAAAGGAAAGTGTCCTGTTCCCCTGGACGAGGTGATGGCGCTGCTCGACGCGGAGCGCGAGGAGGACCCCGACGGCGAAGGGGGTCCCACCTTCGACCACCATTACCGCGCCCTGCGCAACAAGGAGTACGAGCGTCTCCACTCGGGCAACGACGAGAGCGAACACTCCCACGAGGAGCAGTTCGTCTGCGAGACCCCGCTGGGAGACCAGAGCGTACTCGGCCCAGTCGGCGTCACCGGGCCGATGCTGGTCAAGAAGCTCCGCGAGGTACGCGCTCTGAAAGCGTTCACCCGTCTCGCCGACCCCGACTCGACGACCGAAGCGAAAGAGATGCCGCTCTCCGACTCCCCCTTGCGCTGGCTCCCGGCCATGGAGGTGCGTGGCGAGGGGGTCTTCCTGCGCCTGGACGAGGATCGACTGGGCACATGGGAGAAGGCCACGGCGGTGGCTGCACGGGTCGAGCGGATGCGCACCGCTCACCAGCGGGTGCTGGAGCAGCGGGCTGGAGACCCGAACAGTGTCGTCCCTTCCCCTGCCACGCCTCGCATGGTGCTGTTGCACACCCTGGCCCACGTCCTCATCAACGAGTGGAGCCTGGACGCGGGCTATCCGGCCGCCTCCCTGCGCGAGCGTCTGTACGCCGCCGACGACATGGCGGGAGTGCTCATCTACACCGCGACCAGCGACTCGGCGGGCAGCCTCGGCGGACTCGTCGCCCAAGGCGAGCCGGAGCGTCTCGACCAGGCGATCCGTTCAGCCGTCCACCGCGCCGAGTGGTGCTCCTCCGACCCGCTCTGCGTCGAGTCCGAGGCGTCCGGCACGGGCGGCACCAATCTCGCCGCGTGCCACGCCTGCGTGATGCTCCCCGAGACGAGTTGCGAGCAGAACAACATCCTGCTCGACCGCGCGCTGCTCGTCGGCACACCGGAGGGCCCGAGTCTGGGCTTCTTCGCCCATCTGTTGGACCGGTAGCAGGCGCTGTCCGAGCGGGACCGACAACAGAGCTGACACCTCCTGTCGGTCCCGCGAGCCGGCTCTCCGCGTCCGATCGGTCAGCTCCGCCGCTTTGCCGGGCGGTTCCGGGGCGAGCACGGTGTCGCTGCGGTTTCCCGGATCTGCGACTCGAACCGGGTCTGGGCGTGGTCCAGAACCTCGTCCGGATCTTTGCCGTGTGCCCGAAGCCAGTGCAGAAAGTCAGTGATCACGCCGATCACCGCTTCTTCGGCCATGGTCGTGCTCAGCCTGCTGTCGATGGTCGAAACGGGTGGCGACTTCGTCGTGGCGTAGACGTCGAGCAGCTTCTCGGCACGCGACACACCAGAGCCACCTCCCTGACCGGTCGGTGGCATGATCCCCGTGCCCAGCTCACACCAGGTGACCTTCCGGCCGCTGCGGAACTGAACGCCCCAGCAGTCGGCCACGGCATCGACGAGGGCCATGCCGCGCCCACTCTCCGAATCGGAATCCGCGGCCATGAGCGTGGGCAGGGCACGCGTGTCGGGGTCGTGGACTTCAATGCGCAGGTGCGTGCCACTCATCGAGACCGCGAGTGTAGCCGGAGTGCCATGACCGACGTGTGTGATGACGTTCGAGACGAGCTCGCTGACGCAGAGTTGAGCCTCGTCGACGACCTCATGCAGTCCCCAGAATCCCAGGTGGAGCCGCATCAGGCGCCTCAAGGCGCCGACTTCCTCAGGGTCGGCCGTGAAGGTCAAGTCCCACGGTTGCCGAGACATACACGGTTCCTGGATCACTCAGACCTCTTTCGTCGTATGTCGACACCACCCCGCCCTCACGTGCCCAACGGAGTGTCACACCAACTCACGGTGAGTGGTGTCGGCAGCAAGAATGCAGCCGACTCATCCCGGCATGCAATGTGCACGGCGGGATTCCCACTTCCGAGTGATTGGCAGGCACACCTCTAGGCGCGAGACTGAACGCCCGCTATTCGACAGATGATTGAAAGGGTTGAGATGGCCGGTTCACCGACGGCGCGACGTCGCCGTCTCTCGATCGAGCTGAAGAAGCTTCGCGAGAAGAGCGGGCTCACGTGCGCCCAGGTCGGCGCGGCGCTGGACTGGAGCGGCTCCAAGGTCAACCGCATGGAGACGGGCAGCGGCCGGGTCCAACCGTCCGACATCGATGCCCTCTGCCGGTTCCACGGCACGAGCGACGAGCTGCGCGAATTCCTCAAGTCACTTGCCCGGCAGGCCAAAACCCGTGGTTGGTGGCAGGTGCACGGTGCAGGCGTTCCCGAGTGGTTCAACATCTACATCGGGCTGGAGCAGGACGCCTCCGCGCTCCGCCAGTACCAGTGCGAGTTGCTGCCCGGCCTTATGCAGATCGAGTCGTATGCCCGTGAGCTGCACACGACGGGTGCACACATGTCCGCCGAAGACATCGACAGGGCCGTGCGCGTTCGTCTGGAGCGCCAAGCCATGTTGACTCGTCCCGACGCCCCCGATGCCTGGTTCATCGTGAACGAAGGTGCCGTGCGGAATGTCATCGGGGATCGAGCACTGATGCGGGAGCAGCTCGAACGCGTCCTGGAATCGGCTGAGTTGCCGACCGTGACCCTCCAGGTCCTCCCCTTCGACTCAGGCACCTGTCCGGCCACGGGCTCATTCACGATGCTCGGCTTTCCTGCTCCGGAAGACCCGGATCTGGTGTATCGAGACGGCATCACCGATGCCGTATATCTGGAAGGCGAGCATCATGTTCGTGAGTACACCAGGGCGTTCGATGGCCTGCGAGCCGCAGCACTGAGCCCTCAACGCTCAGCCCAGTTGGTCAAATCCATCCTGAAGGAATTCGCCAGATGAGCATCGCAGAGGCCGGCGCCGACGATCGTCCGACGTGGTTCACGTCGTCGTACAGCAACGGCGCGGGGGGCGAGTGCGTGGAGTGCGCGATATCCGCTGATCGCACACATGTACGCGACTCCAAGATCGGGGGAGGGCCCGTGGTCACTGTTCGGAGTGACAGTTGGCGTTCCTTCGTGCGGGGCTTGGCAGGTAAAGAGCCGGTGTGCTGACTTGATGGGTTCCGTACTCCACGCACGAGGCCTGAGGGAGCACAGGCACCAGTACAGCCTGTGACTGGCTTTTCGATGCGGGGGACCCGATGCCCATTGATCGGTAGCGGCAGAGCGGGGCGTGGCGGACCTCGGCCGTTGATCCCTGCCGTACTGTTCCGCACCTCGTCCGCTGTGCGGAATCAGCTCTTGTCCGTGGTTCTCGGGTGCCCCGTGCCGGCGAAGGTGATCCAGCAGGTGTCGCGGGCTGTGTCCAGGAGGTACCAGACGCGACCGCCGCCGGTCACCTCCATCTGCCACTGCTCGCAGGTCTGTCCGCGGTGGGTTCCGTGCGCCAGAGCGCCCTTGAGCCGGTGGTGCCGGGGTGTCTCGATCGTCGGCCTGGGGTCGGTCCGTATGGTGACCCAGGCTCGGTAGGTGTTCTCCCGGGCCTGCTGGGCGAGGCTCTCCCAGCCTCTGGCCGAGTCCGCGTCCGCGTCCGCGTCCGCGTCCGCGAAGCGCACTTCCCAGTGGCCGTGTGGTGCCGGTGGTGCGGCGCGGTCTCCGCGGCCCGCGGTCATGCGATGTCCCGAGGGTCGGGTACCGAGCCGTAGTCCTCGGAGTGGTGCCGGGTGAGCGCGGCGAGGAGTTCGGGGTCGGAGTAGACCTCCGCGGTGTGCTGCCAGGCGATGAGCAGCTGGGCGACGGACGCGGTGTTGCCGATCGAGTCGGCGGCCCGCATGGTGTCGACCAGTTCGACGGCGAAGGCGTGGAGATCGGGCTCGGGCAGGAAACGGACCCATGGGAAGGCGTCCGACAGTATGTCGAGGAGCAGTTCCATGCTGCCGGGCTCTCGGCGAGCCATCGCGGCCAGCATCCGGGTGGCCGCGGACACCACGGTCTGGTCCTGCTCGGCCCGCGCCGCGGTGGTGAGGACCAGGTCCTCGCCGTCCCGGCGGTGCAGGAGCAGTCTCGGTGATTCCTGGAGCCGGGCCAGCGTCTGCTTGTTCTTGTTCACCAGCTCGGAGAAGTTCACGGTGGCGCTCTCGGTGCCCATGACTTTGAAAGTACTTCGAAATTCGCGCGGGCGCCATCACTCGAAAGAGCGGCGCGGGAGCAGTGGAGCGTCACACACCTCACGTGCGACCGACCGCCTGCGGCCGTCCCCGGCGCCTCCGTACGACGGCCGTCGCTCCTACGCCGCTCCAGTTCCTGGCAGCCGCACCGGGGGCATCACGTGGTCAACCGGCGGGGAGCAAGCGCGTCTCTGCGGTGTCTGGAAGGGGCTTGGCCCACCAGTGGTCGTAGCGGCGGTAGGGCGTGGGGTCGGCTCGGGCCGTGAGGAAGACCTGCAGGGCGGCGGCCTCCTCGGCGAGGGCGCCCCAGACCGGGTCCGGGAGCGGGTGGAAGGCCGTGGCTTCGATTGCCCCGCCGACGGGGCGCCAGACGCCCGCCACATACCCGTCCACCAGCAGCGTCGGCAGTACGTCGCCGTTCATGCGGGTCACGTACTTGCGGTACTCGGCGGGGAGGACGCGGCCGCGGTCGGCGTACGCCAGGAGGGTGCTGTCCCACATGGCCATCAGGCGGGGTGGGGCGGGGGTGTCCTCCGGTGGGCGGGGGGCGCCGGGGAGGTCGTACAGCGGGGTTTTGCCGTCGGGGGCCTGGAGTACTTCGAGTTCCTCGGACAGTGGCTGCAGTGCCGTCCTGATCCGGCGCTGCTGGACCAGCGCGAACTGGGCCATGTCCGCCACCGACGCCGGGCCGAAGCCCTGGAGGTAGCGGCGGATCAGGGTACGCAGGCCGTCGGTGGCCGCGTCCGGGTCCGTGAGTGCCGGTCGGGGTGAGGCCGCCACGTACGACTGGCGGGTGTCGAAGGACCAGGGGCCGCCGGTGGGGGCGTGCCACAAGGGCGCGTAGTGGCGGAGCATTCGGTGGGCGGCGGTGTCCGGCGCGGTGGTGGCGTCCGGCGCGGTGGTGCCGAGGTGTTCCTCCAGCCAGGTCCTGAGTTCGGCGGCTGTGCGCGGGTGGCCGTCGGCGTATGTCAGGAGGGGTGGGAGGAAGGTATCGGCGTCGGCGGGCGTCAAGCCCGAGGCACGGTAGCGGGGGTCACCCAGGCGGGAGCCTCGGAGGGTGGGCTCCATGGCCTCGCGGAAGGGCCCGTAGTCGTCGGCGTGCACGGTGTGGACGGTGATGCGCATCAGCGTCGCCCTGACCAGCCGGTGGTCGGTCATCGCCGCGTCCAGGGCCGTCGGGTCGAAGGGGGCGAGGCGGTTCCAGAGGGCGATGTACGGGGAGGCCGGCTGCTGGGCCTGGAGGGCCACGATTCGGCGTACCGCCTCGACGACGTCCAACGGCTCCCGTTTGAGGAGGAGTTGACGGGCGAGAGTGGCGCGGTTGAGAGCGCGGGCGGTGAGCTTCCTGGTCCCCATGGTGCGATTCTCCTGCACCGGGGTCCGACGCAGCAGGCCCTGCTCCGCCCCCTACGTGGGGGGCGGAGCAGGGCCTGTGGGGAGCAAGGGGCGCGACCTGTTACGTCGTCTTCGCCTCGCCCTTCGTCAGCAGCCACTCCTCGTGCAGGGCGCCGAGGGGGATCTTCGTCTGGAAGATCGGGGTGCCGAAGATGGAGAGTTGGAGATTGAGCGTGCCGGTGAGGTCGATGCCGCCGTACAGGGCCCAGGAGCCGGAGGCCGAGCCCGTGCCGTCCGCCGAGCCTTCGGCCTTCGCGTCGGCCTCGGCGCGGAGGTAGGGGGCAACGTCGGCGGTGACGCCGACCGTGCCGTAGAGGCCGATCGTCGCCTCGGCGCCCAGCGCGGCCTTGACGTCGCCGACGGCGGTGACCGTCGTCTTCAGGGGCTCACCGGTCATGTGGGACTCGCTGACGCCCTGCCAGCCCTTGGACCAGGTGAAGTTGCCGCCGACGCGGAAGTCGCCCTTGAGGTCCTGCTCGACGTCGACCGTGACGCGGCCGTCGGCGTCCACCTGGAAGTAGCAGACGAGGTCCAGGTTGACGACGATCGGGACCGGGCCGACCTGGATCACGGGGTCGGCGTGCAGTTCGGCGAAGGGGATACGGATCGGCTTGCCGTTGGTCGAGCCGGCCGCGCGGCCCTTCAGCGACCACTGGGAGGCCCAGTCGCCGGTCAGGCCCAGGAACGCGCCGCCGGGCGAGGAGCCCGTGCCGGACCCGGAACCGTCGTACGAGAAGGCGACCTCGGGGGCGAGCTGGACGAAGCCCTCGACCGACGCGGCGGCAGAGGCGGGGGCGCCCGGGGCGGTCTCCACGGCGGCGCCCACGTCGATGCGCAGGCTGCCCAGCGGGAGCTTCGCGCCCTCGGGGCCGAAGGTGAGGTCGCCGGTCTTCGCCCAGGAGACCTTCACGCCCTGGACGAGCGGGTCGACCTCCAGGGTGGACGGGTCGACGGGGACCTTGCCGTCGGCCTCGCTCTCGCCCAGGACCGAGTTGAGCTTGGCCGGCTCGGTCTCGACCGTCGTAGCGCCGTCCGCCGCGGTCTCGACGATCCCCGTCACCTCGGCCAGTACGCCGTCGGGGGCACCGGGGGCGGGGGCGCTGGCTATGACGTCGCCGACGGCCACGGCGGCCTTCGGCTTCGCGGGCTCCCCACCAGGGGTCGCGCCCGGGTCGGTGTCGGAGTTCTCACCGGAGTCGTCGGGGGTTGTGGTCGCCGTCTCCGACGGCGTCGCCGACGGCTCGGCGCCCGCGCCGGACGGCGGTGCGGCGATGACCGTCCGGCCGCTCTTCCTGTCGTAGGAAGCGACCTTGAGCGCGGACTTCTTGGCCTTGCCCTGGTCGGGCGCGTTCGCGTCGGCGACGGCGGTGGGGGTGGGGTCGCCGTTCGGGGCGGCGACGACGGCGAGTTGTTCCTCGGCCGCCCCGGGGTTTGGGGTCTCGGCCGTCGTGGCGGCCGCCTTGTCGGCGGCGGCGGGGGAGTTGGTGGAGCAGCCGGTGGCCAGCAGGGTCGCGACGGTGATCGCCGACAGTGCCGAAACCAGGGCATGTCTTCTGAGCTTGTACACGCGTGAGTCCTCGGGAGCGGTGACAAGGGGGCTGCGCTGCAGGAGGGATGGCCAAGGCGAAATGACGGGAACGACATGCCGTCATGGCGCCATGACGAATGACGAATGACGGTGAGCAGGTGCGAGTGGAGAGTTGGCACCTGGCGGTGGGGGGCGGGCCGTGATGGCACAGCGGTCCTCATGACCGTGCGCACACGACGGTTACCCCCCAGTAGCCATGCATGAGCATGCCAGGCCTACGGGGGCGTCGCGAACCACTTCCCCCACGCCCCGGAGGTGACGTGAGTCACATTCCCGGGAGGCTCAACTATCGTCCGCAGGAAGGGAGTTGAGGAAACCGGCCATCGCCGCATACAGCCGCTGCGGCTGGTCCAGGTGTACGTCGTGGCCCGCGTCCTCGATGACGGCGAGGTCGGTCCTGGCGTCCGGGGCCCGCAGGGCAGGCATCCTCGCGGCGTCGGCCGCCCGCATGGTGCCCCGCGCCCCGCGTACGACCAGGGCGGGGCAGGTGGTGGCGGCCCACTCGGGGTCGTACGACGATTCGGCCAGCTCCTCGATCGCGGCGAGCATCGTGGCGCGGTCGACCCGGGGGTGCCAGCCGTCGGGGCGGCGTTCGAGGTTGCGGGACCAACTGGCGTGACCGAAGAAGTGGGTTGCCCGGGAAGGGGAGTCGAAGGGGGTGGGCCAGCCGTCCATCCAGGCGGCGATGTGGGTGCGGAGGGCGGGGTCGGGGGCGCCCGGGCCGGCCTCGATCAGGATCAGGGAGTGGATGAGTTCCGGGTGGGCGGCCGCGGCGAGGAAGGCCGCGTGACCGCCGAGGGACTGGCCCACGAGGGTCAGGCGCGCCTGCCCGTGGGCGTCCAGGCCCAGTTCGCGGATCACCGTCACCGTGTCCCGCACGCAGGCCGCCCTGCTCATGTCCGCCGGGCGGCCGGTGCTCGCGCCATGGCCCCGGGCGTCGTACGTCACCACGCGGTGGCCCTGCGCCAGGAGCGGCGGCAACAGCTCGTCCCACTCCCCCAGGTGACCGGCGAGGCCGTGCAGGAGGAGGAGGGTGCGGGCGGCGGACTCCTGCCCCGGGGCGTGGTCGCGGTAGGCGAGGCGGATGCCGTCCGGGGCAGTGAGGGAGCCGGTGGTGGCGTGCATCGGCTGATGGTTGCCGTACGGCCGGGCAGGAGCAACCGAGTTGGCCGTCACGGCGCACGCACCGGCAGCCACCCCTCGGTGATGTGAGCACGGGCACAGCGGGACTCGATCCACCCTTACCCATCCTGACCAGGTAAGACATCGCCACATTCGACAGGAAACCTGATATTACCCGTGGGTCGGGATGTTTGACCCTGGCGAACCGTGCGCTTGCTGAGAAGACTCGCCGTACCGCACGCGATCACCGGTGATCAGGCCGCACACACCTCGCCCGGACAACTTCCGGAAAGCAAGAAACCGCCCGTGCGAGCCCGTGCGAGCCCGCCCGCAAGAACCCGTCTGCGAACCCATCCGCGAACCCGTCTGCAAGAGCCCGTTCACAAGAACCCTTCTGTCCGGGCGGCTTTGACGACCTGTCACGGATTCACGCACGAAGGAGTCTTCCGCATGACTTCGGAACGAATAACAGCCGCCGAGCCGGTCGGCGCCACTCGCCACAAACGTCGTTCCCGCTGGCTCAGCGGGAAGTTCCTGGCCCTCTTCCTCGCCATCGCGACCGTCCTGGGAGGCGTGACCCTGCTGACGACCGAGTCGCAGCAGAAGGCGAGCGCCGCCGTGGACGACGGCAACGGCTTCACCTTTCCCGGCCGCCTCGAAGAGATGGTCGCGTTCTGGGCCACCAAGGCCTGGCCGACGAACAAGGCCACGTCCTCGGAGCAGGACTCGAACGGCGTCACCGCCTTCATCTACCGCGGCGGCAACTACGGCGACCGGGACGGCCAGCTCACCGCGTTCATCCAGGCCAACTTCCCCAACGCACAGACGCCGACCTTCAACGAGTACGACATCGACTTCCGGCCCACCCGGAGGACCGCGCGCAACGCCGACCGGATCGTCCGTGACTCGACCAACGGCTTCATCTTCTTCACCGACGACCACTACGCCAACTTCCACCTGTACGCCTACCAGAACCTTCCCGACGTGGACGACGCCCAGCCGTCGATGCCCGACAACACCTTCACCGTCGACAACTCCCTCACTCCGGTCGTGGAGGAGACCGCCGGTGACCCGCCCGCGGGCGGCGACCGCGGCGGCACACCGGACCCGCTCGTCTTCACGCCCATCGAGGACCCGGACTTCGAGATCGCGAACAACGATCCGCTGGGGCAGGCCGACGAGACGGGTGACCTCATCTACCAGCAGATCGGGGCCTTCCTGCTCGGCGCCCTGCTGCTCATCGCCAGCGTGTGACGATCGAGAACAGGACCATGCCCGCCAGGACCGGGACCGGGACCGGGACCACCGGAACCGAGACCGGGCAGGTCAGGACCGGAACCGAGACCGGGCGCTGATCGCACGGGCACAGGACCAACGCGCCGAAGAACGGGTGCTCCGCGGTACCTTCCTCCGCGGAGCACCCGGCGGCGGCAGCGGCGCGGTCCCGGCCTGCCCGAAGCACGACCCCGTGGACTCCGGGCTCGCGGCCCCCTTTCGCCATCAGCGAGGACACCTCATGCACTGGCTGGAACTGACCGTCGACGAACCACCGGGAGAGGTTCTGCCCGTGGTGATCCGTGGCACCGGCTGCCGCACCAGCGCGGAGCTCTTCGCCGCGTGGGCCCAGGCCCTGGATTTCCCCAGCCACTTCGGGCACAACTGGAACGCCTTCCATGACTGCGTCTCGGAGCGGGCGCTGTGGCACTCCGACCCCGACGGGCCGCCCCCCGCGGGCCCGCTGACGATCCTGGTCGAGGACGCGTTCCTGCTCCTCACCGACGCGCCTCCCCCGGAACTCGAGGTCCTGCTCCAAACCCTCTCCGACGCCGCCACGGTCGCCGACGACGACGAGGACGCCGGCGTGTACCCGGACGGCTTCAGGCTCCATGTGCTGCTGCGCGACACCCCCGACCGGCTTCGCGTCCTCGCCCGCCGCGTCCGGGCCGCGGACCCGAACCGGGCTCCCCGAGGAAAGTAATGGGCGTACGGGACCGGCGCCGTCCGAGGATTAGCCTCGACCGACAGCGATCAGGAGCGGCAGGAGGCAGGGATGGCGAAGGTTCCCACGGCGGCGGTGGCCGCGAGCGGGCTCATCGGTGGGTACGGGGTGGCCCGCTGGACGAAGAAGCGGCCGCTCGGTGGGGTGGTGCTCGCGGTGGCCGGGGCCGCCGCGGCTCAGCAGTGGCAAAAGGCTGCCGGAGGCAAGGCGGCGGGGGCGCTGACCGCCGGGTATGTGGCCGCGTTCGCCGGGTCGCATCCCCTGGCAAAGAAGGTGGGGGCCTGGCCTGCGGTGTTCGGGGTGGCCGGGGTGGTCGCGGCGGCCTCTTGGGTGGTGGCTGACCGCAAGGGGTAGGGGTTGCACCGGTCGGGTGATGCGGGTCGGGTGGTGCGGGTCGGGTGGTGCGGGTCGGGTGGTGCGGGTCGGGTGGTGCGGGTCGGGTGGTGCGGGTCGGGTGGTGCGGGTCGGGTGGTGCGGGTCGGGTGTGGTTGCTCGCGGCCACGTGTGCGGAGCCGCACGATGTCACAGCCCCGCCCCTGACTTCGCCGCGGTCACTCCCTTTCAAGGGGGGTGGCTTCGTCGCGGTCACTCCCCCTGAAAGCCCGCCGGTACGCGTACGGGCTCGTCCCCACCACCCTCTTGAAGCGGTCCCGGAACGCCGTCGGGGAGCCGAAGCCCGCCTGGGTCGCGACGCGTTCGATCGTGTGGTCGGTGGACTCCAGGAGGTACTGGGCGCGGCGGACCCTCGCCCGGTGCAGCCACTGCAACGGCGTCGTGCCGGTCTGTTCGCGGAAGCGGCGGTTCAGGGTGCGGGCGCTGGTGCCGGCGTGGAGGGCGATGTCGTCCAGCGTCAGATCCCGCTCCACGTTCTCCTCCAGCCAGCGCAGGAGGGGTTCCATCGTCGCGCCGGCGGGAGCCGGGGGCTGGTCCTGGACGATGAACTGGGCCTGGCCGCCCTCCCGTTCGAGGGGCATGACACACATCCGGGCGGTGAACGCGGCGACCGCCGAGCCATGGTCCTTGCGGATCATGTGCAGGCACATGTCCATGGCCGCGGCGGCGCCCGCCGAGGTCAGGAACTGGCCGTTGTCGACGTAGAGGACGTTCGGGTCGACGGTGACCTCGGGGTGGCGGGCCGCCAGATCGGGGGCCGCGATCCAGTGGGTCGTGGCGCGCAGTCCGTCCAGCAGGCCCGTCGCCGCGAAGAGGAACGCGCCGACGCAGATCGAGGCGATCCGCGTCCCACTCGCCGCCGCCGCGTGCAGCGCCTCCGTCACGCCCGGCGGCAGCGGCACGGTCGGGTCGGCCGTCCCCGGCAGGATGATCGTGTCGGCCTCGGCCAGCGCATCGAGGCCGTACGGCGCCCGCACGCTGAACGGTCCCGCCTTCACCTCCCCGTCCCCCTCCACCGAGCAGACCCGCACCCGGTACGCCTCCCGCCCGTCCGGCAACCGGGCCCAGCCGAAGGTGTCGATGGGGGCGGACAGGTCGAAGGGGATCACATCGTCCAGCGCCAGTACGGCCACGGTGTGCATGGCGGGAGTTTAGGCCTGCGCCTGATTTCCGCCAGGCGCTCCGACACTGGTCCGTCACGGACTCACCCCTCCGACACGTCCCGGTCCACACCCCGGCGAGTCTGGCGAGAATCCGTTGACCTCTGGCAATCCCGCCACTTCTACGAGATCGTTCCGCGCCCTACCGTCCCACCGTGACCAAGTTCCTGCTCTCCCTCCACGTCCTCGCCGCGATCATCGCCGTCGGGCCCATCACCGTCGCGGCCAGCATGTTCCCGCCGAGCGCGCGCAAGGCGCTGGCCGAACCCGGAAGCGAGCGGGCGGTGTCGGCCGTACGGCTGCTGCACCGGATCTGCCGGGTGTACGGCGGTGTGGGCATCGCCGTGCCCGTGCTCGGCTTCGCCACGGCGATGAGCATGGGGGTGCTGAAGGACGCCTGGCTGATCGTGTCGATGCTGCTGACCGCCCTCGCGGCCATGGTCCTGCTGGCGCTGGTGCTGCCCCGGCAGGAGGAGATCCTGGAGAGGATCGGCGGAAGGGGCGGGATCAGGACAGTCGACGGAACCGGGACGGCCGACGGAACCGGGACGGCCGACGGGACCGGGATGGCCGGTGCGACCGGTACGGCCCGCGAGACCGGGACCGCCGACGGGACCCGTACTGCCGTCGGAGTCAAGGCCACCGCCCAACTCGCCATGTTCACCGGGGTGTTCAACCTGCTGTGGGCGACGGTCACGATCCTGATGATCGTCCGGCCCGGTTCGACCACGGGGGCCTGACTCCCACCCGACTTCCCAGCGGTGCTCGCGTGGGTGCATGATCCGGCCATGCATCCACAGCAGTCGCCCTCCCAGGCCTACCTCGCCTCCGTGGCCGCCCGTCTCGCCGCCGACGAATGCCGTACCTGGTGGGAGGAGTGGGCCGGGGTGCCCGTGCTCGTCGGGCGCCGGGCCGACTTCAGGTGGAGCTGGATGGGGACGAAGCTGCACCTGTTCACGGTGGCAGCGGCGGTCCAGGAGATAACCATCCCGACCATCGAGACCTTCACCGACCAGGTGCTGACGTACGCGAAGAAGACGAAGGGCGGCCTGCCGGCCGGGATCCAGAACGGCATCGGCGCGTTCCCGGTGCTGGTCAGCGACCGGGTGGACCCGGCGGCCGTACGGTGGGCGGAGGCCCAGCAGCGCAACAAGTGGGCCTGCATGGCCAGGCCCGTCGTGGTCGACAGCACCCAGCAGTACGTGGGCTCCTACCACGGCACGCCGGTCGTCGGCCTCGCCTACTCCTCGTACTTCGAGGACAAGGCCCGGCGGTACTTCTACGGCTGAGTGCGCCCGAGTGCGGCGGCCGGGCGGGCGAGCGGCACCGACAACACTCAACCGCTCAGCCCCCCAACCGCTCAGCAGGTCAGCAGGTCAGCAGGTCAGCAGGTCAGCAGGTCGAGTGGAACAGGCCGCCGACGGACTCCCCCTCGGCCGCCAGTCGGTTGTACAGATCGACGGCATCCTTCGTCTCCTCGATGTGCGCGGTGACGCCCGCCTCACGAAGCAGCAGCGAGGTCTCCGGCATCGTCTTCAGCCGCCGGTCCATGCCCTCGCTCAGGACGACGACCGTGCAGCCACGGTCGAGGAGTTCGCGTACGTCCGCGGGCTGGATGCCGGGCTCGTGGCGGGTGCCGTGCTCGCTCCAGTCCCAGGCGTGCCCGCCCCCGGGGTAGAGGACGAAGTCCTTGCCGTCCGCGAGCCCTTCGACCTCCATCCGTCCCCATGAGACGTGCGTGATCAGCGGCGATCTCTTCATCGTGTCCCCTGTACGTCGTCGCGCGAAGGCGATCAGTTTGTCAGCCCCGATCAACCACTCCTGATCCGCTGCTCCTGATCAGCCACATCCACCGCTCCTGATCAGCCACTCCTCGTCGGCCGTCTCCGTCCGGAAGCCCCGTGCCACCGACGCCGCCACCAGCACCCACGCGCCGAGCACCAACGTGAAGAAGGCCCAGGACAGGGGCCAGACGGAGGCGTCCAGGGGCTCGGGGTGGGTGTGGAAGGAGGTGTACATCAGGGCGGACGGCGGGACGGCGACCAGGAGCACCGGCCAGGCCAGGGCGTCCCGGTGGCCGAAGTAGGCCGCGAGGAGCAGCAGGACGAGGGCGAGGGCGACGACCCCCGTGACGGTCACGGGGGTCGTCTCCGAGAGGGAACCCTTCAGTTCGGGCCGGTTGTTCAGGTCCCACGGAAGGCAGAGGCGGTACGCGGCCGCGGCGAGGGCGGCGCCGAGCAGGCGGGTCAGCCAGCGTTCCGGCCAGGGGCGCGTGCGCAGGGGGCGGAGCAGCTTCTCGGTCATGCGTACGAGGGTTCCTGGGCGGGCGCCGGGCCGACAGAGTACGGATACTCAGTCCGGCCTACTCACCCATACCCAGAGGGGCAGCGCCCGAAGGGGCGCGGGGAACTGCGCGGCCAGCCACGACGGCGCCGCGCGCCGCGCGCCGCGCACGACCAACCGCCCAACCCGGCGCCCTCGGCGGAGCGTCACGCCCTCGCCGACAGTGGCTCGGCGATGTCCTCCAGGGAGCGCCGCTCCGCACGCACCGCGAGGAACGCCGCCACCAGGCCCGCCGCGCACATCAGAGCCGCGCCGATCCGGAAGGCGAGGACGGTGTCGGAGACGACGCCGGACTCCGTCAGCTCGGCGAAGATCAGCGGGCCGCTGATGCCGCCGGCTGCCGTGCCGATGGCGTAGAAGAAGGCGATGGCCATCGCGCGGGTCTCCATGGGGAAGACCTCGGAGACCGTCAGATAGGCGCTGCTCGCCCCGGCCGAGGCGAAGAAGAGCACCACGCACCAGCAGGCCGTCAGGGTCACGTCGTCGAGCGAACCCCGGCCGAACAGCCAGGCGGTGACGAAGAGCAGGACACCGGACAGCAGATACGTCGACGAGATCATGATCTTGCGGCCGACCGTGTCGAACAGCCTGCCGAGCAGGAGGGGGCCGAGCAGGTTGCCGGCGGCGATGACGGCGAAGTAGTAGCCGGTGTCGGAGGTCGGGACGTCGTAGAACGTGGTGAGGATCGCGCCGAAGCCGAAGGTGATCGCGTTGTAGAGGAACGCCTGGCCGATGAAGAGGGAGAAGCCGAGGATCGCGCGGCGGCGGTACTGGGAGAAGACCGTACGGGCGATCGTGCCGAAGCCGATGCTCTCGCGCTGATGGACGGTCATCTCGCTCTCGGCGGGCGGCAGCGCGCGGCCCTTCTCCGCCTCGACCTGCTCCTCCGCCTCCCCCACCAGCCGTTCGGCCTCCTGTTCCCTGCCGTGGATCAGCAGCCAGCGGGGACTCTCGGGGACGTTCCGGCGGACCAGCAGGATCACCAGGCCCAGCACCACACCGAGGGCGAAGGTCAGCCGCCAGCCGACGTTCGCCGGGAAGAGGTCGGTGTTCAGGGCGACGATCGACAGCAGCGAGCCGCCGATCGCGCCGAGCCAGAAGCTGCCGTTGATGACGATGTCGACGCGGCCCCGGTACTTGGACGGGATCAGCTCGTCGATCGCGGAGTTGATGGCCGCGTACTCGCCGCCGATACCGAAGCCGGTGAGGAAGCGGAAGAGGAAGAACCACCAGGTGGAGAAGGAGACGGCCGTCAGCGCGGTCGCCGCCAGATAGACCAGCAGGGTCACCATGAACAGCTTCTTGCGGCCGAACCGGTCGGTCATCCGGCCGAAGAAGAGGGCGCCCGCACAGGCGCCCGCCACGTACAGCGCGGCCGCCATACCCGTGACCTGCGCGGATGTGATGGGCAGTCCGCTGCCCTCCTCGGAGAGCCGGCCCGCGATGTTGCCGACGACGGTCACCTCCAGACCGTCGAGGATCCACACGGTGCCGAGGCCGATCACGATCGTCCAGTGCCAGCGGGACCAGGGAAGACGGTCCAGGCGCGCCGGTACGGCAGTGGTGATCACACCGGGCGAGCCTGGTGAACCCGGTGACTGCGGGTCGGTGACGGACATGGGCTGGGGCTCCCTCCACGTCGAGCGAACCCGATCCGTGTGCCCCGACGAGCAGTTACTACGCCCCGCCACTCACCGCTCGCCGCTCGCCGCCCGCCGCCCGCCACTCGCCACTCGCCACTCACTGGTCGTCCGCCCGGCCCGCCGGACGAACACCCGTGCGCGCGCCGCCTCCTACGCCCCCAGCGCCCGCGACACCGTGTAGATCAGCAGGCCCGCCAGGGAGCCCACCACCGTGCCGTTGATCCGGATGAACTGCAGGTCGCGGCCGATGTTGGCCTCGATCTTCTTCGTGGTGTGCTCGGGGTCCCAGCTCGCGACGGTCTCGGTGATGAGGGAGGTGATCTCCGCGCGGTAGGTGGTCACGACGTGCACCGCCGCACCCTCGACCCACTTGTCGACCTTGGCCTGCGCGCTCGGCTCGGTCGCCATCCGGGTCCCAAGCGACAGCAGGGACGTGCGAACCCGCAGCCGCAGCTCGCTGCGCTCGTCCTCGGCGGCGGACACGATCATCGACCGTACGGCCGTCCAGGCGGAGGCGATGAGGTCCTGGACCTCGCCCCGGCCGAGCACCTCGCCCTTCAGCCGCTCCACCCGCGCGCGGGTGTCCGTGTCGGACTGGAGATCGGTGGCGAAGTCGGTGAGGAAACGGTCGAGGGCGCCGCGCGCCGGGTGGGTGGGCGAGTCACGCATCTCGGTGGTGAAGCGCAGCAGTTCCTTGTAGACCCGTTCGCCGATCCTCCGGTCGACGAACCGGGGGGTCCAGCCGGGGGCGCCGCCCTCGACCGCGTCCATGACCTGCTCGTCATGGAGTATCAGCCAGTTCTGGGCGCGGGCGCAGACCAGGTCCACGATCCGCCGGTGGCCGCCGTCGGTGACGACCTTCTCCAGCATCTTGCCGATACCGGGCGCGATCTCCTGGGCGTTCGCCCGACGCGTGATCGCCTCCCCGACCACGGCCTGCACGTCCGAGTCGCGCAGCACGGTCAGGGCGCCCCGGAGCGCGGTCGCCAGCTCGGCCGTCACCCGGTCGGCGTTCTGCGGCTCGGCGAGCCACGCGCCGAGCCGGCTGCCGATGCCGACGGCCCGCAGCCGCTGCCGTACGACATCGTGGGAGAGGAAGTTCTCGCCGACGAACTCACCGAGCGAGACGCCCAGTTGGTCCTTCTTGGTGGGGATGATCGCGGTGTGCGGGATGGGCAGCCCGAGCGGATGCCGGAACAGCGCGGTCACGGCGAACCAGTCCGCGAGCGCACCCACCATGCCCGCCTCGGCGGCCGCCGCGACATAGCCGGCCCACGCTCCCGCGCCCTCGTGCGAGGCCCACTTGGCCAGCACGTACACCACGGCCACGAAGAGCAGGAGCCCGGCCGCGATGAGCTTCATCTGCCGGACGCCCCGCTGTTTCTCCTCGTCGGCGGCGCTGAAGGTGGTCATGGTGCGATGCGAAGCACGCGGCTCGGCGCTCACCGCCGCCGCTGCCGCTCCTGACGTCTCCGCCGCGTCTTCCGCCTTCGTACGGTCCATTCACTCCACCCGTTCCTGTCCCCCGTACACATTGTCCGCTCTTCGACGCTTCAACTCTTGGTGACGTACTCCATAGACCTACTGACACCTACTCCTGGAACGGAACAGGAGTTCCCCGCGTCTGTCCGGGCGGGGGAACCGATGGGGGTTCTCGCAAGCCGCCCCCACCCCATGCCGCATCATGGGGTGATCACATCGGAGCCTCGGGGCTCCACAGCCCGAGGAGTCACACACCGCATGACCAGGCAGCACGGTTATGCACTTCTGGCGGCCATCGCCGCCCTGGTCGTGGCGATCTCGGCCGCGATCTACACCGGCGTCGGCATCGACGACGGCACCCCCCGCCAGGAGACGTTCGCCCGCGCGCCCCGCAGCAGCGCCGCCCCCGCCTCCACCGGCGTCTGGGTCGGCGCCTGGGCCGCCTCGCCGAGCGGGTCGGAGCCGGGCACCGAGTCGGACGGCCTCGCCGGCCAGTCCGTGCGCAACGTGGTGCACACGACCGCCGCCGGTACGAGTGCCCGGGTCACGCTGTCCAACCTCTACGGCCAGCAGCCGCTGACCATCACTCACGCCTCGCTCGCCGTGGCCGCCTCGACGGACACCCCGGCCGCGGCGGCCGACACCATGCGCCGCCTCACCTTCGGCGGCAACCCGAAGGTCGTCATCGCGCCGGGGCAGCAGGTGGTGAGTGACGCCGTACGGGTGGCGATCCCGCACGACAGCGACGTACTGATCACCACCTACTCCCCCACCCCCTCCGGCCCGGCGACCTACCACGCGCACGCCCGGCAGATCTCCTACACCGCCGAGGGCGACCGGGCCGAGGACGTCACCGGGGAGCCGTACACCACACAGTCCCTGCACTGGCGTTATGTCACCGCCCTGGACGTGCTGAGCAACGAGTCCGACGGCACGGTCGTGGTCCTCGGCGACTCGCTCACCGACGGCGTCACCTCCACGGTCGGCGAGAACCGGCGCTGGACGGACGTCCTCTCCGGCCGTCTCCGCGCCGCGTCCGGCTCCTCCGGCACACCCCGCTACAGCGTCGTCAACGAGGGCATCAGCGGCAACCGCGTCCTGACCGACGGCAACGGGCGCCCCGCCGAGAACCCCAGCGGCCTCTCCCGTTTCCAGCGGGACGTCCTCGGCCGAACGGGCGTCAAGGCCGTCGTCATCGACCTCGGCGTCAACGACATCCTCAAGAACCCCGGCCAGGCCGACCCCGCCGCCATCACCGCCGGCCTCCGCAGGCTCGTGAAGCAGGCCCACGCCCGCGGCCTGCGCGTCGTGGGCACCACCCTGATGCCCTTCCACGGCCACCGCGGCTACTCCGACCAGCGCGAATCCGTCCGCCAGGCCATCAACGCCACGATCCGCTCCGGCGACGTCTTCGACACCTACGTCGACTTCGACAAGGCTCTGCGCGACCCCTACGCCCCCCGCCGCCTCCGCCCCGACTACGACTCGGGCGACCACCTCCACCCGAGCGACAAGGGCTACGAACAGATGGCGGAGGTCTTCGACCTGGCGAAGCTGAAGGGTTCGGCACCGGCAGAGCTATAGGCAGCGCCGCCGTCTTCCAGGGGCGCGGGGAACTGCGCATCTTCCAGGGGCGCGGAGAACTGCCCATCCTTCAAGGCACGGGGACGGCGCGCATCCTTCAAAACACGGGGACTGCGCGCATCCATCAAGGGCGCCCGCGACTGCGCATCCTTCTCAAGCGCACACTGCGCATCCTTCAAGCGCACAGGGACTGCGCGCATCCATCAAGGGCGCCCGCGACTGCGCACCCTTCTCAAGCGCACACTGCGCATCCTTCAAGCGCACAGGGACTGCGCGAGCGACCACGACGCACCCGCACGCGCAGCCGAGAGCGGGCCCGGTCGGCCCGGTCGGCCCAGTCTGCCTACTATTCCCGCCGCCGCTCCCGTTCCTTCTCGCGTCGTGAGCGCACCGCCTCTCGGACCTGGTCCTTGGCCTCACGATGCGCCTCGTGCATCTCGTGCGCATGGTCACGATGGGACGCCTGCAGCTCCCGCCGTGCCGCCCGGCGCTCCAGCCGCTCCTGGCGCCGCGCCTCCTTCAACCGCTGCCGCTCGGCCTTCGGGACCTTGCGCTCGACCCCGACCCCGCCCCAGAACGCGAACCCGGTGATGATCACGCGCGGAGCGCCCGGCTCCCCGGGTACGCCCTCCTCGCTGTGGTCGAAGCCGCCCATGATCCCGAAGCCCCGGACGACGACCTCGACGCCGGGCGGCACGATCACATTGACCCCGCCCATGATCGCCACGCAGTTGATCGTGACCTCACGGTTCGCGAAGTACGCGTCCCGCAGGTCCAGTTCACCGCCGCCCCAGAACGCGAAGCAGTCGAACCGCTCGGGCACGGTCCAGCGCCCCTTGCGCTCGAACCCGGACATGACCGCGACGCCCCAGGTGGACGTACCGTCACCGCCGACGACCCGCTCCGGCCAACCCACGTCCGCCGCAGGCCCCTTGACCAGCGAGACGGACGGCGGCGGCACGACCGTCGGCGGTGCCACGGCCCCCGCGCCTGGCAGATCACGGGTGATCGGGGCCAACTCGCCGTACGTCCGCGCCTTGTACGTCGCGTCCAGCCGCTCCTCGAACTCCTCCATGTCGAGCCGCCCCTCCGCGAGGGCGTCCCGCAGCTGCTCGGAGACTCGTTCACGATCGGCGTCGGAGGCACGAAGGTCCGCGGCGGCCGGAACATCCGGCAGGTCGTCCGTCATACGAATCAGCCTACGAGGAACCCCCCGCACCGTGCTACGACACGGCCTGCCCCGTCTCCCCCGCCCGCTCCGCCACTCGCTCCGCCTGCTGCGCGTACATCTGGGCGATGACGGCCTCGATGTCCGGCTCCCGTACCGACAGGTCGACCAGCGGATACTCCGAGGCGATCCGCGCCACCAGCGGGGCCGCCGACTCCGACGCCGGGAAGGCCAGCCACTGCCGGGGCCCCTCCACCCGTACGACCCGGGCGGGCGCGGCCTCGATCGGCGGCAGCTCGCGCTCCAGGTCGACGACGAGGGTCCGCTCACTCTCGCCCACCTCGTGCAGCCCGGTCAGCGGCCCGTCGTACATCAGACGCCCGTGGTCGATGACCATCACCCGGCGGCACAACTGCTCGATGTCCTGGAGGTCGTGCGTGGTGAGCAGCACGGTCGTGCCCTGCTCGGTGTTGAGTTCCTTGAGGAACTCCCGGACCTTGGCCTTGCTGATGACGTCGAGCCCGATCGTCGGCTCGTCCAGGTACAGCACCTCGGGATCGTGCAGCAGGGCCGCCGCGATGTCCCCGCGCATGCGCTGGCCGAGCGAGAGCTGCCGTACGGGCACGTCCAGCAGGGCGCCCAGTTCGAGGAGTTCGACGCAGCGGTCGAGGTTCTCGCGGTAACGGGCGTCGGGGATGCGGTACATGCGGTGCATCAGCCGGTAGGAGTCGATGAGGGGGAGGTCCCACCACAGGGTCGTACGCTGCCCGAACACCACCCCGATACGCCGGGCGAGCCGCGTCCGCTCGCGGGACGGGTCGATGCCGGCGACCCGCAGCCGACCCCCGCTCGGGGTCAGGATGCCCGTCAGCATCTTGATGGTGGTCGACTTCCCGGCGCCGTTCGGCCCGATGTAACCGACCATCTCCCCTCTCGCCACCGTGAAGGAGATCGAGTCGACCGCCCGCACCTCGTGCCGCTCCCGGCGCATGAACCCGGTCTTCTTGCGGACGTCGAAGACCTTCTCCAACTGGTCGAGTTCGATGAACGCGCTGTCTGCCACGCTTGGCCTCACGGTTGGCTTCACGGTTGGCTCCCTAACTCCCCGTACTCCGATACGAACGCAGCCCCGCCCGCCACGCGACCCCCGCCAGCGCACAGCAGGCCACGCCGACCAGCGGGGGTGCGAAGGCCAGCCAGGCCGGCAGGTCGAGGGGGTAGGGGCGGCCCAGGATGTACAGCCCGGGCACCCAGTTGACGAAGGCGAGCGGCAGGACGAAGGTCACACCGCGCAGCAGGTCCTTGGCGAAGAGGGCCGGCGGGTACTGCAGCAGGGTCGCGCCGCCGTACGTGAAGGCGTTCTGCACCTCGGAGGCGTCCTGCGCGACGAACTGGAAGGCCGCGCCCCCGATGAACACCGCCGCGAAGATCAGTCCGCCGCTGCACACCATCAGCGGGATCATCAGCACCTTGACCGGTGTCCAGGCGATGTCGAGCGTGGTCAGGGCGTACCCGAGGACGAACAGGCCCTGGCTGACCCGGCCGAGGCGGCGCAGCGCGAACTTGTCGGCGGCGACCTGGGCGAGCACCGGGACCGGGCGGACGAGGAGGGTGTCCAGCGTGCCGTCGCGGACCCGGCGGCCGAGCCGGTCCATGGAGCCGATCATCAGATCCGCGAGCCCGAAGGCGACGGCGGAGGTGCCGTACAGCAGGGCGATCTCGGGCAGGGTGAAGCCGCCCAACTCGTCGACCTGGGAGAACATCAGCAGGATCGCGACGAAGTCGAAGGAGGTCGCCGCGAAGTTCCCGAAGGTCGTCATGGCGAAGGAGGCGCGGTAGGCCATCGTGGAGCGGATCCACATGGCGGCGATCATGCGGTAGGCGCGCAGCCCGTCACGGACACGGCGGTACGTGCCGTACTCGCCGAACGGGTTCTCCGCGGCCGACTCCTCTGCCCGCGCGCCCGCGCGTCCGCCCGCACGCTCACTTGGCCGATCGTCCGCGCGTTCGTCGAGGTCAGCCACCCTGGACCACCACCTTCCGCGTCGCCGCCGACTGGATCAGCCGCCCGACCACCAGCAGCACCGCCGCCCAGGCGAGCTGGAAGGCGTACGTCCCCCACGGGTCGGCCTCGCCCAGCAGGACGTCCGCCGGGGCCTGGAGCAGCGCGGACCAGGGCAGGAGGCGGGCGAGGTCGCCGAGCGCGCCCGGGAAGACGTTCAGCGGCAGGAGCATCCCGGAGAAGAAGACTCCGGTGAGCCAGGTGATCTGCATCGCTCCGGCGCCGTCGAGGAGCCAGAACGCCCACAGGGCCACGATGTACCGGATCGCGAAGCTGACGAGGGCCCCCAGGGCGACCGCGACGAGACAGGCGAGCCAGGGCAGCGGTCCCGGGGGCAGCGCCAGGTCGAAGAAGAGCGCGCCGCACACCATGGGGACGACACCGCGTCCGAGCAGCTGGAACAGGGCCCGGCCCATGTCCGCGGCGAGCCACCACATCTGGAGGTCGACCGGCCGGTACAGGTCGACCGCGATGTCCCCGGTCCGGATCCGCTCGATCAGCTCCTCCTCGAACCCCACGCTGCCCAGCACCATCACCGCGAACATGGCCTGGCCGACCCATACATAGGTGAGGGCCTGCGCCTGGTCGTAGCCGCCCAGGTGGGGCTTCTCGTGCCAGAGGGCCAGGTAGGTGTATGCGAGGATGAAGCCGAAGACGGTGTTGGTGAACACCCCCGCGGCGGTGGCCACCCGATATGTCGCGTACCGCCTGAAACCACCGGCGGCGACGGCGGCGTACAACCGCCCTGTGCCCACGAGGAAACCCCCATCCGCTGCGAAGAGTTAGGCGAAAGGCCGAGGCCTGGACCGATTCGGGCCGAAGCGAAGAAGCCTAGTCCGCGGCCGGTGGGGCCTGCCAGGCGTTTTCGGGGGCGGACGGTGGTGCTCGTGTGGTGTGCGGGGCACGTGTCGGGATCCGGGAACGGATCGAGCGGTACGAGAGTCTTTACTCAAGGGCACAGAACCGGCCCGGAGCGGGCGCAAAGCGTACGAGTCCGTACGGAAATGAACGTACGACGCGAAAACAGGAGCACGGCAGCACGATGAGCGACGAGCCGCAGCCGAAGCGGAACGGCCCGGGCTGGGCACCGAGAGACCCGGAGCGACGCACTCCGGGCACGACTCCGGGGTCCGGCGACAGCGCCGCCAAGGGGAACACCGACCCGAAGCCCGGCACGACGCCGGGCGGGAGCGCGGACACGGCGCCCAGCGGGGCGCCTGACGCGGCCTCCCTCCGGAGGCCTGACGCGGCGTCCGGCGGGAAGCCCGACGCGCCATCCGCCGGGAAGCCCGGCACGACGCCCGGCGGGAGGCCGGACGGAAAGCCCGGCACGCCGCCCGGCGGAAAGCCTGGCGGGCAGTCCGGTGCAGCGCCCGGCGCACCGTCCGGTGCGGCACCCGGCGCGCGGTCCGGTGCGGCACCCGGCGCGCGGTCCGGTGCGGCACCCGGCGCGCGGTCCGGTGCGGCACCCGCTGGACAGTCCGGTGCCGTGCCCGGCAGGCAGTCCGGTGCGGCGCCCGGAGCAAAGCCCGGCTCGGCTCCCTCCGGCTCGGCTCCCTCCGGCTCGACACCCCTCGGCTCGGCTCCCGGCGGGAAGCCCGGCACGGGATCCGCCCGGACGCCTCAGGCCAAGCCGACGCCGACCTCTGACGGCAAGCCTGTCGGGGCCCGTGACGGCAAGCCCGCCGGGCCTCGTGACGGTCGGCCGGCCGGGACCCGCGACGCCAAGCCCGTCGGTGCGCGTGACAGTGGCCCCGCCGGATCCCGGTCCCCGGACGCCAGACCCGTCGCCGGACGCGACGGCACCCCCGCCGGAGTCCCGGACGCCAGGGCGGCCAGGGCCGCCAGAGCTGCCAGGGCCGCCGGCGCACAAGGCGGCACCGCCGCCCCCCGGACGCCCGCCGCGGCATCCGGCACGGCATCCGGCGCCGCCGCTGACGACACCCCCACCACCACCCTGGGCATCACGCCGGGCCGGAAGTCCGCCGCGGCGGCCACGCGGCCCGTGGGCGACACGCCGACCCAGGCCCTGGGCGTCATCTCCGCAGGAAAGGCCACCGCCACCGCCGCCCCGGCACCCGCCGCCGCGCCCGACACCACGCCCAGCCCGGCGGCCGGGGGCGGCAAGGCGGAGAAGGGCAAGCGGCCCAAGCGCAAGGGGTGGAGACGGCTGTTCCCCACCTGGCGCATGGTGCTCGGCGCCTTCGTCATCGGGCTCATGCTGATCGTCGGCGCCTTCGTGCTGGGCTACAACATGGTCCACATCCCCAAGGCGAACGCGTTCGCGACCAAGCAGAGCAACGTCTACCTGTACGCGGACGGAAGCCAGATCGCCCGCGACGGCGAGGTCAACCGCGAGAACGTCCCGCTGTCGAAGGTCTCCAAGGCCGCGCAGCAAGCCGTACTGGCCGCCGAGGACCGCGACTTCTACTCCGAGCCGGCCATCGACCTCAAGGCGATGGCCCGCGCGGCCTGGAACACCGCGACCGGCAAGGGCAAGCAGTCCGGTTCGACGATCACCCAGCAGTACGTGAAGAACTACTACCTGGCCCAGGACCAGACCGTCACCCGCAAGGCCAAGGAGTTCTTCATCTCGATCAAGCTGGACCGCGAGGTGACCAAGGACGAGATCCTGGAGGGCTACCTCAACACCAGCTTCTTCGGCCGCAACGCCTACGGCATCCAGGCCGCCGCCCAGGCCTACTACGGCATCGACGCCGACGAACTCACCGCCGAGCAGGGCGCCTACCTCGCCGCCCTGGTCAACGCGCCCAGCATGTACGACGTCGTCGCCCACCCCGAGAACAAGAAAGCGGCCGTCGCCCGCTGGAACTACGTCCTCGACGGCATGGTCAAGGAGGGCTGGCTCGAGCAGTCCGAGCGGACCGGCGCGAAGTTCCCGATGCCGAAGCAGGCCACCACCTCCACCGCCTTCTCCGGCCAGCGCGGCTACCTCGTCGAAGCCATCAAGTCGTACCTCATCGAGCACAAGATCATCGACGAGAAGGCGCTGGAGAACGGCGGTGGCTACCGCATCACCACCACCATCCAGCCCAAGATGCAGGACGCCTTCATCAAGGCCGTCGACGACCAGCTGATGGACAAGCTCGACAAGAAGAACCGCAAGGTCGACAACTACGTCCGCGCCGGCGGTGTCTCCATCGACCCGAAGACCGGCAAGGTCATCGCGATGTACGGCGGCATCGACTACACCAAGCAGTACGTGAACAACGCGACCCGCCGCGACTTCCAGGTCGGCTCCATCTTCAAGCCCATCGTGTTCACCTCCGCCGTGGAGAACGCCTCCAACAACCAGAGCGGCCAGGCGATCACCCCGAACACGGTCTACGACGGCACCAACAGGCGCCCCGTGACGGGCTGGAGCGGCGGGACGTACGCCCCCGAGAACGAGGACTACGTCAACTACGGCGACATCACCGTCCGCCAGGCCACCCAGAGCTCCGTGAACTCGGTGTACGCGCAGATGGCCGTGGACATCGGCCCCGAGAAGGTCGAGAAGACCGCGATCGACCTCGGCGTGCCCAAGAACACCCCGGACATGAACCCGTACCCGTCCATCGCCCTGGGCACCGCCACCGCGAGCGTCCTCGACATGACGGAGGCGTACGCCACGCTCGCCAACCACGGCAGGCACGGCACGTACACGATGATCGAGAAGATCAGCAAGGACGGCGAGGTGGTCGACGTCCCCTCCACCGAGTCCACGCAGGCCGTCAGCCGCAAGGCCGCCGACACCACCACCTCCGTCCTGCAGAGCGTGGTCCAGAGCGGCACCGCCACCGCCGCCCAGTCCTCCGGCCACCCGGTCGCCGGCAAGACCGGCACCGCCGAGGAGGACAAGGCGGCCTGGTTCGCCGGCTACACCCCCGACCTCGCCACCGTCGTCTCCGTCATGGGCCAGGACCCCAAGACCGGCGCCCACAAGCCGCTGTACGGCGCGATGGGCCTGCCCCGCATCAACGGTGGCGGGGCGCCCACGGAGATCTGGGCGCAGTTCACCAAGACCGCCCTCAAGGGCAAGAAGGTGAAGGACTTCGACCTCGACCTCCAGGTCGGCGCCGACGTCGTCTACACCCCGCCCAGCACCCCCGCCGACGAGCCGGGCGCCACCGGCGACGAGGAGACCGCCGGCGCCACGGGCGACGAGGAGACCGGCGGCCCGACGGACGAGGACACCGGCGACGGCACCACCACCGGCGGCACGCCCACGACCGACGGCGGGACGACGTCCACCGGCGGCACGGCGACGGACGGAGGTACCACGTCCACCGGCGGCACGGCGACGGACGGCGGCACGACGTCCACCGGCGGCGCCACGACCGACGGAGGCACGACCTCCAGCGGCGGCGCCACGACCGACGGGGGCACTACGGACGGCGGAGCCACCACAGGGGGCGAGACATCGGTGGGACCGTTCGGGTAGCTACGGCTGCTCAGTGGCCGGAGGTGGCCTTCAACCCCACCACGGCCACGAGCAGCAGACACACGAAGAAGATCCGGGCGGCGGTGGTCGGCTCCCCCAGCACCACCATGCCGAACACCGCCGCCCCGGCCGCCCCGATCCCCACCCACACGCCGTACGCGGTACCGATGGGCAGCGTCCTGGCGGCATAGGAGAGCAGGACCATGCTGGCGACGATGCCCGCGCCGGTGAGCACGCTGGGCAGCGGCCGAGTGAATCCGTCGGTGTACTTCATCCCGACCGCCCAGCCGACTTCGAGCAGTCCGGCGACGACGAGCAGAACCCAGGCCATGACGAGCACCTCCGTGAGGGGATCAACGGGTGCGTCGTCTTTGCCTTGGCCCGGTACGGCGCGTCTCGTCGGGTTCACTCAAAGGTAGCAAGCAAAAGGTGGTGGGGGCTGGTGACCATGGTCACCAGCCCCCACCGCGTTTTGCCGCCTTCGAATCAGAGATACAGACCCGTGGAGTCCTCCGACCCCTCGAACCGGTCCGCGGCCACGGCGTGCAGATCGCGCTCGCGCATCAGGACGTACGCGACGCCCCGGACCTCGACCTCGGCGCGGTCCTCGGGGTCGTACAGGACACGGTCGCCGGGCTCGACGGTCCGGACGTTCTGGCCGACCGCGACGACCTCGGCCCAGGCGAGGCGCCGGCCGACGGCCGCCGTCGCGGGGATCAGGATGCCGCCGCCGGAACGCCGCTCGCCCTCGGCGGTGTCCTGCCGCACGAGCACACGGTCGTGCAGCATGCGGATGGGCAACTTGTCGTGCTGGGTCTTCTCGCTCACGCCCCGAACCTACCTGTCTCGATCCCGGTCCGCGTCAGGCCCTGCGGCGCCGCGCGCCGAGGGCGAGCAGCCCGACGACACCGACGACCACCAGGGCGACGGGCACGATGCGCTCGACCCTGGGCGCCCCGTCCTCGTCGACGAACTGGCCCCTGACGTCGCCGACCACACGGTTGACCGAGACGTAGGCCCTGCCGAGGGTGTGGTCGATGTTCGAGACGACCTTGGCCTTGGCGTCGCCCATGATCGTCTTGGGATGCACACGGACGCCGATCTCGTCGAGCGTCTCGGCGAGGTTGTCGCGGCGGCGCTTGATGTCCGCCTCGATCTCGGCCGGGGTTCTGATGTCCGAGGTCTCCGCCACCGCGCGGCCTCCCGTTGTCGGTTGTCCCTGAAATCTCTTGGGTGCGGACAGTCTGTCAGCTCGACCCGGCGCCGCACCGCCAGGGCCCGCCATTACGCTGGACCGATGAGCGAGCGACTCCAGCCCGGTGACGTGGCCCCCGCCTTCACCCTCCCGGACGCCGACGGCAACGAGGTGTCCCTGTCCGACCACAAGGGCCGCAAGGTCATCGTCTACTTCTACCCGGCCGCCCTGACCCCCGGCTGCACCAAGCAGGCCTGCGACTTCACCGACAACCTGGAGCTCCTCGCGGACGCCGGGTACGACGTCATCGGCATCTCCCCCGACAAGCCCGAGAAGCTCGCCAAGTTCCGCGAGAAGGAGTCCCTGAAGGTCACCCTTCTCGGCGACCCCGACAGAACGGCCCTCGACGCCTACGCCGCCTTCGGCGAGAAGAAGAACTACGGCAAGACCTACATGGGCGTCATCCGCTCCACGATCGTCGTCGACGAGGAGGGCAAGGTCGCCCACGCCCTGTACAACGTCCGCGCGACGGGCCACGTGGCCAAGATCATCAAGGACCTGGGCATCTGAGACCCGCAACAGCAGCCCCCACGGCCCGCACCGGAACGATCCGGTGCGGGCCGTTCCACATCTTGGGCGTGACTGTCCGATCAGCGGTTCGTTACTCCGTACGGGCCACGAACGGTTGGCCGGAAACGGAGATGAAGCGATGAGAATCAGCCCCTACACGAAGGAGCGGCTGGCGGAGGCGGCCGGGGCATCCCGGACACTTTCGGAGGCCATGGAGAAATTGGGGGTGGATCCGAAGAGTTCAACGCGACGGTACGTTCTCGGGCGGATGAAGCGGCTGGGGGTGGCTACATCCCACTTCGAGCGTGAGGCACCGCGATGGACCAGAGAAGTGCTCCAAACAGCCGTCTTGGCCTCGACAAACATGTACGAGGTGCTGCGGCACCTCGGGCTCGAAACCGTCGGTGGGCATCACACACACATCAGCCGCCGAATCAAGGCGTACGGCATCGACATCTCGCACTTCCAGGTACCGACCCAGCGCGGGAAGACCCGACACCCACGGACACCGGAGGGACTGCTCATCGAGCAGACTGCTACTCACGCCCGACGCGTCCAGAGTGATCGCCTTAGGTGGGCGATGACCGCCTCAGGGGTCCCAGAGCGGTGCGCCCATTGCGGTACGGAAGCGGTCTGGCGAGGTCATCCACTCCCCCTTGAGGTTGACCATATCAACGGCAGCTGGCGCGACAACCGCATCGAGAATCTCCGGTTCCTCTGCCCCAACTGCCACTCGACGACGGACAGTTACCGAGGGCGCGGCAAGGGGCGTGGCAGGGATGGCGCTGCATGAGTAGTGGCGTGCAGTACACCCGCGAGCGGTTGGCGCAGGCCGCCGAGCAATGCTCCAGCCTCGAAGAAGTTGTTGCCTATTTCGGCACGCAGCCATACGGCACGCTCTGCCGCTACCTCACGGAGAGATTCACCCGCTTCGGCATCGACATCTCACATTTCAGCACCTCCGGCAGGCGGGCCCGGCCGACGCGTGACGAGTTGCGTGCAGCAGTCTCCGCGTCGATATCCATCGCAGAGGCACTTCGCCGACTGCATCGCCCGGACAACGGCGGCCAGCGCGCGATGTTGCGTCAGTGGGTCGCCGAAGAGCGCCTTACGACCACGCACTTCCTGGGGCAGGCGCATCAACAGGGGAAGCCGGGCACGACTCCCGTCAAGCGCCCTCAGGACATTCTGGTCCAGCACAACGACAAGCACCGGACAAGGACTCACCTCCTGCGGCGCGCGCTCCGCGAAATCGGCGTATCCGAAGAGTGTGCAGAGTGCGGAATCGGCCCCGAATGGCTCGGCAAGCCCATGACGTTGGAGGTCGATCACATCAACGGAGACTGGAGCGACGACCGGCGCGAGAATCTGCGGCTCCTGTGCCCCAACTGCCACGCGGTCACCGACACCTGGTGCAGGGGAGGCCGTAGGCAGCACACAACTCCCGGTACGATGGCAGGCGGCTAGCGGCGGTGGCGCAACGGCGACGCAGCAGACTTAGGATCTGTGGCCCGTGATAGGGCTTGAGGGTTCGAATCCCTTCCGCCGCACACAAGCGGCCTGCGAATCAAAGGATTGATTCGCAGGCCGTTGTTGCGCGGACCTCACACCAACAGCTCCCGCAGCACCGGCACCAGCCCCCCGAACGCCTTCCCCCGGTGGCTGATCGCGTTCTTCTCCTCGGCCGTCAGTTCGGCGCAGGTTCGGGTGTCGCCGTCCGGCTGGAGGATGGGGTCGTAGCCGAAGCCGTTCGTGCCGGTGGGGGTGTGGCGCAGGACGCCCCGCAGTCGGCCCTCGACGACCCGCTCCGTGCCGTCCGGGAGGGCGAGGGCGGCGGCGCAGTTGAAGTGGGCGCCCCGGTGTTCGTCGGCGATGTCGCCGAGCTGGGCCAGCAGCAGCTCCAGGTTGGCCCTGTCGTCGCCGTGGGTGCCGGCCCAGCGGGCGGAGAAGATGCCGGGGGCGCCGTTCAGGACGTCGACGCAGAGGCCGGAGTCGTCGGCGATGGCGGGGAAGCCGGTGGCCTGTGCGAGGGCGTGGGCCTTCAGCAGGGCGTTCTCGGCGAAGGTGACGCCGGTTTCCTTGACGTCGGGGACGTCGGGGTAGGCGTCCGCGCCGACGAGCTCGTGGGCGAGGCCTGCGTCGGCGAGGATGGCCTTCAGCTCGGTGAGCTTTCCGGCGTTGCGGGTGGCGAGGATCAGGCGGGTCATGCCCCCCAGTATCGCGATCCCCGCCGCCCGGTTCGCATGGGTTACGAGGTGCAGACCTTCGTCAGTTCGCCCGCCGCGTCGGTGATGCCGCTGATGTCGGGGGTCGCGTCGCCGTTCTCCACGGCGGTGCGAGTGTCGGTGACGGCCTTCTGGAGGGAGTCGACGGCCTTGTTGACGTCGGTGTTGTCGGTCTTGTCACCGATCTCGTCGAGGTTCTTGTCGATGGAGGTGAGGGACTCCTCCAGCTGCGTGGGGTCGTCCGAAGCGTTCTGCACGGCCTGCTGGAGGTCGTTCACGCTCTGGGCGATGGCGTCGGCGGTCTGGACGCAGTCCAGGGCCTTGTTCACGGCGTCGCAGCCGGTCGTGAGCCCGGCCGTGAGGGCGACGGCAGCCAGGGCTCCGGCGATGGTGGTCGTACGACGTCGGCGGCTCGCGGCCATGGAACGGTCCTCCTGGTGGATGCAGGCCTGACGGCCCCCTGTGATGGTGCATGGACGGCTACTGCGGTGTGGCCGGGCGCACGGTGGTGTGCCGTGCGCCCGTATGTGCAAGGACGCGGGCGGGGCCGCCGTGGTTGCTGCCGATGGCCCTCACTCTTGGGGTCCCCTTTACCTTTCGAGGACCGTATCAAGTGCCTTGCGCTGCAGTAGCGCCAGCTCCGTGCAGCCGGAAACGGCTAGGTCCAGCAGCGAGTCGAGTTCCTCGCGGGCGAACGGCTCGGCCTCGGCGGTGCCCTGGACCTCGACGAAGCGGCCGTCGCCGGTGCAGACGACGTTCATGTCGGTGTCGGCCTTCACGTCCTCCTCGTAGCAGAGGTCGAGGAGGGGGACGCCGCCGACGATGCCCACCGACACCGCGCCGACCGTGCCGGTGAGGGGCTGGCGGCCGGCCTTGATGAGCTTCCTGCCCTGGGCCCAGGACACGGCGTCGGCCAGCGCGACGTACGCGCCGGTGATGGCCGCCGTACGCGTGCCGCCGTCGGCCTGGAGGACGTCGCAGTCCAGGACGATCGTGTTCTCGCCGAGCGCCTTGTAGTCGATGACGGCGCGCAGGGAGCGGCCGATGAGGCGGGAGATCTCGTGGGTGCGGCCGCCGATCCTGCCGCGCACGGACTCGCGGTCGCCGCGGGTGTTGGTGGCGCGGGGGAGCATGGAGTACTCGGCGGTGACCCAGCCCTCGCCGCTGCCCTTGCGCCAGCGGGGGACGCCTTCGGTGACGGAGGCGGTGCAGAAGACCTTCGTGTCGCCGAAGGAGACGAGGACGGAGCCCTCGGCGTGCTTGCTCCACCCGCGTTCGATGGTGACCGGGCGGAGCTGTTCGGGCGTGCGGCCGTCGATTCGAGACATGGCGCTGAGCCTAGCGGCACATGCGGAGGGGGCCCCTCCCGCGCCGGGAAGGAGCCCCTGTCCGGGAGCGGGCGCGGGCGCGGCTACATCATGTCCTCGATCTCCGCGGCGATGGGGTCGGCGTCCGTGCCGATGACGACCTGGATCGCGGTGCCCATCTTGACGACGCCGTGGGCGCCGGCGGCCTTGAGGGCGACGTCGTCCACGAGGGAGGCGTCATGGACCTCGGTGCGCAGGCGCGTGATGCAGCCCTCGATCTCGTCGATGTTGTCGAGGCCGCCGAGCCCCGCGACGATCTTCTCAGCCTTGGTGGCCATGGCGATTCTCCTTGTTCTACGTGATCCGGGCCGCTGTGCCCTACGGAACCGTCTGCGACTGGTCTACACCACCAGGCTGGTGCCCGCCAAGCAGAAACGGCAGGTGACGGCCGGGCGGCATCACGAAGGCATAAAACGGGAATCGCGGGTTCCTTGGGCGACCCTCGGCGTGCTACAACAGGTCTACACCAATGAATGGTGTAGACCTCTCCGTGCTGCCCTCCCCCACACTCCCGTCCCTGGGCGGCGCCCTGCCTACTGGAGGAAGTTGTGACCACGGCCAGCGCCGCTCCCGCGGCCGCAGACAACAAGGGCCCCGGCCGGGGCTCCCGCACCATGGCTGTCCTGCAGCGTATCGGCCGCAGCCTCATGCTGCCGGTCGCCGTCCTGCCGGCCGCCGCCCTGCTCGTCCGACTCGGCAACACGGACATGCTCGGGCGCGAGTCGTTCCCCGAGTTCATCACCAAGTTCGCGGGGTTCATGGCCGCGGGTGGGGGTGCGATCCTCGACAACATGCCGCTGCTGTTCGCGGTCGGCATCGCGATCGGCTTCGCGAAGAAGTCGGACGGCTCGACCGCGCTCGCGGCGGTCGTCGGCTACCTCGTCTTCCAGAAGGTCCTCGGCACCTTCACCGACCCCAGCCTGCCCCAGGTGGCGACAGCCGTCGACGGCAAGGTCGTGATGGTGGACAGGGCGGTCAACGCCGGTGTCCTCGGCGGTGTGGTGATGGGCCTCGTCGTCGCCCTGCTGTACCAGCGCTTCTACCGCACCAAGCTGCCCGACTGGGCAGGCTTCTTCGGTGGCCGCCGCCTGGTGCCCATCCTGGCCGCCTTCGCGGGCCTGTTCATCGGCATCGTCTTCGGCTACATCTGGCCGGTCCTCGGCACGGGTCTGCACAACTTCGGTGAGTGGCTGGTCGGTTCGGGCGCGGTCGGCGCGGGCATCTTCGGTATCGCCAACCGTGCGCTGATCCCGGTGGGCATGCACCACCTGCTCAACTCGTTCCCGTGGCTCCAGGCCGGTTCCTTCGAGGGCAAGAACGGTGACATCGCGCGCTTCCTGGCCGGTGACCCGACCGCCGGGCAGTTCATGACCGGCTTCTTCCCCATCATGATGTTCGGTCTGCCGGCCGTCTGTCTCGCGATCTACCACACGGCCCGCCCCGAGCGCCGCAAGGTCGTCGGCGGCATGATGTTCTCCCTCGCGCTCACCTCGTTCATCACCGGGGTCACCGAGCCGATCGAGTTCACCTTCATGTTCATCGCCCCGATCCTGTACGCCATCCACGCCGTACTCACCGGTGTCTCACTGGCCCTGACCTGGGCACTGGGCATGAAGGACGGCTTCGGCTTCTCGGCCGGCGCGATCGACTTCGCCCTCAATCTCGGCATCGCCACCAAGCCGTGGGGACTGCTCCTGGTCGGTCTGTGCTTCGGTGTCCTCTACTACGTGATCTTCCGGTTCGCGATCGTCCGGTTCAACCTGCCGACCCCCGGCCGGGAGTCGGACGAGGAGCTGGCCGAGCTGCAGAAGGCGGAGGCCAAGTAGCCGCCGAGGCTCCCCCGAGCGTGAGGAAGGCCCCCGGAGCCCGCTCCGGGGGCCTTCCTCGTACGTACGACCCTGGATCCCCCTGGATCCCCCTGGATCCCCTAGATCTCGTACGACATCCTGGGCACCGCCAGCTCCACCGGGCCGTCGTACACCGCACGGGCGTCGACGAGGTTGACCTGCGGGTCGGTCCACGGCGGGATGTGGGTGAGGACGAGACGGTGGGCGCCCGCCCGGGCGGCCGTCTCACCGGCCTCGCGGCCGTTGAGATGGAGGTCCGGGATGTTCTCCTTGCCGTGCGTGAAGGCCGCCTCGCACAGGAACAGGTCGGCGTCGCGGGCCAGTTCGTCCAGGGTGTCGGTGACGCCGGTGTCCCCGGAGTACGTCAGGACCCGGCCGCCGTGCTCGATGCGGATGCCGTACGCCTCGACGGGGTGGGCGACCCGTTCCGTGTGGACGGTGAAGGGGCCGATCTCGAACGTGCTCGGTTTGACCGTGTGGAAGTCGAAGACCTCGCTCATGGAGGAGGCGGACGGGGTGTCCGCGTAGGCCGTGGTCAGGCGCTGCTCGGTGCCCTCCGGTCCGTAGACGGGCAGGGGGTCGCAGCGGCCGCCGTCATGGCGGTAGTAGCGTGCGACGAAGTACGCGCACATGTCGATGCAGTGGTCGGCGTGCAGATGGCTGAGGAAGATCGCGTCGAGGTCGTAGAGACCGCAGTGGCGCTGCAGCTCGCCGAGGGCACCGTTGCCCATGTCGAGGAGCAGCCGGAAGCCGTCGGCCTCTACGAGGTAGCTCGAACAGGCCGATTCCGCGGACGGGAACGACCCCGAGCAGCCGACGACGGTGAGCTTCATGAGAGCTGGAACCTCCGCGCTGGCGTGAAGTCGTGACAGTCGTGTCAGTCGTGACGTGCAGACGGGTTGCGGATTGCAGAGTGCGTTTACGGATTGCAGTTAGCGGGGTTGCGCGGGACGGGCATGGGTGCAGCAAGAGTTGTGCGGTCCGTTGAGCGTAAGGCGCAAAAGGGTGGGTCGCTCCTCCGCCAGGGGCCGTTGTGGGCGAACTCACCTGTGGTGTCACCGGTTCGGCTGGTGGCAGGGCCGTTGAGGCGCGCACGAGCCGGGGTGAGGTGGCGCCGAAGGGCGCGGGGGCGTGCGACAGGGCGGGCATGGCGCGGTGCGCGCCGGTACCTTCGTGGCTATGGACACGTCATGGTGGTGGGCGCTCGCGGCGGTGGTGTTGCTGGCGCTGATCGCTTCGGTCGTCGACGGGTGGGGACGGTCGCGGCGGCCGCCGCGGCGATCGGGGCGGCCGGGTGGGCGGACACGGCCGCCGGGGCGCTCCGAGCGGGTGCGCGGGCCCGTGCCGGGGCCCCGGCCCGCCGAGATCTGGTGGGCGAGCGTGCCCTTCGAGGACGGGCCCGGTGGCAAGGACCGGCCCTGCCTGGTGCTGGCCGTGCGCGGGGACCGTGCTCGGGTCGCCAAGATCACCAGTCGGTACCGTGACGAGCGCCCCGGGGTGATTCCCCTGCCCCCGGGCACCGTGGGCGACAGCCGGGGGCGGCCCAGCTTTCTGGAGACGGGCGAGCTGCGTGAGGTGCCGGTCCGGGACTTCCGGCGGAAGGCCGGCGTGGCGGATCCGATCCTGTGGGACCAGGTCCGCCACCTTTCGAACTGACGGGGACTTTTCTCGCCCGCGCCGCCCCTACCCGTCCCATCCCCAGGGGCTGCGCCCCTTCGACCCCCACGGCGCGGGTCCGGTGGGGGCTGGTCGCGCCCTGAAAAGCAGGGGGCGCAGCCCCTGCTTTTCAGGGGCGCGGGGAACTGCGCGAGAAGCCCCATTCACCCGCACCCGACAACGAACCCCTCGGGGTCGAGGGGGCAGCGCCCCTGGAGGATGGGACGGGTAGGGGCGGCGGGGGCGAGGAAAGGTCTGCGTGGCCCTACGCCCAGAGCTGGCCCTGCAGGGTCTCGATGGCCTCTTCCGTCGTCGCCGCCGTGTAGACGCCCGTCGAGAGGTACTTCCAGCCGCCGTCGGCCACGACGAAGACGATGTCGGCGGGCTCGCCGGACTTCACCGCTTTGTTGCCGACTCCGATCGCGGCGTGCAGCGCCGCCCCCGTGGAGACGCCCGCGAAGATGCCCTCCTGCTGGAGCAGCTCCCGGGTGCGGGTGACCGCGTCGGCGGAGCCCACGGAGAAGCGGGTGGTGAGGACGGACGCGTCGTAGAGCTCGGGGACGAAGCCCTCGTCGAGGTTGCGGAGGCCGTAGACGAGGTCGTCGTAGCGGGGCTCGGCGGCGACGATCTTGACGTCCGGCTTCTGTTCGCGCAGGAAGCGGCCCACGCCCATCAGGGTGCCGGTGGTGCCGAGCCCGGCGACGAAGTGGGTGATGGAGGGGAGGTCCGCGAGGATCTCCGGGCCCGTCGTCGCGTAGTGGGCGCCCGCGTTGTCGGGGTTGCCGTACTGGTAGAGCATCACCCAGTCGGGGTGCTCGGCCGACAGCTCCTTGGCGACGCGTACGGCCGTGTTGGAGCCGCCCGCCGCCGGGGACGGGATGATCTCGGCGCCCCACATGTTGAGCAGGTCACGCCGCTCCTGCGAGGTGTTCTCGGGCATGACGCAGACCATGCGGTAGCCCTTGAGCTTCGCCGCCATGGCGAGGGAGATGCCCGTGTTGCCCGAGGTGGGCTCCAGGATCGTGCAGCCGGGCGTCAGACGGCCGTCCTTCTCCGCCTGTTCGATCATGTGCAGGGCGGGACGGTCCTTGACCGAACCCGTCGGATTGCGGTCCTCCAGCTTCGCCCAGATACGGACGTCGGCGGACGGCGACAGCCGCGGCAGGCACACCAGAGGGGTGTTGCCCACCGCGGCCAGCGGGGAGTCGTAGCGCATGGGTGATCAGGCCATGCCGCCGGCTACCGCCGGCAGGATGGTCACGTTGTCGCCGTCGGACAGCTTGGTGTTGATGCCCTCCAGGAAGCGGACGTCCTCGTCGTTCAGGTACACGTTGACGAAGCGGCGCAGTTCACCGCCGTCGACGATGCGGGCGTGGATGCCCGTGTGACGGGTTTCGAGGTCGGTGAACAGGTCGGCGAGGGTGGCACCGGCACCCTCCACCGCCTTCTGACCGTCGGTGTACTGGCGGAGGATGGTGGGGATGCGGACCTCGATGGCCATGGGGTGCGGCTCCTGTCGAAAGTGGTCGGGTCGGTTGCGCGCGGCAGCGCGAAGTGCGTGGTCACACGGGTGTCGGCGCCGCGGCTCACGGCCGTACGGCGGCAGGGGTAGGCGTCAACAGATGGCGCTGGCAAGCCTGCACAGGTCGACGTGCAGCCGCGCCACGAGCAGTACGCCCGGCGTCTTCTCGCTCACGTCGTCACAAACCATGCGCACATCGTATCGATTCCCGGTCCGGGTCCCGGAATGTGATCCCACATGCCGGACTGATCCGGGCCGGGGAATGAGACCGCGCACTTCGGCGACGAGCATCAGGCCGACCGCCGTACGACCAGCCGCGTCGGTGTGACCACGGAGGACAGGGAGTGCCCGGCCGCCGGAGCCTCTGCGTCCGCCTGCTCCTCCGTGCGGCTGAACAGCAGCCGGGCCATCAGCCGGCCCATGCCCTCGATGTCCTGGTGGACGGTGGTGAGCGGCGGGTCGGTGTGCTCGGCGATGGGCGCGAGGTCGTCGAAGCCGACGACGGCCACGTCGTCCGGCACCCGGCGTCCGCGCTCGCGCAGCACCTGGAGCGCGCCGGAGGCCATGAGGTCGGAGGCGACGAAGACGGCGTCCAGGTCGGGGCGGCGGTCGAGGAGCACGGCCATGGCGTCGACGCCGCCCTGCCGGGTGTAGTCGGACTGTTCGACCAGGAGGGGCGGGGCGTCCGGCAGGACGTCCCGGTAGCCCTCCAGGCGGTCGAAGGCGGAGGCCTCCCGGTCGACCGGGCCGGTGATCGTCGCGACGCGTTCCCGGCCCAGCGAGACCAGATGGCGGACGGCCTCGCGGGCCCCGCCCCGGTTGTCGGCGTCGACGTACACGCGGTCGTGCACGGGTTCGCCCTCGCGGACCAGCGGCCGGCCGCCGAAGACTGCGGGCAGGCCGAGCTTGTCGATCATGCCGGGCAGCGGGTCGTCGGCGCGCAGGGAGAAGAGCAGGGCGCCGTCGACATGGCCGCCGCCCAGGAAGTCACCGACGCGCGGGTACTCCTCGGGCTCCTCCAGGAAGAGGAGGACGGGCTGGGCCCCGTGGGCGACCAGTTCCTTGCGGATGCCACGGAGGTGGAGGTCGAAGAAGGGATCGATGAAGAGCCGGTTCTGCGGCTGGCTCGCGACGACGGCGATGGCGTTGTTGCGGCGGGTGACCAGCTGGCGGGCAGCGGAGTTCGGCACGTAGCCCAGTTCGGCGATGACCTCCCTGACCCGTTCGACGACCACCGCGCGCACCCTGTCCTCGCCGTTGATCACCCGCGACACGGTGGACTTGGACACTCCCGAGCCGCGTGCCACGTCGTCGAGCGTGGGGCGCCGACCGGGCAGTCGTCGCGTCTGTCGAGTCAACACCGTCTCCGTCGAGGGCCGTTGTGTGCGTGCGCGTGCGTACGCGTGCGTGCGTACACCGTAGCCGTGAATTCCGCCCCACCGTCGGTTCAGTACGCCTCCACGATCCGCACCTCCTCCTCGGTCACCTCACCCTCGACGATCTTGAAGGAGCGGAACTGGAACTCGCCGAGGCCGTCGGTGTCGGCGGTCGAGACGAGGACGTAGTGGGCGCCGGGCTCGTTGGCGTAGGAGATGTCCGTGCGGGAGGGGTGGGCCTCGGTGGCGGTGTGGGAGTGGTAGATGACCACCGGCTCCTCGTCGCGGTCGTCCATCTCGCGGTAGAGCTTGAGCAGGTCGCCCGAGTCGAACTCGTAGAACGTGGGCGACATGGCCGCGTTCAGCATCGGGATGAAGCGTTCGGGCCGGCCCGAACCCTCCGGTCCCGCGATGACGCCGCACGCCTCGTCGGGGTGGTCCTTGCGCGCGTGGGCGACGATCTGGTCGACGAGAGTCTGGGTGATGGTCAGCATGGTCGCCAGGATAAGCAACGGGGCCGCTCCGTACCGGGGGGTGGTACGGAGCGGCCCACATGCTGGGCGAAGGAGCCTCAGCCGACCTTCTCGAAGTCCGTCTCGCGGCGGTCCGTGACCTCCGGGCTGCGGGACTTCAGCACGGCCCAGCCGATGCCGAGGGCCGCCGCCCAGCCGGCCATGACGTAGAGGCTGACGCGGGCCTCGTGGTCGTAGGCGATGAGGCAGGTGACGAAGAGCAGGAAGACGATGGCGATCCAGCTGCCCACCGCGCCGCCCGGTGCCGGGAAGGAGGAGGCGGGCAGTCGGCCGGCGTCGACCGCGCGGCGGTAGCGGACGTGGCTGAACAGGATCATCAGCCAGGTCCAGATACCGGCGCCGGTGGCGACGGAGACGACGTACTCGAAGGCCTTGTCCGGGACGATGTAGTTCAGGACGACGCCGATGCCCATGAAGAGCACGGAGACGCCGATGGCGAACGCCGGTGTCTTGGTGACGGACAGCTTGTTGAAGGCCTTGGGGGCCTCACCGCTGTCGGCCAGGGTGCGCAGCATGCGGCCCGTGGAGTACATGCCGGAGTTGCAGGAGGACAGGGCCGCGGTCAGGACCACGAAGTTGACGATCGCGGCGCCCGCCGGGATGCCGATCTTCGCGAAGGCCGCGACGAAGGGGCTCACACCGGGTGCGAACTCGGTCCACTTCACCACGCACAGGATGACGGTGAGGGCACCGACGTAGAAGAGGGCGATGCGCCAGGGCAGGGTGTTGATCGCCTTGGGGAGGGTCTTCTCCGGGTTCTCGGACTCACCGGCCGTGACACCGACCAGCTCGACGGCGAGGTAGGCGAACATCACGCCCTGCAGGGTCATCAGGGAGGAGCCGATGCCCTTGGGGAAGAAGCCGTCGTAGGCCCAGAGGTTGGAGACGGCGGCGGTGTCGCCCGCCGCGCTGAAGCCGAAGGTGAGGACGCCGAGGCCGATCACGATCATGCCGATGATCGCGGTGACCTTGATCATCGAGAACCAGAACTCGATCTCGCCGAACAGCTTCACCGAGATCAGGTTCGCCACGAAGAGGATGACCAGGAAGACCAGGGCCGAGACCCACTGCGGGACGTCCGGGAACCAGTAGTTGATGTAGATCGCGGCGGCGGTCAGCTCCGCCATGCCGGTGACGACCCACAGCAGCCAGTACGTCCAGCCGGTGAAATAGCCGAAGAACGGGCCGAGGAACTCACGGGAGTACTCCGCGAAGGAGCCCGAGACGGGGCGGTAGAGCAGCAGCTCGCCGAGTGCCCGCATGATGAAGAAGATGATGACGCCGGCGAGGGCGTACATCAGGATGAGGCTCGGTCCCGCCTTGGCGATGTTCGCCCCGGCGTTGAGGAAGAGGCCGACGCCGATGGCGCCGCCGATCGCGATCATCTGGACCTGCCGGCTGCCGAGCCCGCGCTCGTACCCCTCTTCGGGTGCGTCGCCGCGCACGGCATCGTCGCCGTTCTTGTTGACCTGAGCGGAGGTCATGTGTTGGGCGCCTTTCTCCACGCTGGGCCGATCCGGGCCGTTCGTCGACCCCGGATCGGGTTCCGATCCCCCCGGATGTGATGGAGCTGAGCGGGCTTCGCCAGCCCGCTCGTCGCCTGGCCGGCGATGGCCGGCTCGGTGGCGCACCCGGCGGGACATGGGTGGCGTCCCTCGGGCGGTCGTGAAGATTTATCACGGCCGCAATAGTGATCCACTGGTCGTTTTGTGGCGCACAACACAGGGAGAAGCAGACAAAGAACACCCACAAGGGCATCCCTCACCGCCCTGGTGACACGATCGTTATCCGGATCTGAGTGTCCTCTGAGCGAACGTGGAGCGTACGTGGAAGGACCATGGAGCGAACGTGCGGCTCACGTGCGACCGACGTGCGACCGACGTGCAGGGGACGTGAGGGGGGCGGAAAACTGGCGCCGGATTCCGGCATCAGGGCATCAGGGCATCAGGGCATCAGCGTGGTGACGAGCGAGTCCTGGAGGCCGCCCAGCCACAGATACGCCATCACCATCGGCTTGCGCGGGTCCTCGTCCGGGAGGCGGTAGAGGAGGTCGGTGTCCTCCTCGTCGACGACGTCGAGCCGGGAGCCGATGGCCAGACGCAGGTCGTTGAGGCAGCCGAGCCAGTGCCGGGAGTCGTCCGCCGACAGCTTCAGCACGGCCCCGCCCTCACCGGTCGCGGCCAGCGCGTCCAGGGAGTGGATCACCGCGAGGGCCTTCTCGCGCTTGCCGGCCCGCAGGTCGTTCTCTGTGAAGCGGCGGAACTCCGAGGAGTACGCCCGCTGCTCCTCCGCCTCCCGGGCGCCCGGGGTGCCCTCGGGGTCGCTGTAGGCGTCCGGGAACAGCCGCAGCAGGACGGGATCCTTGGGCGGCTCGCTCGGGCCCTCGGCGAAGAGTTCGGCGAGCGGGTCGTCACCGGCCTCCTCGGCCGGACCCGGGCCGATCAGCTCCAGGAGCTGCACCGCCAGCGAGCGGATGATGGAGATCTCGACCTCGTCGAGCGCGACGGCCGCGCCGCCGCCGGGGAGCGATTCGAATTGTCCTGGCATCAGGTGCGTCGCTACTTCCGGTCCTGCTGGAGGGTGGCCCACAGACCGTAGCCGTGCATGGCCTGTACGTCGCGTTCCATCTCCTCGCGTGATCCGCTGGAGACGACCGCGCGGCCCTTGTGGTGGACGTCGAGCATGAGTTTGGTGGCCTTGTCCTTCGAGTACCCGAAGTACGCCTGGAAGACATACGTCACATAGCTCATGAGATTCACCGGATCGTTGTGGACGATCGTGACCCACGGAACGTCGGGTTCGGGTACGGCGAAGACCTCCTCCGCCGACTCGGTCTTCTCGATCTCCAGGGGTACGGCTGCCGTCACATCGCCCATGCTGCCACCACAGGGGGGTGCCCGCACAAATGCAGGCCTCCGACCAGGGCACATGAGAAACGACCCCCCAGAAATCGTCAGATTGACGAGATGGGAGTACGATCCCTTGCCATGAACACAGCGGACCTTGGTTTGCCGGTCGACGTCCCCTCGACCGCGCTCTTCACGGACCACTACGAACTCACGATGCTGCAGGCCGCGTTGAAAGCGGGTACGGCCGAGCGGCATTCGGTGTTCGAGGTCTTCACACGGCGGTTGCCGGAGGGACGTAGGTACGGCGTGGTGGCCGGCACCGGACGGGTGCTGGACGCGGTCGAGAACTTCCGCTTCGACCCGGGTGTCCTCGGCTTCCTGCGCGAGCGCTCCATCGTCGACGCGGAGACTCTCGACTGGCTCGCCGGCTACCGCTTCGGCGGAGACGTGTGGGGCTACCAGGAGGGCGAGGTGTACTTCCCGGGCTCGCCGATCATGCGGGTCGAGGGCACCTTCGCGGAGTGTGTCCTCCTGGAGACGGTGATCCTCTCCATCCTCAACCACGACTCGGCGATCGCGGCCGCCGCCTCCCGGATGTCCAGCGCCGCCGGGGGGCGCCCGCTGATCGAGATGGGCGCCCGGCGCACGCACGAGCTGGCCGCCGTGGCCGCCTCGCGCGCCGCGTACGTCGGCGGTTTCACCTCCACCTCGGACCTGGCCGCCGGCTTCCGCTACGGCATCCCGACGGTCGGCACCAGCGCCCACGCCTTCACCCTGCTCCACGACCGCGAGCGGGACGCCTTCCAGGCCCAGGTGGACTCGCTGGGCCGGAACACCACGCTGCTCGTCGACACGTACGACGTCACCGAGGCCGTACGGACCGCCGTGGAGATCGCCGGGCCCGAGCTGGGCGCCGTGCGCATCGACTCCGGCGACCTGCTCCTCGTCGCCCACCGGGTACGCCAGCAGCTGGACGAGCTGGGCGCGCGGGACACCCGGATCATCGTGACCTCGGACCTCGACGAGTACGCCATCGCCTCGCTGGCGGCGGCACCGGTGGACGCGTACGGCGTCGGGACGCAGCTGGTGACCGGCTCCGGTCATCCCACCTGCTCGATGGTCTACAAGCTCGTCGCCAGGGCGGAGTCCGCGGACCCCACGGACCCGCTGGTGGCCGTGGCGAAGAAGTCCAGCGGCGGGAAGACGTCCGTGGGGGGCCGCAAGTGGGCGGCCCGGCGGCTGGACGAGCACGGCGTGGCCGAGGCCGAGGTCATCGGCACGGGACCGGTGCCCGACGATCTCCAGGAGCGCCAGCTCCTCGTTCATCTGGTCAAGGACGGCCGGGTCCTCTCCCGGGAGCCGCTGGACGTCGTACGCGAGCGGCATGTGACCGCCCGTGCGAACCTGCCGCTGTCCGCGACACAGCTGTCGCGCGGGGAAGCCGTCATTCCGACGGAGTACGTCTGAGCCGCTCGGGTACGTGCAGGGTGTCGGGCGGGCGCACGCTGGGGTGCAGACCGGAGTGAACGTGTCCGGCGCGCCCTGCCGCGAGCCCCCCGAGCGCCCGCGTGTTCGGCCTGTGCTCCGGTGCGCGCACCGGGCGAGCGCCGGATGCCCCCTCCCGAACGGCTCTCGAAGTCTCTAGGCTCGGAAGTTCTCAGTTTCGAAGTCCAGCGTTTCGAAGTCCAGCGTTTCGAAGTCCAGCGTTTCGTGTCCCACCCACCCGAAGAACCGAAGAGTCTAAGGACACCGACACCATGCGCCGCGCCTTGATCGTCGTTGATGTACAGAACGACTTCTGCGAGGGGGGCAGCCTCGCGGTGGCCGGCGGTGCCGATGTGGCCGCCGCCGTCACCGAGCTGATCGGCCAGGCGGCCGGCCCCGGCTACCAGCACGTGGTGGCCACCCGCGACCACCACATCGCGCCCGGTGGCCACTTCTCCGACAATCCCGACTACGTCCACTCCTGGCCCGCCCACTGTGTCGCCGGGACGGAGGGGGTCGGGTTCCACCCCAACTTCGCGCCCGTGATCGCCTCCGGTGCGGTCGACGCGGTCTTCGACAAGGGGGCGTACTCCGCGGCGTACAGCGGTTTCGAGGGCGCCGACGAGAACGGCGTGACCCTCGCGGACTGGCTCCGCGCCCGCGACATCACCGAGATCGACGTCGTCGGCATCGCCACGGACCACTGTGTACGGGCCACCGCCCTGGACGCCGCGAGGGAGGGCTTCCGCACCCAGGTGCTGCTGGACCTCACCGCCGGGGTGTCCGAGGAGACGACGGAACGGGCCCTGGAGGAGCTGCGGGAGGCGGGCGTCGAGCTGTCGGGCAAGCCGGTGGTCTAGCTCAGGTCCGATTCGGGCTAGCTCTCCAGAATCCCCAGCTCGTTCAGCAGCCCGGCCACGATCACCGCGACCACCACGAGCGCCACGGCCACGGCGATGATCTTCAGCTGGCGCTCCGTACCGCCGGGCCGGGGGTTCGACCGGCCCAGCGGAGGGTGCGAGGCCCCGGCCCGAGCATCGTCCTGAGGTCGTCCGGCGGCAGACATCGTCGGCGGCACCGCGAGCCCCGTCGGCGACGGAGCGAAGGCGACCGGTTCGGGGACCTGCCGCAGGCCCGACGGGGCCGCTTCGGGGACCTGCCGCAGACCCGACGGGGCCGCTTCAGGGACTCCCCGCAGACCCGATGAGGCCGCTTCAGGGACTCCCCGCAGACCCGATGAGGCCGCTTCAGGGACTCCCCGCAGACCCGATGAGGCCGCTTCGTAGGTCTCCTGCGGATCCGCCGCCCCCGGCTCGTAGGGCAGGCGCGGATCCCGTGCGGCCGGTTCCTGAGGCTGTCCGTCCTTCGCGGTCGGCCGGTACGACGGCGGTGCGGGTGGGAGGGACGCGACCAGGTGCTGCGACATGCACTCAGCCACCGGGGACGCCACCGGAGCCGGTTGCCACCAGTCCTCGCCACGGGTCAGCGTCGTACCCTCGGCCGCGGCGATCCGGTGACACTCCTCGATGATCTCGGAGAGCGCGGCCCGGTCCGTCGGTTCCTTGGCCAGGCAGCGCGCGATCAACGGGCGCAGTGGCTCGGGGCACTCGGCCAGATCCGGCTCCTGGGCCACGATCCGGTACAGCAGCGCGTGTCCGCCGCCCTCGCCGAACGGATGCCCGCCGGTCGACGCGAAATGCGCCAGGAGGCCGAGCGCGAAGACGTCGAGTGCCGAAGTCACGGGTTTGCCCTCGGCCTGCTCCGGAGACATGTACGCGGGCGTGCCCAGGCGCATGTCGGTGCCGGTCAGCGCCGTCGCGTCGGTGGACCGGGCGATGCCGAAGTCGATGACACGGGGACCGTCCGCGGCGAGCAGTACGTTCGTCGGCTTCAGGTCGCGGTGCACCACGTCGACCGCGTGGATGGCCTGGAGTGCCTCGGCCACGCCCGCGGTCAACAGCAGCACGGTCCGTAGGGACAGCGGCCCGTGTTCGAACACGGCGCGCGCCAGCGAGGGCCCGGGGACATATGCGCTGGCCAACCACGGTTGCGGTCCCTCGGTGCTGCTGTCGAGCACCGCCGCGGTGTACGCCCCCTGCACCCGGCGTGCCGCCTGCACCTCGCGCGCGAAGCGGCGCAGGAACTCGGGGTCCTGTGCGAACTCCTGCCGGATCACCTTCAGCGCGACGGGCTGGCCGCCTCGGCTGTGGGAGAGGTAGACACTACCCATCCCGCCCTCACCCAGCTTTCCGCGCAGCACATATCCCGATATCTCAGCCGGATCCGCCAGCCCCAGAGGCTCGACCATGTGAAGTTCGTGCCCGCCTTCCCGATTCCCGACCTCGATCAAGGTCGGCGGCCAGGCTATGGGAATCCGTGATGCGCGATGGGCGGTTTCGAACAAAGGGGTTCCGGGCAGAGGTGGTTCTCAGCCGCGTCGGCCTGTGGCGGGCCAGGAGTCACACGCTTACCTTCGGCCGCCTCAGCAGCGCTCTGATCGGATGCCACAGCTCCGGGGTCGTCGCAGCCGGGCAAGCGGGGGACCCTCGCCATATGAGGCCGTCGGGGTGGTGCAGCACGGCCGTGATCTCGTCCGGGGTCGGGGGCGCCGCGTTGCCGCGGAGGTAGATCGCCCGCATGCCCAGGTTGCGGAGCCGGGTGAGGGCCCGGGCACGGTTCGCGGCGAGGACGAGGACGCGTACGGCCCCGTCGCCCGGCACAGCCCCGGCCGGCACGCCTGACATGGCCCCGGCCGGAACGCCGAACACCGTCCCGGACACCGCCGGAGCTGCGGACACAGCCCCGGACAGAGCCTTGCCCGCGACTACGGTCCCGGCGCCGGCCACGGCCCCGACCGCGCCTGGGGACCCGGCCACGGGCAGCACACCCCCCGCGCCCCGTGCCGGCGTTCCCGGCAGGTTGAGCGCGACGACGACATTGCCGTCCGGCAGCTTGCAGAAACCTCCTGCGGCCATGCAGGTCACACCCCCGTGAGCGTCAGTGTCAATAAGAAGACCACAGCACGCACCTAAACACGTCCGGCCGCGACCCGCCAAGGGGGTCACGGCCGAACATGCTCTGACCTGCGGAAATACGAACTACTTCACCGCGGGGCCAACCTTGACCGACATCGTGGAGCCGTCCGCGGCCTCCTTGACGATCTCGATCTTGGTGTTGGTGTCAGTGATCTTGACACCGGCGAGCGGGGTGGCCGCGTCGTAGTAGGTGTTGGTCCGGTCGTTGAACACGGACACACCCGCCGACGACGGGATCGTCGTCAGGACGTCGGCCTTGTGCAGCTTCAGACCGTCCGTGCGGTAGAGGCTGAACGGCGAGTCGTAGGACTGGATCCGGCTGCGCATCGCCGTGCCGTCGGCCCACTTCAGGGCCGCCGGGTGGGAGTCGACCGGCAGGACCAGACCAGTGCCCGGGTGGACGCTGGTGTTGTTGTCCGCCTGCGAGGTGTCCCACTTCCAGATCAACAGACCGTTCTGGTACGGGAAGTGCTCCACCCAGTCCGGACGCGTGGTCGAGAAGCCGAAGTTGTACGGGCCGACCTTCAGAGTCTCGTCGTACGACACGTACTGGCGGTTCTCGGCGATGTAGTACTGCGCGTAGTCGTCCGTGATCGACGCGCCCACGCGCGAGAAGCCCTTGGCAGTCCAGGCGGCGTCCGCGCTCTCCGCGTTGTCCGAGAAGAGGACGGAACCGTCGGCGGTCACGGCGATCGAGTCGGCCGCGAAGCCCTTCGGGGCCACGCCGCCGTCCGTCGCGTAACGGAAGCGGAGGTCGAACTTCTTGCCCGCGTAGGCGTTCAGGGAGTACGACAGCTTCTTGTACGTGGCGGAGGAACCGGTCAGCGCGGGCTTGCCGCTGGCGTCGCGCGGGATCGCCGCGCCGTCCACCGTGCCGTCGATCGTGGTCCAGTTGGCGCCGCCGTCGGTCGACACCTCGGTGTAGAGGTAGTCGAACTCGGCCTCGATGTCGTACCAGCCGTCGAGGGTGAGCGCAGCGGACGACTTGCCCGTGAGGTCCACGGAACGGGTCAGCGTGTTGGAGAGGTTGTCACCGCTGCCGCTCCACCACTGGGTCGAGCCCTGCGCCGGCTCGACGATCTCGGTGGCGACCTTCTTCTTGGGCAGCTCGACCACGAGGGCCTGCTTGTCCTTGCTGTTGTACTCCGCGACCCCGAGCTTGTGCCGCGACTTCGTCGCCGCCTTCGCCGTGTCGTAGTCGAGCCAGCCGAGCTGCAGCTTGTCCCAGGCGGTCATGTCGCCGGGCAGGTCGCCGATGGCGTCCTTGCCGGTGCCGAGCCAGGAACCGGACGACATCAGCGTCCAGAAGCCGGTGGAGTTGTCACCGCCCGCGGTGTCGTAGTGGTCCGGCAGACCGAGGTCGTGACCGTACTCGTGGGCGTAGACACCGAGTCCGCCGTTCTCCGGCTGGACGGTGTAGTCGCCGACCCAGATGCCGGTGTCGCCGATCTTGGCGCCGCCGAGCTTGTTGTCGGCCGGGCCCGTCGCGCCCGCGTTGGTGCCGAACGCGTACCAGCGGTGGGCCCAGATGGCGTCCGTGCCCTGCGCGCCGCCGCCGGCGGACTCGTCCTCACCGGCGTGCACGACCTGGAAGTGGTCGATGTAGCCGTCGGGCTCGTTGAAGTCGCCGTCGCCGTCGAAGTCGTAGCGGTCCCACTGGTCGAACTCGGCCACGTCCGCCTTGATCTCGGCGTCGGTGCGCCCCGCTGCCTTCTGCTGGGCGACCCAGGACGTGACACCGTCGCTGACGATGTTCCACACGCTGGAGCAGTTGGTCTGACCGCAGGCGTTGTTGCCGTAGCGGGCCTCGTTGTAGGGGACCTTGACCCAGTCGGAGACCTCGCCCTCGACCGAGTAGCGGCCCGAGGACTGCTTCTCGTAGTACTTCTTGACCGACTCGTCGTTCTTGCCGGTGCCGAAGTAGAGGTCCTGGAAGTACTTCTGGTCGTAGTCCGCCTGCCAGGCCGTGGAGTTGTCCTTGGCCCGGTCCGGCTCGGCGATCTGGTTGTGCAGCGGGCCGGCGGTGCCGCCGTAGCGGCTGTCGATCTGGTCGCCGAACTCGACGAGGATCGTGAAGATCTTGTCGGTCTTCTCGCGGCCGAGCTCGACGTACTTGCTCTTGCCCTTCTTGCTGTCCAGCTTCACGACCTGCGAGCCGTCACGGTCCTTGACCGTGGCGTCGCCGGATATGACCTGCTGCAGGGCCTCCTCGCGCTGGGCCTCCTGAGTTTTGCTCAGGGGGCCGTCGAGGTTGTGCTCGTCGGCGTGCTCGTGGTCCGCCGGGTCGTGCCGGTCCACGGACGCCGCCGGTGTGGCGTCCGCTGCCTGCGCCACCGTGAGGGCCGACATGGTCGCCGCCGCAGTGGCGACCGCGACACCGATGGCGGCCGCTCTGAACGTCCAGGGTCTACTGGTCACTTGAGGTCCTCCCCCGCGTCCGTTCGCGCGGACGGGGATGGTCCTGTGTGGAGGAATCCGCGCGCGGTATACGCGTGTAGTCAAGTGACGTCATTCGATCGGAGTTTCGAGATAAAAGACAGATCTTGACTTGAACAGGTCAAGTGCATTAATAGGCGTCTACAGGAAGCGCTTGTTCGTTATGCGGACGTTATGTGTATCGCTCACATGTCCCTCGAACCGGCGCGCATGCGCGGCCCGTTGCCGAACCCCATGAATCCGTGCGCCCCCTGTGCACCCGGCACCGTGCGTCAGGTCACGCTTACCCGTCGTTCCACTCGGGCACCCTGGCGAATAGAGTCGATTGGCGGAGCGCCGGACGTCGGTGAAAGCCAGCCGACGGCACTGCTTCACCTTTGATTCGTATCCGCAACCTCCCCTTCATCGTGAGAGGCACGGGGAGACCCCACCCGAGGACACGATTGCCATGCCTCGTCCGACGACCGCACAGCTCGCCTACGGCTCCTGCACCGTGATCTTGTCCACCCTCGCCATGCTGCTGCTGTCACAGACGAGTTCCGGCGCGGGCATCGCGGTGATCGCCCTCTCCGCCCTGGCCCTGGGCCTGCTCGTCGCGCTGACCGTGCCGCTGCCCAAGCCCGCGCCCGGCGCCGCCGCGCGCCGCCCCCGCGCATCCGTCGTCGCCGCGGCCCCGGCCCCGGCGGCCGTGGAGTCCCCGATGGTCCGGGAACCGGTGCACGAGTCCACGGGCTCCTGAACCGGCACTCGGTGACAGCTTGCTGAAACGCTTCGGCGGGCCCGGGGACCAAGATCCCGGACCCGCCGTCGCCGTGCCGCCCGCCGTCGCCGTGTCACCGCCGTCGCCGTGTCACCGCCGTCGCCGTGCCGCCCGCCGTCGCCGTGTCGGCGCGCGCGCTGCAGGCGCCTCCGCTCAACCGGTGCTGACCACCACCGTCTTCGCCGCCTTGTCGTGCAGACCCTGCTTGTAGGGCTTGTCGAAGAAGCTCCAGCCGCCGGCGATCGCCGTCCAGATACAGGCGCAGCAGAAGGCGAAGGGGATCCACAGCACGGCCGCGCGGATCAGCGCGGTCTGTGTGGAGGGCGTGGAGCCGTCGTTGAGGTTCGCCACCCGCAGCTTGAACAGCTTCTTGCCGAGGGTCTGGCCGTTCCTGACGGTGAAGAACGTGTCGTACGCGATGTAGAGGATCGCGGCGAGCGCCTCCTGGGCCAGGGACTTGCCGAACTCGAAGTCGTCCGAGTCCACCGAGTACTGGCTGATCCTGAACGCCCACGCCAGCAACCCCACCACGATCGCCACCAGGATCATGTCGAGGATCCGGGCCAGCACCCGCTTGCCGCTGTCGGCGAGCGGCGGCATGCCCGAGAGCGGGTCGTTGGGGTACTGCCCGCCTCCGTAGGGGTCACCACCGTAGGGCGGGGGCTGACTGCCGTACGGCGGCGGCTGGCTTCCGTAGGGCGGCTGCTGGCCGCCCCCGTACGGCGGCGGCTGCTGGGGCGGGGGGTCGTACGGAGAGCCGCCGCCCTGGTGCGGAGGGGGCTGCTTCCTGAACTGGTCGTCGTCCGGGGACTGACCGGAGCCGAAGGGCGGCGGTTCGGTACTCATGGCCCGAGTCGACCGCGAACCCCCCGGCTCCGCATCCGGCACGGGGCCGTACGGGGTACGCGGTTCCGTACGGGCCCGTCCCGCCCGTAACCGCTACCTGCCCGCCACGAACGTGTGCGCCGCCTTGTCGTGCCAGCACTGGCGCCACGGCTTGTCCCACACGCACCACAGGACACCGATCACACCGATGCCGAGCAGCCCGGAGACGGTGTGGACGAGCCAGCGGCGCAGGGAACTCCCGAACGACGGGGGCTCGTGGCCCTCGATGTCCCGGACGTCGATGCCGAGCAGCCTCTTGCCGAGGGTGCGGCCCCACTTGGCGGTGGGCAGCACCTCGTAGAGGGCGCTGACGACGAACAGGACGCCGAGGACGATGCCCAGGTAGACGGAGGTCGTGCCGTCGACCAGCCAGACGGTGACCTTCTCACCGGAGAGCTTGGCCGCGTCGATCTTCTCGTCGATGTGGTCCATCGCCTTCGTGCCGAACGGCACGGCGGCCGCGGCCGTGACGGAGCCGACGACCAGAGTGTCCACGAGCCGGGCGGCCAGCCGTCTGCCGAGGCCCGCGGGCCTGGCCTCCGACTGCCGCCGGGCGGCCGCCTGGAAGGGGTCCTCCACCACCGGCTTCCACGGCGCGACCAGCTGCTCCTCCTCGCCCCCGGCCAGCCGGTGCACCTGCTGGGCCCAGGAGGGCTGCCCACCGCCGATGCCGACGGCCATGGGAGCCTCGGCCGACTGTCGGGCGGCGGCCTGCTGGGGCAGGCCCGGTGCGGGCTGGGCGGTCTGCGGGGCGGGCACGGCCGACTGCGACTGCGGGGCCTGCTGGGCCTGCTGGGCCTGCTGAGGGAAGGCGCCGCCGAACGGGACCTGCTGCGGCTCCGGTTGCGGCGGGCCCGGGGAGACCGGGGCGGCCGGAGCGACCGCCGCCGGAGCCGGAGCCGCCTGGGCCGTGCCGCCCGCCTGCGGACCCTGCTGCGGAGACTGCGGCCCCTGCTGGGGGCCGGACGGTGCCGGCGGCGTCGAGGGCGTGGCGGACTGCGGGGCGAGGCCCAGTGCCTGTTGGGCGGCGACCTGGGCAGGGGTCAGGGGCGCGCCGAAAGCGGCGGGGGACGCGGGCGCGCCCCCGTCCTGCTGTCCCGCGCGCGAGGCGGACGGACCGAACGCCATGGTGCCGTCCGACTGCAGGGGGTCCACTCCCTCGGCGGACTGAGGCCGGCGGAACACCACCGTGCCCTGCGGGGCCCCTGCTTCCTCGTCGGCCGCCGGCGGGATCGTCGCCGTACCGTCCGTGCTCGCCGTGCGCCCGGGGTCGCCGCCGTCGGCGAAGCCGTCGCCCGCGTCCGCCGCGAGGGAGACCCGGGGGTCGCGCGGGTCCGCGCCGGCGGTCGAGCCCCAGGACACCCGGCGGTCCTTGTCGCCACCGAAACCGGTCTGGCGGGAGCGGTCGGCGCCCCACGCGGAGGCGGGCTCGGGGCGGATGCCGTGCAGGGCGTTGCCGGAGGCCGAGCGGGCCGCTTCGCCGTCGGGCGCCGGGTCCTCGTCGAAGAAGTGCGGGCCCGTCTCCTCCATGGCACCGGACGGGCCGGAGCCGGACGGCGGAGCGAGCGGCTCGCCGTCGGAGGGAGCCGGACGGCTCGTACCCGGAACCCAGGCCGCACCGTTCCAGTACCGGACATATCCAGGAATGGACGGGTCCGGGTAATACCCTTCGCGGGGCCTGTCGTCGCCGGGGGCCGGGGTTGGGGCGCTCATGTCCGTCGTCCCGTATCTGCTCGTGGGTTTGGTGGAGGGCATCCACATCTACCAGACGCCGGCCCGTCCCATGACCGCTGCCTCCGGACCCGCCCCATTCACGCACGGATCTGCTACGGGCGAAGAGGGCCGCCGGTCACCGGGAGCCGCTCGGCGAACCCGTCGGAAAAAAGTTTCGCGAACCCGCGTAATGCTTCGGGGCCCTGGCCCCTCTCACTCGTACGGGCCCGCGCACAGGGCCCCTCTACGAGAGAGGAACGATCACCATGCGGCACACCGTCGTGGAGCGCGAACTGGAGCTCGGACTCGTCCTGTCGCCCGAGCGCAGCATCCCCGTACCGGCCAAGCTCGGCTTCCGCAGCGACGACCCGTACGCCGTCCACATCACCTTCCACGTCAACTCCGACCGCCCGGTGCACTGGACGTTCGCGCGGGAACTGCTCGTGGAGGGCGTGTTCCGGCCGTGCGGGCACGGCGACGTGCGGGTGTGGCCGACGAAGGTGTCGGGCCGGAGCGCCGTACTGATGGCGCTCAGCTCGCCGGACGGGGACGCGCTGCTCGAAGCGCCGGCCGCCGCCGTGTCGGCCTGGCTGGAGCGGACCCTGCGGGTGGTGCCGCCGGGCTCGGAGTTCGACATGCTGCGCATCGACGACGGCCTGGCCGAACTCCTCGCCCAGTGAGGCGCGTGCCTCGGAACCGAGGGAATCGGCACCGAGGGGGTCAGAACAGTTTGCCCGGGTTGAGGATGCCCAGCGGGTCGAAGGCCGACTTCACCGCCCGCTGCATCTCCATGCCCACCGGGCCCAGCTCCCGCGCCAGCCACTCCTTCTTGAGGATGCCCACGCCGTGCTCGCCGGTGATCGTGCCGCCGAGTTCCAGGCCGAGGGCCATGATCTCGTCGAAGGACTCGCGGGCGCGCCGTGACTCGTCGGGGTCTGCCGCGTCGAAGCAGACGGTGGGATGCGTGTTGCCGTCGCCGGCGTGTGCGCAGACCCCGATGGTCAGGTCGTACTTCTCTGCGACACGCTCCACGCCCTCGATCAGCTCGCCGAGCTTCGAGCGCGGCACGCACACGTCGTCGATCATCGTCGTGCCCTTCACCGCCTCCAGCGCGGTGAGCGACAGCCGCCGTGCCTGGAGCAGCAGTTCGGACTCGGCCGCGTCGTCCGCCGGTACGACCTGGGTGGCGCCCGCGGCCTCGCACAGCGCCCCGACGGCGGCGAGGTCGGCGGCCGGGTCCGGGGTGTCGAAGGCGGCGAGGAGCAGCGCCTCGGTGGTCTCCGGCAGGCCCATGTGCGCGAGGTCGTTGACGGCCTTCACCGTCGTACGGTCCATGAGTTCGAGCAGTGAGGGGACGTGCCCGCCGGCCATGATCCGGCACACCGCGTCGCAGGCGGCCGCCGCCGACGCGAACTCCGCGGCGAGCACCAGTTGCTCGGGCGGCTGCGGCTTGAGCGCCAGGGTCGCCCGTACGACGATGCCGAGCGAGCCCTCCGAGCCGACGAAGAGCCGCGTGAGGTCGTAGCCGGCGACGCCCTTCGCGGTGCGCCTGCCGGTGGACATCAGCCGGCCGTCGGCGAGCACGACGTCCAGGCCGAGGACGTATTCGGCGGTCACCCCGTACTTCACACAGCACAGCCCGCCGGAGGCCGTACCGATGTTGCCGCCGATCGTGCACATCTCCCAGCTGGAGGGGTCCGGCGGGTACTGGAGGCCGTGCTCGTTGACCGCGCGGGAGAGCGTCGCGTTGATGACGCCGGGTTCGACGACGGCGATGCGGTCGACGGGGTTGATCTCCAGGATCCGGTCCATTTTCGTCAGGGACAGCACGACGCAGCCCTCGGAGGCGTTCGCGCCGCCGGACAGGCCCGTGCGGGCGCCCTGCGGGACCACCGGGACGCGCAGTTCCGTCGCGACCCGCATGACGTGCTGCACCTGTTCGACGGTCCGGGGCAGCACGACGACCGCCGGGACGCCCGCCTCGCAGAAGCTCGCCATGTCGTGTCCGTACGAGGCCGTGACGTCCGGATCGACGAGGACCGCCTCCGGCGGCAGGCCACTCAGCAGACGGTCGACGAGGTTGCCGGTCGTCTCGTCGCTCGGGGCTTGGATACGGCTCATCGAGATCCCTCCGTGGATACCCCGGCCTTCGAGGCGGGGGCGGAAGTCAAGATCCAAGCTTCACACTCGCAGCCATCGGTGTGAACCCGTCGGCGCGAGCGTTCGGGGGTACGGGATGTGGTCGTCGTATTGACGCACAGTGGGCGGCATGGCTGTGGAGAACGAGCGGCGGGCGGCGTGGCGGTGGGTCGCCGGGTGGGCACAGGGGCCCGGGCGGGGGCCAGGGCCGGGGTGGAGGGTGGCCGCGGCTGTCGTCGGGTGTTTCGTGCTCGGGGGTGTGCTGATGGTGGTGCCGCCGGACGGGGGTGGCGCCGGCGGCGGGCGGGCGGCACGGGTGGTGGGTGCGGCCGGGCCCGAGGGGCGGCGGGCGGGGGCCGCGATGGCGGCCGGGGTGCCCGCCGCTCTGCCCGAGGTCGTCGCGACCGTCCGGGAACGTGAGGCCCGGGTGCGGGCCCGTCCGCGTGACCACGCCTCATGGGCGGTGCTCGGCGTGGCGTACACCGAGCGGGCCCGGCGGACCGGCGTCGTCGCGGACTATCCGAGGGCCGGACGCGCCCTGCGCACCTCGCTGCGTCTGCGGCCGAACGGCAACGCGGACGCCGTCGAAGGCCTGGCCGCCCTCGCGAACGCCCGCCGCGACTTCCGGACGGCGCGACGCTGGGGCGAGGAGGCCGTACGGGTGTCGCCGGCCCGCTGGACCTCGTACGCCCTGCTCATCGAGGCGTACGACGGGCTCGGCCGGTACAAGGCGGCCCGCGCGACCCTGGACAGGATGCTCGCCGTGAACTCCGGGCCGGCGGCTCGGGCGCGGGCCGCGCAGGTCTACTGGGACCAGGGGGCGCGTGAGGACGCGGCCGCGGCGATCTCGGACGCGGCGGCCGCGGAGACGACGGCGGCGGGACCGTCGGCCGCGGGTGCCGTGTGGTGGGCGCTGGCCGGGGAGCTGGCCTGGGAGCGAGGGGAGGCGGAGGAGTCGTTGCGGTACTGCGCGGCTGCCGGGAGCGAGCCGGAGGCCGACGCGTGCCGGGGGCGGGCGCTGGCCGCGCTGGGGCGGACGGCGGAGGGGGTGCGGGCGTACCGGGTGGCGCTGTCGCGGCGGCCGTCGGCGCGGGTCGCGTTGCGGTTGGGCGAGTTGTACGCGTCGCTGGGGCGGGCGAAGGAGGCGCGGGAGCAGTACGGGGTGGTGCGCACGCTGGTGGCGCGGTCCGCCGCGGCCGGGGTGAACGAGTCGCTCGTCCTCGGGGCGCTGGAGGCGGACCACGGTGATCCGGAGGAGGCGGTGCGGGTGCTCCGTGCGGAGTGGGAGCGACAGCCGAGTCCGCGGGTTGCGGACGCGTTGGGGTGGGCCTTGCACCGGGCGGGGGAGGACGGGGAGGCACTGGGGTTCGCACGGCGGGCCACCGACCGGGCGCGGGGCGGGGCCGTGCGCAGTGCGGCTTACGCCTGTCACCGGGGGGCGATCGAGCGGGCCTTGGGCCTGGCGGCCCCGGCCCGGCGGCATCTTGCCGAGGCTCGGCGGCTCAATCCGTATTTCTTGGGGAGTGGAGGGTGGTTCGCGTGAGGGGGTGGGGGGGGCCGGTTCGTTGGCGGGTGCGGGTTCGGTGGGGGCTGGTCGCGCAGTTCCCCGCGCCCCTGAAAGATCAGGCCCTGCGGGCCTGAAAGGGCGAGGAGACGGCGGGGCCTGGAAGGCTAGGGGTCTGCGGGCCTCGAAGGCGACGAGACGGTGGGCCCCGAAAACAACAGGCCCGCAGGCCCGGAAAGCGACCAGACAGCGGGCCCCGAAAACAACAGGCCCGCAGGCCCGGAAAGCGACCAGACAGCGGGCCCGAAAGCGACGGGGCCCTCAGGCCTGGACAGCGACGGGCTTGCGGGCTGCCTGGGAGACGGCGGGACGGTGGGCCTGGAAAGCGTGGGGCTCAGCCCCTGCTTTCCAGGGGCGCGGGGAACTGCTTTTCAGGGGCGCCGGGAACCGCGCGACCAGCCCCCACCGGACCCGCAGTCGCCCGATCACAGTCAGCCCCGACCTGTTGGGCGCCCGGTCACAGATTGCCCCGACCTGTTGGGCGCCCGGTCACAGATTGCCCCGCTTCTCCTGCTCCCTCTCGATCGCCTCGAACAGCGCCTTGAAGTTGCCCTTCCCGAACCCCATCGATCCGTGCCGCTCGATGATCTCGAAGAAGACCGTCGGCCGGTCCTGGACCGGCTTGGTGAAGATCTGCAGCAGATACCCGTCCTCGTCCCGGTCCGCGAGAATCTTGAGCTCGCGGAGCGTGTCGACCGGTACGCGGGTGTCGCCGACCCACTCTCCCAGCGTGTCGTAGTACGAGTCGGGCGTGTTCAGGAACTCGACGCCGGCCGCCCGCATCGTCCGTACCGTCCGGACGATGTCGTTCGTGTTGAGCGCGATGTGCTGGACGCCCGGGCCGCCGTAGAACTCCAGGTACTCGTCGATCTGGGACTTCTTCTTGGCGATGGCGGGCTCGTTGATGGGGAACTTGACCTTGAGGGTGCCGTCCGCCACGACCTTCGACATCAGCGCGCTGTACTCAGTGGCGATGTCGTCGCCCACGAACTCCTTCATGTTCGTGAAGCCCATGACGCGATTGTAGAACTCCACCCACTCGTTCATGCGCCCGAGCTCGACGTTGCCGACGCAGTGGTCGATGGCCTGGAAGGTGCGGTGGGCGGGCGGCTCGACCATGGGGTCGGCGGCGACGTAGCCGGGGAGGTACGGGCCGTCGTAGCCGGAGCGGTCGACGAGGGTGTGCCGGGTCGTGCCGTACGTGGCGATCGCGGCCAGGACGACCGTGCCGTGCTCGTCCTTCACCTCGTACGGCTCGGTGACGCTGCGGGCGCCGTGCTCGATGGCGTAGGCGTACGCGCGGCGGGCGTCCGGGACCTCGATGGCGAGGTCGACGACGCCGTCGCCGTGCTCGGCGACGTGCTCGGCGAGGAAGTGGCCCCAGGTGGTGGCGGGTTTGACGACCGAGGTGAGGACGAACCGGGCCGAGCCGTTCTCCAGGACGTAGCTCGCCGTCTCGCGGCTGCCGGTCTCGGGGCCGGAGTAGGCGACGAGGCGCATGCCGAACGCGGTGGAGTAGTAGTGGGCGGCCTGTTTGGCGTTGCCCACGGCGAAGACGACCGCGTCCATTCCCTTGACCGGGAAGGGGTCTGCCTGCCGTGCGGTGTCGGGGACGTGGTCTGTGTGCGCGGAGGTGGCTGCCATGGCCGCAGACTCCTCCCGTATCCACAAGGTGCGCAACAGTTCGTGATTCTGCTGGACAATCTGCTCAGCGGAGAACCCATACTCCCGCTTGTTCTGTACAGGGTGACCATCCCGGGAGGTCTCATGGCGATCGATCATCTGGACGGGCGGCTGATCGTCCTGCTCGCGCGCGAGCCGCGGATCGGGGTCCTGGAGATGTCACGGCGGCTGGGGGTCGCGCGGGGCACGGTGCAGGCCCGGCTCGACCGGCTTCAGTCGAATGGCGTCATCCGCGGATTCGGGCCCCAGGTGGATCCGGCCGCACTCGGCTACCCGGTCACGGCGTTCGCGACGCTGCAGATCAGGCAGGGTCAAGGGGCGGACGTACGGGCCCACTTGGCGACCGTGCCCGAGGTGCTGGAGCTGCACACGACGACCGGCAGCGGGGACATGCTGTGCCGGCTCGTGGCCCGTTCGAACGCCGATCTCCAGCGGGTGATCGACCGGGTCGTCGGTTTTGATGGCATCGTCCGGGCCGCCACGGCGATCGTCATGGAGAACCCCGTTCCACTGCGGATCATCCCGCTGGTGGAGCAGGCGGCGCTCCGCGAGTGAACAGCGCAGGGGCCCCGGAGATGACGATCTAGCCGACCCTGGGGGTACGTGCCGGTGAGCTTCTGGGAGTACGTCGGCAGCTACCACGAGAAGCTGCTGTTCGACGCGTACCAACACGCCAGTGCGGTGTTCCAGTGCATGGTCGTGGCCACGGTCGTCGGGGTCCTGATCGGTGTCGTCACGTACCGGCGGGAGTGGGCCGCCGGGCTCGCCACGACCACCACCGCCACCCTCCTGACCATCCCCTCCCTCGCCATGATCGGCCTGCTGATCCCGGTGGTGGGTCTCGGTGTGGCCCCGACGGTGATCGCCCTGACGCTGTACGGGCTGCTGCCGGTCGTGCGGAACGCGATCGTGGGCCTGCGCGGGGTCGATCCGGCGCTGGTGGACGCGGCGAAGGGCATCGGGATGTCCCGGCCCCTGCGGCTGCTGCGGGTCGAACTGCCGCTCGCCTGGCCGCCGATCCTCACGGGGATCCGGGTCTCCACACAGATGCTGATGGGCATCGCCGCGATCGCCGCGTACGCCTCCGGGCCGGGCCTCGGCAACGAGATCTTCCGCGGTATCGCCTCGCTGGGCAGCGCGAACGCCCTCAACCAGGTACTCGCGGGCACGCTCGGCATCGTCGCCCTCGCACTAATGTTCGATGCCGCGTATGTGCTGATCGGGCGGCTGACGATTCCGAGGGGGATCCGTGGCTGATGACGGCACGGCGAAGGTGGCGGGCACGGCGAAAGTGACGGGCGCTGCGAAAGCGGCGGGCACTGCGAGAGCGGCCGGTACGGCGAGAGCGGCCGGTACGGCGAGAGCGGCCGGTACGGCGAGAGCGGCCGGTACGGCGAGAGCGGCCGGTACGGCGGGGGCAACGGAGGCGGCTGGGGCCACGGGTACGGCTGGGGCAACGATCGAGTTGGTCGACCTCAGCAAGCGGTATCCGGGCAGCCGTCACCCGTCCGTCGACAGCGTGACCATGCGGATCGGCGCGGGCGAGACCGTGGTCCTCGTCGGGCCCTCCGGGTGCGGCAAGTCGACGACGCTCAAGATGATCAACAGGTTGATCGAGCCGTCCAGCGGCTCCATCCGGATCAACGGCGAGGACGTCACCCGTATCGATCCGGTCGGGCTGCGGCGCACAGTGGGCTATGCCATCCAGTCGTCCGGCCTCTTCCCGCACATGACCGTCGCCCAGAACATCGCGCTCGTGCCGAGGATGGTCGGCTGGTCCGCGTCGCGGGTGAAGACCCGGGTGACGGAGATGCTGGACCTGGTGGGCCTCGACCCGGGCGAGTACCACGACCGGTATCCGCGTCAGCTCTCCGGGGGCCAGCAGCAACGAGTGGGCGTGGCAAGGGCGTTGGCCGCCGATCCGCCCGTCCTGCTGATGGACGAGCCGTTCGGGGCGGTGGACCCGATCACCCGCGGCCACCTCCAGGACGAACTGCTCCGGCTCCAGCGCGAGCTGCGCAGGACGATCGTGTTCGTCACCCATGACTTCGACGAGGCGATCAAGCTCGGCGACCGGATCGCGATCCTGCGGGAGCGGTCGCACATCGCGCAGTTCGACACCCCGGAGGCGATCCTCGCCGGCCCGGCCGACGACTTCGTCTCCGGTTTCGTGGGCGCGGGCGCCGCCCTGAAGCGGCTCCACCTGACGCGCGTACGGGATGTCGAGGTGACCGGCTGTCCGACGGTCACCCCGGGCGAGCCACTGCCACAGGTCCTCGACCGGCTGCGGGCCGACGCCACCGACGAGGTGCTGCTCCTCGACCGGAACGGACGGCCCTCCAGGTGGCTGCGGCGCGACGACCTGTTGCGCGCCAAGGGGTCGCTCGCGCGGGCCGGGACCCCGGTGCGCACCACCGTGACCGGGGACGCCACCCTGCGGGACGCCCTGGAGGCCGTGCTGACCGACAACACGGGACGGGTCGCCGTCACCGGGCGGCACGGGGAGTACACCGGCGTCGTGGACATGGAGACCCTGCTCGGCTCCGTCCGCGGGCTCATGGAAGCCGACCGGCTGGACGCACTGGAACGCCATCACCGACTGGAGGAGACCCGCACCGGGCGGAAGCCCTCCGAGCGGACGCCCGCCGACGGGGAGAGCGACGGAGGGGAGGGGGCGCCATGACCGCCGCCGAGATGGGCTCCACCACCGGGGAGGCCACGTCCGGAGAGGCGGGCTCCGCGCTGGAGGCCGACGCCACCGCAGACGAGGCGGACTCCGCGATCAGGGTCGACGCCACCACCGAGACCGACTCCGGCATCAGGGCCGACGCCACTGCCACCGAGGCGGACTTCGCGTCCGCGCCGGGCTTCGTGTCCGCACCGGACGACGTCTCCGCACCGGACGACGTCTCCGCTCCGGACGGCGTCTCCGCACCTGGCCGGACCTCCAGGCCGGCCGCTTCACCCGCGACGGGAGCGGTACCTCCCGCCGACGGGACTTCACCCACCGACGAGACCCCTCCGCCGGACACGGCCCCCGCCCCCAGGGTGACCTGGCAGAAGCTGACACTGCTGCCCTCCGTCCTCGTGGTCGTCCTGCTCACCACCTGGATGTGGTTCCAGCAGGCCGAACTGGACGCGATCTCCTCGAACGCCCTGTCGAACGGGCAGGTGTGGCAGGCCCTGTGGCAGCACATCCAGCTGACCGCGATCTCGACCTTCTTCGTGCTGATCATCGCGATCCCGCTGGGCGTCCTGCTGACCCGGGACGCGTTCCGGAAGGCCACCCCGGTTGCCATGACCGTCGCCAACACCGGTCAGGCCGCCCCGGCCATCGGCCTGCTCGCGCTGCTGGTGATCTGGCTGGGCATCGGCCGGGAGGCGGCCCTGATCGGCATCGTCGTCTACGCCGTCCTGCCCGTCCTCTCCAACACGATCGCCGGCCTGAAGGCGAACGACCCGACCCTCCTCGAAGCAGCCCGGGGCATCGGCATGTCCCCGGCGGAGGTGCTCGCCCGCGTCGAACTCCCCCTGGCCGTACCGCTGATCCTCGCGGGCGTACGGACGGCCCTCGTCCTGAACGTGGGCACGGCGACCCTCGCCACCTTCGGCGGGGGCGGCGGCCTCGGCGTACTGATCACGACCGGGATCACCAACCAGCGCATGCCCGTCCTCGTGCTCGGCTCGATCCTCACGGTCTGCCTGGCCCTGCTGGTCGACTGGCTCGCCTCGCTGGCCGAACTGCTGCTCCGGCCACGGGGGCTGGAGGCTGATTCGTGAGCCGGCGGACACCTCTCCTGCCGGCGCTGCTGCTGGTGGCCGGCTGCGGGCTGACCAGCGGCTCCCCCATGACCGACGACGTCCTGCCGGGCTCGGTCGGGCAGGGCCGGCCTCTCGACGACGCCGACCTGACCGTCACCTCCAAGGACTTCACCGAGAACCTGATCCTCGGCGCCGTCATGGGCATCGCCTTCCAGGCGGCCGGCGCGGAGGTGCTCGACCGCACCGGCATCCAGGGGTCGTTCGGCGCCCGGGAGGCGGTGCGGAGCGGGGACGCGGACGCCATGTACGAGTACACGGGCACGGCCTGGATCACCTACCAGGGCAACAGCACCCCCGTCACCGACCCGCGACGGCAGTGGGAGGCGGTGCGCGACGCCGATCTGGAGAACGGCCTGACCTGGCTCCCGCCCTCCGCGCTCAACAACACCTACGCCCTCGCCCTGAACCGCGCCCACTCCGCCGAATACGGCACGAAGACCCTCTCCGAAGTGGCCCTGCTGGCGGCGAAGGAGCCGGGGGCCGTCACCCTGTGCGTGGAGAGCGAGTTCGCCAACCGCGCGGACGGACTGCCGGGCATGCAGAAGGCGTACGGGATGAGCCTGCTCACCCGGAACATCACCCAGATGGACAGCGGGATCATCTACACCCAGGCGGCCAAGGGGAGTTGCCTGTTCGGGGAGGTCTACACGACCGACGGGCGCATCGCGTCGATGAAGCTGACCGTGATGGACGACGACCGGAAGTTCTTCCCCAACTACAACGCGGCCCCCGAGATCAACTCCGCGACGCTGAAGGAGTGGCCGGAGATCGCCGACGTCCTCGCGCCCATCACGAAGAAGCTCGACAACGACGTGGCACGCGAGCTGAACGCCAGGGTGGACGTCGACGGGGAGGATCCGCACCGGGTGGCGTTGGAGTGGATGGTGGCGGAGGGGTTCGTGCGGGAGGGGTGAGTTGGTGGAAGCTCCGCCGGTCGGCGGCTGTCGATCAGCGGCCGGGATCAGCCGCTGGATCGGCGGATTGATTCAGCAGTTGGATCCAGGAATTGGATCCAGGAGTCTGATCGAGCGGTCTGACCCAGCGGTCTGATTCAGCGGTCTGATTCAGCAGCTGGGTACGGAGCCCTTGCCCGTCTCCAGCGCCACGAGCGAGCCGACCGCACCCTTCAAGGTCGTCACCGGGATGAGCCGCAGCCCCTTGGGCAGTTCGGCCTTCGCGTCCGAGCACTCGGCCTTGGGTACGAGGAAGACGGTGGCGCCGTCGCGACGGGCCGCCTGGGTCTTGAGGGTGACCCCGCCGACCGCGCCGACCCGGCCGGCCGTGTCGATGGTCCCCGTCCCGGCGATGACGCGACCGCCCGTGAGGTCGCCGCCGCTGCCGTCGCCGTCGAGTTTGTCGACGATGCCGAGGGAGAAGAGCAGGCCCGCGCTGGGACCGCCGACATCGGCGAGCCGCAGGGTGACCTCGATGTCGCCGGAGTCCTCGCCGAGGTAGGCGAGAGCCGCCTCGGTGGCCGTGTCCTGGGACTCCTTCATCTCGGCCGCGTTGTACTCCTGGATCTCCTCTGCGGTGTCGCCGCTGGGGTAGACCGCCTCGCGCGGCATGACGGCCTGGTCCGTGCGGAACCAGCCGTCGAGCACGTCGCCGAGCCCGACGCGGGTGTCCGGTCCCGTCGCCTCGATCGTCGTCATCCGCAGCTGCCCACTGGTCTTCCGGGCCTCCGCGCCGCTGATCGTGATCACCGGATCGCCCTTGTTCTCGCCCAGCACGTTCGCCGTCATCCCCGGCTGCGCCACGGAGAACGGCAACGGCGCGAACACCGCCGTGGCGAGCAGCCCCACCACGGGCAGGGCGCATACGGCTACGGCCACGGGACGCGAAAGGCTGGAGAGACGAGAGAGCACGGGGTCAATCTAACGTGAGGGGCACTTCCGGCCAGGGGGCGGTGGCACCCGCGGGCGGGAGCCGGCACGGTGGGCCGGCGGGTCTCAGTTGACGTCCACGTCCTCGAAGAGTCCGAGGAGATGCGTCAGCACCCGTACACAGGCGTCGACGTCGGCCCCCGTCAGCTCACCGCTCGCCTGCTTCAGCAGCACGCTCTCCCGGGCCACCAGCGCGTCGATGGTCGTACGGCCGACGTCGGTCAGCCGGATCAGGGAGGAGCGCTGGTGCGCGGGGTTCGGGATGGCCTCGACGAGGTCCCGCCCCGCTGCCTCGTTGACCATCCGCTGCACGAACTGCCTGCTCAGCGCCAGCGTCCGGCCCATCTGCGGCACCGTCATCGGCCGCCCGCCCATGCGCAACAGCTCCAGCACGGCACGTACACCGACGGGGAACCCCTCCTTCCGCTCCTTCAGCTCCAGCGCGCGGGTCGTCCGCCGGTAGAGGGGGCCCAGGACGGCGAACACCTCGGACAGCCGCCCGGCGAGCACGTCGGGCGGCAGCGGCTCATTGTTCTCTGTCACGGGGTCATTCTCTTCCACGCTCCACCACCGAGCAGAATGACAACCCAGTTGTCATCACCTCCTCATTATGACACCTTAGTTGTCATGACTGATGTCTCACAGGTACCCACGCGCACGTTTCAGTCCGACGACGGTCCGCTCGCCTACCTGGACGTCGGTTCGGGCACCCCGCTCGTACTGCTGCACGGCAGCTTCACCGATCACCGCATGTGGCACGATCTGGTGCCCGCCCTCGCGGCCGGTCACCGCGTCATCGCACCGGACGCCCGAGGGCACGGCGCCTCCGCCAACGCGAGCATGCCGTTCCGCCTCACCGACGACCTCGCCGCGCTCCTGCGCCACCTGGAAACGGGCCCGGTGGTCCTGATCGGCATGTCGATGGGCGGAGGCACGGCCGTCGACACGGCACTGGAGCATCCCGGACTCGTACGCGCCCTCGTCGTCAGCGGTGTCGGCACCAGTGAGCCCGAGCACACGGACCCGTGGACCAAGGACAGCGTCGCCCGCTACTACGGCACGCTGATGTCCGGCGACATCGAGGGCTGGCTCGACGTGGTCGGTGAGGCAGTCGCCGGCCCGCACCGCGCGGTCGACGACGTGGACCCCGAGATCGTGCGGCGCGTACGGGAGATGAGCCGCGCCACCGCCGCCAAGCACACCGTGGGCGAGACGGACTGGCACGTCCCGGTGACCGACACCTGGGCCCGCGCCGCCACCATCACCGCCCCCACCCTCGCCATCAACGGCGCCCTCGACGCCCCCGACCTCATCGCCATGGCCGAACGCCTGACCAGGACCGTCGCGGGCAGGGGCCGTGCAGTCTCGATCGAGGGCACCGCCCACTACGCCAACATGGAACAGCCGGACACGTTCAACAAACACCTGCTGGACTGGCTGAGCACGCTGGACACCGAGACGGAGTGACCGCGGCGGCCGAGCCGCCCCGCGTCACCGCAGCGCGTCGGCCACCTCTCGGGCCGCGTCCATGACACGCGGCCCGACCCGCTCCGGCACCGCGTCGGCCAGCATGACGACTCCCACGCTGCCCTCGACCCCCGTCACCCCGAGCAGGGGCGCGGCGGCCCCGCTGGCCCCCGCCTCCAGCTCCCCGTGCGTGAGCGCGTACCCGGGCCAGTCCCCCGGCTGCAGCCGACCCGACAGGATCGCCCGCCCCGCGGCGCCCCGGTCCAGCGAGTGGCGGAAGCCCGCCCGGTACGCCACGTGGTAGTCCGTCCACGTCGGCTCGACGACCGCGACGGCCAACGCCTCGGTCCCGTCGACGAGAGTGAGATGGGCGGTCGCCCCTATGTCCTCGGCCAACGACCGCAGGGCGGGCAACGCGGCCTCCCGCACCAACGGGTGCACCTGCCGCCCGAGCCGCAGCACCCCCAGCCCGACCCGGGCACGTCCGCCCAGGTCACGTCGTACGAGGGAGTGCTGTTCCAGGGTCGCGAGCAGACGGTACACAACAGTTCGGTTGACCCCGAGCTTGTTGGAAAGCTCGGTGACGGTCAGCCCGTGATCGGTGTCGGCCAGCAGCTTGAGGACACGCAGTCCCCGATCAAGCGTCTGAGAAGTCTCCGCGGTCACGACGCCCACTCCTTCGTGGTGAGGGCGGCGACCCCTGTCACGGCTGATGCGTCACCGGTCCCGTTCGGCGTCGCGCTACAGAGGCCGCCGATCGGCTGAACCCGGATGATCCGGGCGGAGTCGCTTCACGGCTGCGCTCCGCGGCGGCGCTGCCACGGGGCGTATGCGTAGCGGGACAGTAGACGAGCGGGTTCGCTGAGCGGAAGACTCCGTCCAGAATCCGGGCAGTGTCCGGTACGGACTACTTCGATTTGTCGCACTATGTACGGGCGCACCACCCGAGGCGCACCACCCGGGGCGCACTCCCCCGGAACTCAGCGCGGACTCCCCCGAAGCTCGGAGCACACTCCCCGGCCTCGGAGCACACTCCCCGAAGCTCGGAGCGTCCTCCCCGGCCTCGGAGCGTCCTCCCCGGACGTCACTTCATCCGGGTGGCCCACTCCTGCACCTTGGCGATGCGCTGCCGCAGCTGCCCCGCCGTGGCCTCGGCACTCGGCGGTCCACCGCACACACGCCGTACCTCGGTGTGGATGACACCGTGCGGCTTGCCGGTCTGATGGGAGTACGCGCCGACCATGCCGTTGAGCTGTTTCCGCAGCTCAAGCAGCTCCTTGTGGGTGACGACGGGCCGCCGTTCGGCCGGCAGCTCCACCAGGTCGGCCTCGGAGTCCGGCCTCTTGCGGCTGTGCGCGATCTGCCGGGCCTGCCGCTTCTGGAGCAGCAACTGCACCTGGTCCGGCTCCAGCAGCCCCGGAATCCCGAGGTAGTCCTGCTCCTCCTCGCTCCCGGGGTGGGCCTGCATACCGAACTCGGCGCCGTTGTACATGACCCGGTCGAACACGGCGTCGGACTCCAGCGCCTCGAACGGCAGCATGTCCTGGTCGCCGGTGTCCTCGTCCTGCTCCCTCTCCGCCTCCGCCAGGAGCTTGTCCTCCTCGGCGTACGGGTCCTCCTCGCCCTCCTTCTTCGGTTTGTCGAGGGCGTGGTCCCGTTCCACCTCCATCTCGTTGGCGAAGGTGAGCAGGTCGGGGATGGTCGGCAGGAACACGGACGCGGTCTCGCCGCGCCGCCGGGACCGTACGAAACGTCCGACGGCCTGGGCGAAGAAGAGCGGGGTGGAGATGGTGGTGGCGTAGACCCCCACGGCCAGCCGGGGCACGTCGACGCCCTCGGACACCATCCGCACGGCGACCATCCACCGGTCGGTGCCGGCACTGAACTCGTCGATACGGTTCGAGGCGCCCGAGTCGTCGGACAGGACGACCGTCGCGCTCGTCCCCGTGATCTCGCGGATCAGCTTGGCGTAGGCGCGGGCGGAGTCCTGGTCGGTGGCGATGACGAGCGCACCGGCGTCCGGGATGCCCTTCCTGACCTCGGTGAGCCGCTGGTCGGCGGCGCGCAGCACACTCGGCATCCACTCACCGCGCGGATCGAGGGCCGTACGCCAGGCCTGGCTGACCGCGTCCTTGGTCATGGGCTCGCCGAGGCGCGCGGCGATCTCGTCGCCCGCCTTGGTCCGCCAGCGCATGTTGCCGCTGTAGGAGAGGAAGATGACGGGCCGCACGACGTTGTCGGCGAGCGCGTTGCCGTAGCCGTAGGTGTAGTCGGCGGACGACCGCCGGATCCCGTCCGTCCCCTCCTCGTAGGCCACGAAGGGGATGGGGTTGGTGTCGGAACGGAAGGGTGTACCGGTGAGCGCTAGCCGCCGGGTGGCGGGCTCGAAGGCCTCCAGGCACGCTTCGCCCCAGGACTTGCTGTCGCCCGCGTGGTGAATCTCGTCGAGGATGACGAGGGTCTTGCGCTGCTCGCTGCGATTGCGGTGCAGCATGGGCCGCACACCCACACCCGCGTAAGTGACGGCGACCCCGTCGTACTCCTTGCTGAGCGGCCCCGCGCTGTACTCCGGGTCCAGCTTGATCCCTATCCGCGCCGCGGCCTCGGCCCACTGCTTCTTCAGATGCTCCGTGGGCGCCACGACCGTCACCTGCTGCACGACGTGGTGGTGCAGCAGCCAGGACGCGAGCGTCAGCGCGAAGGTGGTCTTCCCGGCGCCGGGGGTCGCGACCGCGAGGAAGTCCCGCGGCTGCTCCTGGATATACCTCTCCATCGCCCCCTGCTGCCAGGCGCGCAGCTTGCTGGCCGTACCCCATGGGGCGCGGCCGGGAAAGGCGGGAGAGAGGTGGTGGTTCGAGGAGGAGGTGGCGGTGGTAGTCACGGTCTCCGGTCTGGGGGTCGAGCGGCTCGGCGGGTAGCCCCGGGCGACTCGCGCAGCGACCCACCCGCCTCGGCTACGTATGACAACCGGGCCACCCTACCGGCGCCCCGCTTCCGCCAACGCGCGAACGGGACCGGGTCGGCCGCAGATGGGACTCAGCTCACATCGGCTGCTCGGCAAGCTCCCGCAGAGCCTCGGAGATGACCTTGACCTCGTCCATGTCACCGGTGGCCACGGCGATCACAAGCCGTTCGGCGGCGTCGATGTCCGGCCGGAGCTGCACGTCGTTCATGGCGAGGAAGACGACACAGGATGTCCAGGCCGTGCGCTTGTTCCCGTCGACCAGGGGATGGTTGATCACGAGCGACTGCAGGAGTGCCGCCGCCTTACCGAACGCGTCGTTGTACGCCTCCTGCCCGAACATCGAGGCCGAGGGGCGGTGCACGGCGGACTCCAGGAGACCCACGTCCCGTACGACGACGTTCTGGTCATCGACGGCAAGCTCGGCGATGGCCAGGACGTCCTCGGCCGACAAGTAGACGTATGTCACTTGAGCCGCTCCAACAGCTCGGCCCACTTGACGGTCTGCTCCTTGGCGGCCTTGCGAACGAGGGCCTCATGAGCCGTCCTTGCCAGGTAGTCATCCACCGCCTTGAGCAGTATGGCGTGCATGCTTGTTCCCTCCTCCTCGGCACGCAGCTTCAGAGCTTCCGTCTGATCGTCACGAAGGCGCAGGTTCATAGCCATACCAAAACGGTACCACTGGAGAGGGGTCAAAGTGGTACCACTCTCAGGTGGAAGTGGCCCGCAACCGCGTAGTCACCCAAGCCCCCACCAGCGCCACCCCCGCCATCGGCAGGAACACCGCGACGAAGGCGGCCGGGTGCGAACCGGCGCCGGAGGCCGTGGTGCTGGTCGTGTGGGCGACCGTGCCGCCGCCCAGCGCGGCGAAGGCGGCGCCTCCCCCGGCGAGGAGGAGCGCGTTGGAGAGGCCGTCGGACATCTGGAGGGCGGCGGAGTTGGTGCCGGCCTGTTCGGGGGCGGAGAGCTGGAGCAGAAGGACGCTGGTGGAGGAGATGACGAGCCCCATCCCGAAGCACCCGAAGGCCCACGCGACGGCCACGGTCCACACGGGCACGGAGTGGATCAGCGCACCCGGCAACGTGGTGATCGCCGCCGCGACCAGCACCATCCCCACCGTCATCAGCCGCTCCCGGTACGGCTCCACCCCAGCACGCGCCTGCAGCCACGACCCCAGCGCCCAGGTCCCCCCGCCCGCCGCGAGCGAGAACCCGGCGAGCGTCGGCGACAACCCCCGCTGTGTGACCAGCATCAACGGCACGAACGACTCGGCCGCCACGAACGACCCCGCGGCCACCCCACGCAGCAACACCACCGACGGCAGCCCCCGCACCGCCCGGTACGTCCCCCGCGGCAACAGCCCCAGCACGGCCGGCACCAGCAGCCCGGCCCCCACCACAGCCGGTACCAACGACCACCACCGCAGATCCTGAGCCGCGTACTGCAACAGCCCGGCCCCGAGCGAGATACCGAAGGCGAGCCGGATACGGCGACGGCCGACGGAGGGGGCGTCGGCGACCCGCGCCGCCGCCCCCTCGGTCGTCACCGGACCGGAAGCCCTCCGCCGTATCTGGGGCAGTGCCAGCCCCAGGGGCAGGACGACGAGCACCGGAATGCCCACGAACACCCAGCGCCAGCCCAGCTGTTCCGTCACCGCGCCCGAGACGAGGGGGCCGACCACGGACGGGACGACCCAGCTCGCCGCGAAGGCCGCCATGATCGACGGCTGCAGCCGCTCCGGGTACGCGCGCCCGACCACCACGTACAGTGCGACGATCACCAGCCCGCCGCCGAGCCCCTGCACGGCCCGCCCGAGGACGAAGAGCCACATCGCCCCTGCGGTCCCCGACAGCATCAGACCGGCCGCGAAACCACCGATCCCTGCCGTCAGCGCCCCCAACGGCCCCCGCCGGTCAGCCCACTGCCCCGCCAGCACCATCCCGAACAGGCTCGTCGTGAAGTACGCCGAGAACGCGAACCCGTACACCGCGATCCCGTCCAGCTCCCGCGCCGCGACCGGCATGGCCGTGCCGACCGCCATGGCCTCGAACGCGATCAGCAGCACGACCGAGACGATCCCGATACTGAGCCCCCGGTAGGAGCGGCTCAGCACGCTTTCCTCACCGTCGGGAACAGTGGGCGGGACAGGGGTCAACGTGACGGCTGTGCGACGCGGTTCGAGGTCGGCCATGCCCGCCAGCGTAAGAGGCAACACCGACATTCGCCCCTGTCCGAAGTCCCCCACCACCCGGGACCTTCGTCGTACGCCCCGCCGTTCATGAACGGCGTGTGGCAGTCCCGTTGCAGCACCTCCGCGCCCCTTGAGCCCTCCCCCGGGACCCGCCTACGGTCTTCACATCGAGTCCGGAGCGACAGGCACGACAGCCCTGACGCTTTCGACCCGGCCGTGTGCCCGAGTGGTTTAGGGACTCGCCTGCAAAGCGAGTTACGTGGGTTCGATTCCCGCCACGGCCTCCAGCACGATGTGACGGCCGACCGCTGTTCAGTGGTCGGCCGTCTTCGTGTGCCCGCGGTCTCAGAGGCCCGCGCAGGCCTTGTTGCGCAGCGTCTCCACCCAGCAGCCCGTGGCTGTCCCCTCGCGCTTCTCGCGGTGGAGGAGCCAGAGGGTGAAGGCGAGGGTGGAGATGTCGGCGCCGAGGGGGCAGAGCGCCGACTCGGGCTCGCTCCAGTTGAGGATCGCGCCTGTCGTGCCGTCGACGACGAGGCTGTCGCCCTCGACGAAGTGGCCGAGGCGGATCAGGTGGGCGGCGCCGGCCGGGAGCCGCTCGGGGGTGGACTCACCGGGGCGTTCGTTCGCGTGGTACTCGGCGAGGGTCTGCAGCGGGATGTCCGTGTCGAGCTGGAAGAAGCCGTGGTTCTCGGGCAGGCCCATGTTCCGCAGGAAGCGGCGGGTCGGCTCGTGGGTGAGCGTGGCCGGGAAGTCGAAGTCCTCGAAGCGCCACACCGCGCTCTGGCCGAACTCCTCGTCCAGCAGCCGGGCGGGCAGGTCCAGCTCCAGTCCGGAGTGGGTGACCGGTCCCCCGGTCAGCACCGCCAGGTCGTTCAAGTGGTTCAGATTGTTCAGGTCGTTCAGGTCGTTCAGGTCCGTCAGGCCCATTGTCCCCATCGTCATTGTGCTCATGGCTCCCCCCGGCACATGGTCCGCAGCGTGCTTCCCCCGTGGGGATGCGGCGCCGCCGAGCGGTCGTTCTCCCCACTGCCGAGAACCATACGCCGCCCCACTGACAACGCCCGACGTACACGCGAACACGCACCTCAGGGGCTACGCGGGGATCCGCTCACGCACCCCTACGCGCCCGTCACCACCACCGCCGCCTGCGGCCGGATCGGGAGGCGGTTCACGGGGCGCCCCGTGGCCGCCCGGACCGCCGCCGCGATGGCCGCCGGAGACGTGACCACCGGTACCGCGCTGGCCGCCTTCGCGCCGAAGGGGGCGATGACGTCCCGCTCCTCGACCAGTTTGACGATCTGGATGTCGGGGGTGTCGAGGGCGGTGGGCAGGGCGTAGCCGGTGAGGTCGGGGTGGCGGATGAGGCCTCGGGGGGTGCGAAGGTTCTCCGTGAGGGCCACGCCCACGCCCTGGGTGACACCCGCCTCGATACGCGCGGCGAGCTGCGTCGGGTTGAGGATCCGGCCGACGTCCTGGGCGACGGCAAGCTCCACGACCCGTACGGAGCCGAGCTCGATGTCTACGTCCACGACCGCGCGGATCGCGCAGAACGCCAGGCCCACGAACGCGTCGCCCTGGCCGGCGCCGTCCAGCGGTTCGGTCGGATGGGGGCGGCACTGGGCGGTGGCCCAGAGTTCCTTGCCGTCCAGTGCCTCCGCGACCGTGGTCGACAGCACACCGTCGTACGACGTGATCTTGCCGTCGGTGATCTGCAGCAGCTCCGTGGACATGCCGAACTTGTGCGCCAGGGGCTGGAGCAGCTGTGTGCGGACCATCTTGGCCGCCCGTTCCACCGCGCCGCCCGAGACCCAGGTGTGGCGGCCTCGGCAGCTCGGGCCCGCCGGGGGCTGGTCGGTGTCGACCTGGGCGATGTGGACCTCGTCGATGCCCAGGGTCTCCTGGACGATCTGCCGGGCGAGGGTGGAGAAGCCCTGGCCGGTGTCGACGGCCGCGCACAGGACGGTCGCGATGCCGTCGTGGACCTTCACGGTGGCCGTGGAGACCTCGTCCGCGCCCTCGGCGCCGAGCATGTGGACCATGCCGAGGCCGTAGCCGACGCCGCGCCGGACGGCACCCGGCTCGCCCGCGCCCTCGGGACCGCCCGGGAGCAGCCACTCCTCCTCGGGGCTGTCCTTGGGGAGGGCCGGCAGCGGGAACTCCTGGACGGCCTGGAGGAGTTCGGCGACCGGGGCCGGGCAGGTCACCGACTGGCCCGTCGGCAGCACGTCTCCCGTGGACATCACGTTGCGCATGCGCAGCTCGGCCGGGTCGATGCCCAGCTTCTTCGCCAGCTTGTCCATCTGGGCCTCGTACGCGGCGCAGACCTGCATGGCGCCCTCGCCGCGCACATGGCCGGAGGGCGGGTTGTTGGTGCGTACCGCCCAGCCCTCGATGAAGGCGTTGGGGACGACGTACGGGCCGCAGGCGAACGAGACGGCGGCTGCCAGCGCCTCCGACGAGGTGTCGGCGTACGCGCCCGCGTCGAGGAGGATCTGCGCCTCGACCTTGACCAGCCTGCCCTCGGCGTCCGCGTGGTGCCGGTATCTCAGCAGGGTGGGGTGCCGGTGGGCGTGGCCGAGGAAGGACTCCTCGCGGGTGGCCGTCAGCTTGACCGGGCAGCCCGTCTTCAGGGCCAGCAGCCCCAGCGGGAGTTGGAAGCCCTGGTCCTCGCGGTCGGCGGTGGCGCCGGGGACACCGGTGACGACGATCTTGACGCGGTCGGGGACCAGGCCGTAGCAGGCGGCGGCCGCGTCGCGGTCGGTGTGCGGGTCGGTGGAGGCCACGTACAGCTCGACGCCGCCGTCGGGACGGGGCACGGCGAGGCCTGCCTCGGCGCCGATGGGGGCCGGGTCCGCGCGGCCGATGCGGTACTGGCCCTCGACGACGATCTCGCCGGCCGCGTCCGGGTCGCCGTGGCGCAGCGGGATGTGGCGGATGAGGTTGCCGTCGGGGTGCAGGGGCTCGGCCTCGAAGGCCTGCTCCGGGTCGATCACCGGGTCGAGCACCTCGTACTCGACGATGACGGCGGCGGCGGCCATGCGCGCGGTGTCGGGGTGGTCGGCGGCGACGGCCGCGATGGGCTCGCCGTGGTGGCGTACGACCTCGGAGGCGAACAGGGGCCGGTCGGCCTTGCCGCGGCCGTGCAGCGAGACTCCCGGCACGTCCTCGTGGGTGATGACGGCCCGTACGCCGGGCATCTCGCGCGCGTGGGACGTGTCGATCGACACGATGCGCGCGTGCGGGTGCGGCGAGCGGAGCACGGCGGCCCACAGCAGGCCCTCGGCCCACAGGTCGGCCGCGTAGGGGAAGGTGCCCTCCGACTTGGCGCGGGCATCGGCGGACGGCAGGTTCGCGCCCAGGCCGTGCGGCAGCTGCTCGGGGGGCTCGGCCTCGCCGGAGCCCGCGGACGTCGCGATGACGGTTTCGTTGCTCACGCCTGGCCTCCGTCCTGGCCGAACGACCGGCCCTGACCGCCGTACGAGTCGTCCGGGCCGCCGAAGGACTGCCCTTGGCCGCCGTAGGTGTCGCCCTGACCGCCGCCGAACGACTGGCCCTGGCCGCCGTACGAGTCGTCCGGGCCGGTGAACGACTGGCCCTGACCACCGTAGGTGTCGCCTTGACCGCCGCCGAACGACTGGCCCTGGCCGCCGTACGAGTCGTCCGGGCCGCCGAAGGACTGCCCCTGGCCGCCGTAGGTATCGCCTTGACCGCCGCCGAACGACTGGCCCTGGCCGCCGTACGAGTCGTCCGGGCCGCCGAAGGACTGGCCCTGACCACCGTAGGTGTCGCCCTGACCGCCGCCGAACGACTGCCCCTGACCGCCGTACGAGTCGTCCGGGCCGGTGAACGACAGCCCCTGACCGCCGTAGGACCGGTCCGGGTCGTGCGGTGGCGATGCTCCCTGGGAGTCGTACGCCGCCGTGTTGACGCCGCCCGCGCCCGGGCCCGCCTGGTGCGGGATGCGTGCCTCGTCGGTGTCCGCGGCGGCCTCGTTCTCCGCGGCCGAGTGCGCCTCGCGTTCGGCGACGACGTCGCGGACGGCCGCCAGGACGCCCCGGTAGCCGGAGCAGCGGCAGAGGTTGCCGCAGAGCGCCTGGCGGGTCTCCAGGTCGCTGGGGGCGGGGTTGCCCTCCAGGAGGTCGTGCAGGGTCATCGCCATGCCGGGCACGCAGAAACCGCACTGCACGGCACCGCACTTGGCGAGGGCCCGCTGCACGTCCGAGGGCTGCCCGTCGGCGGCGAGGCCCTCGACGGTGCGCACCTCGCTGCCCGCGGCGGTGACGGCGGGAACCAGGCAGGACGCCACGAGCCGGCCGTCGACCTGGACGTTGCAGGCGCCGCACTCGCCCTGTGAGCAGCCGTCCTTGGCGCCCGCGAGGCCGAGCCGCTCGCGCAGCACGTAGAGCAGCGACTCGCCGATCCAGGCGTCGCTGACGGGCCGCTCCGTGCCGTTGACGCGCAGGAGGAAGGAGGCGAGGGGGTGGTCGTCGTGCGGGGGCGGGGCCGGGGCGGGCTCGTCGGCCGACGCCGGGTCGCCCTCGCTGGTCCCGGCGGCAGTGGCGGCAGCGGCCCCGGACGTCTCAGGAGCCGTCTCCGGTGCCTCGGGCCGTTCGCCGCTCTTCGTCTCCGCGTCGGCCTCGCCGATCGGCTCAGCGGGCTCCTGGGCGGCTTCCGGGGTCTGCCCGGCGGTCTCGGGGGCGGGGTCGGCGTACGCCTCTCCAGGGTCCGCGGAGGGCTTCCCAGGGGCCTCCGGGGCCACGCCTGCCGCGCTCTCCCCCGGCGTACGGCTGCCGGTCGCGTGCTCGTCGGGCCGGTGCTCGTCGGCCGGGGGCGGCGGCGCGGTCCACGCCGTGCCGATCTGTTCGGTCGCCCAGGGCGCGGCGGCGCCGCCGGGAAGCGTGGCGGGCGGGTTGCCGCCCCACTGCTCGACGAGGGCCGATGTGCTGAACTCACCGGATTCGTCCGGAAGATCACCCCCCGCGACCGGAATCGACCACTCGCCGGTCACATCGTGACCGGGGGCGGTGCCTTCCTGTGCGGCCGGCTCCTCGAACGTCCACTGCCCGGTCGAGCCCGGGTTGTACGTGAAGCCGTCCTGCGTCGGGGGCTGCGGCTGCCCGGCGTTCGGGTCGTGCCACTGGTCGCCCCCGGCCGGCATCGCCCACGTGCCCGGAACGGACGGGTCGGTTCCGGCGGTGTGGGCCGTGTCCCCCACGTGCGCGGTGTTCGCAGCTATCTGCGGCGGCACATAGCCGTGGCCGGGCGCGGCCAGCGGGCTGTCGGCGGCGAGCAGCGCGTCGATGCCCCCCTCGGGGAGCTGTACGAAGGTGGTGGCGCCGTCGTCGTAGTCGCCCTGCGGCAGCCGTTCCCAGCCGCCCTGGCCTCCCTGCTGCGGGGTGCTCTCTCCGTGCTGGTCGTCGCTCACGACAGTGCCCTCCCCAGTGCTCGTCGGGCCAGCGCGGCGACGGTGCGCCGCAGGTGCAGTACGGCGGGCGGAAGCGGTGGTACGGAACCGTCGACCTCGGGGGCCGGGTCCGGGATGCAGGCGGCCGCCACGTACTCACCGAAGGCCTGCAGCGCCTCGGGGACGAGGGTGCGCTGGCCGTCCCAGTCGATCAGCCGACCGACCCACGCCTCGGCGTCCAGGGGGCGCAGCGGCATCGGTGCTATGGCTCCGACGGCGCACCGCACCCCGCGCCGGGCGGGGTCGAGGACGAGAGAGACGGAGGCGACCGCGCGGCCGGGGCCGGTGCGGCCGGTGGCCTTCAGGAAGACCTGGGGCGCGTGCAGCAGCGGCACGCGCACGAAGCCGATGAGTTCACCGGGTCGCAACATTTCCATGCCGGCCAGCAGGTGCGAAACGGGCATCTCACGGCGGGCCCCGCCCGGGCCCGCGATGATCAGCGTGGCCTCCAGGGCGGCCAGCACGGGCAGCGCGTCCCCGGTGGGGGCGGCCGTCGCGATGTTGCCGCCGAGGGTGCCGGCGTTGCGGATCTGCGGTGGTCCGGCGGCGCGCGCGGCTGCCGCGAGCGCCGGAATGAGCGCCGCGAAGTCCGGGCGCCCCATCCGCGCGTGCGTCAGTCCGGCACCCAGCAGGGCGTGTCCGTCCTGGTACTGCCAGCCGCGGATCTCGCTGATCTTGCCGAGGCCGACCAGCGCGGCGGGCCTGAGCTGCCCCGAGTTGACCGCGGCCATGAGGTCCGTGCCGCCCGCCACCGGAACCGCCCAGGGCATGGCGGCGAGGGCCGCCACGGCCTCGTCCAGCGAGCCGGGCAGGGTCACGGCCTGCGCCGCCTGCGGTGCGTGCGTGGTCAAACCGGCTGCCCCTTCCCGCTGCCCCACCTGGTCCGCCTGTGTTGCCGTACGGTACGTGCTGACAGGGCGGACGTGGCAACTCTGGCACATTCTCGCGAGGCCCGAACGCGGGGGTCCGCCAGGAGGCGTTCGTCCACCTCGCCCGGGAGGTGGTCCGTTTTGGCCAGGCATCACCCATAGGCGCGAATTAACACACATGGCGCCACTTTCACCTCTTGCGCCTCTTGTTCCCACTGCGGTCACCGTCGCAGGGCACGCGCTTTCGGTCCTACGGGTTCGCGGTCGCCTCACACGTTCGGGGGCCTTCCCTCGATCGGACGTCCGAGCACGCCGGGTCTCCGCTGCCATGGACGCGGACCCGAGGGCGGCCGATATCCGACCCCCAGGGCGTCAAGTCGCAGGTAGTGGGCCGTCATCCGGCGCTCGAAGTCGGCGAAGTCACGCTCAGCGGGTTCCGGCAGCCGGCTCCAGGCCACCTCGGCGAAGGCCACCAGGCGCGGGAACGTCTGGTAGTCCACGCGCGCGGGGTCCTCCATCACCTCGGTCCACACATTCGCCTGGGTGCCCAGCACATGCCGTGCCTCGTCGGGCGTCAACTCCGGTGGTACCGGCTCGAACCGGAAGACGTCCTCCAGGGTGCGTACGAAGCCGATGGGCACCGGCTCGTCGGGGCCGCCGTCCTGACGGTGGTCCAGATACACCTGCTGCTCGGGGCACATGACCACGTCGTGGCCCGCGCGGGCCGCCGTGATACCGCCCGCGTAGCCCCGCCAGGACGACACGGCCGCCCCCGGCGCGAGGTTGATTCCTGTCGCCTCGCCTCCGGGTGCTCTGATCCCCTGTCGATTCCCCCGGCCCGAGGCCGGGGGCGCCCCCACCTCGTCGGGCGGTCGTCTCGCTGCCTCTTCCTCGTCGTCGTCGCTTTCGGCAGGGGCGCGCCCTTCGGCTCGGCTCCCGCCCTGCAGGATCTCGTCCCATCCGATCAGGCGACGCCCTCGCGCGGTCAGCCAGTTGCCGAAGTGCCGGACGAACCACGACTGCAACTCGTCCTCGTCCGCGAGCCCCAGCTCCCGGATGCGGGCCTGTGCGGTGGCCGACTCCTTCCACTGGTCCTTGGCGCACTCGTCGCCGCCGATGTGCACGAACGTCGACGGGAACAGCTCCAGGACCTCCTCGAACACCCCCTCGTAGAAGTGCAGGGTGTTGTCGGTGGGGGCGAGCACGTTCTTGCTGATGCCCCAGGTGTCCCAGACGGTGAGGGAGGTCGTGTCGATGACATCGGTGTTGCCGAGTTCCGGATACGCGGCGATGGCGGCCTGGCTGTGTCCCGGGATGTCGATCTCGGGGACCACGGTGATATGCCGCTCGGCCGCGTAGGCGACGATCTCGCGGATGTCGTCCTTCGTGTAGTGACCGCCGTGCGGTTTCTCCTCCCAGAGGGGTGATGCGCGATGGCCGGATTTCGTGCGCGCCCGCCAGGAGCCGACCTCCGTCAGCCTCGGGTATCGCTCGATCTCGATCCGCCAGCCCTGGTCGTCCGTCAGGTGGAAGTGGAGGACGTTGAGTTTGTGCGCGGCCATCAGGTCCAGATAGCGGAGGATCTGGTCCTTGGGGAGGAAGTGCCGGGCGACGTCGAGCATGAGACCGCGCCAGCCGAAACGGGGGGCGTCCTCGACGGTCTGGTGCGCGATGCCGTACGTGATCCCCGGGCGGACCGGGGCGCGCCGGAACGCCTCGGGGCCGAGGAGTTGACGCAGGGTCTGGGCGCCCCAGAAGACCCCCGCCGGGCCGCCGCCCCGGATCTCGATGCCCCAGTTGGCGACGACACCGAGCTTGTACGCCTCCGGCTCCAGGCTCTCGTCCAGGCGCAGCCGCACCGCGTCGCGCGCGTCCTCGGGGCCGGGCGGCAGCGACAGCCCGAGGGCCGCGCCGAGGGTCGAGCGCAGCCAGCGCTGCGTCCCCTCCGTGCCCGGTGCCCCCCACAGGGTGGTGTTCTCGTCGAGCGATACGCCGCAGCGCATGGGCCCCTCGACGGCGAGGGGCGCCGGAATCAGGTCCGTTTTCGTCACGTCAGTCCTTGACCGCGCCGCCCAGTCCGGAGACCAGTCGTCGCTGTACGAGTACGAAGAAGATCAGCACCGGAACGGTCATCACCGTGGACGCCGCCATCACGCCGCCCCAGTCCGGCTCTTCGGGCTTGTAGAACACCAGGAGGGCCATCGGCAGGGTCGACTGGGAGGTGTCGCTGATGATGAACGACTTGGCGAACAGGAAGTCGTTCCAGGCGGAGATGAACGAGAAGACGCTGGTGGCCACCAGCCCCGGGAAGACGAGGGGGAAAAGGATCTGCCAGAGGAATCGGGAACGGCTCGCCCCGTCGAGGTGGGCCGCCTCCTCCAGCGCCTGGGGTACGGCCTTCACGAAGCCGCGTAGCATCCAGATCGCGAACGGCAGCGAGAAGGCGATGTGGGGCAGGATCAGCGCGCCCAGGGTGTTGAGCTGGCCGAAGTCCCGCATCTGGAAGAAGAGCGGGATGGTGAGCGCCTCCACGGGCACCATCTGGGCGACCAGGAACATGATGAGCAAGGTGGTCCGGAAACGGAAGCGGAATCGGGTGACCGCCGTCGCCGCGAGAAACGCGATCAGCGCCGAGACGACCACCACCGTGCAGGCGACGACAAGGCTGTTGACGAAGTAGCGACCGAATTCCTGCTGCCCGAAGACCCGCCGGAAGGCATCAAGAGTCGGCGCGAGGGTCCAGGGCCGCGGCTCGGCCGACTCGATCTCACCCGCCGGCTTGAACGCGCTCAGCACCATCCAGTAAAGCGGGAACGCCACCACGACCGCGATGACCAGGGCTGATGCCTCCGCCGCGAGCCGCCAGGGCCGCCGTACGAAACCCGACGAATTCACAGCTCCTCCCGTTGTCCGCGCAGCAGTCGCAAATACACCAGGGTGACCGCCAGCAGAATCACCAGCATCACCACGCCGATCGCCGAACCGAGGCTGTACTGGGAGGACGCGAAGGCCTTCTGGTAGGCGTACACGTTCAGTACGAGGTTCTGGCCCGCGATACCGCCGCCGCCCGTCATCACATAGATCTGGGTGAAGACCTTGAAGTCCCAGATGATCGACTGAATGGTGACGACGACGAGGATCGGCCGCAGCATCGGCGCGAGGACCGACCGCCAGATCCGCCACTGCGAGGCACCGTCCAGGGCCGCGGCCTCCAGGACCTCGGAGGGTACGGAGCGGATGCCCGCGTAGACGGTCACCATCACGAACGGGAAGGAGCACCACACCACTTCGAGCAGGACGAGGAAGAAGGCGCTGTAACGCCCGTACGTCCAGGAGTGGTCGCCGAGGCCCAGGATCCGGTTGACCGGGCCGAAGTCCGGGTCGAACAACAGCAGCCACACCGTGGAGCCCGTGATCGCCGGGGTCGCCCACGCGCCCAGCGCCGCCAGCATCAGCGCGAGGCGCGGCACGGCCCGTACTCGTGTCAGCAGCACGGCGAGCGCGCACCCGACGGCGAGCGTGGAGACCACACAGGCCGCCGCGAACACGACCGTGGTCAGCAGGACCTGCCAGAACTGGGGATCGCCGAACAGTTCGGCGTAGTTCCCGAAGCCCTGGAAGGAGGTCGGTTCGCCGCCGCTGACCTGGGCCTGGGTGTATTCGAGGAGCGAGATCAGGCCGAGCTGATAAACGGGGTAGACAAGAAGCCCACCAAGGACGACAAGGGCGGGGGCGAGATAGAGCCATGGAGTCCACCCACCCCCGCCCCGCAAGGGGCGCGGGGAACTGCGCGAGAAACCACGACCCACCCGAGGCCGCCCACGCTCAGCACCCCCCACCCCAGTGGGCGCCCCCCGCTCAACCAGCGGAGCTGAACGCATCGTTCATCTGCTTCGCCGCGTCCTTCGACGCCTCAGCCACGTTCTTCTTGCCGCTGACGACCTCCTGGAACATCGTCGGCAGCACCAGCGACGCGTCGATCTGCGCCCACGCCGGGGACGCGGGCACGAACTTCGTCCCGGAGGACAGCGTCCTGACGAACGGCTCGATGAACGGCTCCTCCTTGGCCGCCTCGGCGCGTACGTCGGTGTACGTCGGCAGGAAGCCCATCGCGTCGAAGAGTTCGCCCTGGGTCTCCTTGGACGCCAGCCGCTTCATCAGGTCGACGGCGAGGGTGCGGTGCGTGGTGCTCTTCAGGACGCCGACGTTGTTTCCGCCCGCGAACGCGGGGGCCACCGAGCCGGGCTTCACTCCCGGCAGCGGTACGACGGCGTACTTGCCCTTGACCTTGCCGGCCTCCACGGCCGCGTGGCTGAAGTCGCCGCCGATCGCCATGCCCGCCTTGCCGGCCGCGAACGCGGTGACCGTGTCGTTGCCGCCCATGCTCGCGCACTTGGCGGCGGGACAGTTGTCGTCCCCGAACAGCGAGGTGTACGCCTCGATGCCCTTCCGGGCGGCCGCGCTGTCGATCGTGGAGGCGTACGAGCCACCCTTGCCCTCGGCAATCTCGCCGCCATTGGCCCAGACGAAGGGCATCGCGCCGTAGGTGTAGGCGCCGCCGACGACGAGCCCGTACAGGTCGGGCTCGGCGGCGCGGATCTTCTTCGCGGTGGCGGTCAGCTCATCGAGGGACTTCGGGGCTTCGAGACCGAGTTCCTCGAAGACGTCGGTGCGGTAGTACAGCGCGCGCACGCCCACGAAGAAGGGCGCCCCGTAGACCTTGCCGTCGACCGTCACGGAGGTCCTGGCGGTCGGGTCGGAGTCCTTGGCGTCGGACCAGTCGTTGAACTCCGTGGTGACGTCGGCGAGTCCGCCGTCCTTCACATAGCCGGCCGTGTCGGTGTTGCCGAACTCCATGAGGTCCGGGGCGCTCTTCGGGTCGTTGAAGGCGGCCTTGATGCGCTGGGCGCGGGTCTCGACGGGGATGTACTCGACCTTCACCTTCGCGCCGTCGTGCGCCTCCTCGAAGGCGGAGAGCACCTTGTCGACGACCTTCTGCTTCGGCTCGTTGCTCACCTCCTGGAAGAGCCAGACCCGGAGGGTGCCGGTCGTCTCGTCCTCCCCGGAGGACGAGTTGTCGGAGGTCTGGGGGGCGCAGGCGGTCAGCCCGGCGAGGGCCAGGGCCGCTACGGGCGTGGCGAGTCTGGCGGCGAACTTCATGAGCGGGTCCTCCGGAGGGGGGAGCGGAGCGTTGCAACATGTGCAACGTGCGTTTTGCTCTCTACAACACCTCGGAGGCTAGGGAGTACATGACAATGCCCACAAGAGGTCTCAACCACCTTGTGACCGGCAGAAGCACTCCGTGCAACGCAACGATGGCCGCGCGGGGCCGGGAATGGGGGAATTCAGTGATCGACGGCCGAAAACGAACAGCGGCCGGCACTCGTCGCGCCGACCGCACCCACACACACCGAAAACCGCACCCAGGCATGACAAGACCGCGGCACCCGCACCACAGGCACCGCGGCCTTCACCCGAACGATCCGGCGCACCGCACCCGGGGGTACGGCCGGACCTCCGGCTACTGCTTGCCGTCGCCCTTGCCACCCTGGTCGCCGCCGGCGCCGAGGGACTCGAAGATCTCCTTGCACATGGGGCACACGGGATACTTCTTCGGGTCACGGCCCGGGACCCACACCTTGCCGCACAACGCCACGACGGGCGTGCCGTCGAGGGCGCTCGCCATGATCTTGTCCTTCTGGACGTAGTGGGCGAAGCGCTCGTGGTCACCGTCACCGTGCGACGTCTGCGGCGTCGGCTCGACGAGGGTCCCCGTACCAGTACCGCGCTCGGGCTCAAGAGTGCTCATGACTGCAAGGGTAATCAACTGCCGGGGAGTGTGGGTCCCTGGCTTGCACAACGGGCGTCCCTGATGGTGACGCCGTGTTCGCGGCCGGCCCCGACCCGTCGGCGCGATGGCGCGGCAGGGGCCGGCGACTCGGCCCCCCGTCGCCACAAACCCCACGCGCGGACACGGATGTTGCGGGAGCTGCTCCCGGTCCGCATGATCAACGAATCCACAGGACCGGCGCTCGATGTCGCGTACGCGTCGCAGCGGCCTCCGTAGCAAGCACGCAGGGCCGCCGCCGGTGCGACATCCGCACAGAACCGCCGCCAGTACCGACACCCACACAGAACCGCCGCCGGTACGGCATCCGCACAGAACCGCCGCCAGTACCGACACCCACACAGAACCGCCGCCGGTACGGCATCCGCACAGAACCGCCGCCAGTACCGACACCCACACAGAACCGCCGCCGGTACGGCATCCGCACAGAACCGTCGCCAGTACCGACACCCACACAGAACCGCCGCCAGTCCCGAAGCCTGCGCGGGGTCGTCCCGGTGCGACGTCCGCACCGGTTTCGGCTGCAGCCGACCTCCACCACCAGATTCATGCCCGAGCCGCTGAAGAGAGTGGTCCATGGCCATATTCGCTCTTCGCACCCGTGCCGGACCCGTATCGGTGGCGAAGGCCCTCTCAGTTGAGCGAAGCGTCGTCCGGGTACGTGGCCACCATCGCGAGTTCGCTGCGCTGGCGGCGCAGGACCTCGCGCCAGAGTCTCTCCGGGCAGGGCGAGGAGACGTCACCGGGTTCGGACTCGACGACGTACCAGGCCCCCTCCACCAGTTCGTCCTCCAACTGGCCGGGGCCCCAGCCCGCGTACCCGGCGAAGATGCGCAGCGAGCCGAGCGCGGACGCCAGCAGCTCCGGCGGGGTCTCCAGGTCGACGAGGCCGATCGCGCCGTGCACGCGCCGCCAGCCGAGCGGGGCCCGGTCCGCGGAGCCGCCGCCGGGTATCACCGCCACCCCCAGCGCCGCGTCCAGCTGCACCGGGCCGCCCTGGAAGACGACCCCCGGTTCGCCGGCGAGTTCCGCCCAGCCCTCCAGGATGTCGGCGACGCCGACCGGCGTCGGCCGGTTCAGGACCACGCCGAGCGAGCCCTTCTCGTCGTGGTCGAGGAGCAGCACGACAGCGCGGTCGAAGTTCGGGTCCGCCAGGGCGGGCGTGGCCACGAGCAGCCGCCCTGTGAGCGAGGACACCTCGGTCATGCCAGACATGATCCCGCATCCTGCCCGCGCGTGGGGAGCCAATGCCGGTAGCGGTGTGAACGCAGCTCACGGCAGGGGGAAGCAGGCGGGGCGCACGGCCGCGACGGTGACCCCGTGTGGCCGGTGGTGAACGGTTCGTGTTGTGGCAAACCCATGACGTGGCTGAGAGGTCCTTGGGCTTACGGAAGGGGGGTGGGCGGCGATTACGCTAGCTCTCCGGCCCACGCCGCGCCGGTCCCCGCACAACGGGTCCACCGGCCGTCCGTCCACGCCGGAAAGCCTCTGCCCAACTCCACGGAACGCGAGATCCATGACCGTCAACGGCTCTGACGACGTACTGCTTGTACACGGCGGCACCCCGCTCAGTGGCGAGATCCGTGTCCGCGGTGCGAAGAACCTCGTACCCAAGGCCATGGTCGCCGCGCTGCTCGGCAGCGGTCCGAGCCGGCTGCGCAACGTGCCCGACATCCGCGACGTGCGGGTCGTGCGCGGGCTGCTGCAGCTGCATGGCGTAACGGTCCGCCCGGGTGACGAGCCGGGCGAGCTGGTGATGGACCCGACGAACGTGGAGAGCGCGAACGTCGCCGACATCGACGCCCACGCGGGCTCGTCGCGCATCCCGATCCTGTTCTGCGGCCCGCTGCTGCACCGGCTCGGCCATGCCTTCATCCCCGGTCTCGGCGGCTGCGACATCGGCGGCCGGCCGATCGACTTCCACTTCGAGGTGCTGCGGCAGTTCGGCGCGAAGATCGAGAAGCGTGAGGACGGGCAGTACCTGGAGGCGCCGCGGCGGCTGCGCGGCACCAAGATCCAGCTGCCGTACCCGTCGGTGGGCGCGACCGAGCAGGTGCTGCTCACGGCCGTCCTCGCGGAGGGCGTGACGGAGCTCGCGAACGCGGCGATCGAGCCGGAGATCGAGGATCTCATCTGCGTCCTGCAGAAAATGGGCGCCATCATCGCGATGGACACCGACCGCACGATCCGCATCACCGGTGTGGACTCGCTCGGCGGCTACAACCACAAGGCGCTCCCGGACCGCCTGGAGGCCGCCTCCTGGGCGTCCGCGGCGCTGGCGACCGAAGGCGACATCTACATCCGGGGCGCCCAGCAGCGCTCGATGATGACGTTCCTGAACACCTACCGCAAGGTGGGCGGTGCCTTCGAGATCGACGACGAGGGCATCCGCTTCTGGCACCCCGGTGGCCAGCTGAAGTCGATCGCGCTGGAGACGGACGTCCACCCCGGCTTCCAGACCGACTGGCAGCAGCCCCTGGTCGTGGCCCTGACGCAGGCCACGGGCCTCTCGATCGTCCACGAGACGGTCTACGAGTCCCGCCTCGGCTTCACGTCCGCGCTGAACCAGATGGGCGCGCACATCCAGCTCTACCGCGAGTGCCTCGGCGGTTCCGTCTGCCGCTTCGGCCAGCGCAACTTCCTGCACTCGGCCGTCGTCTCCGGCCCCACCCGCCTCCAGGGGGCCGACCTGGTCATCCCCGACCTCCGCGGCGGCTTCTCCTACCTCATCGCCGCCCTCGCCGCCCAGGGCACCTCCCGGGTCCACGGCATCGAACTCATCAACCGCGGCTACGAGAACTTCATGGAGAAGCTCATGGAGCTGGGCGCGAAGGTCGAACTGCCGGGCAAGGCACTCGGCTGAGCAGTGCCCCGTGAGGGGCGGGGGGTGTGACACCGCGGGGCGCGGCCGGCTGTGGCGCGCCCCGCAGCCGCGTCACGGCGCGTCTCCCGCACGACGATGGGGGCGGCACCTGGTTTCCCAGGTGCCGCCCCCATCAGGCGTTCCACGCGCCGTACGCCATCCCGTGGGACGGAGACGGCAAGGTTACTTGCCCTTGGCCGCTTCCTTGAGCTTGCTGCCCGCGGAGACCTTCACGCTGTAGCCGGCCGGGATCTGGATCGGGTCGCCGGTCTGCGGGTTACGAGCGGTGCGAGCGGCACGGTGGGTGCGCTCGAAGGTCAGGAAGCCGGGGATGGTGACCTTCTCGTCGCCCTTGGCGACCACGTCGCCGCAAACCTCGGCGAACGCGGCCAGCACGGCGTCGGCGTCCTTGCGAGTCACCTCGGCGCGGTCGGCCAGCGCGGCCACCAGCTCACTGCGGTTCATGTTGTTACTCCCGTGTTCTTCTTGCCGTTGAGGCGGACCGGGTCCGTCGTCAGACCCTCGCGCCCAGAAACGCATCCTGCACTCACCTGCGGCGGGAAAGCCAATCCAGCACCCCTGGGAGTCACACGACCACCCTTGGGAGTCGCGACAGGCCTGAGCTTGGCCGCCACACTAAAGGGCGGCACAAGCCCTCCGGCCCCGCGACGCGCCGATGGGGCGGGGCGTGGCAACCGTCACAGCGCGGGCTCAGGCCGACGCCGCCGCCTTCGCGGCCTCGCGCACCGCCCCGGCGACCGCGCCCGCGACCTTGTCGTTGAAGACGCTCGGGATGATGTAGTTCGCGTTCAGCTCGTCCTCGGTGACGACGTTCGCGAGGGCGGTCGCCGCGGCGAGCATCATCTCGGTGTTGACGGTGCGGGACTGGGCGTCGAGAAGACCGCGGAAGACGCCCGGGAAGACCAGCACGTTGTTGATCTGGTTCGGGAAGTCCGAGCGGCCGGTGGCCACGACAGCCGCCGTCTGCCGGGCGACAGCGGGGTCGACCTCGGGGTCGGGGTTCGCGAGCGCGAACACAATCGCGTTGTCGGCCATGGCGGCCACGTCGTCGCCGTCGAGGACGTTCGGGGCGGAGACACCGATGAACACGTCGGCCTCGCGCACGGCCTCCTTGAGCGTGCCCGTGAGGCCCTCGGGGTTGGTGTTGTCCGCGATCCAGCGCAGCGGCGAGTCGGCGGCGGCGTCGACGAGGTCGGCGCGGTCGCAGTGCACGACACCGTGGATGTCGGCCACGACGGCGTTCTTCACACCGGCGGCGATGAGCAGCTTGAGGATGGCCGTACCGGCCGCGCCGGCGCCCGACATGACGACGCGGATGTCCCCGATCGCCTTGCCCGCGACGCGAAGTGCGTTGGTGAGGGCGGCGAGGACGACGATCGCCGTGCCGTGCTGGTCGTCGTGGAAGACGGGGATGTCGAGGGCCTCGCGCAGGCGGGCCTCGATCTCGAAGCAGCGGGGCGCGGAGATGTCCTCGAGGTTGATGCCGGCGAAGCCCGGGGCGATCGCCTTGACGATCGTGACGATCTCGTCGGTGTCCTGGGTGTCCAGGCAGATCGGCCAGGCGTCGATGTCGGCGAAGCGCTTGAAGAGGGCCGCCTTGCCCTCCATGACCGGCATGGCGGCCATCGGGCCGATGTTGCCGAGGCCGAGGACCGCGGAGCCGTCCGTCACGACCGCAACGGTGTTGCGCTTGATGGTCAGGCGCCGGGCGTCCTCGGGGTTCTCGGCGATCGCCATGCAGACACGGGCCACGCCCGGCGTGTAGATCATCGAGAGGTCGTCACGGTTGCGGATGGGGTGCTTCGACGCCATCTCGATCTTGCCGCCGAGGTGCATCAGGAACGTACGGTCGGAGACCTTGCCGAGCGTCACGCCCTCGATGTGGCGCAGCTGCTCGACGATCTCGTCGGCGTGCGCGGTGGAGGTGGCGGCGATGGTGACGTCGATGCGGAGCTTCTCGTGGCCGGATGCGGTCACGTCGAGGCCGGTCACCGAGCCTCCGTGGGACTCGACGGCTCCGGTGAGCTGGGAGACCGCGGTTCCGCTCGCGGGCACCTCCAGCCGGACCGTCATCGAGTAGGAGACGCTGGGCGCCGTTGCCATGGCCGACTTCCTCTGCTTTCGCTGCTACTGCGTTTGCTGCGTTTTGCGGTCCGATCGTCGCACCTACCGTCGGGTAGGCGTTAGCCGTCCGGGGTTGAGAACGTTTTGTTCTCAACGAGAAGAGGTCCACGTCACATTCGACGTGGACCTCTCTCGCTGTTCAGTGGCACCGACCCGCCATGCTCGCCTCGCGGCAAGTGGTCGCTCTGAGCGACGAAGGTTGGGCCCGGGGGCTTGGATCGAGCCGGTGCCACACCCAGGCTAACAAACAGATCCCGTAAGGCCATTCCCGTACGGCAAGTTGTTTTTGGGGCGCCTTGGAGCCCGGGAGGCAGGGGGTGCGTCGGCGGGTGCGGGTTGCTCGCGTCGGTTCCCCGCGCCCCCGAGAACGCCGGGTGCGACCCAGGTCGTTCTCGGGGGCGCGGGGAGCCGCGCGACCAGTCCTCACCCGGCCGCAGCCGCAATCAGTCGCGCAACAGGTCGGGGACGCCCTTCTCGTCCGGGTCGTCCCGCTCCCCCGACACCAGCGTCAGTTGTTGCGTCGCACGGGTGAGGGCCACGTACAGCACCCGTAGCCCCGCAGGGGACTCGTCGGCGATCTCCGCCGGGGAGACGACCACCGTGGCGTCGTACTCCAGGCCCTTCGCCTCCAGGCTGCCCAGGGCGACGACGCGGTCGCCGAGGCCGGCCAGCCAGCGGGCGGCCTCGTCGCGGCGGTTCATGGCGACGACGACGCCGACCGTGCCGTCGACGAGGTCCAGCAGGCGCGCGGCCTCCGCGCGGACCGTGCGGGCCAGGGATTCCCGTACGGCGGTGACGAAGCGCGGCTCGACGCCCGTGGAGCGGACCGCCGACGGGGACTCGGAGCCCGGCATGGCCAGCGCGAGCACCTTCGCCGCCAGTTCGGCGATCTCGGCCGGGTTCCGGTAGTTGACCGTCAGGGTGAAGCGGCGGCGCGGGCGGCTGCCCAGGGCCTCGTCACGGGCCTCGGCCGCCTCGTCCGGGTCGGACCAGGACGACTGGGCGGGGTCCCCCACGACCGTCCACGTGGCGTGGCGTCCGCGACGGCCCACCATCCGCCACTGCATCGGGGTCAGGTCCTGCGCCTCGTCGACGATGACGTGCGCGTACTCGGTCCGCTCCTGCGCCAGCCGCTCGGCCCGCTCCCGCTGGGTCTCCTCGCGGACGGGCATCAGCTCCTCCAGGCCCGTGAGCTGGTCCAGGGGATCGAGATCGCGCTTCCTCCTGGGGCGGGCCGGGAGGCCGAGGACGGCCTGCAGTTCGTCCAGCACGGCGACGTCGTGGACCGAGAAGCCGTCCCGTTTCAGGGAGCGGGCGACCCGGCGGACCTCACCCGGGTTGAGGATGCGCCGGGCCCAGCGTCCGAGGCGGCGCTCGTCGGCCATGGCCGCCAGGACTCCGCGCGGGGTCAGCTCGGGCCACCAGGCGTCGAGGAAGGCGATGAAGTCGTCCTCGCTCGTGATGTCCTCGTCGAAGGAGGAGCGCAGTTCGGCGGCCAGTTCCGGGTCGCTGTGGCGGCCCTGCGCCCCCGACCGGGCCCACAGGGCGTCCAGGAGGAGCTTGCGGGCGCGGGGGCGCAGGAGGTTGACGGGGGCCGTGCCGCCGAGCGCGTTCTGGCGGATGCGGTCCAGTTCGGGCGCCTCCAGCTCGATACGGCGGCCGAAGGCGACGACCCGGAGGCGGGTGGGCACGTCGCCCGACTCCAGCGCGCCCCGCGCGGCCTTCCGCAACACCTTGAGCATGCGGTACGAGCCCTTGGCGCGGGCCACGGCCGGGGAGTCGTACAGCGTGGCCTCGGCGCCGCCCGTGTCCTCGGCCAGTGAGCCGATCGCGCGGATGGCGACCTGGCCCTCCTCGCCGAGGGACGGCAGGACGCCCTCGGTGTACGCCACCAGCAGCGGGGTCGGGGAGACGATCAGGATGCCGCCCGCGTACCGGCGCCGGTCCTGGTAGAGCAGGTACGCGGCGCGGTGCAGGGCGACGGCCGTCTTGCCCGTCCCCGGGCCGCCCTCGACGTACGTCACGGAGGCGGCGGGGGCGCGGATCACCAGGTCCTGTTCGGCCTGGATGGAGGCGACGATGTCGCGCATGGTGTGGCTGCGGGCCTGGCCGAGGGCGGCCATGAGGGCGCCGTCGCCGATGACGGGCAGCTCGCCGCCGTCGAGGAAGGCCTTCAGCTCGGGGCGCATCAGGTCGTCCTCGACGCCGAGCACCTTGCGGCCCTTGGAGCGGATGACCCGGCGGCGTACGACCCGGCCGGGGTCGACCGGGGTCGAGCGGTAGAAGGGTGCGGCCGCCGGGGCCCGCCAGTCGATGACCAGCGGCGCGTAGTCGGAGTCCAGGACGCCGATACGGCCGATGTGGAGGGTCTCGGCGATGTCGGCCGTGTTGTCGGGACGGACGGTGCCCTCGGCCGGTTCGACGGCGGTGTACGCGCCGTCCGGGCCCTTCTTGCCGTCCTTGCCGAGCAGCAGGTCGATACGGCCGAAGAGGAAGTCCTCGAACTCGTTGTTCAGGCGGTTGAGGTGAATGCCCGCCCGGAAGACCTGGGCGTCCCGCTCGGCGAGCGCGCCGGGGGTGCCGACCTGACCGCGCTGGGCCGCGTCGTTCATCAGGAACTCGGCCTCGTGGATCTTCTCCTCAAGACGCCGGTACACCCGGTCCAGATGTTCCTGTTCGACGCCGATCTCCTTCTCACGTACCGAATCGTGAGCGGAGTCGAGCGTTTCCTGCTGAACCTGAGCGGCCACCCGGGCCCCCTTCTGACGTGCTGGGCAGCCGTCTACCGTACGCGAAAAGGACCCCGACAGGCTATGTGCCCGACCGGGGTCCGTTCGCCGCTTGTCTCAATGTGTCACGCCTTGACCGAGACGAGCTTCTTCCCACTGAAGGTCAGGACCTCGAAGTGGTCGATCTGGTCCGGGGTGAAGGCGGCACCGCCGTGGGTGTAGAGCGGGTTTCTGGCCTGCTCCGTCTTGGCGTTCTTGATGCCGTAGCCCCACTTCGGGACGGACCAGGAGGTGACTGTCTCGCGCTCGCCGTTCTTGCCGACGGCGATGAGCGAGCACTTCTCCGGACCCTTGACGTTCTTCAGCTCCAGGACCGCGTGCGTGCCCCAGGCCTTGGACTCCATGCCGATCGTGGCACTGACCTGGGTGGACGCGTCGGTCCCCGAGACCTTGTCCGCCGCCGACATCTTGATGAAGGCCTCCTGGGCCGGGCCGGACGCCACCGGCGGCTCCTCGTCCCCGCCGCCCGTCGTCGCGAACACCGCCGTCGGACCGCCGACGATCAGGGCCACGCCGGCCGCCAGCATGAAGAAGTTGCGTCGGGTCTTCTTCGCGCGGTGCTGGACGACCTCGCCGACCAGCCGGTCCGCGAGTCCGGTGGTCGGTTTCGCGGACAGGGACTCGCCGATCGCCGGTGTGCCCTGGGAAGCGGGCAGGTCCGCGAGCGCGGCCAGCATCGGTTCCATACCGGCCAGCTCGTCCAGCTGCTGGCCGCACCATTCGCACGTGGCGAGGTGCATCTCGAACTGGGTGGCCTCGGTGTCGTCCAGTATCCCGAGGGCGTACGCGCCGACGGTTTCATGGATGTTGTCACCGGAACCTTGGGCTCCTTGCACAGACCCGGGCATTCCCGGTCCATACCCCCCGTAGATGTTGCTCATGCCGTCACCCCGCGCTCCTCTAGAGCCAGCTTCATCGACCGCAGGGCGTAGAACACCCGGGAGCGGACGGTGCCACTGGGGATGCCAAGCGTCTCGGCCGCCTCATTGACCGTACGCCCTTTGAAATAGGTCTCGACCAGGACCTCCCTGTGGGCAGGGGTCAGGTCGTCCAGCGCGTCCGACAGTGTCATCAGCCACAACGCCTTGTCGATCTCGTCCTCCGCGGGGATGACCTCCAGCGGCGACGGGTCGACCTCCTGCGGCCGGGCCTGCCGGCTGCGGTGGCCGTCGATGACGATGCGACGTGCGACCGTCACCAGCCAGGGGCGTACCGATCCGGTCGCTCGATTGAGCTGACCGGCGTTCTTCCAGGCCCTGATGAGAGTTTCCTGCACAACGTCCTCGGCACGCTGGCGATCGCCCGCGACCAGACGCAGCACGTACGCGAGCAAGGGTCCAGCGTGCTCGCGGTACAGCGCGCGCATCAGCTCCTCGTCTGGCTCTGAGGGCTGTGATGCGCGATGACGGGCCCTGTGCGGGCGTTCATCGGCCACAGCGGAATCCTTGCGCACGGCTACCTCCGGTGTCCGGGGGTTCCCCCAGTCGGTCGCTCACATCGGGATACGTAGGTAATCAGTTGTGTGTTCAGAGTTGAGCCACAACTTTCTCGATTCAACTGGGTGCGGGCGGGGCAGGTGGGGGACAAGTGCGTCCATATCCGTTGTTAAACCGGCACGCATGGACGGGAATTGTGAAGGCACCCAAGTCATGATGTGAAAAACAGCACTGCTGCTTCTTTACGGAGGTAGGGGGTTTGACCAACTGGCGCGCCGGGTAAGGCAGATGGGCATTTCTGCGCCAACGGGGAGAAGTAGGGCGCGAGAGGCGTGCCTTGAGGTGGGCTAGGCGCGGGCCAGGGCCGCTCGGCGGCGGTGGCGGGCCACGCGTTCGCGGTTGCCGCAGATCTCGCTGGAGCACCAGCGGCGGCGTCGGCCGCGGGAGGTGTCGACGTACACGATGGGGCAGTTGTCGCCCGCGCACCTGCGCAGGCCTGCGCACGCCACGGGGTCGGTGAGCAGCTCCACGGTGTCTCTGGCGATCAGGGCGAGCAGGGCGGCGCAGTCGGGGGTGTGGTCCAGGGCGCGGGTGAGCGTGCCGTCGTCCGTGCGGACGGCCCGCAGGGCCGGGGTGGCCGCGCGGGCCAGTTCGTTGACCCTCGCCAGGGAGATGTCGAAGGGGCGGGAGTCGGGCTTGCGGTCCGGTTCGCCCCGGACCAACTGGCCGATGTGCCCGCGGAGTTCCCGGAAGCCGACGAGCCAGGGCGGGGCGATGTGGTCGAGGGGGGTGCCTTCGGGGACCAGGCCGGCCGCGGTGATCCACCCGCGCAGTCGGTCCGCCGAGTCGAGTTGTTCCTCGGGGTGGGTGGTCGCGAGGAAGTCCAGGCAGAGGTGACCGCAGTCGAAGCGGGGGTCATGTGCCATGCGCCTGTCACCGCCTTGGGGTGCCGACCGGCAGGGGTGCGTCTGAGGGGTACGTACCCCTTACCTTGCCCGGCCGCGCCCGAGGGTGGAACCCTCCGGGGGGTGGCTGGATCCGCTCGCCCCCGCCGCCCCTGCCCGTCCCTCCCCCACTCTCGGCTTCGCCCGAGCGGGAGGTGCCCGCATCCAGGGGCTGCGCCCGTTCGACCCCCAGCCGCGGGTCCGGGGGGCCGGTCGGGCAGTTTCCTCGCGCCCCTTGAGGGCCTACGGCCCCTCAGGCGCGAAGAGCACGGGGCGCAGCGCCTGCTTCTCGGGGGCGCGGGGAACTGCGCGACCAGCCCCACGAACCCGCGGACGAACAACCCTCACGCGTCGTACTTCGTGTCCGCTGCCGGGTCCAGGGCCAGGCGGTAGCCGCGTTTTACCACGGTCTGGATCAGTTTCGGGGTGCCGAGGGACGTGCGGAGGCGGGCCATCGCCGTCTCGACGGCGTGTTCGTCGCGACCGGAGCCGGGGAGTGCCCGCAGGAGGTCCGAGCGGGGGACGACCCAGCCCGGCCTGCGGCACAGCGCCCGCAGCAGGGACATACCGGCCGGGGGGACGGGGCGGAGGTCGCCGTCGACCAGGACCGCGTGGCCGCGGATCTCCACACGGTGGCCGGCGATGGGCAGGGTGCGGGCGCGCCCGGGAAGTTCCTGGCAGAGGAGCTGGACCAGGGGGCCGAGGCGGAAACGCTCGGGCTGGACCGTGTCCACGCCGTGGGCCTGGAGTGGGAGGGCCGTCACCGGACCCACGCAGGCGGGGAGGACGTCGTGGTTGAGGGCGTTGAGCAACTCCGGGAGCAGGCCCCGGTCCTCGGCGCGGGAGAGCAGGGACGCCGCCGCCGGGGCGCTGGTGAAGGTGAGGGCGTCGAGGCCGCGGCCGACCGCCGAGTCGAGGAGGCGGTCCATGGGGGTGATGTCCTCGGGGGGCATCCAGCGGTAGACGGGGACCCCCACGACCTCCGCTCCGGCGGCGCGCAGGGACTCCACGAAGCCGGGGAGCGGTTCACCGTGGAGCTGGATGGCGATACGGCGGCCTTCGACACCCTGCTCCAGCAGCCGGTCGAGTACCTCGGCCATGGATTCGGAGGAGGGGGACCACTCCTCGGTGAGGCCGGCGGCCCGGATCGCGCCCTTCACCTTCGGCCCGCGTGCCAGGACTTCGACCCCCCGCAGCCGGTCGAGGAGGGCCTCGCCCAGGCCCCAGCCGTCCGCCGCCTCGATCCAGCCACGGAATCCGATCGCGGTCGTCGCCACCACGATGTCGGGTTGCAGGTCGAGCAGGTCCTTGGTCGCGGCGAGCAGTTCGCTGTCGTCGGCGAGCGGCACGATGCGCAGGGCGGGGGCGTGGAGGACGGCGGCTCCGCGGCGCTGGAGGAGCGCTCCGAGTTCGTCGGCCCGGCGGGCGGCCGTGACCCCCACGGTGAACCCCGCGAGTGGCCCGTGTTCCGTCTGCACTGTCCGATCCATCCGATCCATCAGAACCGTCCTGTCCGGTCGATCGGCTCGATCTGATCGCTGGGTCGCTGCTGTTCGTCGTACATGGCTCTCGTCCCGCAGTCGAGTCGTTGCACTCAGTCGATGCACTCGGTGATGCACCGATTGGTGCGCCCACATACCGAACGAGCCTGTCAACGGCGCGTGACAGGCTCGGTTCGGGTTGATGTCGCTGGTGTTACGTCACTCGTGTCAAGGCATGGGCGATGTCACACCTCGGCGTAGCTGAGCTGCGGCTTCGCCTCCGTCGTGGCCGTCTTCGCGGAGGTGTTCGAGGCCGGGCGCCGAAGGTATACGGCCCAGGTCACCGCGAAGCAGACACCGTAGAAGGCGAGGAAGCTGACGAAGGCGCCGGTGCCGGAGCCGACCGTGAGGAAGGACTGGCGGAAGGCCAGGTTGATGCCGAGGCCGCCGAGTGCGCCGACCGCGCCGATGATGCCCATGGTGGCTCCGGAGAGGCGGCGTCCGTAGGCCGCGGCCTCCTCGCCCTCCAGCCCCTTGGCGAGGGCCTTGGCCTGGAAGATGCCCGGGATCATCTTGAAGGTGGAGCCGTTGCCCAGACCGCTGAGGACGAAGAGCACGATGAACGCGGTGGTGAACAGCGGCAGCGACTTCTGCATGGAGGCGATGACGATGACGCCGGTGGCGCCGGCCATGGCGACGTAGTTCCACAGGGTGATCTTGGCGCCGCCGTACTTGTCGGCGAGCGCGCCGCCCACCGGCCGGATCAGCGAGCCGAGCAGGGGGCCGATGAAGGTGACGTACGCGGACTCCAGCGGCGTACGGCCGAACTGGGTCTGCAGGACGAGGCCGAAGGCGAAGCTGTAGCCGATGAAGGAGCCGAAGGTGCCGATGTAGAGGAAGGACATGATCCAGGTGTGGGCGTCCTTGACGGCTTCCTTGGCGGCGCCGGTGTCGTTCTTCAGCTCCGCGATGTTGTCCATCTTGACCCAGGCCAGGACGGCGGCGATCACGATGAAGGGGATGTAGACCCCCAGCAGGACGCGCGGACCGCCGCCGGCCCCGATGACGGCGAGACCGATGAGCTGCACGACCGGGACGCCGATGTTGCCGCCGCCCGCGTTGAGGCCGAGCGCCCAGCCCTTCTTCCGCAGCGGGAAGAAGGCGTTGATGTTGGTCATGGAGGAGGCGAAGTTGCCGCCGCCGATACCGGCGAGCATCGCGCAGATCAGGAACGTGTTGAACGAGGTCCCCGGCTCCATCACGAGGAACGCCGCGACCGTCGGGATGAGCAGCAGGCTCGCGGAGACGACCGTCCAGTTGCGTCCGCCGAAGAGCGCCACCGCGAAGGTGTAGGGGATGCGGACGATGGCGCCGACCAGCGTGGCCATCGAGACGAGGAAGAACTTGTCGGCCGGCGTGAGCCCGTACTCGGGGCCCATGAACAGCACCATCACCGACCAGACGGTCCAGACGGAGAAGCCGATGTGCTCCGAGAGGACCGAGAAGATCAGGTTGCGGCGGGCGACCTTCTCGCCGGTCTCGTTCCAGAAGGCCTCGTTCTCGGGATCCCAGTGCTCGATCCAGCGGCCTCCCCTGCTTGGTGCGGGGGCAGTGCTCGGGGCTGTCATGACGCCTCCACGTTCTCCGGACTCAGGTGGTGCGATGCGGTGATGAGGGGTGATGAGTCCCGAAGGTAGGGAGGGCGCGTTTCCTGTTCTGTGGCACCGGGTGACCGGAAAGGAACTTCGCTCTCACGTATGCGCGGACCGGCCGGTGAGGAATCGGTGAGCAGGGCGTCATACCTCGTGGTCACGCCACCTTCGGCGCGGCCCTCATGCCAATGTAGGCGCACCGCGTGCCGTCGCTCAGCGTGGCGAAGACCACAGGCATCCAGTCCTCCGCGAACGAGGCGCCGCCGCCCGACCCGGCGAACACCGTGTCCGACAGGGGTACGAGGTCCATCTCCAGGTCCGGCGAGTAGCCCACCATGCCGTCGACGAAGGCGTAGGTGAGATGCGGTGTGCCGTTCCTCTCGCCGATCGTGATGACGACCCCCTCCCTCTTGTACGTACCGGCCCAGGGCGTGATGTCGACGGCGGGCGGCTCGGCGGCCGGGGCGAACGGCGCGGGCATCGTGATCCCGGCCAGCTCCGCCATCAGCTCGCGCAGCAGGTCGGCGTAGAGGAGACGGGACGAGCCGCCGTTGGTGAGCAGCGCGACGGCGACGCCCTCGGTCGGCACCACCCGGAGGAAGGCGTACTGCCCGGTCGCGGCGCCGTCGTGCCCGTAGCCCGGGACACCGTCCCAGTCGTACAGCGTCCAGCCGAGCCCCCAGCCGTCCGCGCTGACCGTCCACTTGTCGGGTACGTCGGTCTCGCGGGCCTGCATGGCCGCCACGGTCCGGGGGCGGAGGATCCCGCCGCCACCGTCGAGGTGGGCCTTCGCGTACCGGACCACGTCACCGGCGGTGGCGAGCACCCGGGCGCCCGGACCGGCGGCGCGCGGCATCATGTCCCAGACCGGTGCCGGGACCTGGGTCCCGCCCTCCCCCGCCATGTGCCCCATGGCCGCGCGGAACGGCAGCGCCTCCTCCGGCAGCGTCATGGTGTGCGCGAGCCCGAGCGGCGCGAACACCCGCTCCTTGAGTGCCTGGTCCCAGGTCAGGCCGGTCAGCACCTCGACGATCCGGCCGAGCACGACGTACCCGATCCCGCTGTACGACACCGCCGTACCCGGCGGGCAGTCCATCGCCACGCCCTTCGCGGCCTCGACGTACCTGGCGATCGCGTCGTCGCCACGCCCGGTGTCGATGTGGAAGTCGCAGGTCAGGCCGCTGGTGTGAGACAGCAGCATGCGGGGTGTGATGACCTCGGTGGCCGCCGGGTCGACCGTCGCGAACTCCGGCAGCACCCGCACCACCGGGACGTCCAGGTCGAGTTCACCGGACTCCACCAGCTGCATGACGAGTGCGGCCGTGTAGACCTTCGCGATCGAGCCGAGCTGGAAGACCGAGTCCGTGGTCGCCTCGACGCCGGTCGCCCGGCTCAGCACACCGCTGGCCAGCTCGTGGACCTCACCGTCGACGAGGAAGGCGAGGGTCGCGCCGGGCACGTCGTGGGTGGCGCGGAGGGTGTCGAGGCGGTGCTGCCAGTGGGCGAGGTCGGGGGTGGCCTGCTGGGACATGGCGTTCTCCTTCGGGTGGCAGGGAATCGGAGCCGCCGCCGTACGCTGTGCGGCGACAAGGAACACTGTACGCACTGCGAACACTGTGCGCAAGGCCGTACGGCGTTCCTTCCCTGGCACGGAAAAGGGCCGCGCACGACTGCTGTGCACGGCCCTCGAGCGGGGGGTGTGTCAGAGGCGGGTCGCGAGGCCGTCCAGGATCCACTGGAGGCCGTGGTCGAAGTTGTCCTGGACGACGTCCGCCGACTCGGCTCCGGCCTGTTCCGCGTACCGGCGGCTCAGGTGCGGGTGGTCGCGGGTGGCCCGCTCGATGGCCGGGCCCACCTGCCGGGTCCAGTCCTCGGGGCTCCGTCCGCTGCGGGCGAGCATGGTCAGCCAGGCCGCCTCGGTGGTGGTCATGCCGAGGACGTACGCGAAGAGGATGCGTACGGCGTGGTCCGCGCGGTCGAGCGTGAAGCCCGCCGTGTGCAGCATGGCGAGCATGCTCTCGGTGAGCCGCAGGGAGTTGGGGCCCAGGGAGACGCCGACCTCGCCCAGCATCGGGGCGATCCAGGGATGGCGCAGGATCGTCGCGCGGATGCCGTGCGCACAGCGGGCGGCGGCGGCCCGCCAGTCCTGGGCGGCCTCCGGGCCCGGTACCTCCATCTCGCCGTAGATCCGGTCGACGAGCAGTTCGATCAGCTCGTCCCTGCTCGCCACGTGCGAGTACATGGAGGTCGCGCCCACGTTCAGCCGGGCACCCAGGCGGCGCATGCTCAGCGCGTCGGCACCCTCCTCGTCGAGCAGCCGGACGGCCTCGGCGACGATCAGATCCCGGGTGAGCGCGGGCCGCTCACGCCCGGGGCGTCGGGGGCGGGCCCAGACGGAGGGGATGACCGCGGCGGTCGGATCGGCGGGGGTCTGCGGGTTCTCGGGCATGACGGCGCCACCTCCCGGCTTCGACGGACATGACGGTGCGTGCAGCGTACGTCCCCCCGCACGCTGTACGAGTGCCACGCGCACCTGCGGCAGCTGATCGGCGACCGGGGCATCGCCGGGCAGGCGAGGCCGGGCAGACGAGGCCGGGCGAGCTGGGACAGGCTGCGCGTCCCGCGCGTCTGAACGGAGGCTGAGGACAACGATGACGATGACCGACTCGAAGACCGACTCGAACCGCAGAGCGGTACGTACGGCGATCCAGGCCCTGTTGGCGGTGGCGACCGCCCTCCCGCTGCTCGCCGACACCCCGGGAGTGGCCGATCTCCCCGGCTACTCCACGCTGGTGGTCGCGGCCACCGCGCTGAGCCGGCTGATGTCCATGCCGTCGGTGGACCGCCTTCTCCCACCGTGGCTCAAGGCCGGATCCGGAGGGGCCGTCGATGGTGGGCAGTGATGAACGGGCCTCCGTGGCACTGGAGTTGGAGCGCCTGCGCAGAGCCGTGGACGTCGGCTTCGCCACCACCCGCGGCGACCTCGCCCTCCTCCTCCAACGCGCCGACCAGACCGACAAGACCCTCTCCGAGCACGAGGACCGCCTGGACGCCCTGGAACGCTCCCGCTGGCCCCTGCCGTCGCTGGCCGCGGTGACCTCGTGCGCGGCCCTGGCCGTGACGGTGTGGTCGACGACGAGCGGAAAGTAGACCCACAGCAAGGGGGTGGGCCGGTGACTCCGGCCCACCCCCACTTGGTCGTGGAAGCGTTCAGCCGTGTTGCCAGGGCCGGAGCGCGCAGACGTCCCAGGAGAAGCGGCGCAGACGCGCCTGCTCGACATGCGTGGCAGTGTCGCCGTAGGTGGTGTTGAGATGGCGCCCGAGAACGACGACGGCCACACTGCCCGCACCGGAGGACTTCAGAGCTGCCGCTGCGGACTGAACGTGGTGGCCGGTGGCCCAGGTGTCGTCGATGAGCAGGACGTTCTCACCCCAGAGCGCCGACGCGATGTAGCGCGACGGGGAAGCCGTGCGGCCGAGGGTGGCCGCGTCCGGCGTCGGGGTCAGCAGGTCTCGGTGGCGGTCGCGGGTGACGCCGACGACATCGGCCACCATGGTGCGCAGGGGATGGCCTTCGCGCCCGCTGGTGCTGGGAACAGTGGTGACCACGCTGAAGCCGGGGACCGCGCAGTGGGCCGCGACGCAGACTTCGTGCAGAGCGAGGAAACGCCACAGGACGGCCGCAAGGCCCATCTGGAAGTACTGCCGCTGGGGCCCCGTGGTGTTCTTGTACGCCACAGCTCATTGGCGTACTGCTCGTTCTTGAGGGCCCCGGCTCACCGGGACCACGGCGTCGGCAACCCCCACACCGAGGATCTTTCTGACCTTGCCACACTGCCAGCAGGTGGGATAGCCAGGTTTCGCAGGACCTCGGCATACCTGACACACACTCGTGTCCGGCAGTAAGGGGTGAACCAGGAAGTTGGCGTAGCGGGCGGACAGCCCTTCAACGGTTGCCACCCGGATCCGCCGCCTACGCCCAGGTCAGCTCGCCCGTGGCGGGGACGAGGGAGTCGAGGTGGTCGAAGACGTCGGCCGGGCCGTCGACGACGGTCGTGTTCGGTCGACTCGCGTACTCCCTGGCCCATTCATGAGTCATGAGAGAGCGCATGAGGAAGACCCTGCGGCCGTGCTCCAGGGCGAGACGGGCCTGCATGCGAGCCCCGCTGCGGTACGCCGCCTCGACCACCACCGTGGCCAGGCTGTAGCCGCTCATCACAGCGTTGCGCATGGGGAACGACGCCTTCGAGGGCGGCGCGGAGGGCCAGAACTGGGAGAGCACCAGTCCTCGCTCGGCGATCTCCCGCTGCAGGCCGGCGTTCTGCGCCGGGTAGGCGTGGCGCAGGCCGGTGCCGACCACCGCGACCGTCCGGCCGCCGACCGCGAGTGCGGTCCCGTGTGCCGCCGTGTCGATCCCGGCGGCCAGGCCGCTGACCACCGTGACTCCGCGTTCGGCAAGTCCTCCTGAGATGGCGCGAGCGTGGGCGATTCCCTCGGGCGTGGGGGTGCGAGTGCCGACGACGGCGACCCGCAGGTCGTCCTCGACAGCGGTGCCGCGCAGGAACAGGAACGGCGGCCGCTGGTGGACCAGCCGCAGGTAGAGCGGATAGCCCTCGTCAAGGATCGTCACCAGGCGCATGCCCTCGCGCTCCCATGCGGCGATCTCCGTGGCGACGGCTTGCAGATCCACGGTGGGCTCGGTGTCGAACAGAGCACTCTGGCCCGAGGCGTCGAGCGCGCTCTCCAGGACCTCGCGGGCACTACCGACGGTCTCGATCTGGTCGGTGAGCTCGGGCCAGGGGCGGTCGCCGCGCCGCAGCAGTGCGACGAGGGCGGCTCGCTCCAGGTCCTGGTCCATGGCCCGAGTATAGGGACGGCTTCCTGACCGCACGCCCGGCGGAGGAGGGGCGCCGCACCGGCCGAGGGTCACTCCTACGACGCACGCGGCGCGGTCCGTAGTCAGACGGCTACGCATCCGGACTCCACCCCTGCCCCACCCAGCTCGAACCACATCAGCTTCCCCCCACCCCTCCCGAGGCTCCCGCCCTCCACCGGCCAGCACCCCCATCGGTCGGCGCACTGGCGGATGAGGAAGAGGCCCCGGCCGTGGTCGATGTCCGTCGAGGGTGAGCGTGGGACCGGCGCGGCGTCCGGGTCGTCGAACGGAGGTGGGACGTACGCGCTGTGGTCCCAGACGAAGACGCGCAGGCGCCCGCCGCCGAGGGCGACCAGGCGTACGGAGGAGGGACCCTTCGTGTGCTGGTACGCGTTGGTGACCAGCTCCGAGGTCAGCAGCTCGGTGACGTCGACGATCTCGTGAAGGCCGTGACTCGACAGGATCGCCCGCACGGTCACGCGGGCGATACGGGCGGCCCGGGGGTCGCAGGGCAGACGAAGGGCGTACTTCCAGCATTCGGGCGAACGGGAGTCGAGCGGGGATACGGTGACCATGAACGCCTCCGGGGAGGAAGGGGACTTGGGCTCGCTCAACGGCCGCGGCTCAGCGGTGGCAGTGCCTGGGGTGGTGCGCTTCCGGCTTACGGACGGGGCCAGTTGGGCGGTACGTGTCCACCGTAGGACAGATGGTTAGATGGATCTAACCAAAACAACTGAAAGCATCAGCGCTTCACTCTTGTGAGGGATGCACACCGCTGAGGGGAGACGTCTTGCCGCCCACGAACAGTCCGACGCTGCGCCAGCGGAGACTGGGCGCCGAGCTGCGCAAACTCCGCGAGCGCGCGGGACTCACCGCGACCGGTGCCGCCACACTCCTTGGGGTCAACCAGGCGCGCGTCAGCATGATGGAGACCGGCCGCACCCCCATCAGCGCCGACCGAGTGCGCTCCATGGCCCGGGCTTACGACTGCTTCGACGCGGCGTACGTCGACGCGCTGGCAGCGATGACCGGACGGCGGACGCGTGGCTGGTGGGAGGAGTACCGCGAACACCTCCCGGCCAACTTGGTCGACCTCGTGGAGCTTGAGCATCACGCGGCCTCACTGCGGGTGGCCCTGTTCGTCCATGTTCCCGCGCTGCTCCAGACCACCGAACACGCCCGGGCGCTCTTCCGGACAGTGGTCCCACCACTGCGGCAGTACGAGATCGAGCACCGTCTGACTCACAGGATCAAGCGACAGGGAATCCTCTACCGGAGCAACCCCACCCCGTATCTGGTCACCATCCACGAGGCGGCTCTGAGGATGGGATTCGGCGGCCGAGCCGTGGCCGTCGAACAGCTCAGGCACCTTGTCGACATGAGCGAACTCCCCCATGTCACCATCCGGGTCATCCCCTTCGGCGATGCCAGCTTCCCGGGCGCGGGGCAAAGCATCACCTACGCCGCCGGACCCGTTCTCCAGGTTGACACTGTGCAGTTGGACAGCCACCACGGTTGCGAGTTTCTGGACAGTGAGGCCCAGCTCGCCAAGTACCGATCAGTGATCGACGGCCTGGAGGCTTGCGCCCTCGCGCCGGAGAAGTCGCGAGATCTGATCCACAGCATCGCGAACGACCTGTGAAAGGCACCGGCATGTCCAGACTTCACTGGCAGAAGTCCACCTATTGCGGCGACGCCTCCAACTGCGTCAACCTCGCCGCCGCCCCCACCGGACACATACTCCTCCGCGAGAGCGACACCCCCACCACCATCCTCACCACCGCCCACGCCCCCCTCCGCTCCCTCATACAGACCCTCAAGGGAGCGGAGGCGCAGAAGAAGGGTCAGCCCGACGCATCGCCCACATAGCTGAGCGTGTCCGTGCCGCCGGCCTCCCAGGTGATGACCACGTCGTTGCCGGAGCGGCGGACCGTGGCGAAGGTGATGTCGTCGTCACCGACGTCCTTCGAGGCCAGGGGGGCGAGGGCCATACGGAAGTTGTTCTCGTCACGGTAGGTGCCGACGCCCGACATCATGCCCTTGCTGCCGACCATGTCGATGTAGGAGAGGAGGTGCTGGCCCTTGTTCTCCCCGGTGGTCTCCTCGGCGCGGATCGTCAGGGTCCTGAGCTCGTCGTCCTGCCACTGGCCCTCGACGCCCGTTGCGGGGGCAACGCTCGAACCACCGTCGTCCAGACCGCCGTCGGGCGTGTCACTGGCCTCGTCCGTGGCCTCGTCGGTGGCCTCCTCCGTCTCCGACGGGCTCTCGGACTCGCCCGCCGACGCCGACACGCTCTGCCCGGGCTTGGCCGTGTCGTTCTCGTCCCCGTCGCTGGTGAGGAGGAAGATGCCACCGCCGATCACCGCGAGCGCCGCCACGGCGGCCACGATGATCAGCGCGACTTTGCCTCCGCTACCACCGGAGGGCGGAGGCGGCGGATAACCCCCGTACTGCGGGCCGTAGTTGGGCGCCCCCGGCATGCCCGGCGCCCCGTACTGCTGTTGCGGAGCCGTCGGGTACGGCTGCTGCGGAGCCGCCCCGTACGGCTGCTGAGGAGCCGTGGCGTACGGGTTCGGCGGCTGGCCGGGGACCTGGCCCTGGACCGGCGGGGGCCCACCGGGCGCCGGCGGGGGCGTGTAAGGCCCCGGGTACGGCTGCTGCGGCGGCTGGGCGCCGTAACCGTCGTACGGCGGCTGGCCGGGGGGCTGAGTCATCGGCGGGTGTCACTCCTTGAGTCGCTTCGGCGAGGCAAGAAGTGCGAGAACGCCTGCCTCCAGCCAGCCCAACATCCACCACCCGCCGAGTCGTACGCAAGTGCGTATCCCGGTTGGTTACGCGGTCAATACATGACCGACCACCCGCAAGTGACCGCCCGCGTCAGGGCCTTCCCCCGGCCCTCCCAGGATCCGCACTCTTCGGCCACAGTCGAGGCCTGCGCCGGGCGGCCAGATCCTCCGCCCAGCCGAACGCGACGACGCAAGCGACGACCAGCAGCCAGGTCAGGACCAGTACCGGCCAGACGCTCTCCAGCAGCCACGGGGCGTTCTGTTCGAGGAACACCACGTCCCACAGCCGGTCCCACTGGGTCTCGGCGATCATGATGCAGGTGGTGTGCCAGAGATAGATCGTCACCGCGCGGGAGTTGAGGAAGGTGACCACCCCGTCCCAGCGGCGCAGCCGGGGCGGCCACTGCGGCCACGACGGGCTGAAGTGCAACAGCAACGCCACCACCGCGACGGACCACAGGGACTGGGCGAACGGCATGTCGTCCAGGTCGTTGCCGGCGCCGTAGTCGTGGCGCAGGGCGTACCAGAGGCCGATCAGGGCGACCACCGGGGCCACGGACGGCACGACGTACCTCGGGAGGCGCTTGAGGGTCCCCTCGTGGTGGGCCATGCCGAGGATCCAGCAGGCGCCGAAGGTGGTGAAGTCCGTCAGCCCCGAGGAGATCCGCTCGCCCGGCAGCTCCAGCAGGCCCAGTTCGAGCACCCCGGCCAGCGCGATCGGCGCGAGGACCGTCACCACCGGCACCTTCCGCAGCGCGCGAAGCAGCACCGGGGAGAGGACGACGAACCAGATGTAGGTGCGGACGTACCAGAGGGGTCCGGCCAGTTCCACGGCCCAGTCGGCGCCGATGAAGCCGTGCACCCCGGGCAGGCCGTCGGCGTACGGCGGCTCGCTGACCGGGAGGATCCAGAACGTGAGGTGGAACCACCACCAGAGGGGATGCCAGTACGGATCCGGCCCCCAGCCCTGGGCCACCATCCCCGTCACGCCGACGACGCCCAGCAGCCACACCGGCGGCAGCAGCCGGCGGAGCCGGCCCCTGACGACGTCCAGTGCCGGGCGCTTGAGCGAGCGCGCCATGAGGTTGCCGGCGAGCGCGAACATCACGCCCATGGAGGGGAAGACGAGCGGCAGCCAGCTCCAGCCCGCGAGGTGGTAGAGCACCACCCGGAAGATGGCGAGGCCCCGGAGAAGGTCGAAGTAGCGGTCCCGGCCGGGCGCGGGTGGCGCCGACGGGGTCTGCGGGGTGGAATCCTGCGTGAGCGTGCTCATCCGACCGGCCTCCGCTCGCCGCCTGCCCGCTGTTGAGGCAGAGACGGCTCCTGCGGCGCACCGGGCAGCCCCACGGCCCCCGTCCGCCGCAGCTTCTGCCAGCGCAGCCGGCCGCCGATCAGTGCCGTGATCCACGACTGCAGCAGGACGACGTACATGAGCTGGCGGTAGAGGATCTGCTGGAGCGGGAGCGAGATCAGATGGGTCATGCGCTCCTTGTCGAGGTGGAACGCCAGCGCGGCGCACACCACCTGGACGACCAGGACGCCCAGCCAGGCGCCGATCGTCTTCTCCGTCGGCCCGAAGATCAGCCCGTAGAGCAGGAACACGTCGATGAGCGGGGCCAGCAGGGGCGCCACGACCATGAACAGCGACACCAGCGGCAGGCCCACGCGCCCGAAGCGTCCCGACGCGCCGCGGTCGAAGATCGCGCCCCGGTGCTTCCAGATCGCCTGCATCGTGCCGTACGACCAGCGGTAACGCTGCGACCACAGCTGCTGGACGGATTCCGGGGCCTCGGTCCAGGCCCGCGCGTTCTCGGCGTACACGACGTGCCAGCCGTCGCGGTGCATGGCCATGGTGATGTCGGTGTCCTCGGCGAGGGTGTCCTCGCTCATGCCGCCGACGCGTTCGAGGGCCTCGCGCCGGAACGCCCCGACCGCGCCGGGGATCGTCGGCATGCAGCGCAGGATGTCGTACATCCGGCGGTCGAGGTTGAAGCCCATCACGTACTCGATGTGCTGCCAGGCGCCGATCATGCTGTCGCGGTTGCCGACCTTGGCGTTGCCCGCGACCGCGCCGACACGGGGGTCGGCGAAGGGCTGGACCAGCTCGCGGACGGTGGACTGTTCGAAGACCGTGTCGCCGTCCATCATGACGATGATCTCGTGCCGGGCGTTGGCGATGCCCCGGTTGAGGGCGGCGGGCTTGCCCGCGTTGAGCTGGCGTACGACGCGGACGCCCGGCAGGTCCTTGCCCAGCTCCTCGACGATGCCGGCCGTGCCGTCGCTGGATCCGTCGTCGATGACCAGCACCTCGATGGGGTGGTCGCTCGCCACCAGCGAACGGACCGTCTTCTCGATGCACTTGGCCTCGTTGTACGCCGGGACGAGCACCGACACCGGTTCCGTGACGGGCCCGTTCGGACCCCAGCGGAAACCGCGTCGCCTGACCTTGCGGGCGTGCGCGATCGACAGGATCAGCATCAGGCCGAAGCGGGCGAGGACGAGGACGCCGACGACCGCGAGGGCGACCACGAGGACGCTCGTCGTCTTCTCCGAGACCTGCACCAGCGTCACCCAGACCTTGCCCTTCACCAGGCCGAGGCCCGTGACCGGGGTGTGTGCGCTGGGCGCCTTCAGGGCGCCGGTCAGGGTGTCGAACTTGTAGCCCTTGACCTGGAGTCCACTGATGTACCGGTCCAGCGCGGCGACGGTCTGCGAGCGGTCGCCGCCTGCGTCGTGCATCAGCACGATGTGCCCGTCACCGAGCTCGGGCGTGGCCCGGCGGATGATCTCGTCGACTCCGGGGCGGGCCCAGTCCTGGCTGTCGGTGTCGCTGACGACGGTGATGTAGCCGCGGCTGCCGATGTACTGCGTGACCGGCCAGGTCCGGTTGTCCATGCGCGCGGAGAACGAGGAGTACGGCGGCCGGAACAGCGAGGTGCGGATGCCGGCGGCGCCCGCGAGCGCGAGCTGGTTCTGGGACAGCTCCCAGTCGATGCGGTCCTTGCCCTGGAGCGAGAGGTCCGGGTGGTTGAAGGTGTGCAGGCCGATCTCGTGGCCCTCGTCGACCATCCGCTGGACCAGGTCCGGGTAGCGCGAGGCCATCGTGCCGGTGATGAAGAAGACGGCCTTGGCCTCGTGCTTCTTCAGCATGTCGAGGACCTTGGGGGTCCACTGGGGGTCGGGCCCGTCGTCGAACGTCAGGACCAGCTCGTAATCGGGGATGTCGAGGCTGATCTGGCGGCCCGAGCGGGTGTCGATCACGGGCCCGCCCTTCAGTATCTTCTTCGGCACCCGGTCGTTCGCCACCGGCGGCCCGACCCGGTGGTCCGCGAGGATCTCGCTGTGCACGTATCCGCGCAGCATCAGCATGGCCATCAGGGCGAGGAGCAGCACACAGGGCAGCAGATGGCGCAGCGGCACCCGCCGCCCGGAACGCTTCTGCCTGCTCTTGCGCGGGCTCTTCCGCGAGCGCTTCGAGGAGCCGTTCGCCGAGCCGCCGGCCGTGCTCGCAGCCGTACTGCCGGGCGGGTTGTCCACCGTGTCGCCGGCCGTGCCGCCCTCGGGGCTCTTCGGTGAACGCGGTGAGCGGGTAGGGCGCTTGGCGGCACGCGAAGGCGTGCCGCCGCGCTTGGAGCGGGTCATCAGGCGGGGCTCTCCGGGTTCTGCGGGCTCTGCGGGCTCGACGGCTCCTGCGGGCTCGACGGTTCCTGTGGGCTCTGCGAGGTCTCCGGCGTCGACGGGGCGGGCTCGACGGGCGCCGGGGACGCCGGACCGTCGGCGACGGTGTCCGTGCCGGAGTCCGGAGCGGAGCCCGGGCCGGGGCCGCCGGTCTCGGAGGGCGAGGGTGAGGGCGGGGGCGAGGCAGAGGGGCTGGGGTCGACCTTCGGCGGCTCGGGCGCGGAGGGGGACGGCTCGGGGTTTTTCACGCCGTCGCTCGGCTTCGGCTTCGGCGTCACCCCGGCACTGGGCCCGGCCGACGGCTTGGCACTGGCCGACTTCTCCGGCTGCTTGGCCCTGCCCGACGAGCCGGTCGGGGACTTGGCGGCGGGCGAGGACGTCGCCCCCGTACGGCCTCCGCCCGGACCCGCGTCCGGTGCGAAGCCGTCCGCCTCGTCGGACCGGTCGTCCGACTCGGCAGGCAGCGGAGGTGTGTCCACCTTGCCCGCCGGCTTGTCGTCCTTCTGCATCGGCACCGGCAGCCAGGGGGCGTCCGAGTTGCCCGACACCAGCGTGCCGACGATGACCACGGCGTACGCCGCGCAGGCGGTGCCGACGGCGATACCCAGCCGCCGGTACATGTTCCTGCGCCGGCCCGACTCGTCGACGAAGACCGGCCCGTCGGAGTCCTGCCCGGCACCCGCCGCGTCCCCGTCCTTGCCCGCGTGCCTGCCCGGTCCCTCGTCCACTTCGCGCCCCACGCCGTCGAGTTGCACGGTCACCTCGTGCGGATCGTGATTGCGTCCCGGCTGGTCGGGCTGCTCCCAGGGCGCCGGGACGACACCCGGCCGTCCCGCCGCGTCCGGGGCACCGGGGGCCCCGGAGGCGGTCGGCTGCCGAGGCACTCCGGTGCCCGGCTGCCCGGAGATCCCCGCCTGGCCGGAGGTCTCCCTCCCGTGGCCCCGCTCCGTCCGGGACACCGCTCCCGTTCTGTCGGCGGCCTCGGGCCAGACCACCTCGCTCCCGGAGCCACTACCACCACGGCCTCGACCGAGGCCTTCGACTTCGCCATCGGTCCGCTTCGGCTGAAAGCCCTTCGGCTGAATGCCCTTGGGCCAGTTCTCGACGTGCACGCACTTCCCCCCACGGGATCGTTCAGGTGCGTGTTCGATGCCGGACTGTCGCACTTTCCTGTACCGGACCGGACCCCCACCCGATCCGGGGCGCCCCGCCCATCACACACACCCGGGCCCCGAATGTAGGGGTGGGAGAGATGTATATGTGTGTGATGTCAGGTGAAGGTCATCATGATGAGTGCATCTGTGACCGGAATCCACCCGTCCTCCTGATATGACAGCCATACTTCCGCCCCCGCCAACTCGGCGGCGGCCCGCCGCAACGCGTCGAGCCCCGGATGCGCGAACCCCTTCCGCCACACCAGCGAGACGGGCGACAGCGGTACGGGGTCGACGAGCGGCCGCGCCACCGTGCCGGGCATGGACGGGAAGTCCACCACCGCCAGCACCGGTGACCTCGTCCTGGCCATGATCCGCTGGAACTCCTCCTCTCCCACGGCCAGCGGGGCGGGCGCCGCGACCTCGATCCCCCGCCCCTCGAACAGCCGCCGCGCGAGCTCCGTCCACTCCGGCGTACGCGGATTCCCCGCGCCCGCGTACACCCGCTCACCCGCGAGTTCCGCCAGTGGTACGGCGTCCAGCCCGGCCAGCCGGTGATCCTCGGGCAGGATCACCGTCATCGGCTCGTACCGCACCGGCTGCTGTGCGAGCCGCGCCCGCACCGCCGGTTCGAGCCCCGCGAACCTCCCGAACGACACGTCCAGCCGCCCCGCGAGGATCTCTGCCGCCGCATGGGTCAGCCCGCTCTCGTACCGCGCCATCAGCTCCAGCTCCGGCACGATCTCCCGGGCCCGGCGCAGCACCCGCGCCCCCGTGGCCAGTCCCGGCGAATTCAGATCCACCAACAGGGGCCGCACCGGCCGGAACGCCGCCACCAACTCCTCCTGTGCCTCCAGCACGCGCCGTGCATGAGGCACCAGTCGCTCCCCTTCCCCCGTCAACGCCACCTGCCGGGTACTCCGCAGAAACAGCTCCACCCCCAACTCCCGCTCCAGCCGCCGGACATCCCGGCTGAGGGCCTGCTGGGCGACATACAGCCGAGCAGCGGCCCGGGTGAAGTGCAGCTCTTCGGCGACGGCGAGGAAGGCACGGAGGAGGCGGGGATCGATGGCCTGGGCGGCAGCGGACATCCGGCGAACTTACAACCGGGGTGCGTGAATGGCCACGGAGTAGGTGTTGGACGGTGGATCAGGGGCCGGGCGACCGTAAGGGCATGCCCACTCCCCCGCCCGAAAGGGCCCACTCCTCAAGACCCCGCCCAAGGGGCGCAGCCCCTGCCCTTCAGGGTCGCGGGGAACCGCGCGACCAGCCACAACCGACCCGCACCCGCCGACGAACCCGCACCCCCACCCCCTCACGCGCCCCTACCCCCTACCGCACCCTGTTCCGGACCGACGGCACCCGCGGCCCCTACCGCACCCTCTTCCTGACCCCCGGCGCCCGAGCCTTCACCCTCGGCAACCTCATAGCCCGCCTCCCCATGGGCATGTTCAGCGTCAGCGCGATCCTCATGATCGCCGCCTCCCGGGACTCCTACGCCCTGGCCGGCGCGGTGGTCGCCACCGGCCTCGCCGCCACCGCCCTGGTCGCCCCCTGGACCGCCCGCCTGGTGGACCGTTACGGACAGGCCAGGATCGCCGTCCCCGCCACCGCCCTCGCGTCCCTCGGCAACCTCTCCCTGATCGCCTGCGCCCACTGGAACGCCCCCGCCTGGACCCTCTTCGTCTCCTACGCCGCCACCGCCACGGTCCCCAACACGGGCGGCATGTCCCGAGCCCGCTGGGCCCACCTCCTGAAGGACGACCCGGCGGCCCTGCACACCGCCAACTCCTTCGAACAGGCGGCGGACGAACTCTGCTTCATGCTCGGCCCGGTCCTCGCGGCCTTCCTCTGCACCACCCTGTTCCCCGAGGCCGGCACCCTCGTCGGCGCCGTCCTCTGCATGACCGGCGTACTGCTCTTCGCCGCCCAGCGCACCACGGAACCGCCCCCCACCGGCCGGACGACCGCGAGGTCCCCCCTCCGCAGCCCCGGCATCCCGCCCCTCCTCGCCGTCTTCCTCGCCACCGGCGCGGTCTTCGGCTCCCTGGAGGTCGTCACCATCGCCTACGCGGACGCCCGGGGCCACGTCTCGGCGGCCGGCGTGATCCTCGGCCTCCAGGCGGCCGGCTCCTGCGTGGCGGGGCTCGCCTACGGCGCCCTGCGCGTGACGGGCCCAGCGCCACGCCGGTTCCGCCGCTGCCTGGCCGCGATGACCGCCCTGATGGCCCTCCCCTGGCTCACCGCCACGGCCACCGGCTCCCTCCTGCTTCTCGCCCCGGCCCTCCTCCTCGCCGGCATGGCCACCGCCCCCACGATGGTCACCGCCATGGCCCTCGTCCAGCACCGCACCCCCGCAGGCCGGTTGAACGAGGGCATGACCCTCGCCGTCACCGGCCTGCTCGGCGGCATAGCGGGCGGATCGGCGCTGGGCGGCTGGGTCGCGGAGCACATGCCGGGAACCGGCACGGCGGGCTTCGCGGTGCCGGTGGCCGCGGCGGCCTCGGCACTCCTGATCGCCTCGGCGCAGCGCCCGACCGTACGCCCCGGTGTTCGACGATCCGAACATCGCACGAATTCCCGTCCGCCCCATTGACGCACCCGCAGCCCGCCCATACCTTCCGTCGAAGCGCTTCGACGTCGGTCATCGAAGCGATTCGACTACACCTTTCGACGATCCATCCGACTCCCCCGGAGGCACTGGATGTTGACGGCACGAAGGCGTACGGCAGCGGCTGCGGCGGCTCTCGGCGGAGCCCTGCTCCTGACCTCCTGCGGCGGTTCGGAGAGCGGCGACGACGGCGGGACCCTCCGCCTCTGGCACTACGAGGGCCCCGACAGCGCGATGGGCGTGGCCTGGAACGCGGCGATCGAGGAGTTCGAGAAGACCCACCCGGGTGTCGAGGTCGAGTTCGAGGAGAAGGGCTTCGAACAGATCCGCAAGACCGCCCCGATGGTCCTCAACTCCTCCGACGCGCCCGACCTCATGGAGTACAACAAGGGCAACGCGACCGCCGGACTCCTCTCCAAGCAGGGTCTTCTCACCGACCTCACGCCGGAGGTGAGCGAGCGCGGCTGGGACAAGAAGCTCAGCGCGGGCGTCCGTACCACCAGCCAGTACGACGCCGACGGCGTCATGGGCTCCGGCAAGTGGTACGGCGTGCCGAACTACGCCGAGTACACGATGGTCTTCTACAACAAGGAGCTCTTCGACAAGCACGGCATCGCCGAGCCCACCACCCTCGCCGAACTCACGGCCGCCATGGACGAGTTCGTCGACGCGGGCATCACGCCACTCGCCAACGCCGGCGCCGAGTACGTGGCGCAGCAGTACCTGTACCAGCTGGCGCTGAGCAAGGCGGACCGCGCCTGGGTGGACTCCTACGAGCTGTACAAGGGCGAGGCCGACTTCCATGACGCCGCGTGGACGTACGGGGCGGAGACCTTGGCCGAGTGGGTGGAGAAGGGATACATCAGCGAGAAGTCGACCGGGACGAAGGCCGAGGACGCGGGCGTCTCCTTCATCCAGGGCAAGGCGCCGATCCTGTTCTCGGGGAGCTGGTGGTACGGCCGGTTCAAGGCGGAGAACCAGTTCGACTGGGGCACGTTCCTGTGGCCGGACACCAACCTCACCCTCGGCTCCGGCGGCAACCTCTGGGTCGTCCCGAAGGGCGCGAAGAACAAGGAACTCGCCTACGACTTCATCGACATCACCATGTCGGAGAAGATCCAGAACCTGCTCGGCGACAAGGGCGGGGTCCCGGTGGCCGCGGACCCGGCCGCCATCACCGATCCACAGGCCAAGAAGCTGATCGCCGACTTCAACGCCCTCTCCGAGAAGGACGGCCTGGCCTTCTATCCCGACTGGCCCGTCCCCGGCTTCTACGACGTCCTCGTCTCCGAGACCCAGAAGCTGATCACCGGCAGTGCGGACCCGGACGCGTACCTGGACGCGATCGGGAAGGCGTACGAGAAGGACGTACCGGAGCGATGACGGTGACCGTGGAGAGAGGGGCCGCGGTCGGCAAGGAGGGGCGCACCGGCCGCACACGCCACCCCCGCGGCCCCCGTGACTCCTACGCGCTGTTCCTCCTCCCCGGCGCCCTCGCCTTCTTCGCCGTCGTCATCGTCCCGTTCCTGATGAACACGGGGGTGAGCTTCACCGACTGGCAGGGAGTCGGCACCCCGGAGTGGTCCGGCCTCGCCAACTACCGGGAGCTGCTGGGCGACTCGGCCTTCTGGGCGTCGTTCCGGCACAGCCTGTTCATGGTGGTCGCCATGGCGGCCGTACCGACCGCGCTCGGACTGGTCCTGGCCGCCGCCCTGTTCGACTTCGTCGGCAAGCACTTCGGCAGCCGGGTCACCGCCGTGCTGCGCGCCTGCTTCTACCTCCCCCAGGTGCTGCCGATCGCGGTCGCGGGCATCGTCTGGAGCTGGATCCTCGCCCCCGAGAACGGCTCCCTGAACGAACTGCTGAAGACGGTCGGTCTGAGCGGATGGCAGCAGGACTGGCTCGGCGACCCCGACCTCGCCCTCTACACCGTCATGGCCGTGATGGTGTGGGTGCAGCTCGGCTTCCCGCTGGTCGTCTTCATGGCGGGGCTGCAACGCGTCGACCCGGCCCTGTACGAGGCCGCCGAGCTGGACGGCGCCGGCTGGTGGCGCCGTTTCCGCCACATCACACTGCCGCAGATCCGGCCCGAGATCCATGTCGTCCTGCTGTGGTGCACGATCGCCGCGCTCAAGGTGTTCGGCGCGGTGTACGTCCTGACGAAGGGCGGCCCCGGCGGCGCCACCGACGTCCCGTCCTACTTCTCCTTCACCACGTTCTTCGAGAAGACCCAGGTCGGCTACGGCGCCGCGATCTCCACCGTCCTGACCGTGATCGTCCTCGCCCTGGCCCTGATCGGTCTGAGGCTCCAGACGCGCGCCGAGGACGCCGAGGAAGGGACCCGCGTATGACCGCCGTCCGCCGCTACCCGGTCCTCGTGGCCCTCTGCGTCGCCGCCCTCTTCATGATCGTCCCGTTTCTGATCGTGGCCGTGAACGCGGTGAAGTCCCCGGCGGAGTACTCCCGGGGCGGCCCGCTCAGTCTCCCCGACGGCCTCTACCTCGACGGGCTGAAGGACTTCTGGGAGCGGGTCGACTACAGCCGAAAGCTGTTCAACTCCGTGCTGATCAGCGGCTCGGTGGCGGTGCTGGCCGTCGTCCTGTCGGTGCTCAACGCGTACGCGATCGGCATCGGCCGGCTGCGGGGCCGTACCTGGATCCTGGCCTTCTTCGTGCTGGCGAACATGCTGCCTCAGGAGGCGCTGGTCTACCCGGTGTACTTCCTCTCCAAGGAAGCCGGCCTGTACGACACCCGCCTCAGCGTGGTCATCGTCTTCACGGTCGTCCAGGCGGCCTTCGGCACCTACCTCCTCTCCGCCGTCCTCGGTCGGTTCCCCCGCGAGATCGTCGAGGCGGCCCGGATCGACGGTGCGAACAGGTGGCAGATCCTGTGGCGGATCGTCGTCCCCGTCAGCCGCCCCACTCTCGGCGTGCTGCTGGTCTTCTTCTTCATCTGGACCTGGAACGAGTTCCTGCTCCCCCTCGTCATGCTGATCTCCAACGACAACCAGACCGTGTCGGTGGCCCTGGGCGTCCTCCAGGGCCAGCGTCTGATGGACGCCACGATGACCAACGCGGCGGCCCTGCTCGGCCTGCTCCCCGCTCTCGTGTTCTTCCTCCTCTTCCAGCGCACGCTCACCCGCGGCATCGCCGTGGGAGCCGTGAAGTGAGCCGTGAAGCAGGCCGTGACGTAAGGAGACCCCCCACATGAAGTTCACCGACGGCTACTGGCTGCTCCGCGAGGGCGTCACCGCGGCCCACCCGGTCGAGGTCCTCGACGTCACCGCCACGGACGGCGGCGCCCTGGAGGTCCACGCCCCGACCCAGCCCATCCGCCACCGCGGCGACCTGCTGAAGGGACCGGTCGTGACGATCAGCGCCCACGCCCCGATGCCCGACGTCATCGGCGTCACGTTCACCCACTTCGAGGGCGAACGGCCACGCGGCCCTCGGTTCGAGCTGACGAGCGATGAGTTCACCCCCCACACCTCCTACGACGACGAGCACGCCACCCTCACCGCCGGAGAGCTGTCGGTCCGCGTGTCCCGCACCGGCCCCTGGCACGTCGACTTCCTCGCCCACGGCCGCACCCTCACCACCAGCGGCCCCAAGTCGATGGGCATCATGCGCGAGGCGTCCGGCGCCCACTACCTCCGCGAGCAGCTCAACCTGGGCGTCGGCACCTCGGTGTACGGCCTCGGCGAACGCTTCGGCCCGCTCGTCAAGAACGGCCAGGTCGTCGACGTCTGGAACGCCGACGGCGGCACGGCCACCGAACAGGCCTACAAGAACGTGCCGTTCTACCTCACCGACGCGGGCTACGGCGTCTTCGTCGACCACCCCGGCAAGGTGTCCTTCGAGGTCGCCTCGGAGGTCGTGTCGAGGGTCCAGTTCAGCGCGGAGACGCAGCAGTTGACGTACTACGTCATCTACGGCCCGACCCCGAAGGACATCCTCCGCAAGTACACGGCCCTCACCGGCCGCCCGGCTCTCCCGCCCGCCTGGTCGTTCGGTCTCTGGCTGTCGACCTCCTTCACCACCTCCTACGACGAGGAGACGGTGACCTCCTTCATCGAGGGCATGCGGGAGCGGCGGCTGCCCCTCTCCGTCTTCCACTTCGACTGTTTCTGGATGCGCGAGTTCCAGTGGTGCGACTTCGAGTGGGACCCCCGGGTCTTCCCGGACCCGGAAGGCATGCTGGCCCGCCTCAAACGCCGCGGCCTGCGCATCTCCGTGTGGATCAACCCGTACATCGCCCAGCGCTCCCCGCTCTTCGCGGAGGGCAGGGCGCTCGGCCATCTGCTCCGCAGACCCGACGGCAGCGTCTGGCAGTGGGACCTCTGGCAGCCCGGCATGGCCCTGGTCGACTTCACCAGCCCGGCGGCCCGCGAGTGGTATGCGTCGAAGCTGGAGGCGCTGCTCGCCCAGGGCGTCGACTGCTTCAAGACCGACTTCGGCGAGCGGGTCCCCCTGGACGTGACCTGGTCCGACGGCACGGACCCGGAGCGGATGCACAACTACTACACCTACCTCTACAACCGCACGGTCTTCGACGTCCTGCGCAAACACCGGGGCGAGGGCGAGGCGGTGCTCTTCGCCCGCTCGGCGACGGTCGGCAGCCAGCGCTTCCCCGTCCACTGGGGCGGCGACTGCGAGTCGACGTACGAGGCGATGGCCGAGTCGCTGCGGGGCGGGCTGTCGCTGGGGCTGTCGGGCTTCGGGTACTGGAGCCATGACATCGGCGGCTTCGAGGGCACCCCGACCCCCGCGCTCTTCAAGCGGTGGATCGCCTTCGGCCTCCTGTCCTCCCACAGCCGACTGCACGGCTCGTCGTCGTACCGGGTCCCCTGGCTCTTCGACGACGAATCGGTGGACGTCCTGCGGAAGTTCACCCGCCTGAAGCTCAGCCTGATGCCCTACCTCCACGAGGCCGCGCGCACCGCCCACACCGAGGGTGTCCCGATGATGCGCGCGATGGTGCTGGAGTTCCCGGACGACCCCGGCTGCGCGCATCTGGAACGCCAGTACATGCTCGGCCCCGACCTCCTCGTGGCCCCCGTCTTCAGCGACGAGGGTGACGTCACGTACTACGTCCCCGAGGGCACCTGGACCCGCTTCCCGACCGGCGGCACGGTCACCGGCCCCCGCTGGGTCCGTGAACGGCACGACTTCAGAAGCGTGCCGCTCCTGGTCCGTCCGGGCACGGTCGTCCCGGTCGGCGCGGTGACGGACCGCCCGGACTACGACCACGCAGACGGGGTCACGCTGCACGCGTACGGCCTCGAACACGGGGCCCAGGTCACCGTGCCGGTGGGCGACGTGACCTTCACCGTCGTACGGGAGGGCAAGGTGCTGCGGGCGTCGTGCGGCGATCCGAGGGCGCCGTGGGGGCTCGCGGCCGGTGACCGGGAGGTCCGGGCGGAGGCGGGCACGGGCTTTCTGACGATGGACCTGGACGGGGAGTCGGATTCCCAGGGAACGAGGTCGGTGTGACGGTGAAGATCACGGACGTGGCCCGGCACGCGGGCGTCTCCCCCAGCACCGTCTCGTACGCCCTGAGCGGCAAGCGGCCGATCTCGGCGGAGACGCGGGAGCGGGTCGAGGCGTCCATCCGCGAGCTGGGTTACCGTCCGCACGCGGGCGCCCGGGCTCTGGCCAGCAGCAAGTCGAACGTGCTGGCGATGGTGGTGCCGTTACGGGCCGGGATCAATGTGCCGGTGGTCATGCAGTTCGCGGTCTCGGCGGTCACGACGGCCCGCGCGCACGACCACGACGTGCTGCTGCTGACGCAGGAGGAGGGCGAGGAGGGCCTGCGGCGGGTGGCGGACACGGCACTGGTGGACGCGTTGATCGTGATGGACGTCCAACTCCACGACCCCAGGCTGCCGTTGCTGCGAACCCTGGACCGCCCGTCGGTACTGATCGGCTTCCCCGCCGACCCCTCCGGCCTGACCTGCATCGACCTGGACTTCAGGACGGCGGGCGAGCTGTGCGTGGAGCATCTGGCCGGCCTGGGGCACCGGGTCGTGGGCCTGATCGGCTCGCCGCCCGAGGTCTACGTCCGCCAGACCTCCTTCGCCCAGCGCGTCGTCCAGGGTTTCACCTCGGCCGCCACCCGCAACGGCATGTCCTCCACGGTCCACCCGTGCGAGGCCACCCCCGCGGCCGCCCGAGCCGTGGCGGAACGTCTGCTGCGCGAACAACCGGCCCTCACGGGCGTGGTCGTCCACAACGAGGCGATCCTGGACCCCCTCGTCGACGCCTTCGAACACCTCGGTCTCCGCGTCCCGGCCGACCTCTCGGTCACCGCCCTCTGCCCGGACGAGCTCGCCGCGAACCTCCGCGTCCCCCTCACGTCGATCGCCATCCCGGCGGCCGAGGTGGGCGAACAGGCGGTCGCCCTCCTGATGAAGAAGCTGGCCGGCGCCCCCGTACCCGAGGCCACCCTGCTGCCGCCCCGCCTGACCGTCCGGGCGAGCACGTCCCGCCGGGTGACGGGGTGAACGCATACGGGGTCAGGAAATGACGAAAGCCCCGCTGCTGTGTCGCAGCGGGGCTTTCGCCCACATGGGAATTGTGGAGATGGCGGGAATCGAACCCGCGTCCAACGGTGAGGAATCAGGGCTTCTCCGTGTGCAGTTCGCTGTGATTTTCTCAGCCCCGGCGATCACGCGAACAAGTCGCCGACGGGCTCAGTCACTGTTAGATTTCCCTCTTCACCCCGTGACCGGGATCAAGGTTTAGTCCCCTAGCTGATGCCAGGATCCGGGTCGGGAACACCCCCGGGCTGACACTCCCTTTAGTAAGGAGCAGTCGCTTCGCTACCTGAGATCAGGCGGCGAGAGAGAACTGCTGCTTGGGAGAATCGCTGTTGGAATTGGCGATTATTTTTTTCGGCCTGTGGTTTACGAGATCGTGGCCGCTTCCTCGACACGCTTCCCCTGCTTCGACATCCGCTGTCGAAACCGATCATCCCCATGTTGTTTTTTCAATGTCCTCCGAGGAGGAGTCCCCCGAGGAGGACTTGTCGCACCCGCTGTGAGGTGCAGTGCCATCGTACGTGACCAACGCGAGCGCGTGCCACCGTATTCCCCGTGGCTACGCGTCGCGCTGCTTCCGCTTCGCCGCCGCGATCGCGCGGTCCGACTCCCGCCGGTCCTGCTGCTCCCGCAGCGTCTGCCGCTTGTCGTACTCCTTCTTGCCCCGCGCGAGAGCGATCTCCGCCTTCGCCCGGCCGTCCTTGAAGTACAGCGCGAGAGGGATGATCGTGTGGCCGGTCTCCTGCGCCTTGGACTCCAGCTTGTCGATCTCCTCGCGGTGCAGCAGCAGCTTCCGCTTGCGGCGCGCGGAGTGGTTGGTCCAGCTGCCCTGGTGGTACTCGGGGATGTGGGCGTTGTGCAGCCACGCCTCACCCCGGTCGATCTGGACGAAGCCGTCGGCCAGCGAGGTCCGGCCCTCGCGCAGCGACTTGACCTCGGTCCCGGTGAGGACCAGCCCGGCCTCGTAGGTGTCGATGATCGCGTAGTCGTGCCGGGCCTTCTTGTTCTGGGCGACGATCTTGCGCTTGCCGCCCTTCTCGCCGTCCCGGCCCTTGGCGGCCGTCCCGCCCTGCTTGGGCTGGGACTCCTTCGGTACGTACATTCCCTTGCTCATAGTGCCGCCCATTTTCGCACTACGCGGGGGGTCAACGGGAAGCCGATTAACGGGAGCGGCGACCGGGGGAACGCGAGGGAGGCGGGCAGGAGCGCGCGAGGCGGCGGAGGCGGCTACTGCCCGAGGCCGCTGAGCACCGTCTCGGCCCGCTGCAGGGCGTCCTCGTCCGCCTCCAGGTCGGGCGTGATGCCGCTGCCGTCGACGCCCCGGCCGGAGGGGGTGCGGTAGTGGCCGACGGTCAGTTCGGCGACGGATCCGTCGGGGAGGCGGCTCGGCATCTGCACCGAGCCCTTGCCGAAGGTGCGGGAGCCCACGACCACCGCACGGCCCCGGTCCTGGAGGGCTCCCGTGAGCAGCTCGGCCGCGCTCATCGTGCCGCCGTCGACGAGCGCGACCAGGGGTCTGGTGGTGTCGCCGCCCGGCTCGGCGTGCAGGGCCCGCTGCTCGCCGTTGACGTCGTAGGTGGCGACGAGGCCGCCGTCGAGGAAGGCGGAGGCGGCGGTGACGGCCTCGGAGACCAGGCCGCCGGAGTTGCCGCGGAGGTCGAGGACGAAGCCCGCGGCGTCGGAGGACTGCTCCACGGCGGCTCGTACGACGTCGCCGGAGCCCTTGGTGAACGCGTCGACCGTGATGACGCTGACCCCGCCGGCGGTGCGGCTCACGGTCACGTCCTCGGTGGAGAGACGGGCCCTGCGCAGGGTCTCGTGCCATGTCCGGGTGCCGCGCCGCAGCTCCAGCGACACCTTCGTACCGGCGGCCGCGCTCTCGGGGGTGCCGGTGTTCCCGGCCCCCTCGTCGATCGCGTCGCCGCGGAGTAAGGAGACGACCTCGGTGACCGGGCGCCCGTCGACCTTCTCCCCGTCGACGCCGACGAGCCGGTCGCCCGCGCGGATCCCGGCGCCCGCCGCGGGCGAGCCGTCCTGCACCCGGGCCACCTCGATACGGCCGTCCCGCCGCAGCCGGGCCCAGAGGCCGACGCCGGTGTACTCGCCGTCGAGGGCCTCCTCGAACTGCTCGTACTCGCCCTCGGAGTAGACGGCGCCCCACCGGTCTCCGCTGCGGCTGACGGCCCGCTCGGCGGCCTCCACGGGGGACTCGCCCTCGGCCATGGCCTCGGCGGCCGCGTCGGCGACGTCCTGCTCCCTGTCGGCCGGGGCGGAGCGGGAGGGGTTGGCGACGGCCGTCGTCCCGCCGCGCGGATCGTCGAAGCAGCCGGTCGCGGCGCCCGCCGCGAGCACACTCGCGAAGACCAATGTCAGGGCGGCCCCGCGGCCGATGCGGCGGGGCTGGGAGAACAGGTCGCGGCCTGACATGTCGGCGAGTCTAGGACAACGCGAAGGGCCGCACCGGCGCTCGCCGGTACGGCCCCAGGGGCATGCGTCACACCTTCAGGTACTTGCGCAGCGCGACGAACGCGGCAAGCGCCGGCATCAGGAAGCTCACGGTGAGAATGAGCGGCAGCTTGACGAGGACGGCGTCCCAGCCGACGAAATTGATCAATGGCAGGTTCTGGGACAGTGCCACTCCGTTGTCGATCACGAAGTACTGGCCGAGTGCCAGGAAGGCGCAGGCGACCACGCCGCCGATGATCCCGGCGACCGCGGCCTCCATGATGAACGGCGCCTGGATGTAGAAGCCCGAGGCCCCCACGAGCCGCATGATCCCGATCTCACGGCGACGGCTGAACGCCGAGACACGCACCGTGTTGACGATCAGCAGCAGCGCCACGATCAGCATGACCGCCATCACTCCGCGCGCCGCCAGGTTCAGGTACCCGAGGAGCCGGAACAGGTTGTCCAGGATGCCCTTCTGGTCCTGCACCGACTGCACGCCGTCACGGCCGTTGAAGGCGCTCGCGATGACCTGGTACTTCTCCGGGTCCTTGAGCTTGATGCGGTACGACTCCTGCATCTGGTCCGGCGTGAGGCTGCTGGCCAGGGGCGAGTCGCCGAACTGCTCCTTGTAGTGCTTGTACGCCTCGTCCTGCGACTCGTGCTCGACGTTCTCGACGACCCCCATCTTGTTCAGATCAGATTTGATCTGGTTCTTCTGCTGGGTCGTGACGGCGCCCTTGGCGCAGTTGGGGTCGGACTCCGCGTCGCTCTTGTTGCAGAGGAAGACCGACACGTTGACCTTGTCGTACCAGTAGCCCTTCATCTGGCTGACCTGGTCGCTCATCAGCAGCGATCCGCCGAACAGGGCGAGGGAGAGGGCGACGGAGACGATGACCGCGAAGGTCATCGTGAGGTTGCGGCGGAGACCGACACCGATCTCCGACAGGACGAACTGGGCGCGCATGGCGTTCCGCTAAGCCTTTCCGTGGACTGGGGCGGTCAGTGCTGGTAGCCGTAGACGCCGCGTGCCTGGTCGCGGACGAGGCGGCCCTTCTCCAGCTCGATGACGCGCTTGCGCATCTGGTCCACGATGTTCTGGTCGTGGGTGGCCATCACCACGGTGGTGCCCGTCCGGTTGATCCGGTCGAGCAGCTTCATGATGCCGACGGAGGTCTGCGGGTCGAGGTTGCCGGTGGGCTCGTCCGCGATGAGGAGCTTGGGCCGGTTCACGAAGGCCCGCGCGATGGCCACACGCTGCTGCTCGCCACCGGACAGCTCGCCGGGCCTGCGCTCCTCCTTGCCGCCGAGACCGACCAGTTCCAGCACCTGCGGCACGGACTTGCGGATCTCGCCGCGCGACTTGCCGATGACCTCCTGGGCGAAGGCGACGTTCTCGCCGACCGTCTTGTTCGGCAGCAGCCGGAAGTCCTGGAACACCGTCCCGAGCTGGCGGCGCATCTGCGGCACCTTCCAGTTGGACAGGCGCGCGAGATCTTTGCCCAGGACGTGCACCTGTCCCTGGCTGCACCGCTCCTCCCGGAGGATCAACCGCAGGAAGGTGGACTTTCCGGAGCCGGATGACCCCACGAGGAACACGAACTCGCCCTTCTCGACCTCCAGGGACACATCCCTGAGTGCGGGGCGGGTCTGCTTGGGGTAGACCTTGGACACGTTGTCGAATCGGATCACGGATGCACCACAAGCCGTCGGGAATGGATGACGAGACTGTACCGTCCCCGGCCCGCCAAGAGGCGCGGGGAACTGCGCGACAAGCCCCCACCGGCCCGCAGCCGCGCGACATGGGGCGACCCTCCCCTTTCCGAGGCCCCCGCGCAACCTCCGGAGGAACCTGGCACAGTGGTGTGGAGGAACGGTCCGGTTCCACGAAGCGTTGAGGTATGTGTGAGGCCATTGCAAGGAGGGCGAGGCGCATGACGTACGACCGGTTGGTGTGCGCGAACTGCGCGTCCCCCGTCGCCGAGGGCCGCTGTCATGTGTGCCGGGCCAGCCGCGAGCGGCTCCAGCAGGAGAACCCCTTCGCGAACCTGAGCCCCGTGACCCTGATCGCCCTCCTGGCGATCCTGATAGCGGCGGTGGCGCTGCTGGCGCATCAGACGGCATAGAGCGGCTCAGACGTACGACGAAGAACGACGAAGGCCCGGGGCTGGCTGCCCCGGGCCTTCGTCGTACGTCTGTGTGTGGCTGTGCCTGATCGCGAACGGTCAGGCGGTGGCGCCGCGGCCGTCCATCAGGCGCGGCAGCAGACGGAAGCCGATACCGCCGGCGATCATGGTGGCGGCGCCGACCAGCAGGAACGTGGTCTCGGTGGCGCCGGTCTCGGCCAGCTCGCCGCTGCCGGCGCCCTGGGCCTCGGTCTCCGAGCCGGTGTCCGTGAGGGCCGAGGAGCCCTCCTCCTGGACGACCGCGTCGTTGCCGCCGCCGTCGGGGTCGGTGCCACCGGAGGTGTCACCGCCGGTGGTGCTGTTGCCGCCCGTGCTGCTGGCGTCACCGGTCGTGCTGGTGCTGTTGGCGTTGCCGGTGCTGTTGGCGTTGCCGGTGCTGTTGGCGTTACCAGTGCTGTTGGCGTTACCAGTCGTGGTGGGGTCACCGGTCGTGCTCGTCGTGGTGGGGTCACCGGTCGTGCTCGTCGTGGTGGGGTCACCGGTCGTGCTCGTCGTGGTGGGGTCACCGGTCGTGCTCGTCGTGGTGGGGTCACCCGTCGTGCTCGTCGTGGTGGGGTCACCCGTCGTGCTCGTCGTGGTGGGGTCACCCGTCGTGCTCGTCGTGGTGGGGTCACCCGTCGTGCTCGTCGTGGTGGGGTCACCCGTCGTGCTCGTCGTGGTGGTGGTACCGGTGGTCGTAGAACCCTCGGTCACACCGATGCTGGTGCCCTCGGTGTCGTTGCCGGTCTGGACCGAGACATCAGCTTCGACCGAACCGCCGTCGTCGGTGCTGACACCGACACCGACGCCGAGGTCCAGCGCGGAAGCGGCACCCGCGGCGGTCAGTGACGCGCCAGCGGCGATCACGGCACCCGCGGCTATTCGCGCAACGCGGATCCGTGTCTTCTTCGTCATATGGCTGCTACCCCCAGTAGCTCATCAGTGAATGGAGCAGAGCGCCCGGGGCCGCGATCAACGGGAGCAGTCGGTTGGGTCGAAGTCCCCCGGTTCACATGCGCCCCAGTAATGCGCATGCCATGCGCCAGCCTTCCCAGTTTTCGCAGCAACGTCAAGGTCGTTGCGTACGCGATGTCCCGTTCACCGCATTTGACCCCGGCAACGACATGTGAGTGTGACGTAAGACCCAGACATCCCCGCACAGACAAGGCAACCGCCTTCCATTGGAAGGCGGTTGCCTTGTCGACAAAGCGCTGAATTGGGCCGCTCTACTTCTCCTGCTGCTTGCGCCAGCGAATTCCGGCCTCCAGGAAGCCGTCGATCTCGCCGTTGAACACGGCCTCGGGGTTGCCGACTTCGTGGTCGGTGCGGAGGTCCTTGACCATCTGGTACGGGTGCAGGACGTACGAACGCATCTGGTTGCCCCAGGAGTTGCCGCCGTCGCCCTTGAGGGCGTCCATCTTGGCCTGCTCCTCCTGCCGGCGCCGGTCGAGGAGCTTCGCCTGGAGAACGTTCATCGCGGACGCCTTGTTCTGGATCTGCGACCGCTCGTTCTGACAGGAGACGACGATGCCGGTGGGGAGGTGGGTCAACCGCACCGCGGAGTCGGTGGTGTTGACGCCCTGGCCGCCGGGCCCGGACGACCGGTAGACGTCCACCCGCAGCTCGGTCTCGTCGATCTCGATGTGGTCCGTCGTCTCGACCACGGGCAGGATCTCGACACCGGCGAAGGAGGTCTGCCGCCGCCCCTGGTTGTCGAACGGCGAGATCCGGACGAGCCGGTGCGTGCCCTGCTCGACGGAGAGCGTGCCGTAGGCGTACGGCACCTGCACGGCGAAGGTGGTGGACTTGATGCCCGCCTCCTCCGCGTACGAGGTCTCGTACACCTCGGTCTTGTAGCCCTTCTGCTCCGCCCAGCGCAGGTACATCCGCTGCAGCTTCTCGGCGAAGTCGGCGGCGTCGACGCCACCGGCCTCGGCGCGGATGTTGACGAGGGCCTCGCGGGAGTCGTACTCGCCGGACAGGAGGGTGCGGACCTCCATCTCGTCCAGCGCCTTCCGGACGGAGGTCAGCTCCGACTCGGCCTCGGCGCGGGTGTCCGGGTCGTCCTCCTCCTCGGCCATCTCGAAGAGGACACCGAGGTCGTCGATGCGACCGCGCAGCGCCTCCGCCTTCCTGACCTCGGCCTGGAGGTGGGAGAGCTTGCTGGTGATCTTCTGCGCCTCGTCCGGGTTGTCCCACAGGGACGGCGCGGCCGCCTGCTCCTCGAGCACGGCGATGTCTGCCCTCAGCTTGTCGAGGTCCAAAACGGCCTCGATCGACTCCATGGTCGAGGAGAGGGACTTCAGCTCTTCGGATACATCGACGACTGCCACGCCCCCAGCCTAACGGCTCCGCCGGGCGGGCCATGCGGGGTGCGCCCTCGTCGGGCCCTTGCCGTGGGGCCGGCGCCGGGTGGGTTCCTCGGCCGCGGGTGCGTGGGGGCTGATCGCGCAGTTCCCCGCGCCCCTGAGAAGCAGGGGCTGCGCCCCGTGCTTTTCGACCCGCGCGACCGTTGTCCTTCAGGCCCGCGGGGTCTGGTCTTCAGACCTGCGGCGCCCGGTCTTCAAACCCGCGGGACCTGGTCTTCAAACCTGCGGCGCCAGGTCTTCAAACCCGCAGGACCTGGACTTCGAACCCGCGGAACCTGGTCCTTCAGACCCGCAGGACCTGAACTTCGAACCCGCGGAACCAGGTCTTCAAACCCGCAGGACCTGAACTTCGAACCCGCGGAACCTGGTCCTTCAGACCCGCAGGACCTGAACTTCGAACCCGCGGAACCAGGTCTTCAAACCCGCAGGGCCTGGACTTCGGACCCGCGAGGCCCAGTCCTTCGAACCCTCGGCGCCTGGTCTTTCAGGGGCGCGGGGAACTGCGCGATCGGCCACGGCGGGCCCGCACCCGCCTGATCACAGTCGTCCCCGAGTGATCAGGCGCCCTAAGGACTCAAGGGTTTCCCGGCGCCGAATTCTTCGTGTCGGAGGGCGCACCACCGTCATCGTCCCCGGAGGTGGCCGCCCACGCCCCCACCCCCACCGCCGCGATCAACACCACCGCCGCCGCGCCCAACGTGATCCGTCGCCGTCGGACCACACTCCCCCGGTTCCGCGCCGACCCCGGCCGAGGCGCCCCCGCCGCCCGGGGCACCCGCGCGGTCCCCCGCGCACCCCCGGCCAGCTCGTCCGGCCCCGGCACCCGCATCGACGTGTGCGTGTCCCGGTTGGAATCCGGCTTGGCCCCCGGCACCAACGGCACCGCCCCCCGCCGCACCCGCTCCCGCGGCGCCTCCGCCTCGGCGGGCGCCTCCTCGTACTCGTCGCCGGACTCCGTCCCGGGTTCGTCGACGTCCAGCGGCGGCATCCCCGCCAGCAACGGCAGTTGTTCCCGCAACCGTGCCGCCAGCTCGGACGCCCGCAGCCGCGAGGCCGGCGCCTTGGCGAGGCACTGCACGAGCAGTTGCCACAGCTCCTCGGGAATGCCGGGCAGCGGGACGACCGTCTCGGTGACGTGGCGGCGCAGCACGGCACCGGGGTGCCCGCCGCCGAACGGGGTGAAGCCGGCGAGCAGCTCGTACAGCACGGTCGCCAGGGCGTAGATGTCCACGGCCGCGCGAGGCGGCAGGCCCTCGACGATCTCGGGGGCGAGATAGTCCGGCGTACCGATGATCTTCGTGGCGCGGGTACGGCGGGGCGAATCGATCAGCTTGGCGACGCCGAAGTCGGTCAGGAGGGCCGGGTGGGCGCCGCCGGGCCCCAGCGGGCCCTGCATGTCCAGCAGCACGTTCTCCGGCTTCACGTCCCGGTGGACGACCCCGGCCGCGTGGGCCGCCGCCAGGCCGTCCGCGATGTCGGCAACTATGGCGACCGCCGCCTCGGGGGCCATGCGCCGCTCCCGGTCGAGGCGGGTGCGCAGATCGGTGCCCCGGACGAGGTCCATGACGAGGGCGAGGTCGTTGCCGTCGACGACGAGGTCGCGTACGGAGACCACGTTCGGGTGGTCGAGGCCCAGCAGCGCGGTGCGCTCCTGGACGAAACGGCCGACGAGTTCCTGGTCGGACGAGAGGTCCTCGCGCAGCAGCTTGATCGCGACGGGGCCCTCCGGGCCCTCGCCCAGCCACACCGTTCCGGCGCTGCCCCGCCCCAGAATCTGGTTCGCGGTGTACCGGCTTCCGATCTTCCGTCCCAAGACTGCTCCTACAGGCCGCGTGTTGGCGACAAAGCTACGCGCCCCGGACCCCAACCTTCACCGCCGAGGCGGAAATCACCCCTCAGATATCGACAAATCCCCAACCCTGGCGACGAGACACCATCAACCGCACCACGCGGGCTGCCAAGGCCGTGGGTGACTGCGCCCCTTCAGGGGCGCGGGGAAGAGCCCGACCGCCTCCACCGGCCCGCAGCGGCTCACAACCGCCGCCGAGACCGAAGCAGGCCGGGGCCAGGGTCCAGGCCGCGGGGTCAGGGGCCAGGCCGGGGTCAGGAGCCAGCGCCGGGGTCATTGCCCGGGGCTCGACCCCCGGGCCCGCGTCACTGGCCCGTGCCGTTGTCCAGCTCGCGGAACCACTTGGCCGCCTCGCCAGCCCAGTCGGTGAGCTGGCCCCACCAGCTCTGGCCGGTGCCGATCCACCCCTGGAGGGGTGTGAACTCCCAGATCAGCCAGCCTCCGACGAAGAAGAGGACGATCATGAAGAAGCAGCCCTTGAGGCAGCCGAGGCCCGGGATGCGCATCGGGTTGGCGCTGCGCCGACGCGGCTCGCGCGGCGGCCGGGGCTCGCGCTGGGGCCGCGGCGCGGGCTGCTGGGGTTGCGGCGCCGGCGCGTGCCGCTGCGGCTGCGGCTGCCGACGCTGAGGCTGCGGCGGCGGGGGCGCGGGGGCGTACGGCTGTTGCTGCTGCGGGTGGCCGTACCCGGGGCCGGGGCCGCCCTGAGACCCGCGCTGCTGCCGGCGCGGCGGCTGCTGCGGGGGGCGCTGGGGCTGCTGGGGTTGCTGCTGCGGAGGCTGCTGCTGACGGTTGGCCTGCCGCTGGGGGCGGCGGCGCAGCGGGTCCTCGCTGGGGTCGAGGTACTGGACCTGGGTCTGCTCGTTGCGGTCGCGGGCCGCGCGGAGCTGGTTCTGCCAGGGGTGCGGCTGCTCGGGCTGCTGGCCCCCCGGGTCGTGCGGCGGCACCGGCGGCATGACGGAGGTCGGGTCGGCGCCGGAGGTGTGCGGGAGCACGGTCGTGGGGTCGCCCGAGCCCGCCGGGCCCGAGGTGTGCGGGAGCACGCTGGTCGCACCGTTCGGGTCGTACGCGCCCGCGCCGTGCGGCAGCACCTGCGTCGCGTCGGCCGAGCCGAACGGGTCCGGGGCCGCGCCCGGGACCTGCGCCGGGGCGGGGTCGGGGGCGAGAATGTGGCCCACGCCGTCGGCGGCGGCGATCTGCATGGAGTTCGCGTGCACGCCGACGCCCTCGGCGACGATGCGGAGCGCGCGGGCGAGGTTGACGGCGCTGGGCCTCTCGCGCGGGTTCTTGCGCAGGCAGCGTTCGATGACCGTCCACAGCGGGTCGGGGACGGTGGACGGGCGGCGCGGCTCGGCGCTGAGGTGCTGGTGCAGCACTTCGAGCGCGGACTGGCCGTTGAACGGGGGGCGCCCGGTGACCAGTTCGTACATCAGGATGCCGGCGCCGTAGATGTCGACGGCGGAGGTCTGCGGCTGGCCCTCGGCGGACTCGGGGGCGACGTACGCGGGCGTGCCGACGAACTCACTGGTCCGGGTCAGGCCCGGGGAGTCGGCGAGGCGGGCGATGCCGAAGTCGGTCAGCATCGGGTGCATCTGGCCGCCGTCCTGCTTGAGCAGCACGTTGGCGGGCTTCAGGTCGCGGTGGACGACGCCGTCGGCGTGGCTGACGGCGAGCGCGTCGGCGACCTGGGCGGTGAGCAGGGCCGCGCCGACGGGCGTGAAGGGGCCGTTCTCCCGGAGGTACCGGTGCAGGTCGGGGCCCTCGATCAGGTCCATGACGAGCGCCAGCAGATCGCCCTCGACGACGAGGTCCCGCACCCGCACGATGTTGGGGTGGGTGAGCCGGAGCAGCACGGAGCGCTCCCGCAGGAACCGCATCACGATGTCCGCGTCGCTCGCGAGCTCTTCCTTGAGAACCTTGATCGCCACGGTCTCGCCGGGGTGGCCGGGCACGGCCGCCTCGGCCCCCGCGGTCTCCCGCTGGCGGGCGCGCCAGACAGTGCCTGTGGCGCCGCGTCCAATGGGCTCCTCAAGGAGGTACTTGCTCCCTACCGGCCGCACGTCATGCGCTCCCTGCTGCTTGCTTGCCTGGTCACGCCCTGGAGTCCCGCGGACGTTCCGACCCACTGTAGTGCGGCCGTCCTCGGTACCGGGCTGTCGTCTTCCTGACTCTTCCCGCCTGTATTGCTGTGACTTGTTCCGACTTGCTGTGTGCTGCCTGTCGGTGTCCGTGTCCGCGAGTACGTACGGGTACCCGTGTGCGTTCGATGGAAAGACGCTCACCCGTGGGTGGTTGGTTGCCCGGCACGGACGTGGGCGGTTCCGGATACGGACGTACGCGGTTGTCGATACGGACGTACGCCGTTCCCGATACGGACGTGACCGATCTCAAGTGATCAACTAGCGGCCACTGGTCAGGCACTTTTGGGGGCAGAGCCGACCAATCAAGATCACTTGGCGGTGGGCGGCGGGCGTGTTGTCCGTGGCAGGTGCGAGGATGCCTCCAGTACTGGCCGACGTGCCCGTGAGCGGTGGGGGAAGTCTGCGGTGGGGACCGCGCAGTCTCGTCCTCGCCGTCGCGGGTGCCCGCGCGGAAGGGATCGCTGACGGCGATGCAGATCCGGCTGACCGTCGTAGACCCGCTGGGACCGATCTCGGAGCCGCGAGGACGTGCCACGGCCTGCGACGTGCTGGTCACGGCGCCCGCCGGGACGGCGCTGGCCGCCGTGGCCTCGGGCCTCGCCTCCGCCGTCGGCGAGGGCGGTGCGGAGCGACTGGAGCGCAGCCGGGAGGTGGGCGGCGGGCAGGTCGTGCTGTACGCCGGTGCCGAGCGCCTCGACGCCCAGCGCTGCACCCTGGGCGAGCCACCCCTCATCGACGGCGCCGTGCTCTCCCTGGGCGCCCCCTCCGAGTCGGGCCCCGAGGTCGACGAAGCCGCCGCGCAGCTGCACGTCGTGGCCGGCCCCGACGCCGGCGGTGTCCATCTGCTGCACGGCGGCAAGATCCACATCGGCCGCTCCGCCGACGCCGACGTCCCCCTCGACGACCCGGACGTCTCCCGCCTCCACTGCGCGGTCACCCTCTCCGCCGACGGCCGCGTCTGCGTCGTCGACCTCGGCTCCACCAACGGCACCACCCTCGACGGCACCCGTGTGGGCGACCGCCCGGTCCGCCTCGCTCCGGGCGCCCTCCTCCGCATCGGCGAGTCCGCCCTCCGCCTGGCCTCGTCGTCGGGGGCACGGGGGATAGCGACGGCACCCGACGGGGAGGGCCACATCCGGGTGACGGCCGCGGTGCGGACGCCGGGAGGCGCCGGCTCCGGTTCGGCGGGCAGGGGTTCAGGGGCCGAGAGCGGCTCCGGCGGGGTGACGCGTTCGGCCGCGGGCGGACCCGGGGCCGACGATCCGGGGCACGGTCGCGCCGAGCGGCGGACCGTGCCGGGGCAGGGCGGCGTGCCCGGGATCGAGCGGACGGCGGGAGGCCCGGGGTCCGCCACGGACGCCCCGGGGCGGGCGACCGCCTCCGGTACCGGTCAGAGCGCCGTGCACGAGGGGGCGGCGTACGCGGGCGGGGCACAGGCCCATGGCCGCGTCGGCGACGGCCGCGATGCCCGCGGCAGCCATGAGCCCCGCGAGGCCGAGGATTCCCGCGGGTCCGGCGGGCCGGGGCTGCCCACCGGAGCCGGTGGGCCGGGCGGCGCCGGTGAGTCCGGTGCTCCCCACGGCCCCGGTGGTTCCGAGGGACTCGATGGTTCCGACGGCCCCGGGGGCTCCGGGGGCGCTCGTGGCGCGGGCGATTCCCGAGACGTCGACGGGCCCGTCGAGTCCGGTACGCGCAAGGGCACTCCCCTGCGGGGCACGGATGTACCACGCGGGTTGCGTAAGCGGGGCGGGTTCGGGGCCTGGGCTCGGCGGCTGACCGGGGGACGGGGGCAGGCGGGGGCCGAGTACGACCCGTACGAGTACGACGCGGAGTACGACGAGGCCGAGCGCGGGGCGATGGCCTCGGTGCTCCCGGCCGGCGGGGAGCGGCTGCCGGAGACATGGCCGGATCCCGCCGCGCTGCTGCTCACCGCGCTCGGGCCGGGCGCCCGGCTGTGGGAGCGGGGACCGGGCCACCCGGAGGCGCTGACCGTGCGGCTGGGTACGACGGACCGGGCGGCGCCGGACGGATCGGGACTGTTGCCGGCGGTGCCGGTGACCACCGGGCTGCGTGAGGTCGGCGCGCTGGGGCTGGCCGGGCCGCACCCCCGGCTGATGGGGGTGACCCGCGCGGTCGTGGCGCAGCTCGCCGCCCTGCACTCCCCCGACGCCCTGGAACTGGTCCTGATCAGCGCGGACCGCTCCCGCTCCGCCGAGGAACGCACCGCCGACTGGTCCTGGCTCGGCTGGCTCCCCCATCTCCGCCCCGCCCACGGCCAGGACTGCCGCCTTCTCCTCGCCTACGACCGCGAGCAGACGACGGCCCGTCTGGACGAGCTGCTCCGCCGCGTGGAGGACCACGCGGCGGACACGGCGGGACACGCACCCGGGAGCACGGCGGGCGCGGGCGACGGTCGTACGGCGGGCGCAGGGGCCAGGAGCCACCGGTCCGGGGAGACCGGGGGCCGCACGGCCGGGTGTACGCCAGAGGCCGGGGCCGGAGCTGGATCCGGAGCTGGATCCGGAGGCCTCGCGGGCCATGGGGTCGATCGCGGTGGGGCGGTGCACGGGACGGCCGAGGGCGGCTCCGCCCGGCGGGCCGCGCGTCGACCGTCGTGGGCCAGGGAGGACGGACCGGCGGGAGGTGGCTTCGCGGGGCCGTACACGGTGGTGATCGTGGACGGGGACCCCGGGGGCGCCGATGTGCGGGAGGCCGTGGTGCGGCTGGCGCAGGAGGGGCCCCTCGCCGGGATCCATGTCGTGTGCCTCGCCGAGACGGAGTCCGCGTCACCCGCCTCACCGGTGACGGAGACGTACTCGGCGGCCTGCGAGGTCTCGCCCGCGTTCCGCGCGTGCGGGGCCGTCGCCCTGCTCAGCGGTGACGTCGCCACGGCGCTGCGACTGCTGCGCGTCGCCTCCACCGGGTACGGCACGGGAACCCTTTCCGGGGCATCGGGTCCGGCCGGCTCCGGCCGTGCGGGGACCATGCGCCCCGCGTCCTCCGCCGACCACGCGCGCGGTACGGACGCCGACGCCGTGTCGAGCCGCCCCCGCCCCGACCACTCCGGCCGTTCCGAGGCCGCCCGCGGCTCCGCCCAGGCGGACCCCGCCTCGGTGAGCCGTACCCACACCCACATCGACCTCGGGGGGAACACGTTCTCCGGTGCCGACGAACGGACGCATCCCGGCACCCAGGACATCACCTCGTTCGACCCGGACGAGGCACCCGGACTGTTGAACCACGGCACGGTGGCCACGCTGGACGCCGTGTCGGTGGCATGGGCGGAGCGGTTCGCGCGGGCGCTGGCACCGTTGCGGACGGACGGGGCGGCCGGGGACCGGCAGGCGCGGGTGTCGGCGCCGCTGCCGCAGTCGGCACGGCTGCTGGACGAGCTGGGGCTGGCGCGGGCCACACCGGCGTCGCTGATGGCCCGGTGGGCGGACGCCGCCGACGACACGGCGGCGCTCGGCGGGCGGGCCTGGGCCGTGCTCGGCGCGGGGCCGCGCGGGCCGGTCTCCGTGGACCTCGTCGCCGAGGGCCCCCATCTGCTGATCGAGGGGCCGGTCGGCAGCGGTCGTACGGAGCTGCTGCGGTCCGTCGCCGCGTCGCTCGCCGCCGCCGAGCGGCCCGACCGGCTGGGCATCGCCCTCGTGGACGGGCGGGACGGCGGTGCCGGTGGCGCCGCCGGTGCCGGTGGCGGCCGGGCCGGGGAGGGGCTGGGGGTCTGTACGGACCTGCCCCATGTCGGTACGCATCTCACGGCCAACGACCCTGTCCGGATGCGGGAGTTCGCGCAGTCCCTGATCACCGAGCTGAAGCGTCGGTACGAGTTGCTGGGCGGGCTCGGGTTCGTGGAGTGGCACACACGGCGTGAGGTCTCGGGGCGTATCGTCCCGCAGCGTTCGGCGAAGTCCGGGACGGCGACGCCCGGCGTTCCGGGGGCGAAGTCCTCGGGGCCGGGGGCCTCCCAGGCGGTATCGGCCGGGGCCGCCGACCTCGACTCGTCCTCCAGCTCCACACTTCGACTGCGGCCGGCGGCGAGCCGCAGGAACACCGACCAGGACGGCAGGGGAGCCGCGGGGAACCCCGCCTCGGAACTCCCCCGGCTCGTCGTCGTCGTCGACGACCTCGACGCCCTGCTGTCACCCCCCTTGGGTTCCACGGGGCGGCCGGCGGCGGGGTCCGTCGTACGGGCGCTGGAGGCGGTGGCCCGGGAGGGCGAGCGTCTCGGTGTGCATCTCGTCGCCACGACCGCCGTCGGTGGGCGTGCGGGCGAGAGTGAGCTGGGGCGTGCGGCGGGCGGACGCGTCGTCCTGAGCGCGCCGATGCCGGGGCCGGACGAACCCGTCCCCGGCCGGGGGGAGTTGCTGGGCGAGGGGGGCCGCACGACCGCGTTTCAGGCGGGCCGTGTCACGGGCCGCATCCCGCGCACCGCGACCCTCCGCCCGACCGTCGTACCGCTCGACTGGGCGCGGATGGGCGACCCGCCGGCGCGGCGCCCCGTCCGGGAGTTGGGGAACGGCCCCACTGATCTGGCGCTGCTGGCCAGCGCGTTGGACCGCGCGGCGCGGGAGGTCTCGGCGGCGGACGTACCGTCCCTGCTGTAGAGGCACCTGGCGCCGGGCCGGAAGTGAAAGGCGCTTGCCTGCGCCGACAGGGGCCGCAGGCTCCTGAAGGGGCGCGGGGAACTGCGCGAGCAACCACCGTAGGCGGGAAGCCGCCAACGACGAAGCACCCCACGGCGAAGATGTGCCCGGCGCCCCCGCGGTCCCGCGCCCCCGAGGTCCCGCGCCCCCCACATGGTCACGACGCGGTCACGATCGCGACGTTGACACGGCAGGCGCCCTTGCCGCCCCCGAGCACGCGGCGTAGACCAGAGCGCACGGGACAGCGCTCTACGTTCGACGACGCACGGAGAACGGGGTCAGAGATGCGCAACATCCACCGCATTCGTCGCATTGTTCGCACACGCAAGCCCAATCCCCTCGGCAAGCCCACTCATCCCCCCACGTCCAAAGCCCTCGTGGCCCTCGCCGCAGGCGCCCTCGCCCTCTCGCTCACCGCGTGCGGCGGTGACGACAGCGGCGACCAGGGTGACCAGGGCGGCAAGGGCAACGACGGCGGCGGCAGCGAGGCCACCGTGCAACTCCCCAAGCTGGACGGCCAGAAGCTGGAGGTCGCGGCGGTCTTCACGGGCCCGGAGCTGGACAACTTCCAGAAGGTGCTGGACGAGTTCGAGAAGCGCACCGGCGCCTCGGTGACCTTCGTGCCGACCGGCAACAACACGTCCACGTTCCTCGGTACGAAGATCGAGGGCGGCAAGCCGCCGGACGTGGCGTTCCTGCCGCAGGTCGGCGTGTTACACCAGTTCGCCGAGAAGGGCTGGGTGAAACCGCTCGGGAGCGAGGCCCAGGCACAACTGGACAAGAACTTCTCGGACGGCTGGAAGGACCTCGGCGCATACGAGGGCAAGCAGTACGGCGTCTACGCGAAGGCCGCCAACAAATCCCTCGTCTGGTACAACACCGCGGCCTTCGAGGCGGCGGGCATCACCGAAGAGCCCAAGACGTGGGACGAGTTCCTGCAGACCGCGCAGACGCTCTCCGACGCCGGCTCCCCCGCCGTGTCCATCGGCGGCGCCGACGGCTGGACGCTCACCGACTGGTTCGAGAACGTCTATCTCTCGCAGGCGGGCCCGGAGAAGTACGACCAGCTCGCCAAGCACGAGATCAAGTGGACCGACCCCTCCGTCAAGGACGCCCTCACCACGCTCGCCCAGCTGTGGGGCAAGGACGACCTGATCGCGGGCGGGGCGTCCGGCGCGCTGCAGACGGAGTACCCGAAGTCGATCACGCAGACCTTCGGCGGGGACACCCCGGCGGGCATGGTGTTCGAGGGCGACTTCGTGGCCGTCACCATCAACGGTGACACGGACGCCAAGATCGGCACGGACGCCAAGGTCTTCCCGTTCCCGGCGGTAGGGGACGCCTCCCCCGTGGTCACCGGCGGCGACGCGGCCGTGGCGCTGAAGGACGGCAAGGGCGCGCAGGCGCTGCTCACCTTCCTCGCCTCGACCGACGCGGCGGAGATCTGGGCGGCGCAGGGCGGCTTCCTGTCCCCCAACAAGGAGATGGACGAGGCCAGTTACAAGGACGACGCCACCCGGGAGATCGCCAAGGCGCTGCTCGCGGCGGGCGACGACTTCCGCTTCGACATGTCCGACCAGGCCCCGGCGGCGTTCGGCGGCACACAGGGCGTCGGCGAGTGGAAGGACCTGCAGGACTTCCTGAAGAGCCCCGACGACGTGGCCGGTGCCCAGAAACAGCTGGAGACCGACGCGGCGAAGGCCTACGGGAACGGCTGACGGCGACCTCATGCCGTCCGCCGTGACGAAGACGGCGGGAGGCGCCGGCGCGCTGCCGACGCCCCCCGCCGCACCGCGCAAGAGCGTGACGGGCACCCGGCTGTGGGTGGCGGTGCTGTTTCTGCTGCCCGCGCTGGTGCTGCTCGGCGCGCTCGTGGTCTACCCGATCGGGTACTCGGTCTGGCGGAGCCTGTTCGATGCGGACGGCTCCGGCTTCGTCGGCCTCGACAACTACGCGGAGATCTTCTCCGACGACTCCACCCTCGTCGCCGTACGGAACACCGCGATCTGGGTCGCGGTGGCCCCGGCGCTCGTCACCGCGCTCGGGCTGATCTTCGCGGTGCTGACCGAACGGGTGCGCTGGGGAACGGCGTTCAAGCTGATCGTCTTCATGCCGATGGCGATCTCGATGCTCGCCGCGGGCATCATCTTCCGGCTGGTGTACGAGCAGGATCCGAGCCAGGGCGTCGCCAACGCGGTCGTGACGTCCGTGCACGACGTCTTCGCCGACGAGTCCGTGTATCCGAAGGCCCGGCCCAACGCCCAGGTGAGCGATCTACGGGCGTCCGGCGGGGGTTCGTTCACCACGGAGGGGACCGTGCGGGCGGGCAGCCCGGCGCTCCTCCCACTCGTCGGCATCGCGCCCAACCGCCTGCCCGGCGACGCGCAGGACGCCGAGGCGGCCACCGGCGACGGTGTCACCGGCACCGTCTGGCTGGACTTCCGGCTCGGTGGCGGCGGCGAGAAGGGGGCCGTCGACTCGGGTGAGAAGGCGCTGAAGGGCGTCAAGGTCGAGGCGGTGAAGGACGGGAAGGTCGTCGCCACCGCGACCAGCGGCTCCGACGGCACGTTCAGGCTTCCGGAGTCGGCCGACGGGTCTCGACTCAGGCTGCCCGGCTCGAACTTCGCGGCGCCCTACAACGGCATCGACTGGCTCGGCCCGGCCCTCGTCACCCCGGCCGTCATCGGGTCGTACGTCTGGATGTGGGCGGGCTTCGCGATGGTGCTGATCGCGGCGGGCCTGGCCGGCGTCGACCGCAATCTGCTCGAAGCGGCCCGGGTGGACGGGGCGAACGAGTGGCAGGTGTTCCGCCGGGTCACGGTCCCGCTGCTCGCGCCGGTCCTGGTCGTCGTCCTCGTCACGCTGATGATCAACGTGATGAAGGTGTTCGACCTCGTCTACATCATCGCGCCCCAGCCCACCCAGGACGAGGCCAACGTCCTGGCCCTGCAGCTGTACCTGGTGTCGTACGGCGGTGGGGGCGACTTCGGTCTCGGCAGCGCGATCGGTGTGGTCCTGCTGCTGCTCGTGCTGCCGGTGATGTGGGTCAACATCCGGCGCCTCAGGAAGGAGCGCCAGCGGTGACCGCTCTCGAAACCCCCGCGCCCGCGCCGAAGACTCCGGCGCGCGAGGCGCCCGCACGCGCCGAACGCTCCGTCGCCGCCCGGCTCGCGAGCGGCGCGGCGGGCGGCGTGCTGCGCGTGTTCCTGTTGCTGGTGGCCCTGTTCTGGCTGGTGCCGACCTTCGGGCTGCTGGTCTCGTCGTTCCGCGACCCGACCGACATCTCCGCCTCCGGGTGGTGGAAGGTGTTCACGGCTCCGGCCCAACTCACCACCAACAGCTACGAGTCGCTGCTCGAGAACGACGGCATCACGGACGCCCTGTTCAACACCATCTGGATCACGGTGCCGGCGACGCTGCTGGTCGTCCTGATCGGCGCGATGGCCGGATACGCCTTCGCCTGGCTGGACTTCAAGGGCCGCGACTGGTGGTTCATGGCCGTGGTGGGGCTGCTGGTGGTACCGGTACAGGTGGCGCTGATCCCGCTGTCCGGGCTCTTCCGGGACCTCGGGATCTTCGGCGACATCATCGGCGTCGTCCTCTTCCACGTCGGCTTCGGACTGCCGTTCGCGATCTTCCTGTTGCGCAACTTCTTCGCGGAGATCCCGCGTGAGCTGCTGGAGGCGGCACGGCTGGACGGGGCGGGCGAGGTGCGGCTGTTCGCGACGGTCGTACTGCCGCTGGCCGCCCCGGCGTTGGCGTCCCTCGGGATCTTCCAGTTCCTGTGGGTGTGGAACGACATGCTGGTCGCGCTGGTCTTCTCCAGCTCCGGCTCCCAGCCGCTGACCGTCGCACTCCAGCAGCAGGTACGGCAGTTCGGCAGCAACATCGAGGTCCTGGCGCCGGGGGCGTTCATCTCGATGGTGATCCCGCTGGCCGTGTTCTTCGCGTTCCAGCGGCAGTTCGTGTCGGGGGTGATGGCGGGTGCGGTGAAGTAGCGGCAAGGGCGCCCAATGACTCGGGAGTTGGGCGTGCGGTGGCGGGTGCGGGTGCGTGGGGGCTGGTCGTGCAGTTCCCCGCGCCCCTGAGAGCAGGGGCTGCGCCCCGTGCTTTTCAGGGGGCCCACCGGCCCGCCGTCTTCCAGGCCCGCAGGGCCTGGTCTTTCAGGGGCGCGGGGAACTAAGCGAGAAGCCCCACCGGACCCGCACCCGCCCGACACCCCCAGCCTCCGAGCTACCAGGCGCCCCCTGCCCGGCGGAGCCCCTCCGCGTGAACAAACCCCGCACGCCCACGAGTTCACGCCTGTGCGCCCCCAAGCCCCGCGGATATCCCCCGTATGGAATACACCGCGTAACCAAATCATCCCATCGGCCGTTTCCGGGCAGTATGCCCGCGCCGACCCATGGATGTCCTCCTTGCCCAGGTTCAGTGTCATCGTTCCCGCGTACAAGGTTCAGGCGTACCTGCGCGAATGCCTGGATTCCGTGCTGTCCCAGTCCTTCACCGACCTCGAACTGATCGTCGTCGACGACGCCTCCCCCGACAACTGCGGCGCGATCGCCGACGAGACCGCGGCCCGCGACCCCCGGGTACGGCGCACCGTGCGCCTGTGGGAGAACGCGGGCCCGGGTGCCGCCCGCAACAAGGGGATGGAGTACGCGAGGGGGGACTACCTTCTCTTCCTCGACGGCGACGACACGTTCACGCCGGGCGCACTCCAGGCGATCGCCGACCGCGTCAAGGAGACCGGCGAACCGGACGTCCTCGTCCACGACTTCGCTCGTATCTCCTGGTCGGGCGAGTCCGTCCGCAACGAACACGCCCTCCGACTCACCGAGCAGGGCCCCGCCCCCTTCCGTCTGGACGAGCGTCCGGGCCTGCTGAGCGTCCGCCCGGCGGTGTGGAACAAGGCGTACAAACGGGAGTTCGTCGAGGACCACGACTTCCGGTTCCCGCCGGGCATCTACGAGGACACGGCCTGGACGTACCCCGTCCTGATGGCCGCCGATTCCGTCGCCACCCTCGACCGGGTCTGTGTCCACCACCGCCGGCGCCACCACGGCAGCCTGCTCGGGACGACCACACGCGGTCACTTCGACGTGTTCGAGCAGTACGACCGGGTGTTCGCGTACGTCGACGAGCGGCCGGAGCTGGCGCAGTGGCGTCCGGTGCTGTTCCGGCACATGGTCGACCACCTCACCTCCGTGTTCTCCCAGCGCCACCGGCTGCCGCGCGAGGCGCGCACCGAGTTCCTGCGCACGGTCCGCGCGCACTGCGCCCGCTACCGCACTCCGGGCGCCCCCGTCCGCGCCCGCGCCCGGCTCCGGTACGCGCTCCTGCGGATCGGCAGCAGGCACGTCTACCGCGCGCTGTGGGCCGGGGCGCGGCTGGGCCGGGGTGCCGGACGCCTGGCAAGGGGCCTGGCCGGGCTCTTCCGCGCGGCCGGACTGCGCCTTCACTACCGCGTCCAGCGCCTCCTCCCGCTGCGTGCCGACCGGGCGGTGTTCGCCGCGTACGACGGCCGGGGCTACGCCTGCAGCCCGGCCGCGCTGGAGAACGCGTTCCGTACGTACGTCCCCGGGATGCGCACCTCGTGGGTCGCTCGTCCGGAGTACCACCACACGCTCCCGGTGGCGACCCGGCGGGTGCTCCCCGGCTCGATGGCGTACTGGACGGCGCTCGCCCGCTCCAAGTACCTGGTCAACAACGTGGACTTCGACCGACGGCTGGTCAAGCGGGCCGGTCAGGTGCTGCTGCAGACCCAGCACGGCACCCCGCTCAAGCGCATGGGTCTCGATCTCCAGGACCGGCCGGCGGCCGCGCGTGGCACGGACTTCGCCGCCGCGCTGCGCGGCAGCGACCAGTGGGACTACGTGCTGTCCGGGAACCGGCACTCCACGCTCGTCTGGGAGCGCGTCCACCCGTCCGCGTACACGACCCTCGAATACGGCACCCCACGCAACGACGTCTTCCTGAGGGCCAATTCGACGGACGTGGCCCGGGTGCGCGAACACCTCGGTATCCCCGAGGGCGCGGTCGCCGTCCTGTACGCCCCCACACACCGCGACTACCGCCTCTCGCAGCGCGCCCATCTGGACCTGGAGCGGGTGCTGCGCAAGCTCGGGCCGCGTTTCGTGGTCCTCGCCCGCGCCCACCACGCGTACGACTCCCCGCTGACGGACCTGGCGCACGGCCGCCTCCTGGACGTCACCGGTTATCCGAGCGTGGAGAACCTGTGCCTCGCCTCGGACGCCCTGGTCACCGACTACTCCTCCCTGATGTTCGACTACGCCAACCTCGACCGGCCGATCGTGATCCACGCCGAGGACTGGGAGGCGTACGAGGCGGCCCGGGGTACGTACTTCGATCTGCGCTCCTTCCCGCCGGGCGCGGTCGCACGCAGCGAGGACGAGCTGATCGACATCTTCGCCACGGGGCACTGGCGTGGCTCGCGGTCGGCGCAGCTGCGGGCCGCGTTCCGTGACCGTTTCTGTCCGTACGACGACGGACGGGCGGCGGAGCGGGTGGTGCGGCGGGTCGTGCTGGGCGACACCTCCGCGCCCGGCTTCGTACCGCCGGCCGACCGCCACCCGGTCCCGTCGGCCGCGGCGGCGCGCCCGTCGTCCCCGCTGGCCACCGTGCCGGGGCCCGACCTGGGCAACCTTCCGTCGGCGTAGCGGCCTTTTCCCTCGCCCCCGCCGCCCCTACCCGTCCCATCTCCCAGGGGCTGCGCCCCTTCGACCCCCAGCGCGGGCCCGTCGTGGTTGCTCGCGCAGTTCCCCGCGCCCCTGAATGGCGCAGACCCCTTAGGGCGCGGGGAACTGCGCGACCAGCCCCACCCGCCCGCAGACACATCACGCGGCCCCCGAAAGGAAAGAATGCCCCGCTTCAGCATCATCGTCCCCACGTACGGTGTCGAAGGGCGTCTGTCACTCGCTCTGGAGTCGGTTCTCGGTCAGCCGTTCGGTGACTTCGAGCTGATTCCGGTGCATGAGGTGGCGCCGGACTCACCGGCGGGGGCGGTCAGCAGCGCGTACGCCGCGAGGGACACCCGGGTGGCCCCCGTCGAGTCGCCGCCCTCGGGCGGGCTGAGCGCCGCGCGCAACGCGGGACTGTCGGCGGCGCACGGGGCGTACGTCCTGTTCCTGGACGGGGACGACACGCTCGCGCCGGGCGCGCTGCAGGCGATCGCGGACCGGCTGGGCGAGGCCGGCGACCCCGATGTCCTGTATTTCGCGCACGAGCGCGCGCACTGGTGGGAGGGCGGTACGACCGTCGTGCGCCCGACCGGTCCGCAGACCCCGGCGTGGAGCGCGGCCTACCGCCGGGACTTCCTCACCGAGCGGCAACTCATCTTCCCCATCGGCCACTTCACCGACCTCGGCTGGAGCGGCCTGGTCGCGCTCGCCGCCGACCGTACGGCCGAACTGCGGGACACGGTCTGCGTCCGGCACCTGCTGCGCCGGCAGGGCAGCCGGCTGCACGCGCCCGGCGAGCAGCAGCTCGAACTGCTCGACCAGGTGGAGCTGGTGCTCGCCAGGGCCACGGCCGAACGGGGCGTGTCGGAGGCGTTGTTCGAGCAGTTGTTCGCGGTCGTGCTGCGGAGCGCCGCGCGCCCGGAGCGGCTGCCCGTGCACCACCGCCGCGCCTTCTTCCGCCGCGCCACGCACCTGTACCGCCACTACTGCCCGGCCGGCTTCCACCCGCCCGGCGGCACCCTCGGTGTGCAGCACCGGCTGCTCGCGACCGGCTCGTACGCCGGCTTCCGGGTCCTGTCCGCCGCCGACCGGGCGGCGGCCGGAGCCCTGGCCGCGCTCCCCCGCCCGCGCGCGCCCCTGACCCGCGCCCTGTACGCCGCCCAGCGTCGCCTTCCGCTGGACAGGAACCTCGTCGTGTACCACGGGTACCGGGACCTCGGTGTCGGCTGCGACCCCACCGCCGTCCATGCCAGGGCCCGCGAACTCGCCCCGCGCCTGCGCTCGGTGTTCCTCGTCGAGCCCGACGCCGTGGACGGTCTCCCCGAGGACGTCGAGTACGCCGTCATCGGCAGTCCGCGCCACTGGCAGGTCCTCGCCCGCGCCAAGTACCTCGTCGGCGACACCGACTTCGCGGACGCCGTCGTCAAGCGCCCCCGCAGCGTCCACGTCCGGACCCACCACGGCACCCCGCTGCGGACGACGGGCCTGGACCGGTTCCCGTACCCGGTGGTGGCCGCCACGTCCGGCGGTTTCACCGGCCTCCTCGAGCAGGTGGACCGCTGGGACTTCGGTCTCTCCGCCAACCGGCACTCCACGGAGACCTGGGAGCGGGCCTTCCCGGGCACGTACGAGCAGCTGGAGTACGGCTCTCCGCGCAACGACGTCTACTACACGGCGACGGCCGAGGACGTGGCGCGCGCCCGGCGCGAACTGGGTGTGCCCGAGGGCAAGAGGGCCCTTCTCTACGCCCCTGCCCACCGCGGCCACGACACCGGCCATGCCCCGGATCACGCCATCGATCACGCCACCGGTCATGAGGCCCGGCTCGATCTGGACGCGTTCCGCGAGGCGGTGGGCGAGGAGTTCGTGGTGCTGCTGCGGGCGCCCCACTTGCACGGCGCCAGGACACCCCGCAGGACCGACGACCGGATCATCGACGTCACCGCGCACCGCTCCACCGAGGACGTCTGTCTCGCCGCCGACGCGCTGATCACCGACCACTCGTCCCTGATGTTCGACTACGCCAACCTCGACCGGCCGATCGTGATCCACGCGCAGGACTGGGACGTCCACCGGGAGACCCGGGGCGCCTGCTTCGATCTGCCGGCCGCGCCGCCCGGTCATGTGGCCTGTACCGAGCGGGAGTTGGCGGACCTGTTCCGCGACGGCTCGTACGCGGACATGGAGGCCGACGCCCTGCGGGCCGGTTTCCGGGAGCGGTTCTGCCAGTTCGACGACGGGCGGGCGGCCGAGCGGGTCGTACGGCGGGTGTTCCTCGGCGAGCGGCCGGAGGCGCTGTCGCCCGTCGTGCCGCTCGCCGAGCGGACCCCGGCCCCGGCGCCCACCGCCGCGACCCTCGTGAGGAACTGACGGACATGCCCCGCTTCACTGTCATCGTCCCCGTCTTCGAGGTCCGGGGCTTTCTGCGCGAGTGCCTCGACTCGGTCCTGCAGCAGTCGTACCGGGATCTGGAGGTGATCGCCGTGAACGACTGCTCGCCGGACGGCAGCGGCGAGATCCTCGACGCGTACGCCGCCCGCGACCCACGCGTACGGGTGCTGCACCTGCCCGCGAACGTGGGTCCCGGCCGCGCCCGCAACGCCGGACTGCCGTACGCCACCGGGGACTTCGTCCTCTTCCTGGACGGCGACAGTACTCTCGCCCCGGGCGCCCTGCGCGCGATGGCCGACCGGCTGGACGAGGCCGGCGATCCCGATGTGCTGGTGTTCGACCACGTCCGCACGTACTGGTGGGGCGAGACGCGGCGCAACACGCTCGCGCACCTCCTGACCACAGCCGGCGAAGACACCTTCACGGTCTCCGAGTACCCGGAGATCCTCGACCTGCCGACGGCCGTGTGGAACAAGGCCTACCGGCGGGAGTTCGTGGAGGCGCACGGCTTCCGGTTCCCGCCGGGCCACTACGAGGACACGCCCTGGACGTTCCCCGTGCTGTTCGCCGCCGGGCGGATCGCCACGCTGGACCGGATCTGTGTGGCCCATCGGCAGCGGCGGCTGGGCGACCTCCTCTCCACCACCGGCCGACAGCACTTCGACGTGCACGACCAGTACGAGCGGGTCTTCGATTTCCTGGACTCCCGCCCTGAAGCGGCGAGTTGGCGGCCCTATCTCCGGGACAGGATGGCGAGGCACAGCCTGGACGTTCTCGGCGGGCCCGACCGGGTGCCGTCGGGCGACCGGGCCGAATTCTTCCGGCGGACGGCGGAGCTGTACCGGAAACACCGGTCGGACGACGGTCCCGTGGCGCCCGACTACCGGGTCCTGGAGGGCGGTTGGACCGCCTACCGCGTCCGGCGACAGGCCACCAGGGTGCGTACCGCGCTCGGCGTACACGGGGAGCGTGTGCGGGCGGCCGGTGCCGGGCTGATCGGACGGGGCTGGTCACTGGCCCACGAGCGGCTGCCGCTGGACCCGAACCTGGCCCTGTACTCGGCGTTCTCGCACCGAGGCGTGCTCGGCGACCCGGCGGCCGTGTACCAGGCCGCCCGTGACCTCGCGCCGCACATCCGCGGGGTGTGGGTGGTGCGGCCCGAGCGGGTGGCGACGCTCCCTCCGGGTGTCGAGTACGTGACGCCGGGCTCGCCCGAGCATCTGCGGACGGCCGCACGGGCGACGTACTTCGTCAGCAACGCCGCCTGGCCGGGCACCCTCACCAAGCGGCCGGGCAGTGTGCACGTCCACACCCATCAGGGGACCCCGCTCAAGTTCATGGGCGCCGACCTGCTCCACAAGCCCGGTGCCCGGCTCGGTGTGGACGTGCCGGAGATGCTGCGCGGGGCCGACCGCTGGGACCACAGCCTCGTCGCCAACCGCCACTCCGAGCTGGTGTGGAGCAGGGCGTATCCGTGCGGCTTCACCTCGCTGCGGACCGGCAGCCCGCGCAACGACGTCCTCGTGAACGCCGGGCCGGACAGCGGCGCGGCCGTCCGGGAGCGGCTCGGCATCCCGGCCGGCCACACGGTCGTGCTGTACGCGCCCACGCCCCGCGACTACCGGCGGGGCGGTCATGTCGAACGCTTCGACCTCGCCCGGTTCGCCGCCGACCTGCGCCGCAGCCTGGGCGAGGCCCACACCCTCGTCGTACGGCTGCACCCGTCGCTCGCGGACGGTCCGGCGCGCGGGTCGGGGCTCGCCGAGCTGCACCGGCGGGGGGTCGTCGTGGACGCGACGGACGAGCCGCACGTCGAGGAGCTGATGCTCGCCTCCGACGTCCTGGTCACGGACTACTCGGCCCTGATGTTCGACTACGCCAACCTCGACCGGCCGGTCGTCGTCCACGCCGACGACCGGGACTCCTTCGCGGCGAGCCGGGGCATGTACCTGGACATCACCGCCGACCCGCCCGGCCATGTGTCCCGCTCCTACCGTGAACTGGCCTGGCTGTTCGACTCCGGGCGGTGGCGGGACACGGAGTCGGCGCGGCTGCGGGCCGGCTTCCGGGAGCGGTACTGCGAGTTCGACGACGGGCGGGCCGCCGAGCGGGTCGTACGGACGCTGATGCTGGGTGAGCGGGCGGTGGCGGTGCCCGCGCCGAGGTCGGTCGCATCGGTGACGAGCAGCGGCTTCGTGCTGTCATGAGGGCACGGTCATGAGGGCACGGTCATGAGGGCGCGCGCGTGGGTGCTGCTGCTCGCCGCCGGTTTCGCGCTGCTCCAGTTCGCGAGCGTCACCGGGCGCGCCACCCCCGACACCAGGAACTACGTGTCGTACGCCCTCAGTCTGGGCGGCGCGAGCATGCGGGAGTCGGCGGCCGGGACCATCGACCACTACTGCGGGAGCCGGGCGGCGACGGCCGAGCGGAACCAGCGTGTGGACGTGGTGCGGCTGCGTGCGCCGAGCCCGGCCGCGCGGGTCGCCGAGGAGTGCCGCCGGGAACTGTGGCGGAAGGTGGACCGGCGCCTGGCGGCCGGGCAGACCGGCGGCCACATCGCTCCCTTCACCTCGGAGCGGTTCCAGCGGATCTTCGAGGTGCGGCCCGGGTATCCGGTGCTGCTGGCGCCGTTCGTCGCGGTGTTCGGAGTCGTGTGGGGCGTGTGGCTGGCGAGCGTACTGATCGCGGCGACCGGGGGCGTACTGGCCTTCCTCGTCCTGCGCGCCGTCCGCGCCCCCACCCCCGTCGCCCTCACCGGCCAGGCCCTCTACTACGTCCTCCCGTGCGGCGCGACAGCCATGCGGCCCATGACCGAGGGGCTGTTGCTGGCCCTGACGCTTGCGGCACTGTGGGGGTGCGCGCTGGCGGCGGAGGGGCGGGTGCGGGCGGGGGTGCTGCTGGTGGGCGGTGCCCTGTCGGCGCTGTTCACGGTGAAGCACTCGCAGGCGCTGTTCCTCGGGGTGTGTCTGGTGGGGGCGTGCGCGGTGGTCGCCGTGCGGCGCGCACGCGGTGGTGCACGAGAGGGGCGCGGGCCGGTCGAGCCGTGGGTGCGGGCGGTCGGGGCGGTGTCGGCGGGCGCGGTGGTGTGCACGCCGGCGCTCGCCGGGCTGCTGCACTACCCGACGTCCACCGAGAGCCTTCAGGACCTGCTCACCGACCACTTCACCCGCCCCGACCGGGCCCGGCCGTGGCCGGAGTTCCTGGGTCTGGAGTTCGACTTCTGGGTGGAGTGGGGGCGTCGGCAGCTGACCCAGCCGTTGCTCCCGGCCGCGCTGGTGGCGGGCGCGTGGGGTGCGCTGCGGCAGCGGCCGGTGTTCGGGTGGTTCGTGCTCGCGGGCGCGTTCACGGGGATCCTCAACCAGGCCGGGCACCCGGACATCACCATCTGGGGCGACCGGCTGATCGTGGTGGCGTGGCTGCTGCCGGTACTGGGGCTGCCCCTGCTGCTGGAGCGTGTCACGGCACCCCGAAGCTCACTCGATGTGGTGACCGCGAGCTGAGCCGTTGACCCATATATCAATACAGGGAATACACGGCAAATGCCCCATACAGCCCAGGCCGATCACAGTTCCGGTGCCGAATCCGGTTCCGGTTCCGGTGCGGATGCCGAATCCGGTGCGGAAGCCGGTTCCGGTGCGGAAGCCGGTTCCGGTGCGGAAGCCGGTTCCGGTGCGGAAGCCGGTTCCGGTGCCGGTTCCGGCTCTCTGGACGCCGGCGGTGCTCCCGGTCGGTGCCGCCCGCGTATCGCGCTCGGGGCCACCGCCCTGCGCGGCGGCCGTACCTGGCTGACCCGGCGGCCGACCCCGTATCTCGTCGTGGGCGGGCTGTTCTGGCTGGTGATGACGCTGGCGTACTGGCGGGTGCCGCTGTGCTGCGACGCCGGTCTGCACGCGGCGGTCGTCGAACGGCTCCGCTGGGACCTGCTGAACCCGGCCCACCCGACCGCCGCCCTGCCGGGCGCGGGCAGCCCGTACTACTCCCCGTACGCCGTCGCCCAAGGCGTCCTCGCGCGGCTGACCGGACTGAGCGGCTGGTCTCTGCTGAAGCTCGCCGGGCCGGTGAACCTGCTGGTACTGCTCACCGGGATCGGCCGTTTCGTGCGCGTGCTGACGCCCCGGCCGTGGGCGCCGGTCCTCGCACTGCTGTTCCTGACGTTGCTGTGGGGCCCCGAGCGGGTCCCGTGGAGCGGCGGCCTCGGGCTGATGTCGATGACGACGGACCTCGGCCATCCGTCGTCGTTCGCCATCGGGCTGACGTTCTGGGCGTGGGCCTGGACGGGGGCACGCGCGCGGGGCGGCGGGTGCGAGCGGCGGGTGCGGTACGTCGGGCCAAGCGGCCTCGGCGGCGCGGGGGCGTACGCCGGGCTCGGCGCGCTGTACGGGCTGATCCTGCTGGTCCATCCGATCACGGCCGCGGCTTCGGCGGCCGGTGCCCTGGCGATCGTGGCGGCCTGGCAGCGCGGGTGGCGGGGCCCGCTGGTGGGGCGCTGGGCGCTGACGGGAGCGGCCGCCCTGGCGGTCGCGGTCCCGTGGCCCTACCACGACGTCCTGTCGCCGGCCGGAGGCCCGGTCGTGGACGGCATCCACCTGCTCCGCCACGAGGACATGGCCGGGTATCTCTGGCCGACGCTGCTCGGGCTGCCGGCGCTGTGGGCGCGGGGACGCCGGTCCCCCAGGGATCCGCTGGTGCTGATGTTCACGGCGGAGTGCCTGGCGGTGGCGTACGGCTGGGCCGACGGGCACCACGCGTACGGCCCGGTGCCGGTGCTCGCGGCCGTGGTCGCGCAGTTCGCCCTGGCGGTGGAGCTGGCGGCGCCCCGGCCGTGGGGGTGGGCACGGCGCGCGCTGGGGGGTGCGGCGGCCGCGGGGGCGTGCGCGGGGTTTCTCACGGTGCACGCCGGGGCGGTCGTACCGGCCGCGCTCGACCCCGTCGGCTTCGAGCAGCCGCCGCGGTGGCCTTCGTACGAGTGGGCGGCGCGGCAGGTGCGGACGGGAGAGGTACTGATCACCGACGGGTACTACGCGGGGCGTGCGCTCGCGGGACACGGGGTGAACCTGGTGGCACCGGCCTGGCCCGATCCCGCGCTGGAGGAGACGGAGCGGGTGCGGCGGTACGCGGATGTCCGGGCGTATCTGGATCCCGCGTCCTCGCGCGCGGGGCGTGCGCGGGTCGCGCGGAGGTATCAGGCGAAGTGGCTGCTGCTGACTCGCCGACGCAAGGTGCCGGAGGAGGCGGTGGTCGTGGACTGGAGTCCCGAGACCGGGGAAGTGCTGGCGCGGATCGCTCCGTAGGGGGTGGTTCGGAGCGATCCGCGAGGTGACGGCCGGCGGGGTCCTGTCGCGCCGGCGCGGCGGAGCCGCGTACTGATACAGCGCCGCCGAAGTGCGGGCCTTGGCCCTCCCGGACCGCCGGAACTACTCGACGACCAGCTCGACCGGGATGTTGTTGCGGGTGGCGTTGGAGTAGGGGCAGACCTGGTGGGCCTGCTCGACGAGCTTGCGGCCGGTGGCCTCGTCGACGGTGTCGGGGAGTTCGACACGGAGGGTCACCTTCAGGGCGAAGCCCTCGCCCTGCTTGCCTATGCCGACCTCGGCGGTCACGGCGGCGTCACTGACGTCGACCTTGGCGGCGCGGCCGACGAGGCCGAGGGCGCTGGCGAAACAGGCGGAGTAGCCGGCGGCGAAGAGCTGCTCGGGGTTGGTGCCCTGGCCGTTGCCGCCCAGCTCCACCGGGAGGGCCAGGTCGAGGTCGAGCTTGCCGTCGTTGCTGACGGCGCGACCATCGCGGCCGTGGGTGGCGGTGGCGACAGCGGTGTAGAGCGCGTCCATGGGAGAACCATCCCTTTCACAGGTCATGTCACGTCCGGCGGTCCGGTCCGACCGCCGTTCATGGACTCAAGTAGAGCACACAATTCAATTGCCTACAACTAAATGGCGGACAGGAGTTACCCTGGACCCATGACCACGAGTGCCGCCCCCATGCCCGAGGGGATCTCCGAGGAGGTCTCCGGGCAGGTCTCCGAGGAGGACTTCCTCCGTCTCGACCGGCAGATCTGCTTCTCCCTGCACGCCGCCTCGCGCGCCTTCAACAGCGTCTACCGCGTGGTCCTGAAGGACCTGGGGATCACCTATCCGCAGTACCTGGTGATGCTGGTGCTGTGGGAGCAGGGCGAGCTGCCCGTGAAGAAGCTGGGCGAGCATCTGCGACTCGACTCCGGAACCCTCTCGCCGCTGCTCAAGCGCCTGGAGGCGGCCGGTCTCGTACGGCGTGAGCGCAGCGCCCGCGACGAGCGGTCGGTGGTGGTGCGGCCGACCCGGGAGGGCACCGCCCTGCGGGAGCGCGCGCTGGCCGTGCCGCGCCGGATCGTCTCCGCGACGACCTTCGACATCGACGAGATCCGCGAGCTGCGTGACCGCCTGGACCGCCTGACGGCCGCGCTGGACGAGGCGGCCCTGGAGGAGCCGACGGCCTAGCCTCACCCCGCCCGGCGATCGATCCGAGCCGTTCGGCCGGATCCAGCCACCCGGGCGCACCGACGGAATCCCACAACCCCGAACGGAACCCCGACCTCCCGCGCACCATCTTCCCCACGGGGCCGCGAAGCCGCCCTTAAGGGAAGATTGCACACATACCTCTCACAGGTGCGGGGCAACATGGCTCTTCAGCAGGCGCAGGTCTCCGTCGTCGTCATCGGGTACGACGACGCCGCCCACGTGGCGGACGCCGTGCGCTCGGCGCTCGCCCAGGGGCCGGCGGTCCGTGAGGTGATCGCGGTCGACGACTGTTCGACGGACGGCAGCGGGGAGCTGCTGGAGCGGCTGGCCGAGGACGAGCCCCGCCTGCGGGTGCTGCGGCGCCGGTCCAACAGCGGCGGCTGTGGCACCCCGCGCAACGACGGGCTGGACGCCGTGACCGCGCCGTACGTGATGTTCCTGGACAGCGACGACACGCTGCCGCCCGGTGCGGTGGACGCGCTGCTGGGCGCCGCCCTGGAGTACGACGCGCCGGTCGCGTCGGGGCTGTGCGTGCGCAGGGAGCTGCCGTCCGGCCGGGAGACCCCCTGGCAGCCCGAGCTGTACGCCCGGCGCACGCTGGTGCAGCAACCGTCCCAGCGCGTGCGCCTCGTGCACGACACCCTCTGCGTCAACAAGCTCTACCGCACCTCCTTTCTGCGCGATCGCGCGATCCGCTTCCCCGAGGGCCGCTTCCCGTACGAGGACTTCGTGTTCGGCGCGCGCGTGCTGGCCGCCGCACCGCGTGTCGCACTCGTCCCCGAGCCGGTGTACGTCTGGAACGTGCGCCGCTCGGCGGCCCGGCTGTCCATCTCCCTCGACCGCTCCGGCATCGCCAACTGGCGGGCCCGGACACAGGCCGACCGCCTGTCGTACGACATCCTGCTGGGCGCAGGCGAGAAGCAGCTCGCGCGGGCCACACGGACGCGCTTCCTCGACCACTCGCTGCGGATGTACGCGCGCGAGCTGGACCTGCGCGGCACGGAGTACCGGCGTGAGTGGTGGGCCCTGACGCGCGCGCACCTGGCCTCCTTCGACGAGGGCGACTTCGTGTCGGCGCCCGCGCCGGGCCGGGTCGTCGCCCGCGTGATCCTCGCCGCCGAGGAACCACGCGACCTGGCCCGCCTGAAGGAGATCGCGGCCCGCCCTGCGCGGCTGGCCCCGCCCTACGCGCGCGCGGGCGACGGCTCCCCCGTCTGGTCCGCCGACCTGCCCCAGGTGGAGCTGGACCACCTCCTCGTCCGCCCCGTGCACCTGCTGCCCGCCGCCGTCGACGCGGAACTGCGGCCACGCGCGCGGGGGACGGTGCTCCGACTGCGGCTGCACGAGCTGTACGGGCGGATGGCGGAGGCGGGGCCGCAAAGCGTGGAGGTGGAGTTCAGCGAGCGGGAGGACGGGCGGGTGGGGTTCACCGGCTCGGCCTCCCTCGTGGCCGAGCCGGACTTCGACAGCTGGACGGCCGAAGTCCCGCTGGACCTGGCCGCGCTGGGCAGCGGGACCTGGGACCTCCGGCTGCGGCTGCGCTTCGCGGACGGCGGCCACCGGGAGACCACCGCGCACGCCCTCGCGGGCGCCGGGCTGCTGCGCCGGAGCGCACTGCCGAGCACACGCCACGGAGTGCTCCTCGTACAGCCGTACGCCACCCACGCGGGGGCGCTCGCGATACGGCTCGCGCCCGGTTGGCGAGGCTTGACCGAAGTCGTACGCCGTCGCCTCAAACGCCTGCTTCACTGAAGGCCGACCTGATTGCACCTGCATCATCGCCATGACCATCATCACCATGGCATCGCCATGACTACGAGGGGACGGTCGTCCATGACCTGGCTGATCACCGGTGGCGCCGGATACATCGGGGCGCACGTGGTGCGCGCGATGATCGACGCGGGCGAGGAGACCGTCGTCTACGACGACCTGTCCACAGGGGTCGCCGAACGGGTCCCCGAGGGCGTGCCGTTGGAGATCGGCTCCACCCTCGACGGTGAGCGGCTGGCCCGGGTGATCCGGGACCGTGGCGTCACCGGCGTCGTCCACCTCGCGGCGAAGAAGCAGGTCGGCGAGTCCGTCGAACGGCCGCTGCACTACTACCGGGAGAACGTCGAGGGCCTGCGCACCCTGCTGTCGGCCGTCACGGACGCCGGGGTCACGTCCTTCGTCTTCTCGTCCTCCGCCGCCGTGTACGGCATGCCCGACGTGGACCTCGTCACCGAGGAGACGCCATGCCTGCCGATGAGCCCGTACGGCGAGACCAAGCTGGTCGGAGAGTGGCTGGTACGGGCCACGGGCCGGGCGACCGGCCTGTCGACGGCCTCCCTCCGCTACTTCAACGTGGCGGGGGCAGCGACCCCCGAACTCGCCGACACCGGCGTCTTCAACCTCGTCCCCATGGCCTTCGAGAAGCTCTCCGAGGGCGCCCCGCCACGGATCTTCGGCGCCGACTACCCGACCCCCGACGGGACCTGCGTCCGGGACTACATCCACGTCGTCGACCTCGCGGAGGCCCACGTGGCGACCGCGCGGCGGCTGCGCGAGACGCCGGGCACGGACCTCACCCTCAACATCGGGCGCGGGGACGGCGTCTCCGTGCGCGAGATGATCGACCGCATCAACACGCTCACCGGCCACGACCTGCCACCCGTGGTCGTCGACCGGCGGCCCGGCGACCCCGCGCGCGTCGTCGCCTCGGCGGACCGGATCGCGGCCGAGCTGGGCTGGAAGGCGCGGTACGGCGTCCAGGACATGATCTCGTCGGCGTGGGCGGGCTGGGCGCTGAACCACCCGGCCAGGTAAGGGATGTGACGGGATTGACGCATCGCGGGAACTGTTCGGTGCCGTTTGCGCGTGTGTACTGAGGGAAGCGAACAACGAGTACGAGAAGTACTCCGAGTAGTACAACGAGAAGTACAACGAGCAAGCGACGTACGACGTATCCGACAGGGGCGTTACGGGGGTAGCGACGATGCCGGCATGGGACATCGATCCGATCAACGTGCAGACCACGCTGAACTCGACCGGTGAGGCGGCGGGCGGTCTGGAGAAGGCCGCCAACTCGCTGGTGTCGAACATGGCGAGCGCGGCGGAGTCGGCCGGTACGGCCGTGCCGGGCGGGCAGTTCAACGGGCCCATGATCGGGCCGGTGGCCACGGGCACCCCGCGCGTGCCGGTCGGCCCGGTCGCGGCGGCGCTGAGCAAGTACCTGCAGGAGCGGCAGCAGAAGCTGGCGTACATGGCGCAGCGGACCATCGACTCCGTACAGGGCGCGGCCAAGGCCACCAACGCCTATGTCACGGGCGACCTGGACATGGCCGCCGTGCAGCAGGCCAACGCCCTCAAGGCGACGGTGGTCCCTCCCCCGCCGGGTGTCGACGGCAACGGGGGGCAGGGGCCGAAGTGAGCGACGACATCCCCGTCATCCCGGAGGAGGTCCCCGAGTTCACCGGCAACCTGGAGCTGCTCGACCAGAACATCGCGGGCGTCCGCTCGGCCGGCACCTCCCTGAAGGACTCGGGCTCGGCGATCCACACCCGCTTCGGCGGCCTCTCCGCGTACTACAAGGCGCCCGAGGCGGAAGCGCTGTTCGCGACGACCGCGCCGGTGGCGGCCAAGGGCGAGGAGTTCGCCACGGAACTGGAGACCGTGGCCTCCGCGCTGGACACGTACGCCGCGGCCGTCGGCCCCCTCAAGCAGAAGTTCGACCAGCTCCGCCAGGACGCGATCGCCTTCCGCAACAAGATCGAGGGCGACGACGAGTGGCGGGCCGACGGCGACCTCGTCGAGGAGAACAACAACCGCCGCTCGGACATCAACGCCGCGTACGCGGCCTTCCAGGCCGCCGAACGCGACTGCTACAACAAGATCGTCGCGCTGGTCGGCGGCGAGGCGCTCGTCGTCAACGACGGCTCGGACAAAGAGAACATGTACGGCTACCGGGGCGAGGACCTCAACAACGCCGGCGGTCTGCCCTGGGGCGACCCGGTCGAGGAGTCCAACCCCTGGTACTACGTCCACGAGCACGTCTGGGACTTCGCGGTCGGCTTCGTCGTCGACGGCGTGTGGGGCACGATCAAGGGCCTCGGCACACTGGTGGGCTTCAACGGCTGGGACGCGGCGGGCCAGGCCTGGGTCGGCCTCGGCAAGCTCGCCACGGGCATCCTCATCACCGCCGTACCGGTGGTGGGCACGGCGTACTGGCTGGCTCCCGACGACAAGCTGCCCTCCTGGCTGCGCGACTCCCGTACGGCCGTCGTGGAGACCGGCAAGGCGCTGATCGCCTACGACGAGTGGGGCAAGAACCCGGCCCGGGCGGCCGGGGCGGTGACCTTCAACGTCGTGACCACGATCTTCACGGGCGGCGCGGGTGGAGCGGTCTCCGGCGCCGGCAAGGCGGGCGCCATCGCCAAGGCCATCTCCTTCGCGGGCAAGGCCGGCAGGATCGTCGACCCGATGACGTACATCACCAAGGGCGTCGGCGCGACGGCGGTGAAGATCAGCGACGTCATGGCGAGCCTGCGCGGCATCACCGACGGCACGCACATCAAGCTCGGCGAGGGCACGTACCGGATCGCCGACGCGCCCAACATCACGGACGATCTGCCGGCCGGCCTGACCCCCGAGAACAGCGTCCGCATGGAGACGCCCAAGGGCGAGGTCGTCTACCTCGACACCGACACCCTGCTCGTGCACAACGCCGACGGCACGGTCCGGGAGTCCCTTGACGGCATCAAGCACGAGGGCACGGCGGCGGAGCGGGGCGTCGATGTGTCGCGGTCCGAGCCGGAGTTGGTGGGGGCCGGGGCGAAGGTGGGCGACGGCGGTACGGCTGTGGGGCGGGTCGGGGACGACGGCCTGCCGGGCGGGCGTACGGACAATCTGCCGGGCGGGCGCGGTGACAACCTGCCGGGTGGCCGCGCCGATGACCTGGGCCGGGGGCCGGCCGGGAGTCATGAGACGCCGGGCGGTGGCGGTCGTGGCGAGACGCCGGGCGGCGGGACCGACGGACCCGGCAGCGGCGGTACCGACAGCCCCGGTGGCGGCGACGGCCCGGGTGGTGGGCCTCCGCAGGATCCGCCGGGCGGCGGCACGGGTGCCGCCGACGACGGGGCGAACGACCCCGGCGGCTGGGAGCGGCAGGACGGCGACCCTCAGCCGTTCGAGCGCGGCGGTCAGCTGGAGGACCGGGTCCGTCAGGAGATGCGGGGGACGAAGGTCAAGCCCGGCGACCTGGAGCGGGTGCTGGACAACCTGGCCGGTCATCCCGCCGGCCGGGAGATCGCCGAGACCATCGCGTCCGGCCGTTTCGACGGCGCCACGGGTTTCGACCAGACGGTCTCCAGCCTGGCCCATGCGGACAAGATGTCCGGTGGCATCGAGCAGTTGCGCTTGGGCAACCGGCTGTACGAGAGCGGCGTCCGCGACATCTCCTTCGAGGTCAAGGGCGGCTTCGACATCAAGCCCGGAGTCAGGACCGGCGAGGGCACGGACCTGGACGTCATGGCCCGGGACGCGGCCGGCAACGTCCACGGCTACCAGTTCAAGGAAGTCGCGAACCCCAAGAGGACCGTCAAGAAGATCTTCGACAACATGCAGCAGTTGGCGCAGTCCGGTGCCGACTTCAAGACTTTCGTGGTCGACACGAAAGGCACGATGGCCGACCATGCGGCCATGAGGACGGCACAGCGGCTCACCGAGGTGTACGGGAAGACCAACGTGCAGTTCATCATCCGTGTCGAGGACGGGGTCATGCGGATCCCGCCCGACGGTACGTTCATGCCGGAGGCAGCACTGTGATCGCCAGCACCCCTGTCGCCCGCTGGACCTGGGGACGCGACACCGAGAACGGAAGTGATGTCACGGAGTGCCTCCAGGCCCTGCTCGGCGCGTATTCCGTTCTCGCGCGGCACCGGCTGGCCGTCGGCGCTCCGACGGTCCATGTGTCCGTCCACGAGGCGGGCGGCTCGGACAACCGCCTCTTCGAGGGCGACCTCCCGCTCGGCGAGGTGCCGTCCGCCGCCGACACGGTCCGGACACTGACTGCCCGGATCGAGGGGGAGCTGCGCCCCGGCGAGATCGGTGCCGTGTACGCCGACATCGTCTGCCATGGCGTCGTGCGGGCCCCCGACGCGGACGGCGAGACCCACGAGGAGCGGCTGTTCGTGCTCGGTGCCTCGGCCTTCCTGGACTACGTCACCGCCGACCTCAGGACCTTCTCGGACGCCTGGATGCCGTACGACCTGGAGGGGCGCCCTCAGGCCGGCGTCCACGCCGCGAACTACCCACGGCTGGCCGCAGCGCTGCGCGACCTGTCCGAGGTGCTGGACGCGGAGATCGACCCGGACGACCCGACGTACTTCGGCAGGCCGACCGAGACGGGCGTCGACAACTTCTTCGAACCGGACGGCTCCCCCTCCGACGTGTGGTCCCGTTTCGAGATCCCGAGGCGCACCGAGGTCTTCCGGCACGGACCCGTCTTCGACTCCGTGGGCTACAAGCGGTCCAGGGCCGGGCAGGTCCGGTACGTCCCGGTCGTCGCCGACCACGGCGGCGTCCTCGGCTACCTCTGGGCCTCGGACGCGGACGCCGCCGCCAGCTTCGAGCCCCGCGAGGCGGCCGGGGAAGAGGCCCGCAAGGCAGGCCTCGTCTGGCTCGACCGCCTGCACGAGTCGTACGAGCACGGCCTGACCCCGACCGAGGCTCTCACCGCCTGCGCCCGCACGCCCGCCGACCCGGTCGCCGGCCACATCCCCCCGACTGCCGAGCCCCGCTCCCTCCCGCTGGACGACCTGCGCGAACTCGCCGGGCACGGCGACTGAACCGTCACGGGACGGTACTGAGTCACGGTGGTGAGTGACGGTGGTGAGTGACGGTGGTGAGTGATGTCAACGCTCCTCCGCTCCCGCAGCACGTGCGCGTCATGGACATGGGAACTCGATGGCTTCGTGCCCGCCGGCCTGAGATCCGCGCTGTCCGTGGCGGCCCGGATGTCCGCCGTGCTGCGCGAGCACGAGCTGCTCGTACCCGACAGCCTCGAAGGGGACTGGTTCGTGTACGGCAGCGGCGGCACCGGGCTCATCACCCGCATGTCGCTCCAGGGGCCGATCGACGACGAGGACGTACCCTCACGCGTCGAGCGGAGCCGTCCCGCCGGCTTCCCCGACGCGTCGGTGGGGAGCATCCTCGTCATGGGCGCCGGGACCTGGCTCGACGCGACGGGCGAGAAGCGCGGGGAACACCGGCTGGTCGAGCTGACGGTAGCCCCCGACGCACCCGGGATCTGGGCGGAACTGGCCGTCTTCCACGACATCTGGGGCCCGTTCGACTTCCGGGGCGAGCCGCATCCGGACATCGAGCGACAGAACGCCCCACGCCTCACGGCAGCCCTCCGGTCCCTCGACGCGCTGCTGGGCGTCCCCGCCGAGCCCGGCGAGCCGACGTACTTCGGCTCCGCCGAGGGTCACGGCATCAAAGCCCCGGACGTGATCGCCGGCCGCGGCCCCGACCTGACCGACCTTCTCTGACCGCCCTTCTCTGACCCAGGCACGCCGCCGTGCCCCGCGTCGCCGATGTACGCGGCGCGCGGCCGGCCGTGCACCGGGGGCTCACCCCTCCCCCGGTGCCCGTCGACCCGCAGCGGTCCTTCGTCGCGGTCCCCGGGTCGGCCGTGGGCGACGTGCTCGTCGTGTCCTTCGAGTTCGGGCCCCCGAAGGGGCGTTCTCGGCGTGCTTCCCCCCCTCCCCCCCAAGCCGACCACGCCGGTGAGATGTGCGGAGGTGGTGGCCGGGATCCGGCGAAGCCACGGCCGACACGCGGATGGCCATCCCCCGCCGGGGAACGCTTGTCGAACACGGCGGGCTCCAACCTCCCGACGTCATCGCGCGCTTCCGCCGCTAGGCCGTGACCACGGTCATGACCCAGGGGCCTGACGGCCCTCGGTATGACAGCCCTCGGTCATGACGGCCCTCGGTCATAACGATCCTCGGTATGACGGCCCTCGGTCATCGCCCGGTTCGTAGCCGCTGATGACGTACTCGGCCTCGTCGTCGATCGCGTTCTCGTCCTGGTCCAGGGTGATCCGCGAGGGACGCCCGTCGGGGGCGTACTCCACCTCCGCCGTGTCCGCCTGCTCGTCCCAGGCCTTCTCCAGCCGGTCCAGCAGTTCGCCGATCTTGGGGATCCGATCAGGTCCCTGCTCCACCATCCACCGACTGTCGTCGTCGAGGCCGACGGCCTCGGCCACCTTTCCGTCCCGGACCGTCACGCGGAAGGTCCCCGCCAGGACCTGCGACGTCGACGTGAGTGTGTAGACGTACGAGGCGGGCTCGTGCCACGTGATCTTGTTCTGTGCCGTGGTGCCCTTCGCCGAGGCCTTCCCGGTCGATTCGGGAGACGTCTCGCCGTCACAGGCGGCACTCGCCCCCACCGTCCCCGCGATCAGCGCGGCGGCTAAGAACACGGAACGAGCACGGAAGCGTACGACAGTCACGGCGACCCCATTCCTGAGCGGTTGGTGACTATGACGCCGCCCGCCTCCGGAACGTTCGGTTCATTCACAATCCCCGCCCCCGGTGCCGCCCCGCACCGACGCCCCTACAACGCCCGCAACGCCGCTGCCGTAGCCCGAGTCAGACTCTCCAGATACCCCTTCGGCAGCTTCGGCGCCCGCACGACCACCGACCGCCAGTACAGCGGCCCGGAGATCACGTCCAGGGCCAGGTCCTCGTCCACGCCCTGCCGGACCTCGCCCCTCGCGACCGCGGCCGCGAGGATCCCGGTGGCCACGCTCTGCTGGCCCTCCCGCAGCGCCTTCTGCATGGCCTCGGCGATCTCCGGGTTACGGGCGGCCTCGGCCTGGAGGTCGGGGATGATCTGGCCGGCGACCGGGTGGCGCAGGGCGCGGGACGTGACCTCGTAGAGGAGACGGAGGTCGCCCTCCAACGAGCCCGTGTCCGGCATCGGCAGGCCCTGGACGGCCACCGCCGAGACGAGGTCCAGCACCAGGTGCAGTTTGGAGCGCCAGCGCCGGTACACCGCCGTCTTGCCGACGCCCGCGCGGCGCGCGATCCCCTCGATGGACATCCTGGCGTAGCCGACGGCCGCCAGTTCCCCGAAGACCGCCGCCCGGATCGCCTCGGTCACGTCCTCCCGGAGCACGGCCGCCCCGGCGGGGGCCCGGCGGCGCGGCCGTGGCGGCGGCTGCGCTTCGGAGGGGTCGGCGTTCGTCGTCATGCCCCACAGCATAGGGCGTGACGACGAAACGGTTGCGTTCCGACGTCGAATCGGCTTACCCTCACGTTGCGACGATACGGTCCCGTCCCGACGTAAGAGCAGGGCAAGGGCGGCGTAAGAAGCATGAGACGCCGGCAGTCGAACCGCCCGGCAGCGACACAGTCGGACAGCCCGGCACGCGGGACGCCCCCACTAGCGAAAGCAGCGGATGTGAGCCAGGTCCTCCACACACCGCCACCCCCCACGGCGGCCGACCCCCAGGCCGCCCCGGCCGTCCCCGCCGCCCCGGGCGCCCCCGCCGAGACCCCGGCCCAGCTCGCCGAGCGGTACGGCCTCAGCGTCAGCGGGGCCCGCCCCTCCCTCGGCGCGTACGTACGGCAGCTGTGGGCCAGGCGGCACTTCATCACCGCCTTCGCCACGGCGAAGCTGACCGCGCAGTACAGCCAGGCGAAGCTGGGCCAGGTCTGGCAGATCGCGAACCCGCTGCTCAACGCGGCGGTCTACTACCTGATCTTCGGTCTGCTCATGGGCACCAAGAAGGGCGTGCCGGACTACGTCCCGTTCCTCGTGACCGGCGTGTTCGTGTGGACCTTCACCCAGAGCTCGATCATGGCGGGCACCCGGGCCATATCCGGCAGCCTCGGCCTGGTCCGGGCCCTGCACTTCCCCCGGGCCTCGCTGCCCCTGTCGTACTGCCTGCAGCAGCTCCAGCAGCTGCTGTTCTCCATGGCCGCGCTGGTCGTGATCCTGCTGGCGTTCGGGGTGCCGGTCGCCCTGTCATGGCTGCTGATCGTCCCCGCGCTGACGCTTCAGTTCGTGTTCAACGCCGGGGTCGCGATGGTGATGGCGCGGATCGGCGCGAAGACCCCCGACATCTCGCAGCTGATGCCGTTCGTGCTGCGTACCTGGATGTACACGTCGGGCGTGATGTTCAGCATCGACCACATGCTCGACGACCGGAACATCCCGGCCTTCGTCCATCTGCTGCTGGAGTGCAACCCGGCCGCCGTCTACATCGACCTCATGCGGTTCGCGCTGATCGACAGCTTCCACGGGAGCCAACTGCCGCCGCACGTCTGGGCGATCGCCGCGGGCTGGGCGCTCCTCGCGGGCGTCGGCGGGTTCATCTACTTCTGGAAGGCTGAGGAGACGTACGGCCGTGGCTGACATCGACACCATCACCCCCACCTCCACCGTTCCGGGCGCGCGCCAGGAGGCGGCCCCGGACGTTCCCGCCGAACTCGTCCCCACCGTCGTCGTCGACGGCGTCGACATCGTCTACCGCGTCAACGGCACCGGTGCCGGGCGCGGCACCGCCACCGCCGCGCTCAACCGCATCCTGCGGCGGAAGAAGTCCGAGAAGGCGGCCGGTGTGCGCACGGTGCACGCCGTACGGAACGTGTCCTTCACCGCGTACCGGGGCGAGGCCATCGGGCTCATCGGCACCAACGGCTCCGGCAAGTCGACCCTCCTCAAGGCCGTCGCCGGGCTGCTCCCCGTCGAGAACGGCCGTATCTACACCGACGGCCAGCCGTCCCTGCTCGGCGTCAACGCGGCCCTGATGAACGACCTCACGGGTGAGCGGAACGTCCACCTCGGCGGGCTCGCCATGGGGATGTCCCGGGAACAGGTGAAGGAGCGGTACGAGGAGATCGTCGACTTCTCGGGCATCAACGAGAAGGGCGACTTCATCACGCTCCCCATGCGCACGTACTCCTCCGGAATGGCGGCGCGGCTGCGGTTCTCCATCGCCGCCGCCAAGGACCACGACGTGCTGCTGATCGACGAGGCCCTGGCCACAGGTGACCGCTCCTTCCAGAAGCGGTCCGAGGCGCGGATCCGTGAGCTGCGGAAGCACGCCGGCACGGTCTTCCTCGTCAGCCACAACAACAAGTCGATCCGGGACACGTGCGACCGGGTGCTGTGGCTTGAGCGGGGGGAACTCCGTCTGGACGGACCTACGAACGAGGTGTTGAAGGAGTACGAGAAGTTCACCGGCGGGAAGAATTGACTTGCTCCTCGGGCTGAAGCCCGAGGATTCCGGCCTTCTCGACCGAAACCTGTGCCGCTACGCGGCACGGTTTCCGGTCGGGATTCCGTGGCTTCCTGTTTCTTCGCGCTGTGCCAGAACGAGTTCTGGTCTTACCGGCGCTCCGCAGGCTGTTACCGCCAGTCCGGCGGCCGTCTTCACGTTGAGTGCGGCATTGTGGTCCCGGTCGTGGACGGTGCCGCAGGCGGCACAGGCCCATTTTCGGACGTTGAGGGGTTTGGGTCCGTCCTTGACGCCGCAGGTGGAGCAGGTCTGACTCGTCGGCTCGAACCGGCCGATCTTGATCAGGGTCCGTCCGTACCGTTGCGCTTTGTACTCCAGCATGTTCACGAATGAGGCCCAGCCGGCGTCGTGCACGGACTTGGCCAGCCGGGTGCGTGCCAGTCCTGTCACCGACAGGTCCTCCACGGCGATCCCTTGGTTCTCGGAGATCAGCCGGGTGGAGAGCTGGTGGTGGAACTCGTGGCGTGCGTCGGTGACCTCGGCGTGGGCGCGGGCGACCTTCAGCCGGGCTTTTTCGCGGTTCTTCGAACCTTTCTGCTTGCGGGACAGTTCCCGCTGGGCCTTCTTCAGTTTCTTCTCCGCGCGGCGCAGGAACCGCGGGGAGTCGATCTTCGTGCCGTCGGAGAGCACGGCGAAGTGCGTCAGGCCCAGGTCGATGCCGATGGTCTCGTCGGTGTCGGGCATCCGGGCTGCGTCGGCGGCGGGGTCGGTGTCGATGACGAACGAGGCGAAGTACCGCCCGGCGGAGTCCTTGACCACGGTGACCGAGGTGGGGGTGGTGGGCAGAGTGCGGGACCACTTCACCTTCACCGCCCCGATCTTCGGCAGGTTCAGCCGTCCGCTGCCGGTGATTTTCCAGCGGGCGTTCGCGGTGAACCGGATCGACTGGCGGGTGTCCTTGCGGGCCTTGAACCGCGGCGGGCCGGTCCTGGGCCCCTTACGGGTCCCCTTGAGGGAGGCGAAGAAGTTGCTGTAGGCGGTCTCGGCGTCGCGCAGGGACTGCTGCAGGACGACCGCGGAGACCTCGCCGAGCCAGGACCGCTCCACGGTCTGCTTCGCCTGGGTGATCAGCCGTGTGGACAGCTCGCCGATCTTCGGAAACGGCTTCCCGGCCCTGCGGGCGCTCTCGCGGGCGTACACGGCGTCGTTGAACACGACGCGGGCGCACCCGAACGCCTTCGCCAACGCCCTCTGCTGGCCGGTGTCCGGGTACAGCCTGAAGGCGTACCGGAGCTGCATGACGGCCACGCTACATACTTGGGTTATGGGTGAGATGCAGAGGATCAGAACTGGTAGGCACTGTGCTTTCGTGATGCACGTTCACTTGGTCTTCGTAACCAAGTTTCGACACAAGGTGTTCGCCGATGTTCATCTGACGCGCATGGAGGAGATCATGCGGTCGGTGTGTACGGACTTCGAGTGCGAACTGGTGGAGTTCAACGGCGAGGACAGCCACGTCCACCTGCTGGTGAACTTCCCGCCCAAGGTCGCCGTGACCAAACTGGTCAACTCCCTCAAGGGTGTCTCCTCGCGCCGCCTGCGCCAGGAGTTCCCCGACCTCGTACGCCACTACTGGCGGGCCAACAAGCTGTGGTCGGGCTCCTACTTCGCCGGCACCGTCGGCGGCGCCCCGCTCTCCGTGGTCAGGCAGTACATCGAGCAGCAGAACCGGCCGGTGTGAGCACAGCCCGGCTCCGCCGCGGCGGGCCGTCATGACGCTTCGCGCCATGAGTGACGCATGTGCCATCTCCGGCTCCGCCGGAACAGACGCGGCGACGCTCCGCGTCGCCATCGTCAGATTCGCTTCACCCCCGGCGTGAACGCCGAGGCACTGCGAATGAATCCCGGTAGCACCGGGGACGGCGCGGGAGGCAGGCCTACCTCTCCAGGAAGGCGAACAGAGCCTCCCACCTGTCCACGATCTCCTCCGTCCCGTACCGCCGGATGTTCTCCCTCGCCCTGTCGCCCATCCGGTCCCGCAGACTCTTGTCGGTCATCAACAGGTCCAGCTTGCGGGCCAGTTCGCCGGTGTTGCCGGGGGCGACGAGGAGGCCGTCCTCGCCGTCGCGGACTATCTCGTGGACACCGGGGGCGCAGTCGAAGGCGACGCAGGGCACGCCCATCGCCATGGCCTCCATCAGGGCGAGGGGGAAGCCTTCGCCCCGGGACGTGAGGGCGAACACCGAGCCGCCGCGCAGGGCGCCCGGCACGTCGTTCGTACGGCCCATCCAGGACACCGAGTCGTCGAGGCCCAGTGCCGTGCACTGCTTCCTGAGCAGTTCCTCGTCCTCGCCGGAGCCGTGGACGAGCAGGGTCCAGTCGGGGTGGCGGGGGGCCACCTCGGCCCAGGTGTCGAGGAGCATGTCGACGCCCTTCTCGTCGCTGAGCCGGCCGATGCTGACGACGGCCTTCCCGGTGCGCGGCGAGGGCACTTCCGGCACCCAGGGCACGGCGTTGGGCAGGTACGAGGCGTTGTTGAGGCCCTCGCCGATCCACAGGTCGGCGTCCTCACGGGTGAGGACGAGCATGCGGTCGACGTCCCGGTAGTGCTTCAGCACCCGATGGAAGCGCGAGGAGCGCCGTGCCGTCTCGAAGGACTCGTGGCTCATCCCGATGACGGTCAGACCGGCGGTGTCGGCGAGCTTCACCCACTCCATCGCCCACACCTGGGTCACGACGACGACCCCGCCGGGGCGCGCCGCCCGGAAGAGACCGCTCAGCACGGCGGCCCTGTCCCGCATGCTCGCGTCCCGCGCCCGACCGGGTCCCGGCGGCTGACCGTCGTACAACCTGGTGGTGGAGTACGGGAGTTCGCCGAGGTCGTGGGGGTCCTCGGGGGTGGTGATCCCGATGACGTGGACGCGGTGGCCGCGCTCGGTGAGGAGACGGGCCAGGTGATGGGACCAGCTGGTCACGCCGCCCATCTCGTCCACGCTGTTGGACACCAGGAAGACGTCCCGCGGCCCCCTCGCTCCTGCCTCGTCCCGCCCGGTCACTTGTGCCTCCACTCGGAGAAGAACTGGTCGACGACGCTCTGGGCCGCCGTCCCCTTGTCGTACTCGCCGAAGGCGGCCGTGAACCGCTCCCGCGCGGCGGCGTACTTGAGCGTCTGCTCGTCCAGCGACATCGACCGCAGGACGGAGTGCAGCTCGTCCTCGGTGCGCACGATCGGGCCGGGCGCCCGTTCCGGCAGGTCGAAGTAGGTGCCGCGGCCCTCGTGCACGTACTCCTCGTAGTCGTGGGTGAAGAAGAGCATCGGGCGGTCCAGCAGCGCGTAGTCGAACATCACCGACGAGTAGTCCGTGATCAGCGCGTCCGCGAGGGCGAGAACGGGGGTCACGTCGTGGTGGGCCGAGACGTCGATGACCCGGCCCCGGACCGACGGCGGGAGCACGACGTGGTTGAGGTAGTGGGCGCGGACGAGGAGGACGTACTCGTCGCCGAACGACTCGGCGAAGCGCTCCACGTCGAAGGGGAGCGTGAAGCGGCGCTGTCCCTGGTGCCGGAAAGTGGGGGCGTAGAGGAGGATCCTCCTGTCCGCAGGGATGCCCAACTCCGCTGCGAGCGATGGGCGTTCGGCCGCTCCTCTCGCCCGCACGAGCGCGTCGTTGCGCGGATAGCCGACCCTCAGCAGCACCTTCTCCCGCAGCCGGAAGGCCTTCGCCAGGGTGCGGACGTCGTGCTCGGAGCGGATCAGGAAGTGGTCGAAGCGGTCGAGGGTGCGCTGCTGTTCGGCCTGCTCGGCGCGGCTCTTGAGCTTCCAGCCGGGCTCGTCGAATCCCATGCGCTTGAGCGCGGAGCCGTGCCAGGTCTGGATGTAGGTCGTGCCGGGGCGCTTGGTCAGCTTCAGCGGGAAGCTCTGGTTGTCGATCCAGAACTCGGCGCGGGCCAGCGCCCGCAGATACGGCAGTGACCAGCGGCGGACGAGGGTGGCGTCGGCGGGGAAACCCTCCGGGCGGCCCGTGTACGACCACACCGCCTCGAAGTCGAGGCCCTGGCGGCGCATCTCCTCGTAGATCGCCCGCGGGCTGTCGCTGTACTGCCGGCCGAGATGGCTCTCGAACACCACCAGGCGCCGGCGCATCGGCATGCGCCGGAAGACCTCATGGTAGAGACGGATCTTGCTGTCTCCGGAGGCTGCCCTCTTGCGTAGCGTCCTCGCCCTGCGATAGCCCGACTTGGCGAGCCGGCCGGGCGTGCCACGGAGCCCCCGGGTGACGAGGACGGTGGCCTTCTTGTCGGGGACCAGCCGGAACGCGAGGTGGCCGCGGGCGGAGACCTGCGGCTCGACCCGGTCGGCGACCAGTCGCGTAAGGCGCGGGCGGACCGGCAGCGCGCCGGTGGCCAGGCCCGGTTCGGCGGCCGTGAGCCGGCTGGTGGTGCGTTCGCCGTCGACGTCCAGGTGAAGACGGACGTCCCAGACCGCGTCCACGATGCCGAGCGGACGGAGCGTCTTCGAGATGTCCGCGGTGGCCTGCCAGGTGACGTACGGGCCGTCGTGCCCGACGGTCGCCACCGGCACCCGGTAGGTCCAAAAGCGCACGCCGGGACGGCGGGCGTAGAACTCCAGCTCGGCGGTGAGCCGGGCGCCGGGCGGGATGATCCCGAGGGGGTTGGTGACGCGCCCGGCGAGCCGGACGCCGCCGCTGCCCGTCTCCTCGTACCGCGTCAGCTCGTCGCGCAGGAACAGCTTCCCGACCGGGCGGGCGTGGTAGCCGAGTTCCGTGACGTCCAGGACGCGGCGCGCGAACTCCCCTTCCTCTCCGGGGGAGTCCAGGTGATCGGCGCACCAGTAGATCCGGCCGTCGCGTTCGGCGAGCGGTGCGGAGACCTTGTCCCGGTTGGTGAGCGTGTCCACGGCGGGCAGCAGGTTGTCCCAGTCGCTCATCCGCAGCAGGTAGGCGCAGATGGCGTGGATGGGCTCGACCTCGTCGTACGCGGACGGGTCGACCGACGCGAGATAGGCGCGGGCCAGCTCCGCGAACTCCCGGCGGTAGGCCGCGTCCCGGAAGGGCAGGTCACGCAGGTGCAGCACCAGGTCGTGCTTGAGGAACTTGACGTCCTTGTGGAACTTCAGCTCCTCCATGCCCTTGTCGGCGAGGAGCCGGTCCACCCGGCGGTGGATCTCCATGCGGTGCGCGAAGTTGGCGATCTCGGCCCGCCGGTTGCTGATCGAGGCCTCGGCCTTCCCGGAATTCTGGACGACGTTCCAGTCGTAGACCCGGTTGGGGATCAGGGTGATGCGGCGGGCGGCGGCGTACGCCTGGGCGGAGAAGAAGAGGTCCTCGTAGTGGATGCCGACGGGGAACAGCAGGCCGTTGTCGACCAGGAAGTCCCGGCGGTAGCACTTGTTGGTGGACAGGGTGTCGTAGACCAGCAGGTCGGGCAGCTCGGAGATCGAGTCGAGGGTACGGGTGCGGGTGTACAGCCACGGGTACCACTTGACCTCCTTCCGTGTGCGCGTGTCCACGTGGACCCGGACGCAGAGGCCGGAGACGAGGTCGGCGCCGGTGGTCTCGGCGGCCTCCAGCAGGTTCCGGCAGGCGTTGCGCTCCAGGACGTCGTCGCTGTCGAGGAAGAGGACGTACTCGCCGCGGGTCTCACGGATGCCCTGGTTGCGGGGCGCGCCGCAGCCACCGCTGTTCTTGGGGAGCCGGTACGCCCGTACGCGGCCCGGGTGCTCGACGGCGAGGCGGGCGGCCACCTCGTACGAGCCGTCCGTGCTGTGGTCGTCGACGATCACGACCTCGACGCTCCTAAGCGTCTGCTCCAGCACCGAGCGGACGGCCGTGGGCAGCCTGGCCTCGTCGTTGTAGACGATCACGACGACGGACATCGCGGGTCGCTGGTCCACGTCCGCGCTCACCCCATTCATCCCGTTTCACTGCTTCTCCTACCCTCTATAGACCGTGGTGCGGTTGAGGGCCACTTGGGTAGATGTCCGCGCGGGTGCACGGGTTGCCTCATCCGCCACCACCGCGGCCGTCCCGCGATACGCTCCGGAGACAGGCGTGAGCGGAGGGGGCGGTCGATGCGCGGGGTGGTGCCTGAGCCGCTGCGGGTGGAGGATCCGCGGGAGATCGCCGGGTATCCGCTGTACGCCCGGATCGGTGAGGGCGGCATGGGTACCGTCTATCTCTCCCGCAGCCGGGGCGGCCAGCCGGTCGCGCTGAAGCTGGTCCGCCCGGAGTACGCCGTCAGTCCCGCCTTCCGTGAGCGCTTCGCCCGCGAGGTGGCCGCCGGGCGCCGCGTCTCCGGCTACCACCTGGTGCCGATCGTCGACCACGACGCCGGTGCGGAGCGGCCCTGGCTCGCCACCCACTACGTCCCGGGCGTCCCGCTCGACCAGGCCCTGGAGACCCACGGCCCGCTCCCCGTCCCCACCGTCCTGCAGCTGCTGGCCTGCGTCGCGTACGCGCTGGACGCCGTGCACACCGCCGGGGTGATCCACCGGGACGTCAAGCCCGCCAACCTGCTGCTCGCGGCGGACGGGCCCTGGCTGCTCGACTTCGGCATCGCGCGGGCGGCGGGCGCGGCCACCCTCACCACCGCCGGACGCCTGATCGGCACCCCGCGCTACATGTCCCCCGAGCACGCCCTCGGCCGCCGGGTCACCTCCGCGTCCGACGTCTTCGCGCTCGGCCTGATCGCGGCGGTCGCCGCCACCGGGCACCACCCGTACGGCCGCGGCAACCCTCTGGCCATTGCGACCCGTATCGCCGCAACCGACGTCGCCCCGCCCGCCCTGGACGGTGTCGACCGCCCCCTCCTCGACGTCGTCCGCCGCTGCCTCACCGCCGACCCGGCGTCCCGCCCCTCCGCCGCCGCCGTGGCCGAGCACTGCGCCGGCGCGGCCCGCCGGGACGTCCGCGACTTCACTTCCTGGCTGCCGGGCCCCTTCGCCACCTCGGTGACGATCATCGAGACAGCCTTCCGCACCCTGTCCCTGACGGAGGCTCCGACGACGCCGGCCCCACGGCTCTCGGAAGCGCCGACGGCCCGTCAACTCCCGTCGACGGCCCCGATCACCGTGCGGGACGAGGAGTGGCGCCGCAGGGTCCGCCGGGAGCCATAGGGTGCGTTGGCGGGTGCGGGTCCGGTGGGGCTTCTCGCGCAGTTCCCCGCGCCCCTGAAAGACCAGGCCCCGCCGGCCTGGAAGACGGCGGGCCTGGAGGACAGCGGGGCTGGAGGACAGCGGGCCGCTGGGCTGAAAAACACGGGGCGCAGCCCCTGCTTTTCAGGGGCGCGGGGAACTGCGCGACCAGCCCCCACCGAACCCGCACCCGCCGACGCACTCCAGCCACCCCACCCCGTCGCCCCCACAGCCACACGGAACCGCAACACCAGACCCAAGTGTCATAAGTGCCGTATAAGCTTCGAACCGCTCCAAGTGCCCAGCACCGGCACGGGAGTTCGGCACCGTACCGGGGGAGGCTCCCATCAACACCAGCACCGGCGACATCCTGAGCCCGCTGGGACCGCAGGACCCGCGAGAGACAGCCGGCTATCACCTGCAGGCCCGCATCGGCGAGGGCGGCATGGGCACGGTCTACCTGTCCCACACCCGCGGCGGTCAGCCCGTCGCCCTGAAGGTCATCCGCCGCGAGTACGGCCAGGACGCCGACTTCCGCCGCCGCTTCGAGCAGGAGGTCCAGGCGGCCAGGCGCGTGCAGGGCTACCACATCGTCCCGGTCGTCGACCACGACACCACCGGCGAACTCCCCTGGCTGGCCTCGGCGTTCATCGCGGGCATCCCCCTGCACGACGCCCTGGTCGCCTTCGGCCCGCTCCCCCTGCCCGCCGTGTTCCAGCTGGTCGGCTGCGCGGCCCGCGCCCTGGCCTCCATCCACGCGGCCGGCGTCATCCACCGCGACCTCAAGCCCAGCAACATCCTGCTGGGCTCCCAGGGTCCGTTCGTCATCGACTTCGGCATCGCCCGCGCCGCCGACGCCACCCACCTGACCCAGTCCGGCGGCCTGATCGGCACCCCGCAGTACATGTCGCCGGAGCACGCCCTCGGCGAGCAGGTCACCCCGGCGACCGACGTCTTCTCCCTCGGTCTGATCGCCGCCGTCGCGGCCACCGGACGCCACCCGTACGGCGACGGCGGCGCCATCACCATCGCCGCGCAGATCGCCAACACCGCCCAGCGGCCGCCGAGACTCGACGGGTACGACGAGCGGTTGCGCCCCCTGCTGGAGCGCTGCCTGACCGCCGACCCGGCCGCCCGCGCCGGCACCGAGGAACTGGCCGCGCTCTGCCAGGAGTCGGCGGGCCGTGGCCTCGGCGACTTCACCGGCTGGCTCCCGGCACCGCTCACCGCCGAGATCGCCCGCCGCGAGCAGTCGGTCCAGAGCCCGCCGCAGCCGACGGCACCCGAGATGCCCGCCGCACCTCCGGCCGCCCCACCGACCACGGCCCCGGCCCCGGCGGCACAGGGAACCGCACCGGGCACCACCCAGGGCGCGCCCCAGCCGGGCCAGGCCACCGGCTTCGGCCCGCCGCCCCAGACGCAGCCCCCCGGCTACGGCTACCCGCCGCCGGCGACGGACACCTACCACCTCACCCCGCAGCCCGGGGCGGGCCAGGCCCCCGCCCCGGCCAAGAAGAGCCGCCGAGGGCTGAAGGCGGCCCTCGTCGCCCTGGCCCTCGTCCTCGTGGCCGGCTCGGGCGCGGCAGCCGCGGTGTACGTGCTGAACGGAAGGGACAAGGACGGCACCGAGGCGAGCGACACGAAGGGCAGCGGCAAGGGCGACGGCACGGGCAAGGACAAGGGCACCCCGGCCCCCGCTCCCACCGACGACGACGGAAGCGGCGGTGGCGCCGGACAGGACGTCGCCGACCCCTCCGAGTCCGCCACGGTGTCCACGGACACCAAGTTCACCCTGGCCTTCGAGAATCAGTCCTTCGTCCTGCGCACGCCCGCCGAGAACTACACCTACATCGACCTGGACCGGCCGAGCATCGACATCAAGGCCGAGATGAGGGACGAGGCACGGGAGATGTCGATCCAGAACGGCCAGTGGAGCTTCGAGACCACGATGGGCAAGAGCAAGGGCCGCACCCTCCAGCAGTGCCGCACGGGTGCGGACACCGACGCCCTGCCGTCCCTCGTGGGCCCCGACGACTTCGGCAAGGACGGGATCATCCCCGAGGGCTCCCTCCTCTGCACGGTGACCAAGGACGGCAACCTCGCCCTGTACGAGATCACCAAGCTGACCCCGGGTGAGTACAGCTGGGAAGTACCGAGCGTCGAGGGCAAGCTGACGCTCTGGAAGAAGAGCGGCGAGTAGCCCCGGCGGCACGCACACGAAAGGGGGCGCCCCACAGCCGTGGGGCGCCCCCTTCGCCGTACCGCTACGAGTGCGAGCGCAGCAGCGTCCTCATCGTCCGCATCGCCACCGACAGGTTGGCCAGATCGAACGCGTCGGAGCCCTGGATCTCCTCCAGTGTCGTGCGCGCCCGGCCCAGCAGTGCCGCGTTCTTCTGCTCCCACACCTTGAAGCGCTGCTCGGGTGTGGAGGAGCCGTTGCCCGCGGAGAGAACCTCGGCGGTGAGGGACGCGTGGGCCGCGTACAGGTCCTCGCGGATCGCCGCGCGGGCCATGGACTGCCAGCGGTCGGCGCGCGGCAGGTCGATGATGCGGTCCATGAGCTGGGTGATGCTCAGCCGGTCGGCGAGGTCGTAGTACACCTCGGCGACCTCCATCGGCGTCCGGCCGACCCGGTCGGCGACGGCGACGATGTCCAGCGTCGGGAAGGCCGAGGAGAAGCCCGCGACCCGGGTGGCCAGCTCCTCGGGGACCCCGCCGCCCGTCAGCTCGTCGTAGATCTTCTGGTACCACTCCAGGTCCGCGCCGCGCAGCAGCTTGGGCAGCTCGCCCCAGACCAGGTGCACGCCCTCGGAGAAGAACGCGATGGTCTCGGTGAGCTGGAGCGGCTGCGGCCGGTTGTTGAGCAGCCAGCGCGTGCCGCGTTCGACGAGGCGGCGGGAGTGCAGCCGGATCCGGGTCTGGACGGCCGCGTCGACCGTGTTGTCCAGGCCTTCGACGCCGTCCCACACCTCACCCGACCCGAAGATCGCACGGGACGCGGTCTGTGCCCGGACGATCTCCTCCAGCGAGGCCCCGGTCTCCTCCCGCAGCCGGTGCAGGAAGCTCGTACCGCCCGTGTTGACCGTGTCGTTGACCAGCAGGGTCGTGACGATCTCACGGCTCAGCGGGTGGCTGTCGATGTGCTCGGGGAACCGCTCGCCCAGCGCGGCCGGGAAGTACGCGTGCAGCAGCTTGCGCAGGTAGGCGTCGTCCGGCAGCGAGGTGTGCAGCAGCTCCTCGGCGACCGTGATCTTCGTGTAGGCGAGGAGGACGGCCGTCTCGGGGCCGGTGAGGCCCTGCGCGGTGTTGAGCCGCTCACGGATCTGCCGGTCGCTGGGCAGGAATTCGAGCGCGCGGTCGAGGTGGCCCTCCCTGACCAGGTGGCGCATGAAGCGCTGCTGGGCGTGGAGCATGTCCGGGGACTGGGCGAGGGCGTTGGCGATCGCCGTGTTCTGCGCGTAGTTGTTGCGCAGGACGAGGTGGCCGACCTCGTCGGTCATCTCGGCGAGCAGCTTGTTGCGCTGCTTGACCGTCATGTCGCCGTCGGTGACCAGGCCGTTGAGCAGGATCTTGATGTTCACCTCGTGGTCGGAGGTGTCCACGCCCGCGCTGTTGTCGATGGCGTCGGTGTTGACCCGCCCGCCGGTCTGCGCGAACTCGATCCGCCCCAGCTGGGTCAGGCCGAGGTTGCCGCCCTCGCCGACGACCTGGACCCTGAGGTCCCGCCCGTCGACCCGGATGGCGTCGTTGGCCTTGTCGCCGACATCGGCGTGCGACTCGGTCGACGCCTTCACGTAGGTGCCGATGCCGCCGTTCCACAGCAGGTCGACCGGCGCCCGGAGGATCGCCTTCATCAGGTCGGCCGGGGTCATCTTGGCGATCTTGTCCTCGATGCCGAGGACGTCCCGGATGTGGCCGTTGATCGGGATCGCCTTGGCCGTACGCGGGAAGACACCGCCGCCGGTGGAGATCAGATCGGTGTCGTAGTCGGCCCAGCTGGAGCGGGGCAGCTCGAAGACGCGGCGGCGCTCGGCGTACGAGGTCGCCGCGTCCGGGCTGGGGTCGATGAAGATGTGCCGGTGGTCGAAGGCGGCGACGAGCCGGATGTGCTCGCTGAGCAGCATGCCGTTGCCGAACACGTCACCGGACATGTCACCGATGCCGACGACCGTGAAGTCCTCGGACTGCGTGTCGACACCCACCTCCCGGAAGTGCCGCTTGACCGACTCCCAGGCGCCACGGGCGGTGATGCCCATGCCCTTGTGGTCGTACCCGGCGCTGCCGCCGGAGGCGAAGGCGTCCCCGAGCCAGAAGTTGTAGTTCTCGGCGACCCCGTTGGCGATGTCGGAGAAGGTCGCGGTGCCCTTGTCGGCGGCGACGACGAGATAGGTGTCGTCCTCGTCGTGGCGTACGACGTCGGCGGGCGGTACGACCTCGCCCGCGACCATGTTGTCGGTGATGTCGAGGAGCGCGGAGATGAAGGTCTTGTAGCTGCGGATGCCCTCGGCCAGCCACGCGTCCCGGTCCACCGAGGGGTCGGGCAGCTGCTTGGCGACGAAGCCGCCCTTGGCGCCGACGGGCACGATGACGGTGTTCTTGACCATCTGCGCCTTGACCAGGCCCAGGATCTCGGTCCGGAAGTCCTCCCGCCGGTCCGACCAGCGCAGCCCGCCGCGGGCGACCTTCCCGAACCGCAGGTGCACGCCCTCGACCCGCGGCGAGTACACCCAGATCTCGAAGGCCGGACGCGGTGCCGGCAGGTCGGGGATGGCCTGCGGGTCGAACTTCATGGAGACGTAGTCGTGCGGCTTGCCGCCGGCCGCCTCCTGGAAGAAGTTCGTGCGCAGCGTCGCCTTGATGACGGTGAGGAAGGACCGCAGGATCCGGTCCTCGTCGAGGCTCGCCACCTGGTCGAGCGCCGCGTCGACCTCTTCGAGGAGCGCGTCGACGATCTCCCGGCCCGCCCGCTGCCGGTCCGGCGACATCCGCGCCTCGAACAGCGACACGAGCAACCGGGTGGTGTGGACGTTGTTGCGGAGGGTGTCCTCCATGTAGTCCTGGCTGAAGGTCGACCCGGCCTGCCGCAGGTACTTGGCGTACGCGCGCAGCACCATGGCCTGCCGCCAGGTGAGGCCCGCGCTCAGCACGAGCGCGTTGAACCCGTCGTTCTCTGCCTGCCCGGTCCAGGTGGCGGCGAAGGTGTCCTGCACCCGCTCCCGGGCGTCGTCCCCGGCATGGTCCACGCTGCCGGCCTGGGGCCTCGGCATGCGCAGCCCGAAGTCGTAGATCCACGCGGTCGTCCGGTCCGCGCAGCGCAGCTCGTACGGCCGCTCGTCGATGACCTCGACGCCGATGCGGTTGAGGACGGGCAGCACCGCGGAGAGCGAGACGGAGCCGCCCTTGCGGTAGATCTTGAAGCGGCGCTCGTCGGGCGCGGCGCCCACCGGCTCGTACAGGCTGAGCTCGAAGTCCTCGTCCTGCTCCAGCGCTTCGAGGCGCACGAGGTCCGCGACGGCCGAGCGGGGGTTGTGGTCGGCCTTGTACCCCTCGGGGATGGCATTGGCGTATCGGCGCAGCAGTTCGGCGGCCCGCTCCTCGCCGACCTCGGTGTTGAGCGCCTCGGCGAACCCGTCCGACCAGGACCGGGCGGCCTCCACCAGCTTGGCCTCCAGGCGGTCCTTGTCGGCGTCGCTGAGGTGCGGCAGCTCGGTGCCGGGCTGGACGCGGACCACGAAGTGCAGCCGGGAGAGGATCGACTCGGTGTTCATGGCGGTGAAGTCGACGCTGATGCCGCCCAGTTCGTCCTTCAGGATGTCGATGATCCTGAGGCGTACGCCGGTGGTGTAGCGGTCGCGCGGCAGGTAGACGAGGGCGGAGTAGTAACGCCCGTACTCGTCCTGACGGAGGTAGAGCCGCAGTCGCCGGCGCTCCTGGAGGTAGAGCACGGAGGTGACGATGGACCGCAGCTCGTCGGCGGAGGTCTGGAACAGTTCGTCGCGCGGGTAGGTCTCCAGGATCTGGAGCAGGTCGCGCCCGTCGTGACTGTTGGGTGAGAACCCGGCGCCCTTGAGGACGTCGTCGACCTTGCGGCGGACGACGGGCACCCGGCGTACGGACTCGGTGTAGGCGGCCGAGGAGAACAGTCCGAGGAAGCGCCGCTCACCGACCACGTTCCCCTCGGCGTCGAACTTCTTCACGCCCACGTAGTCGAGGTAGGACGGCCGGTGGACGGTGGCCCGGCTGTTGGCCTTGGTCAGGACGAGGAGCTTGTGCTCCCGGGCCTTGGCGCGGGCGTCGGCGGGCAGCCGCTCGAAGGAGGAGCTGACGGGGTGGTGGTCGTGCCCGGCGTGGTGCGGGTCGGAGCGCAGGATGCCCAGCCCGGTACCGGCGACGGCGGCCAGGGAGTCGTCCTCGCGCAGTTCGTACTCGCGGAAGCCGAGGAAGGTGAAGTGGTCGTCGGCGAGCCAGCGCAGCAGCTCGCGGGCCTCCTCCACCTCCTGTTCGCGCAGGTCGTCGGCGGTGTGCTCGGCGGGCAGCCCGTCGGCGATACGGACCGCCGCGTCCCGCATCTTCTCCCAGTCCTCGACGGCCTCGCGGACGTCGGACAGGACGCGCAGCAGATCGTTGTTGATCTGCTTGAGGTCCGCCCGGTCGGTCTCGCGGTCCATCTCGACGTGGATCCAGGACTCGATGTGCGCGTCGTGCGGCAGCGTCTCACCGGCGGCCACGGCCGCGGCCGCCGCGGCGACGGCGGCCGGTTCGATGACCAGCTCGACGAGCTTGCCGGTGACGTCCCGGCGTACGACGACCTGCGGGTGGATGACGACGTGGATGCCGCGCCCCTGCCGTGACAGCTCGTTGGTCACGGAGTCGACGAGGAAGGGCATGTCGTCGGTGACGACCTCAACGACGGAGTGGCTGCACGTCCAGCCGTTCTCCTCGACGGTCGGGGTGTGGACCCGGACATTGGCCGTGCCCTGGGGGCGGTTCTCGGCCAGCCGGTAGTGGGAGTGTGCGGCTCCGAAGACGTCGACCGGGTCACGGCCGCTCAGGTCCTCCGGGGCGGTGTGCAGGTAGTAGCGCTGGAGGAACGCGAGCACGGTGTCGTGGTCCGGGATGCCGGACGTACTCTCGCTCGTCGTCCCAGTCGGTAGATACCCCCCGACCGGGCTGTTCTCAGCTACCCGGGCGGCCCGTTCGAGCAGCTCGGCCTTGGCTTCGTCCAGCTTGGTCTGCATTGTCCTCTGGCTCCTGTCGCGCGCCGTTGCGAGACGTAGAAGGAAGTACGAACTCGTCCCCTCCGACGCGCCACCACGACACGGGGTGTCCGGTCTGCTTCGACGCTATGCCGCAGGGTGAGATGAGCGGGGGGTAATCAGCCATTCTCGGTACCCGACAGGGATGTGACGCTGCTCTCGACACCGTCCGACCAGTGGGTGTACCCGGCGTCCCGGGAGCCCTGGTGGCTCCCTCCCGCCCGCGAGGACCAGCGACCGCCGCCCGGACACGGATGTCGTCCGTGTGCACCGGGCGCAGGGCAGGGACTACGAGGTCCCCGCGAGTTATCGCGCTGATCACGCCACAAGGCTATCCCTCCGGACGGGGGGCACGTCATGAGCCGTATGTGTACAAAACAGGGGGTCGAACTTTGACGTTCTGCACAGTACCCATCGCGCACTTTTGAGCTTACCTCCGCGCAACCGAGCTTATACGCGCTTTCCCCGGACCCCGAATCCGCACCCCCCTTGGTGAAACCCTCACCCGGATGCTCGTTGCCCAGGAAGCCCTGGCCCTGTACGGGGAGGCCCCGCCGGAGCCGGCTCGAACCCGGCCGCGCACGCGGCCCGGCTCGACCCCGGCCGCGTGCGCGGCGGTGCCGCACTCCCGAGGGGGAGCCCTCCATGACGGCCAAGACAGGGGCGTCGCCGTCGTCGTCCCCGGCGGCCGGGCCTCGGAGTACCTCCGCAACGACCCCGAGCCGCATCATGGACCGCTTGCTCGCCGCCGCCGTGGACACCTCGCACGGCAGCCGCGTCACCGCCGCGCCCGCCCTCGAACCCGACCCACAGGCCGCCTGGCTCGACCTTCGGGGACGCCGCGACCGTCGCCGACGGCACCCTCGTGACGCAAGGGGGCGGGGCGGGGCAGGGCAGACAGGGATACGGAAGGGTGCTGACCGCCTGGGCCGTTTCTGACGGCTCTTGAAGCCGTTCGTGAGCGGTCACGGACGAGTCCCGTGAGGCGGCCGGCGCCTCACGAGTCTCCTCGCGCGGCGCCGATCGGCCGGATGATCTCCGACCAAGAGCCATCAGAAGCGCCCTAGGCGGCCAGTCGCTCGGCCTCCGCGACGGCCTCCTCCAGGGTGTCCACGACGGGCACCCCGACCCACTCCAGACTGGCTCTGCTGTGGGAGCCCCCGGTGTAGAGCACGGCCTGCGCTCCCACATGCCGGGCGGCGACGGCGTCATCGGCGGCGTCCCCGATCACGACGGTCCGTCTCGGCTCCACACCCACGAGCCGGCGCAGATGCCGCACCATGTGCTCGGCCTTGCTGCCCCCGGAGGGCCCGGTCCGCCCGTCGACCCGAACGAAGTGCGGTTCGATCCCGAAGCCCCGGACCAGCGGAACCAGTTCCTCGTGCACATACATGCTGAGAATCGACTGACTGCGCCCCGCCGAAAGCCAGTCCGCGAGCAGCGCCGGCACGCCCGCGGTCAGCCCACAGGCCACCCGATGCTCCGTGTAGTACCGGTGGAAGACCACATCCATGGCCTCCCACTCCTCATCCGTGGGCAGCCGCCCGATCAACCGCTCATAGAACTTCGGCACCGGCACGCAGTACAGCTCCCGGTACCGCTCCAGCGTGATCGGCTCGATCCCCAACTCCGCGAACGCCGCGTTCGTCGCCCCGATGATCGCCTCGTTGTCATGGAACAAGGTCCCGTTCCAGTCCCAGACGATATGCGCCCCGACTCCGTTCATCCCCATACCCAAAACGTACCCTTCACCACCGACAACCCATTCCCAGCCACCACCCAGGCCGTACCTGCCTGCGGGCAATCGCGCCGCTAAGGACGGCACGGGCGAGCGCAGCGACACCCGGCAAACACCGGCGAACGAGAACCGCCCCAGCCCCAGCCCAAGCGGGGGGCGCCACGACCATCGCCCCACCGAGAAGGCACCCAGACCACACACGACTGCGGGCAATCGCGCCGCAGCCCAGCAGGCCAACACCTTCCAAAACACGGCCAAACGGCGGCACGGGCGAGCGCAGCGACACCCGGCAAGCACCGGCGAACGAGAACCGCCCCAGCCCCAGCCCAAGCGGGGGGCGCCACGACCATCGCCCCACCGAGAAGGCACCCAGACCACACACGACTGCGGGCAATCGCGCCGCAGCCCAGCAGGCCAACACCTTCCAAAACACGGCCAAAGGACGGCACGGGCGAGCGCAGCGACACCCGGCAAGCACCGGCGAACGAGAACCGCCCCAGCCCCAGCCCAAGCGGGGGGCGCCACGACACCACCCCCGGCCGGAACGCTCAGCCCCCCAGCCCCACCAGGTTGGGAATCTCCTGCGTCGCGTACCAGAGCAACTCGTGATCGTCCGCCCCGTCCACGATGAACTGCGCGTCGTCGTCCCCCTGATCCGCCGCCCCCAACGCGTCCGCGGCCTCCCCCACCTCCCCCTCGGCCTCCGCCGAGTCCACATGCACCGCCGCGGCCTTGCCCAAGGACACCGGCCCGGCAACCCGCACCTCTCCGAGCGCCACCGGATCGAGCCCCCGGTCAGGATCGGCCACCGCGTCCCGGTCGGCCACGTCCAGGGCTACGACGACCCGCCGCCGAGCAGCTCCCGGATCCACGGCAACCAGCCGCAACGACGCGAGCGCCGCCCGGTTCAGCGCCGCGTACTCCAGCTCCTCGATGTCGTCGGAGAGATACCACTCCCGCAGAGCCGGCGTGACGGCGTACGCGACGAACGCCCCCTCCCCCAGCTCACCCGTCTTGTACGCCTCGGCGAGCCCGGGAAGGGTCAGGGGGACGTAGACGCGCATGGCAGGCCGCTTTCGTAGTCGTGATCTCGGAACGCCTCGGAGTGTTTCCGCGGCTCGCTCCAGCGGCTCGGTCCAGCGATGCGTCCCGGTTCGCCGCAGAGGTCCCCGCGAAGCCTCCGGAGGGCCTTCAGGATACGTGCGGGCGTCCCCTTTCGAGCCCCCGCCCAACCCTCCGGACGCGTCCACCCAGGGCCCGCCACCTCACCCGGCACACCCCCGCCCCTCCCGGCCCGAACCCCCTCACCGTCACCCTGATAGGTGAACATCGGGCAGCCCCCGGCAGCCTCCCGCGCTCCTTGCCACGACCCCCTCCGGCCTCGTACAAGATCCCCATCGCCAAGTTACCGACTGGTACCCGCGGCCTCACCGACGAACGGGGATTTCCATGAACAAGGTCATGACCAGGACCAAGCGCAACCCCGGCACCCGCCCACCCGTCCGCCACGACACCCGCCGTCCCGGCCGCACCCCGGCCCGCACGGCGCCCACCCCACCCCTCGCCGGACCCGTCTCCCACCCCCGGCCCACCGACCGCTTCGCCGACCTCCTCCTCTCCGTACTGAGCGGCCGCCGCCCGGTCCACAGCATGCTGCGCCACACCGCGGGAAGGGCTTACGACGAACTGGCCTGGCTGGCCGAACGCGGCACCCTGCGCACCCCTCACGGCGCCCACCCCGTCGTCCGCGACATCGGCTACTACGTGGCCGGCCCTGGCTCCCTGGAGGTCTTCGCACGCATCGGCGCGGGCGACCGCCTCCGCGCCATGGCCTTCCGCCTGGAACACGGCCCCGACCACCGCTGGCGCTGCACCGCGGTGGAACTCGGCGGCCCCAGGCTCCCCCACTCCGACGACGACTGAGCAACGGCCCACGGCAGCCCCCGGCCGAGAACACGAAGGGCCGGGCACCCGAAGATGCCCGGCCCCTCAAAGCCTCACTGCCTACAGCTCACACTCACCCCGCGGGGAACGTACGCATGCCGCATGCCGCACGGAACGCGCTCGCCCCCAGGGGAGCAACCTCACTTCTTACGGCGGCGGCTGGTCTTCCCCTGCTGCTTGCGGCGCTCCGCGCGGGTGAGGCCATCGGCCTCGGAGCGAACGGGCTCGTCCTCGGGAAGGTCTCCCTCGACGATGCCGCCCTCGCCGTCGACGGTCGGCGCGGAGAAGTGGAGGCGGTCACGGCGCTGCGGGGCCTCCAGGCCCTTGGCACGGATCTCCGGCCGGGAGGCACCCGCCTGGGCCGGCACCGCGTCGCTCTTGTCCAGGGACGGCTTCGTGTCCTCGACCGGGACCTCCTCGACCTGCTGCTCGACCTGGACCTCCAGGTTGAACAGGTAGCCGACGGACTCCTCCTTGATGCCCTCCATCATCGCGGTGAACATGTCGAAGCCCTCGCGCTGGTACTCGACCAGCGGGTCCTTCTGGGCCATCGCGCGCAGGCCGATGCCCTCCTGGAGGTAGTCCATCTCGTAGAGGTGCTCACGCCACTTGCGGTCCAGCACGGAGAGAACGACCCGGCGCTCCAGCTCACGCATGATCTCGGAGCCGAGCTGCGACTCACGCGCCTGGTACTGCTCGGTGATGTCGTCCTTGATGGACTCGCCGATGAACTCGGCGGTCAGCCCGGCCCGGTCCCCGGCTGCGTCCTCCAGCTCATCGACGGTGACCTTCACCGGGTAGAGCTGCTTGAAGGCGCCCCACAGCCGGTCGAGGTCCCACTCCTCGGCGAAGCCCTCGGCGGTCTCGGCGGTGATGTACGCCTCGATGGTGTCGTCCATGAAGTGCTGGATCTGCTCCTGCAGATCCTCGCCCTCCAGGACGCGGCGCCGCTCGCCGTAGATGACCTCACGCTGCCGGTTGAGGACCTCGTCGTACTTGAGGACGTTCTTCCGGGTCTCGAAGTTCTGCTGCTCGACCTGCGACTGGGCCGAGGCGATCGCTCGGGTGACCATCTTGTTCTCGATCGGGACGTCGTCCGGCACGTTCGCCATGGACATCACGCGCTCGACCATCTGGGCCTTGAAGAGCCTCATCAGGTCGTCGCCCAGCGACAGGTAGAAGCGGGACTCGCCGGGGTCGCCCTGACGGCCGGAACGACCACGCAGCTGGTTGTCGATGCGCCGGGACTCGTGCCGCTCGGTGCCGAGGACGTAGAGCCCGCCGAGGTCCTTGACCTCCTCGAACTCCGCCTTGACCGCTTCCTCCGCCTTCGCGAGGGCCTCGGGCAGGGCGTGGGCCCACTCCTCGATGTGCTCCTCGGGGTCGAGGCCGCGCTGGCGCAGCTCCGCCTCGGCGAGGTCGTCGGGGTTGCCGCCGAGCTTGATGTCCGTACCGCGGCCGGCCATGTTGGTGGCGACGGTCACGGCGCCCTTGCGGCCGGCCTGGGCGACGATCGTCGCCTCCCGGTCGTGCTGCTTGGCGTTGAGCACCTCGTGCTGGACGCCGCGCTTGCTCAGCTGCTGGGACAGGTACTCGGACTTCTCGACCGACGTCGTACCGACGAGGATCGGCTGGCCCTTCTCGTGCTTCTCGACGATGTCGTCGACGACCGCCTCGAACTTCGCGACCTCGGTGCGGTAGATCAGGTCGGACTGGTCCTTGCGGACCATCGGCCGGTTGGTCGGGATCGGGACGACGCCGAGCTTGTAGATCTGGTGGAACTCGGCGGCCTCGGTCATCGCCGTACCGGTCATGCCGGACAGACCGGGCTGTTCCTTGCCGTTGTGGTCGTGGCGCTTGTAGAGGCGGAAGAAGTTCTGCAGGGTGATCGTGGCGAGCGTCTGGTTCTCGTCCTTGATGTCCACCCCTTCCTTCGCCTCGATCGCCTGGTGCATGCCCTCGTTGTAGCGGCGGCCGGCGAGGATACGGCCGGTGTGCTCGTCGACGATCATGACTTCGCCGTCCATGACGACGTAGTCCTTGTCCTTCTTGAAGAGCTCCTTGGCCTTGATGGCGTTGTTCAGGTAGCCCACCAGAGGCGTGTTCACCGACTCGTAGAGGTTGTCGATGCCCAGCCAGTCCTCGACCTTGGAGACGCCGGACTCGTGGATGGCGACCGTGCGCTTCTTCTCGTCGACCTCGTAGTCGCCGGTCTCCTCGATGCCCTTGAGCGGCTGGCCGGGCTCGCCCTTCTTCAGGCGCGTGACCAGCTTGGCGAAGTCGCCGTACCACTTGGTGGCCTGGTCGGCCGGGCCGGAGATGATCAGCGGCGTACGGGCTTCGTCGACGAGGATGGAGTCGACCTCGTCCACGATCGCGAAGTTGTGGCCGCGCTGGACGAGCTCGTCCTGGGACCACGCCATGTTGTCGCGGAGGTAGTCGAAGCCGAACTCGTTGTTCGTGCCGTACGTGATGTCGCAGGCGTACTGCTCGCGGCGCTGGGCCGGCGTCATGTTGGCGAGGATGCAGCCGACGCTCAGACCCAGGAACTTGTGAACGCGGCCCATCATCTCGGAGTCGCGCTCGGCCAGGTAGTCGTTGACCGTGATCAGGTGGACGCCCTTGCCTGACAGCGCGTTCAAGTACGCGGGCAGCGTGCCGACGAGGGTCTTGCCCTCACCGGTCTTCATCTCGGCGACATAACCGAGGTGCAGGGCGGCGCCGCCCATCATCTGCACGTCGTAGTGGCGCTGGCCGAGTGCGCGCTTGGCGCCCTCGCGCACGGTGGCGAACGCCTCGGGGAGCAGGTCGTCGAGGGTCTCACCGTCGGCGTACCGCTGCTTGTACTCCTCGGTGAGGGCCCGCAGCTCGGCGTCGGAGAGGTCGACGAAGTCCTCTTCGATGGAGTTGACCTGGTCCGCGATGCGGTGCAGCTTGCGCAGGATTTTGCCTTCGCCTGCACGCATGATCTTCGAGAGGACGGACACGGGGGTTTGTCTCCTTGCCGGTCGGGCCTGGGGAGGGTCGGTTCAATGACAGTTGGCAGACTTGAATCACAGCTTGAGCAACGGCCATCGTAAGCGAGGACCCCGCCGTGCCGGGAGGTCTGGCAGTGACAGCTACCAGGACAACGGGCAGGCGTTGCGGATGGTGCCGCGTTCCACCCACGAAATGCGCGATTTGTGACCGCCTCGCACACCGCACCCCCTCACCGTCCGCGGAACGGCCTCGCACGGGATGGTGCCCTTCCGCCGCACCGAGCAGAATCGCCCGATGGAACCCGTCACCCTGACCACCGAGCGTCTGCTGCTGCGCACCGTGGACCGGCGCGACACCGACACGGTGTACGCGGCTGCGCAGGACCCGGACATCCAGCGCTGGACCACGATTCCCTCGCCGTACCTGCGCGAGCACGCGGAGGGTTTCGTCGAGCGGGCCGTTCCCGAAGGCTGGGCCACCGCCTCGATGTTCACCTTCGGCCTCTTCCTCCCCGCCGGGGAGCTGGCGGGGATGCTCGGCATCACCATGCGCTCCCTCGGCACCGGCGAGATCGGCTTCTGGGCCACCAAGGAACACCGCCGCAACGGCTACATCACCGAGGCCACCCGCGCCGCCGCCCACTGGTCCTTCACCGCCCTCGCCCTCGACCGCCTCGAATGGCGCGCCGAAGTGGGCAACACCCCCTCCCGCTCGGTCGCCGAGCACACCGGCTTCACCCTCGAAGGCACCCTCCGAGCCGCCCTCAACAACAACGGAGTCCGCCGCGACTGCTGGGTAGCCTCCTTGCTCCCCTCGGACCTGGGCCTGCCTTCGGCGGCGCCCTACCTACCGGCACGGGGATGAGCCACCTGCCGTAGCTGCGAGGAGCCATGCCACTTCTGTCGTGGTCACGGGCCAACGCGCCGCTCTGTCATGGTCACGGGCCAACGCGCCGCTCTGTCATGGTCACGGGCCAACGCGCCGCTCTGTCATGGTCACGGGCCAACGCGCCGCTCTGTCATGGTCACGGGCCAACGCGCCGCTCTGTCGTGGTCACGGGCCATCGCGCCGCTGGGGCGGCACGGGTGGGCGCAGCGGCACCTCGTAAGCGCCGAGCCGCGCACCCAAATCCCGCCCAGTACCACCACCGGGCGCCCGAGACCCCCTGCTCAAGCCACGTTTTCCCAGCTCAGCCCCTCTTGTCAGTCCCCTCCCCTACCCTGCGGAGCATGACCTCCCTCCCGCGCCCCACGACAGAACTCACCGCAGACGAGGCCCGCCGCATCGCCCTCCGGGCTCAGGGCTTCCTCGGCGCCCCGGACCGCAGATCCGGCGTCCGCGGCGTCCTGCGGCACCTGGGCGCGGTCCAACTCGACACCATCTCGGTCCTGGCCCGCTCCCACGAACTCATCCCGTACGCCCGCCTGGGCGCCGTGGGCCGCACCACGGTCGACAACGCCTACTGGACGACCGCGCCCCCCGGCGCGCCTTCGGCACGACCACACGCCTTCGAGTACTGGTCCCACGCCGCCTGCATCCTCCCCATCGAGGAATGGCCCCACTTCGCCTTCCGCCGCCGCGCCTACCGAGCCCGCCCCCACTGGAACCACCAACTCCCGGACGACGCCTACGACCGCGTCATCAAACAGCTCCGCACCGAGGGCCCCCTCACGGCCACGGAACTGGGCGGCGCGAAGCGCACCAGCGAATGGTGGGACTGGTCCGGCGAGAAGGTCGCCGTCGAACGGGCCCTGATGTACGGCGAGGTGGTCTGCGTGGAGCGCCGCGGCTGGAAGCGGGTGTACGACCTCGCGGAGCGCGCCGTCCCGGACACCCTGCTGCACGACGACCTGGACGACACCGAGTGCGTACGCCGTCTGGTCCGCCTGGCCGGCGAGGCCCTCGGCGTCGGCACCCGCGCGGACATCGCCGACTACCACCGCCTCAAGGGCGAGCAGTTCGACGCGGTGGTCGCCGACTCGGGCCTGGTCCCGGTGACGGTGGAGGGCTGGGCCAAGCCCGCCTGGGCCGACCCGACGGCCCTGGCCACACCCCCGCGCGGCCGCCACCGCACCACGCTGCTGTCCCCTTTCGACTCCCTGATCTGGGAACGGGCCCGCACAGAGCGGATCTTCGGCTTCACCCACCGCCTGGAGGCCTACGTCCCCAAGCAGAAGCGCGTCCACGGCTACTTCGCGATGCCGGTCCTGTCCGGCGGCCGGCTCGTCGGCCGCGTCGACCCCGCCCGCGACGGCCGCACACTGGTCGCCAAGCAGGTCACCCTCGACGGCCCCAAGGCGATCCCGGCCGTGGCCCAGGCTCTCCTGGAAGCGGCGACCTGGGTGGACTGCTCGGACGTACGCGTGGAGCGAGTGGACGCCCCGGAACTACGGGAGCCTTTGGTACGCGCCCTGACGTGAGCCCGGGGTGTCGTGGCCTAGCGGATCTCGAGGATCTTCTCCCGCATCGCGTACACCACAGCCTCCATCCTGGAGTGCAGCTGCAGCTTCTCCAGGATGTTGCGCACATGGTTCTTCACGGTGTTCTCGGAAATGAACAGCTCCTTGGCGATGTCCCGGTTGTTCATCCCGGTCGCCACGAGCTTGAGCACTTCCAGTTCCCGGTCCGTCAGCCGCGGTGCCGGCACGAGGCGCCGCTCGTCGGTCCGCTGAATCATGGACTTGAACTCGGTGAGCAACTTCGACGCCATCGAGGGGCTGATCTGCGACTGCCCGTCGGCGACCGCGCGAATGGCCGTGGCCACCTCGTCCGTGGAGATCTCCTTGAGGAGATAACCGGTCGCCCCCGCCTTGATCGCGTCGTAGAGGTCGGCCTCCTCGTCGCTGATCGTCAGCATGATGATCTTCGCGCTGGGGGCCACCTCCTTGATGGAGGTGCACGCCTCGATACCGCCGCGCTTGGGCATCCGTACGTCCATCAGCACGATGTCGGGCAGCAGATCCGCGGCCTTGTCGACCGCCTCCGCCCCGTCACCGGCCTCGCCCACGACCTGGATGTCCTCCTCGGCGGCGAGCACGATCTCCAGACCGCGGCGGAAAAGCGCGTGGTCGTCCACGACGAGGACCCGGATCGGCTCCTTGCGCGAGGAGCCCGCGGAGGAGCCCATATCGACGGAGCCGTCGTCGGCATCCTCGTCACGCATCGGTCCGAAACTGCTGTCCGCCATCGTTCCTCCCCCTGAAGGCCGTGGCCCGTGTTTCTGTGCCATCGCCAACCCAAGGCAACGACCCCCCGGTTGAGGCCGGTTCGGCCATGATTCCATGCCCGGCCCGCACTGCGGTGACAGAGCGGGCCACAAGGGGTCGCACACCGGTGCCCCTGGGGGCGCACGAGCGCTCCAGGGGCACCGGCTCAGCTGTCACCCGGCACGCTCAGCCGCCGAGCGCGCCGCCCGCGGCGTCCGAATGCGCCTGGGCGACCATCGGGTCCGTGCTGAGGTGGATGACGCCGTAGTCGTAGGCGTGCCGCCGGTAGACGACGCTGGGTTCCTTGGTCTCGGAGTCGACGAAGAGGTAGAAGTCGTGCCCGACCAGCTCCATCTCGTACAGAGCCTGGTCGAGGGTCATCGGGGAGGCGACGTGGGTCTTCTCGCGGACGATCAGGGGGCCTTCGCCCTTGACCTCCAGCGAGCCGATCTTCTTCGTGGGCACGTCTTCCGGCTTGTCCTCGTCGGCGACGTATCCGTTGCCGTTGAGGGTCGCCACGCCGGGGACGTGGTCCGCGACCTCCGCCGCGGTGAGCCTGCGCGCGCCTCGGCGCGTGTAACGCTTGTCGTGCTGCTTGCGCAGCCGGGCTTCCAGCTTGTCCGCCGCCAGGTCGAGCGCCGCATACGGATCGCTTGCCGCTGCCTCGGCCCGGATCACCGGCCCGCGGGAGTGGAGCGTGATCTCCACCCGGTCACTGCGGTCGGCCTGTCGGGGGTTGGGCTCCTTGGACACCTCGACGTCGAGGCTGATCACCTTGCCGTCGAGCTTCTGGATCTTCTCCAGCTTCAGCTTCTCGGCCACGTGCTTGCGGAACCGCTCGGGCACCTCGGTCTTGCGGCCCTTGACGACGATGTCCACGCAGAACTCCGTTCCCGGATCGCTCCGCTCCACTGGCGGAGCATCTCCCTTGTGCACCAGGTTCCGGTGACTCCCGGAACCGCGGACTCGGTGACTTCCACCTCCTCCTCCCCCGTGGACAAGATCTCCACCCACCAGCGCGGGGTGATTCGGAAAAGCCGCAGCGCAGCATTCGGATATGTGGTGAACGGCCGGGGCCATTCCCTCACATCCGAACATATCTCGCTCGGACGGATGTCGTCACCCTCTACCGAGCCGTACCTCCGTTCAGGTGAATTGGCCCTTTCACTGCCTGCAACGACGCAAGTTCTCTGTCAGTTCCGGTTTATTTGGAAAGAGTCCGGCGGCGCGGCGACCACCGCCGCGCTGATACCGTCTCCGGCGCTGTCCGCGCCCGTCATTCCCGTCACCCCTCGTGTTCGTACCGCCTCCTTTGCCGTTCGTTCCGCAGCGGATCGCCTCGGCTCGGCCGCCCACCCGTCCCGGGCCGCCCGCACCGCCCGCGCCGCCTCCGCGAGCGAGGCACCCGTCGTCATCAGGTCGTCCACGAGCACGACCACCCCGCCGCCCAGCAGCCGGGTACCCCCGGCGGGCACCTCCAGGGCACCCGCGAGGTTGTCCAGCCGCTGCCGGGAGTCCAGCCCCGACTGATCGGCCACGGCCCGCCGCTGCCGCAGCACCCCGGCCACCCGGGCCGACGTCCCGGTACGCCGCAGTTCCCCGGCGGCCGCGAGCGCGATCCGCCGCGCCGGGTCGTGCCCACGTGCCCGCACCGCCCACCGCGCGGACGGCACCGGAACCAGCAGCACCGGCCCGTCACCACCCGCCCGTACGGCCCCTGCCAAGGCCGTGCCGAGCGGTCCGGCGAGCCCCAGCGCACCCCGTTCCTTGTGCGCGATCAGCGTCGCCCGCACCGCGTCCTCGTACGGTGCCGCAGCGTGCACCACGGGCAACCCCGACGGCTCCGGCACCGGTCGCACCCGGCACGGCCCGGCCCCGGTCAGAGCCGCGCGGCACTCCGGGCAGAGCACCGCGCGAGGCCTCCCGCAGCCTCCGCACTCGGCCGGCAGCACCAGATCCGTGAAGTCCCGCCACCACCTCCGCATGCCCACACTGTGCCAACGCATGCGAGGCCCTGCCACCCCTGTGGACAACCGCTTGTGGACAACTCACCGCATCCACAGAGGGGTCCTCACCCACACGAATGACAAGTGCTCGAAAAAGACCGAGTGCCCTCACAAGATGACCGAACGGCACCTCCGGCCTGGACGCCCAAGCCCCTCACCACGCCAAGCCCCCGGCGCCGGAGTCCACAAAGCGCACAGCCCACAGCCCACACATCCGACGGACACGGTGGCCCGCCTGCGGCTCACCCCCGCAGAGCCCCCAGCCTCACCGGACACACCGCAGCCCCAGGCCGCACCTCACCCACCAGGTGAGATGCACCCCGTTCGCCTCACGCACCGCACGCACCGGAAACGCCGGACGCACCGCCCGCCCCGGCCCTCACCCCGGATAGACCGGCGCCGACCCTTCCTTGACCACCGTCTGCCACTGCGCCCCCGGGGACAGCCGGACGATCCCGTCGGCCGAGTGTGCGACCAACGGCTGGCTTTCGTCCTCGGACGCTGCGATCTCCTCCACGCCGGTGAGCGCGGAGGGCCCGGAGCCCGGCATCGGGGAGCCGTCGACGCGGACGTACCGCATCTGCTGCACGCCGCCGTGTTCGCGCCCCACGACCACGAGTTGACTGTCGCCCGCCCACGACATGGCGGTGACGTCCTCCAGGTCCTGTGTCACGGACCGCAGCTCGACGATCGAGACGGTGGTGCCCTCCGCGTCGGCATCCCGCTCGATGCGCCCGATGTACAGCGCCCGCTTGCCCTTGCTCTCCAGGATCAGCGCGACCCGCACACCGTCGGCGGCCACCCGCACCGCCTCGATACGCCCGTCGAGGTTGGGCGTCCTGACCTCCAGCGGCTCACCCATGCCGTCCGCCAGAACCAGCAGCCGGGGGTTCTTGGGGTCGCGGTCGGCCACCCACAGATCGCCCCGCCCGTCCCAACTGGGCGTCGTCAGCCGGTCCTTCGCGGTGGCGCCGGTGCTGCGCACCACCGGGTCGCCGAGCGTGCCACCCGCTGTCAGCGGCGTCACGTACAGATCGCTCCCGTCGGCCGACACGCCGGCCGCCCGGTCCTCACCACGCGACACGGCGGCGGCCCTCAGCTGCTTCTCGCCCTCACCGAGTGCCCCGGGAACGGCCGTCGGCGTGGTCACCGAGTCCCGCTCGGACAGCCGTACGAGCTTGTGGTCGCCGTCGATGAAGTACTCGTACGCCGCGCTCTTGCCGGAGCCGTGCGCGGCGACGACGTCGGTCTGCCCCTCGCGGAACACGCACAGTTGTGCACCGGTCGACCCCTGCAGCTCCACCTCCTCCACGCCCGTGGGCATGTAGTCCTGGAGGGTGAAGAGAAGTTGCGCGGCCATCTCCTCGCATCGACTGTCCGAGACGCGGTCGGCCTTCTTGTTCAGCGGCACGACCAGCTTGTTCTGATCGTCGGGCGTCAGCGCACGGGTGCCCTTCTTCAGGGCCGTACCGGAGGGGAAACTCGTCCTCGCGACCGGGTTGAGCCATCTGGTGGGGCCCTTCAACAGGTCCCGGACCACCTGGGTCACCGGGTCGACCTGGCTGCGTACATAGACCGGGTCGGCGACTGTCCCCGGCTCCCCCGACTGCGCGGCGGAGGTGAAGTAGTACTTGTTGATGGACTTGTAGTTACGCTCGAAGTCAGACCTGCCGAGCACCACACCCTGCGGCAGCCGGTCGATGCGCCACTGCTTGGTGTCCTTCACGCGCGTGAGGTGCACGGTCTTGCGGTAATCGCCGCTGGTGGGCCTGTACGCGTGCTGCCCATCGACCCGGGCGACGTTCTTGCCGGACAGCTCGTACCGGTACTCGTCGGTGTCGGGTCCCTCCCCCGTGACCGGGGTGTAGGGAGTGGTGGGCGCCTCGGCGAGGACCGTGGTCGACTCGCCCGGATCCCATTCCTTGAGGGCCTTGCCGGTCAGGTACTTGCGGGCGGTCTCGTATTCCAGGTCGTCGCTGGTCAGAGCCTCCAGGAAGCCCTGCACGATCTCCTGCGGCTCGGCGTCGTCGGCGGGCGCCAACGCGAAGACCCGCACCTTCGAGTCCTGCCTCGGGGTGGACTCGACGTCGCGCATGTCACCGCTGTCCGGCATCGAGGCGCACCCCACCAGCAGGACGGCACTGATGCCGAGAGACCCGATACGCGCAGTCGCCCGCACCGGACGCCTGCGGCCGCGTTTCGCGCGGTCAGCGCCCACGGAATACCTCCCCCTGCTCGTGCTGCCGCTCCGAATCGCTGTCCGCCGACCTCTCCTCGGCCCGTCCCTCACGGTCGTCGGGCCGCCGCGCGGGCTGCGCCGGGGGCGGTGCCGCGGACGGCGTGGCGGGCCGGGGCACCACGCGCGCGCCGTTGCCCGGCAGCGCCGTCGGGTCGGCCGTGGGAGCCTGTCCGGCGCCCGGCCGGGGCCTTATGGCCGCCCTCGCGGCCCCGTGCTCACCAGCCTGGACCGGCACCGTGGCGAGCTTGCCGCCACCACCGAGCGGCAGACCGGCGTCATTGAGTCCACGATTGCGCCGGGAGTCCTTCGGCTCCAGGGGTATCGGGGACCCGCGCAGCGGCTCGTCCGCCGTCCTCGGCAGGGTGAGCCGGAACTGCGAACCGCCGCCCGGCTCGCCCCACGCCTGCAGCCAGCCGCCGTGCAGCCGGGCATCCTCCAGGGCGATGGACAGCCCCAGTCCCGTACCACCGGTGGTACGCGCCCGTGCCGGGTCCGCCCGCCAGAAACGGCTGAACACCCGCGTCGCCTCCCCCGGCTTGAGCCCCACGCCGTAGTCCCGCACCGCGACCGCGACCGCACCGCCCGCCGCCGCGAGCTTGACCACGACGTCCTTGCCCTCACCGTGCTCCACGGCGTTGACCACGAGGTTGCGCAGGACCCGCTCCACGCGCCGGGCGTCGGCCTCGGCCACGACGGGCTGCTGGTCCCCCACCACTCGTATCCGCGTCGCCTTGCGCTCGGCGAGCGGCTCGGCCCCACTGACGACCTTCCGCACGACCGCGCGGAGGTCTATCGGCTCGGCCTCCAGGGCCGCCGCGCCCGCGTCGAACCGGCTGATCTCCAGCAGGTCCGCGAGCAGCGACTCGAACCGGTCCAACTGGTCGGCGAGCAGCTCGGCCGACCGCGCGGTCACCGGGTCGAAGTCCACGCGCGCGTCATGGATGACGTCCGCCGCCATCCGTACGGTCGTCAGCGGCGTACGCAGCTCGTGAGACACGTCGGAGACGAACCGCCGCTGCATCCGTGACAGGTCCTCCAGCTGCTGGATCTTCAGCTGCAAATTCTGCGCCATCTTGTTGAAGGCCTCACCGAGCCGCGCGATGTCGTCCTCGCCACTGACCTTCATCCGTTCCTGCAGCCGCCCGGCGGACAGCCGCTCGGCGATCCCGGCCGCCATCCGCACCGGCGTGACGACCTGCCGCACCACGAGCCAGGCGATGGCCCCGAGCAGTACGACGACGAACAGCCCGGCCGTCGCCAGCGTTCCCTTGACCAGGCTCAGGGACTTCTCCTCCTGGGTGAGCGGGAAGAGGTAGTACAGCTGGTAGGGCTTGCTGTTGGGATCACTGACCTGCTTGCCGATGATCAGCCCCGGCTGGGACTCCTGGCCGTTGTCGTAGTGGATCCGCGTGTAGCTCTGGACCGCGCCGGTGCCGTCGTCGACCCGCTCGCGCAGCTCCACGGGCACACTGAGGTCCCATTCCACGCCCCCGGAGACACGAGGTCCCAGACCCCCGGCGTCACTGTCGGCGGAGGCGGGGCTGAGCGTCACCACGTCGAACGCGCCCTGGCCGCCGCTGGAGAGCGAATTCACCAGGTTGGTCATCCACTCGCTGACGTTCTGCACACGGTCGCCGCCCGGCTCCACGCTGTCGTTCCCCGCCGCGCTCGCCTCGCTGTCCGCCCCCTGCTCGGCGACCGTGAAGCCGCCGGTGGCCTGGCTCTGCGAGGCCTTGACCTTGGCGTCCAGCAGTCCGTTACGGACCTGCCCGATGACGACGAAGCCCAGCAGCAGCACGACGCTGAGCGACATCAACAGGGTCGTCACGACGATCCTGAGCTGGATGTTGCGCCGCCACAGCCGCATCACGGGCAGCAACGGGCGGCGCACCCAGCGCATGAACAGCCTCAGGACCGGGCTGCCCTGGACTCCACCTTGCAGCAACCCGCCCCCGAGGAGACGCCCCCAGCGGGAACCCGACGTCCTCCGGCCGACAGGCCGCCCCGTGCGGGTCCCCGGCTGGCCGGGCGCCGAAGCGGCACTGTCACCGGACATGTCAGCTGGGTCCTGCCTTGTATCCGACACCACGGACGGTCACCACGATCTCCGGCCGCTCCGGGTCCTTCTCGACCTTGGAGCGCAGCCGCTGCACATGAACATTCACCAGACGGGTGTCCGCCGCATGGCGGTACCCCCAGACCTGCTCCAGCAGGACCTCCCGAGTGAACACCTGCCACGGCTTCCGCGCCAGCGCGACCAGCAGATCGAACTCCAGCGGCGTCAGCGCGATCGACTGCCCCTCACGCTTCACCGAGTGCCCGGCCACATCGATGACCAGGTCACCGATGGCGAGCTGTTCCGGCGCCGGCTCCTCCGACCTCCTCAGACGCGCCCGGATCCGCGCAACCAGCTCCTTCGGCTTGAACGGCTTCACGATGTAGTCGTCCGCGCCCGACTCCAGGCCGACCACCACATCGACGGTGTCGCTCTTGGCCGTGAGCATCACGATCGGCACCCCGGACTCCGCCCTGATCAGACGGCACACCTCGATCCCGTCCCGGCCCGGCAGCATCAGATCCAGCAGCACCAGATCCGGTTTGGCCTCACGGAACGCGGCCAGCGCCTTGTCGCCGTCGGCTACGAAAGACGGCTCAAAACCTTCACCACGCAACACAATGCCGAGCATCTCGGCCAGTGCGGTGTCGTCGTCGACGACAAGGACTCGTCCCTTCATGAATGCCATCATCCCATTAACTAAATCGTTACCTGGCGTGACCTGTCACACAGCTCGGCAAGCGCATCAGCGGTCACGGGCGACACAGCCCCCTCCTCGGTGACGATCGCCGTCACCAACTCGGGCGGCGTCACGTCGAACGCCGGGTTGTACGCCTGGGTCCCCAGGGGTGCCACCGCGATCCCGCCTCCCGCCTCTGCTCCCGCCACAGGCGCCTGAGGTGCCGTGATTTCGGTCACCTCATGCCCCGCGCGCTGTTCCACCTCGATGGACGCCCCGTCGGGGGTGTCCGGATCCACTGTCGTCACCGGTGCCACCACGATGAACGGCACGTGGTGATACCGAGCTAGCACCGCGAGCGGGTAGGTCCCCACCTTGTTCGCCACCGAACCGTCGGCGGCGATCCGGTCGGCACCCACCAGCACCGCGTCCACCTCCCCTGCCGCGAACAGCGAGCCCGCGGCATTGTCCGTGAGCAAGGTGTACGCCATTCCGCTGCGCGCCGCCTCATAAGCGGTCAGCCGGGCACCCTGCAGCAGCGGCCGCGTCTCGTCCACCCACAGCCGCCGCAGCCGCCCCGACCGGTGCGCCGCGAGCGCCACCGCGAAGGCCGTGCCCTCACCACCCGACACCAACGCCCCGGTGTTGCAGTGCGTGAGCACCCGGTGCCCGCCGCCCGGCAGCAGCTCGTCCAGCAGCGCCAGCCCGTGCGCGGCCATGCGGGAGCTGGCCTCGGCGTCCTCCCGGTGCAGCGCCCGCGCCGCGGCGAGCGCCGCCTCGGCGGCCAGCTTCTGGTCGCCCGCCCGGCCGAGCTCGGCGCGGTGCGCGGCCCGCGCCCGACGCACACCGACCGCGAGGTTCACCGCGGTGGGCCGGGCACCCTCGAGCGCCTCGGCGGCGTCCTCCACGTCGAACCCGCGCACTGCGGCGAGCGCGACGCCGTACGCCCCGGCGATCCCCAGCAGTGGCGCCCCGCGCACGGCGAGCGAACGGATCGCCTCCACCAGGGCGGGCGCGTCCGTGCACACCAGCTCGACCTCCTCGGCCGGCAGTCTCGTCTGGTCGAGGAGGACCAGGACGGGGCCTTCGGGGGGCTCGTCCCATCGGATCACGGGTATCCCGGTCGGCCGGATGTCGTCGCCGGATCGCGCGTACTGATCAGCCATGCGGTCAGTCTGCCCCGTATCCATCGGACAATTGAAGGTACGCAGCACATACGGCCCCCGGTCACTTCCAGGACACCGCGTGGCACGATGGGCGCCAACCTGGCGCCGCGACCCGCGGACGGGCACCGTGAAGGAGCGACGATGAAGGACACTCCGGGCTGGGCCTCGCCCGGATCCGCCCCCTCGGGCGGCCAGGAGCCGGACCAGCAGGGCTCCGCGGAGCCGGTGGACCGCACCGGCGCCGACCGGGCGCAGCCGACGGACCAGAGCGGCGCGGACCAGGCGCAGCCACCGTCCAAGTGGTCCAAGGATCAGCCGCCGCCCGCCCAGTGGTCCGCTCCGACCCCGCAGGCCCCCGGCCAGACCCCGCCACCGCCACCGCCCGTCCCGGGCTGGGGCGGCCACCCGGGTCCCCAGCACCCTGGCCCCGGAGCGCCCGGCCACCCCGGCTACGGCGCCCCCGGCCCCGGCTACGGAACTCCCGGGTGGGGAGGCGGCTGGGGCGGGCCCCCGCCCGCCGCCAAGCCCGGTGTGATCCCGCTGCGCCCGCTCGGCATCGGCGAGATCCTCGACGGCGCGGTCTCCACCATGCGCACGCACTGGCGCACGGTCCTCGGCATCTCCCTGGCCGTCGCGGTCATCACGCAGATCGGGGTGATCCTGCTCCAGGGCCTCGTCCTCAACGACACCGCGAGCACGGACGCCCTCAGTGACCCCACTGCCACCCCCGGCGAACTGAGCCGCGCCCTGGGCGACACCCTGCTGAGCACCTCCGTCGTCATGGTGATCTCCCTGCTGGGCACCATCGTCGCGACGGCCCTGCTCACGACCGTGACCAGCCGTGCCGTCCTCGGCAAGTCGGTGACCACTGTCGAGGCCTGGCGGGACGCCCGCCCGCAGCTCCTCAGGCTGGGTGGCCTGACCATCCTGCTGCTCCTGATCGCCGGCCTGATCATGACCGTGGGCGTCGTGCCCGGCATCCTCCTCGCCGCCGGAGGCTCCACCGGCGGGGGCGTACTCCTCGCCCTCTTCGGCGGACTCGGTGCCTTCGTCCTCACCGTGTGGCTGATGATCCGCTTCTCGCTGGCCTCGCCCGCCCTGATGCTGGAGAAGCAGGGCGTACGGAAGTCGCTGGGCCGCTCCGTCAAGCTGGTGCGCGGCTCCTGGTGGCGGGTCCTCGGCATCCAGTTGCTCGCCGCGATCATCGCCTACGTCGTCGCGTCGATCGTCGTGATCCCCTTCTCCTTCGCGGGCGCGGCCCTGGACGGGGACGGCATCTCCGGCCTCCTCGCCACCGGCGGCACCGCCCTCGGCTGGACCTACCTCGTCATCAGCGGCGTCGGCGCGGTGATCGGATCCACGCTCACCTTCCCCATCAGCGCCGGCGTCACCGTGCTCCTCTACATCGACCAGCGCATCCGCCGCGAGGCCCTCGACCTCGAACTGGGCCGCGCCGCCGGTCTCCAGGGCTACGGCGACGCCCCGGGCGCCACTCCGGGGAGCTGATGGGGTGAGACTGTCGGGGGGAGCACTGACAGCCGTACCGATGTCGTGGCGCTCGGCGGACGAGCCGCCCCTCACCCTCCCGCGCGACCCCGCGCGGGAGGCCGCCCGGCGCGAGCTGTCCAAGGGCATGTACCACGAGAACGACCCCAGTTGGTACGAGCGCGCCATGGACGCCTTCTGGGAATGGCTCGACAAGGTGTTCGGCGCCGCCTCGGCCGCCACCCCGGGCGGCATGCTCGGCCTCGTCGTCATCGTCCTGGCCGTACTGGCCCTCCTGGGAGCGCTGTGGTGGCGTCTCGGGACCCCGCACCGCGCCCCCACCTCGTCCACCGTCCTCTTCGACGACCGCCCCCGCAGCGCCGCCGAACACCGCGCCACCGCCGAGGCGCAGGCCGCCCAGGGCCACTGGAACCAGGCCGTCCAGGAACGCATGCGCGCCGTCGTCCGCTCCCTGGAGGAACGCGCCCTGCTCGACGTACGCCCCGGCCGCACCGCCGACGAGGCGGCCTCCGAAGCCGGCTCGGTGCTCCCCGCCCACGCGGACCGACTGCGCGCCGCCGCCCGGGACTTCGACGACGTCACGTATGGCGGCCGGTCCGCGGCCGAAGGAACGTACCTCCGGCTCGTCGCCCTCGACGCCGACCTGGAACGCACCAGGCCCACGCTGGCGAGCAGCGCCGCCAACACCGCGAGCACGGCCCCCAACACCCGCCCGGGAGCCGCCGGATGACCACCGAGGCCTCGCTCCCGTCCACCTCGGTCTCGCCCACGGCCCGCCAGGTGTGGACCCGAGCGCGCGGTGTCGTGCTCGCCGCGGTGATCCTCCTGGCGGCGGCCGCGGTGATCGCCGTGATCCGCTCCGGCGCCGAGCACGGCCGCCTGGATCCGCGCTCCGCCGACACCGACGGCAGCCGCGCCGTCGCCGAACTCCTCGACGACCGGGGCGTGTCCACCCGGCTGGTCACCACCCTCGACGAGGCGAGCACCGCGGCCGGCCCGGACACCACCCTCCTGGTCGCCGTCCCGGACCTGCTGACCGACTCCCAGCAAAGCCGCCTCCACGCGGCGACCGAGGCCTCCGGCGGCCGCACGGTCCTCGTGGCCCCCGGCTCCCCGTCCGTGAGCACCCTGGTCCCCGGGGTCACCGCCGACTCCGCCCTCAGCCTGGACTCCACGCTCAGGCCCCGCTGCGAGCTGCCCGCCGCCCGCCGCGCGGGCAGCGCCGACACCGGCGGGGTCCGCTACCACGTCGTCGCCGGTACCGTCGGCACCTGCTACCCCGAGGACGGACTGCCCACCCTGGTGCGCGTCCCGGCAACCGAGGGGGCCGGCGACACCGTCGTCCTCGGTGCCCCCGACATCCTCCTCAACAGCAGCCTCGACGAGCAGGGCAACGCCTCCCTCGCCCTCCAACTCCTCGGCTCGCGCCCCCATCTGGTCTGGTACCTCCCCTCACTCTCCGACGACTCGGCCCCGGACGCCGGCAACCGCAGCTTCTTCGACCTGCTCCCCTCGGGCTGGATCTGGGGCACCCTGCAACTCTTCTTCGCCGGCGCCCTGGCCGCCCTCTGGCGGGCCCGCCGACTCGGCCCCCTCGTGCCCGAGAAACTCCCCGTCGCGATCCGCGCCTCCGAAACCGTCGAAGGCCGCGCCCGCCTCTACCGCAAGGCCGACGCCCGCGACCGCGCGGCCGCCGCTCTTCGCTCCACAACCCGCACGCGCCTCGCCCCCCTCGTCGGTGTCCCCGTCTCCCGGGCGCACACGCCCGAGGCCCTGCTCCCCGCCCTGTCCGCCCACCTGCACGGCGACGGACAGCCCCTCCACGCCCTCCTCTTCGGCCCGCCGCCCAGCGACAACAGGGCCCTCATCGCCCTCACCGACCACCTCGACGCCCTCGAAAGAGAGGTACGCCGTTCATGATGGACCCGACCACTGACAACGCCGGGACCACCGGGGACCCGGGCACCGCCCGAGCCTCCCTGGAGGCCCTGCGCGCCGAGATCGCCAAAGCCGTGGTCGGCCAGGACCCCGCCGTGACCGGCCTCGTCGTCGCCCTCCTCTGCCGCGGACACGTCCTACTGGAAGGAGTCCCCGGAGTAGCAAAAACGTTGCTCGTCCGCGCCCTCGCATCCGCACTCGACCTCGACACCAAGCGCGTCCAGTTCACCCCGGACCTCATGCCGAGCGACGTCACCGGCTCCCTCGTCTACGACACCCGCAGCGCCGAGTTCTCCTTCCAGCCCGGCCCGGTCTTCACCAACCTGCTCCTCGCCGACGAGATCAACCGCACCCCGCCGAAGACCCAGTCCTCCCTGCTGGAGGCCATGGAGGAGCGCCAGGTCACGGTCGACGGCACCCCACGCCCACTCCCGGACCCGTTCCTGGTCGCCGCGACCCAGAACCCGGTCGAGTACGAGGGCACGTACCCCCTGCCCGAAGCCCAACTGGACCGCTTCCTCCTCAAACTGACGGTCCCGCTCCCGTCCCGTCAGGACGAGATCAGCGTCCTCACCCGCCACGCCGAGGGCTTCAACCCGCGCGACCTGCGCGCCGCCGGCGTACGCCCCGTCGCGAACGCGGCCGACCTCGAAGCCGCCCGCGCCGCCGTGGCCAAGACGACGGTCTCCCCCGAGATCACCGCCTACGTCGTCGACATCTGCCGCGCCACCCGTGAGTCCCCGTCCCTCACCCTTGGCGCCTCCCCCCGAGGCTCCACAGCCCTCCTGGCGGCCTCTCGCGCCTGGGCCTGGCTGACGGGCCGCGACTACGTCATCCCCGACGACGTCAAGGCGCTAGCGCTCCCGACCCTCCGCCACCGCGTCCAACTCCGCCCGGAGGCCGAGATGGAAGGCGTGACGGCCGACTCGGTCATCAACGCGATCCTCGCCCACGTTCCCGTCCCCCGCTGATGGCCCCGACCGGACGCGCTGCGCTCCTCGCAGCCCTCGGCGCCCTCCCCGTGGGCATCTGGGAGCCCAGCTGGACGGGCATTCTCGCCGTGAACGCACCCTTGGCCCTGGCATGCGCCTGCGACTACGCCCTCGCAGCGCCGGTGCGCCGCCTGGGCCTCCTTCGCTCCGGCGACACCTCCACGCGCCTGGGCGAGACCGCTGACGTCACCCTCACGGTCACCAACCCCACCAACCGCCCCCTGCGCGCCCACGTCCGCGACGCCTGGCCTCCCAGCAGCTGGCTCTCCGGCTCCGAAGTGGCCGCGTCCCGGCACCGCCTCACGATTCCCCCGGGCGAGCGTCGCCGCGTCACCACCCACCTGCGTCCCACCCGCCGAGGAGACCGCCAGGCGGACAGGGTCACGATCCGCTCGTTCGGCCCCCTCGGCCTCTTCGCCCGCCAGGGCAGCCACAAGGTCCCCTGGACCGTACGCGTGCTCCCCCCGTTCACCAGCCGCAAGCACCTGCCGTCCAAGCTGGCCCGTCTGCGCGAACTCGACGGCCGCACCAGCGTTCTGACCCGGGGCGAGGGCACGGAGTTCGACAGTCTCCGCGAGTACATCCCCGGCGACGACACCCGCTCCATCGACTGGCGCGCCACGGCCCGTCAGTCCTCGGTGGCGGTACGCACCTGGCGTCCCGAACGCGACCGTCACATCCTGGTCGTCCTGGACACCGGCCGGACCTCCGCGGGCCGTGTGGGTGACGCCCCCCGCCTCGACGCCTCCATGGACGCGGCCCTGCTTTTGGCCGCCCTCGCCTCCCGCGCCGGCGACCGCGTGGACCTCCTCGCCTACGACCGCCGTGTACGAGCCCTCGTCCAGGGCCGCACGGCGGGCGACGTCCTCCCGTCCCTGGTCAACGCCATGGCCCCTCTCGAACCCGAACTCGTCGAGACGGACGCCCGAGGCCTCGCAGCCACCGCACTGCGTACTGCGCCTCGCCGGGCCCTGATCGTCCTTCTCACCACCCTGGACGCGGCCCCCGTGGAGCAAGGTCTTCTTCCCGTCCTGTCCCGCCTCACCCAGCGCCATTCGGTCCTGGTGGCCTCGGTCGCCGATCCGCATATCGCCCGCATGGCCCACTCCCGAGGCACGACGGACGCCGTCTACGAGGCCGCGGCAGCAGCCCAGGCCCGAGCGGACCGCCATCGCACCGCCGAACAACTCCGCCGCCATGGCGTCACGGTCGTCGACGCCACTCCGGACAACCTGGCACCGGCACTGGCGGATGCCTATCTGTCACTGAAGGCGGCCGGCCGCCTCTGAACCATCAATTCTTCTGCTTCAGGGTCGAGGAAAGGCCCAACATCTGGAAACGCAAAAAGGCCCACACCATAAGGTGTGGGCCTTTCGCAATATTTGTTCGGCGGCGTCCTACTCTCCCACAGGGTCCCCCCTGCAGTACCATCGGCGCTGTAAGGCTTAGCTTCCGGGTTCGGAATGTAACCGGGCGTTTCCCTCACGCTATGACCACCGAAACACTATGAAACACTCAACCGCACCATCCCCCGTGACCAAACAAGGGAATGGGGTTGTTCGTGGTTTCAGAACCAACACAGTGGACGCGAGCAACTGAGGACAAGCCCTCGGCCTATTAGTACCAGTCAACTCCACCCGTTACCAGGCTTCCATATCTGGCCTATCAACCCAGTCGTCTACTGGGAGCCTTACCCCATCAAGTGGGTGGGAATACTCATCTCGAAGCAGGCTTCCCGCTTAGATGCTTTCAGCGGTTATCCCTCCCGAACGTAGCCAACCAGCCATGCCCTTGGCAGAACAACTGGCACACCAGAGGTTCGTCCGTCCCGGTCCTCTCGTACTAGGGACAGCCCTTCTCAATATTCCTGCGCGCGCAGCGGATAGGGACCGAACTGTCTCACGACGTTCTAAACCCAGCTCGCGTACCGCTTTAATGGGCGAACAGCCCAACCCTTGGGACCGACTCCAGCCCCAGGATGCGACGAGCCGACATCGAGGTGCCAAACCATCCCGTCGATATGGACTCTTGGGGAAGATCAGCCTGTTATCCCCGGGGTACCTTTTATCCGTTGAGCGACGGCGCTTCCACAAGCCACCGCCGGATCACTAGTCCCGACTTTCGTCCCTGCTCGACCCGTCGGTCTCACAGTCAAGCTCCCTTGTGCACTTACACTCAACACCTGATTGCCAACCAGGCTGAGGGAACCTTTGGGCGCCTCCGTTACTCTTTAGGAGGCAACCGCCCCAGTTAAACTACCCATCAGACACTGTCCCTGATCCGGATCACGGACCCAGGTTAGACATCCAGCACGACCAGACTGGTATTTCAACGACGACTCCACAACCACTGGCGTGGCCGCTTCAAAGTCTCCCAGCTATCCTACACAAGCCGAACCGAACACCAATATCAAACTGTAGTAAAGGTCCCGGGGTCTTTCCGTCCTGCTGCGCGAAACGAGCATCTTTACTCGTAGTGCAATTTCACCGGGCCTATGGTTGAGACAGTCGAGAAGTCGTTACGCCATTCGTGCAGGTCGGAACTTACCCGACAAGGAATTTCGCTACCTTAGGATGGTTATAGTTACCACCGCCGTTTACTGGCGCTTAAGTTCTCAGCTTCGCCACACCGAAATGTGACTAACCGGTCCCCTTAACGTTCCAGCACCGGGCAGGCGTCAGTCCGTATACATCGCCTTACGGCTTCGCACGGACCTGTGTTTTTAGTAAACAGTCGCTTCTCGCTGGTCTCTGCGGCCACCCCCAGCTCAAGGAGTAAATCCTCTCACCAGTGATGGCCCCCCTTCTCCCGAAGTTACGGGGGCATTTTGCCGAGTTCCTTAACCATAGTTCACCCGAACGCCTCGGTATTCTCTACCTGACCACCTGAGTCGGTTTAGGGTACGGGCCGCCATGAAACTCGCTAGAGGCTTTTCTCGACAGCATAGGATCATCCACTTCACCACAATCGGCTCGGCATCAGGTCTCAGCCACATGCACGACGGATTTACCTATCGCACGGCCTACACCCTTACCCCGGGACAACCACCGCCCGGGATGGACTACCTTCCTGCGTCACCCCATCACTCACCTACTGCAAGTCTGGTCCGTCGGCTCCACCACTTTCCTTTCCCCGAAGGGTCCGGAACGGCTTCACGGACTTAGCATCGCCTGGTTCAATGTTTGACGCTTCACAGCGGGTACCGGAATATCAACCGGTTATCCATCGACTACGCCTGTCGGCCTCGCCTTAGGTCCCGACTTACCCTGGGCAGATCAGCTTGACCCAGGAACCCTTAGTCAATCGGCGCAAACGTTTCTCACGTTTGTATCGCTACTCATGCCTGCATTCTCACTCGTGAACCGTCCACAACTCGCTTCCGCGGCTGCTTCACCCGGCACACGACGCTCCCCTACCCATCCACAGCGGGCGTTGGCCCTCATGCTGTATGAATGACACGACTTCGGCGGTACGCTTGAGCCCCGCTACATTGTCGGCGCGGAATCACTAGACCAGTGAGCTATTACGCACTCTTTCAAGGGTGGCTGCTTCTAAGCCAACCTCCTGGTTGTCTGTGCGACTCCACATCCTTTCCCACTTAGCGTACGCTTAGGGGCCTTAGTCGATGCTCTGGGCTGTTTCCCTCTCGACCATGGAGCTTATCCCCCACAGTCTCACTGCCGCGCTCTCACTTACCGGCATTCGGAGTTTGGCTAAGGTCAGTAACCCGGTAGGGCCCATCGCCTATCCAGTGCTCTACCTCCGGCAAGAAACACACGACGCTGCACCTAAATGCATTTCGGGGAGAACCAGCTATCACGGAGTTTGATTGGCCTTTCACCCCTAACCACAGGTCATCCCCCAGGTTTTCAACCCTGGTGGGTTCGGTCCTCCACGAAGTCTTACCTCCGCTTCAACCTGCCCATGGCTAGATCACTCCGCTTCGGGTCTTGAGCGTGCTACTCAGTCGCCCTGTTCGGACTCGCTTTCGCTACGGCTACCCCACTCGGGTTAACCTCGCAACACACCGCAAACTCGCAGGCTCATTCTTCAAAAGGCACGCAGTCACGACGCACCGAGTAAACTCGATGCGCGACGCTCCCACGGCTTGTAGGCACACGGTTTCAGGTACTATTTCACTCCGCTCCCGCGGTACTTTTCACCATTCCCTCACGGTACTATCCGCTATCGGTCACCAGGGAATATTTAGGCTTAACGGGTGGTCCCGCCAGATTCACACGGGATTTCTCGGGCCCCGTGCTACTTGGGTGTCTCTCAAACGAGCCGTCAATGTTTCAGCTACGGGGGTCTTACCCTCTACGCCGGACCTTTCGCATGTCCTTCGCCTACATCAACGGTTTCTGACTCGTCGACCAGCCGGCAGACTGATCAAGAGAGATCCCACAACCCCGTACACGCAACCCCTGCCGGGTCTCACACGTATACGGTTTGGCCTCATCCGGTTTCGCTCGCCACTACTCCCGGAATCACGGTTGTTTTCTCTTCCTGCGGGTACTGAGATGTTTCACTTCCCCGCGTTCCCTCCACTTGCCCTATGTGTTCAGGCAAGGGTGACAGCCCATGACGACTGCCGGGTTTCCCCATTCGGACACCCCCGGATCAAAGCCTGGTTGACGACTCCCCGGGGCCTATCGTGGCCTCCCACGTCCTTCATCGGTTCCTGGTGCCAAGGCATCCACCGTGCGCCCTTAAAAACTTGGCCACAGATGCTCGCGTCCACTGTGCAGTTCTCAAACAACGACCAACCACCCGTCACAACCCGCTCACGCAGATTTTTACCGGGGCCGGCACTGAAGGCAGCCATACGGCCATACCCTCAGACACCCAACAGCGTGCCCGACCGGTCCTCCGTCCGAAGATCATGCTTTCCACACTCTTACGAGCAGTACTCACAGCCTCCGGCCCGTGAACCGGCCGAATAATCAACGTTCCACCCATGAGCAACCACCGCAGAACATTCGCCTGCGTTATGGCCCTGGACCACCGGGCAAGCCCGGCAGCCTAGATGCTCCTTAGAAAGGAGGTGATCCAGCCGCACCTTCCGGTACGGCTACCTTGTTACGACTTCGTCCCAATCGCCAGTCCCACCTTCGACAGCTCCCTCCCTTACGGGTTGGGCCACCGGCTTCGGGTGTTACCGACTTTCGTGACGTGACGGGCGGTGTGTACAAGGCCCGGGAACGTATTCACCGCAGCAATGCTGATCTGCGATTACTAGCAACTCCGACTTCATGGGGTCGAGTTGCAGACCCCAATCCGAACTGAGACAGGCTTTTTGAGATTCGCTCCGCCTCACGGCTTCGCAGCTCATTGTACCTGCCATTGTAGCACGTGTGCAGCCCAAGACATAAGGGGCATGATGACTTGACGTCGTCCCCACCTTCCTCCGAGTTGACCCCGGCAGTCTCCTGTGAGTCCCCATCACCCCGAAGGGCATGCTGGCAACACAGAACAAGGGTTGCGCTCGTTGCGGGACTTAACCCAACATCTCACGACACGAGCTGACGACAGCCATGCACCACCTGTACACCGACCACAAGGGGGCGACCATCTCTGGCCGTTTCCGGTGTATGTCAAGCCTTGGTAAGGTTCTTCGCGTTGCGTCGAATTAAGCCACATGCTCCGCTGCTTGTGCGGGCCCCCGTCAATTCCTTTGAGTTTTAGCCTTGCGGCCGTACTCCCCAGGCGGGGAACTTAATGCGTTAGCTGCGGCACCGACGACGTGGAATGTCGCCAACACCTAGTTCCCACCGTTTACGGCGTGGACTACCAGGGTATCTAATCCTGTTCGCTCCCCACGCTTTCGCTCCTCAGCGTCAGTAATGGCCCAGAGATCCGCCTTCGCCACCGGTGTTCCTCCTGATATCTGCGCATTTCACCGCTACACCAGGAATTCCGATCTCCCCTACCACACTCTAGTCTGCCCGTATCGAATGCAGACCCGGGGTTAAGCCCCGGGCTTTCACATCCGACGCGACAGACCGCCTACGAGCTCTTTACGCCCAATAATTCCGGACAACGCTCGCGCCCTACGTATTACCGCGGCTGCTGGCACGTAGTTAGCCGGCGCTTCTTCTGCAGGTACCGTCACTTTCGCTTCTTCCCTGCTGAAAGAGGTTTACAACCCGAAGGCCGTCATCCCTCACGCGGCGTCGCTGCATCAGGCTTTCGCCCATTGTGCAATATTCCCCACTGCTGCCTCCCGTAGGAGTCTGGGCCGTGTCTCAGTCCCAGTGTGGCCGGTCGCCCTCTCAGGCCGGCTACCCGTCGTCGCCTTGGTGAGCCGTTACCTCACCAACAAGCTGATAGGCCGCGGGCTCATCCTTCACCGCCGGAGCTTTCCACACTCATCGGATGCCCGAGAGTGTTGTATCCGGTATTAGACCCCGTTTCCAGGGCTTGTCCCAGAGTGAAGGGCAGATTGCCCACGTGTTACTCACCCGTTCGCCACTAATCCCCACCGAAGTGGTTCATCGTTCGACTTGCATGTGTTAAGCACGCCGCCAGCGTTCGTCCTGAGCCAGGATCAAACTCTCCGTGAATGTTTACCCGTAATCGGGTCGACACCACGAGAGCGGAACAGTCAGGCGGAATAAGCCCGACCGTTCACAGCGTCCTCGCTGTGTTTTACTTCAAAGGAACCTCGACCACCGAAAAGTTTCGGCGGACGGGGTATCAACATATCTGGCGTTGATTTTTGGCACGCTGTTGAGTTCTCAAGGAACGGACGCTTCCTTTGTACTCACCCAAGCTACTCTCGGGCTTTCCTCCGGGCAGTTTCCCTTCGGTCTTGCGTTTCCAACTCTACCAGATCCGTTTTCCGATCCGTTTCCGGTCGAAATTCATTTCCAGTGGCCGTTGGGGGCCTTGCCTAATTGATTGCCCTGCGGCTTTCTTTCGGCGAGTCCGACTTTATCAGAAGCTTTTGGCCGGACTGACCGGCCACTTGTTCTGAATCATCGGGTGGGCTCACTCGGGAAATCACATTCACGAGAAGCCGATAGATTCTCACTGTCACCTGGGGCATATCCACCTCTAGGCAACTGTTCTAATCTACCTCCCCACACGCACCGTGTCAACGGCTCTTGCGGGAACGAAGAGGAGACTAACAGCCCGACGGGGGTGAACGCACATCAGGCGGCTGTGGGGACCGCGGCGCTGCGTTCGTGCTCCTCGACGTCGCCCGTGTCACCGGCCCGGACGGCGCGTCCGCCCAGGACATAGACGTAGGTGAGGAAGGCGAGCTCGGCGAGGACGCCGATGCTGATGCGGGCCCAGGTCGGCAGGCCGGAGGGGGTGACAAAGCCTTCGATGGCGCCAGAGACGAAGAGAACCAGCGCCAGGCCTATCGCCATGCCCAGGGCGGCTCGCCCCTCCTCGGCCAGGGCCGAGCGGCGTGTGCGGAGGCCTGGGTCGATCAGGGTCCAGCCGAGGCGCAGCCCCGTGCCGGCGGCAACGAAGACGGCGGTCAGCTCCAGCAGTCCGTGCGGGAGGATCAGGCCGAGGAACACGTCGAGGCGGCCGGCCGAGGTCATGAGGCCGATGCCGACACCCAGGTTGAGCATGTTCAGGAGCAAGATCCAGAGGACCGGCAGGCCCAGGAAAATGCCCAGGACCAGGCACATCGCGGCGGCCTGCGCATTGTTCGTCCAGACCTGGGCTGCGAAGGAGGCGGCGGGATGGCTGGAGTAGTACGTCTCGTACTGGCCGCCGGGGCGGGTCATCTCGCGCAGTGCGTCGGGGGCCGCAATGGTGGCCTGGACCTCCGGGTGCGTGCCGATCCACCAGCCGAGGAGCACGGCGACGAGGGTGGAGAGCAGTGCGGTGGGGACCCACCAGTGACGGGAGCGGTAGACCGCGGCGGGGAAGCCATGCGTCAGGAAGCGGGTGACGTCGCGCCAGGAGGCCCGTCGGTTTCCTGTCACGGCGCTACGCGCGCGTGCCACCAGTTGGCTGAGGCGCCCGGTGAGCTGAGGGTCGGGAGCACTCGACTGGATCAGTGAGAGATGGGTGGCCGTGCGCTGGTAGAGGGCGACGAGTTCGTCGACCTCGGCACCGTCGAGGCGGCGCTGGCGGCGGAGCAGGGAGTCGAGGCGGTCCCACTCGGCACGATGGGCGGACACGAAGACATCGAGGTCCATCGGGTGTGCTGCTCCTCGTCCCTCTCATACTGCGTGCCGACTTGTCGTACTGGTCGTACTGCGGCGCGATGTGACCTCAGCTTGGCAGACTGGCCACTCTCGGGGCAGGTCAGGGGATGAAACCGGAAGGACTACGGGTGTGAGTGAGCTAGTGACGGGCGAGGCGGTGGCGCTGGAGCTGCGTCCCGCGAAGCTGCCGAGCCGGGCGCTGGCCGTGCTGCTCGACCTGATCGTGGCCATGGTCGTGTACCTCGCGGTGGTCCTGATCCTGGTGCTGTCGACGGCCGGCCTCGACGAGGCCGCGCAGACGGCGATATCCATCGCGAGCTTCCTGCTCGTCCTGGTGGGCGGGCCGATCGCGGTGGAGACGCTGAGCCATGGACGTTCGCTGGGGAAGCTGGCGTGCGGGCTGAGGGTGGTGCGGGACGACGGAGGACCGATCCGGTTCCGGCACGCGCTCGTGCGTGGTGCGGTCGGGGTGGTCGAGATCCTGATGACCTTCGGGGTCGTCGCGTGCATCGCCTCGCTCGTGTCGGCGCGGGGGCGGCGGCTGGGTGACGTGTTCGCTGGGACGCTGGTCGTGCGGGAGCGGGTGCCGGCCGGGCAGACGGCGTTCGTGCCTCCGCCGCCGCCCTGGCTCGTGGGGCAGTTCTCCCGGCTCGACCTGTCCGCCGTTCCTGACGGGCTGTGGCTGGCCATCCGCCAGTACCTGACGCGGATGCGACAGCTGGACCCTCATGTCGGCGCGGCGATGGCGGAACGTCTCGCCTCGGACCTCGCGGCGCGGACGGGTGCTCCGGCGCCGTACGGGGTGCCGCCGGGCGCGTATCTGGCGGCCGTGGTGCACGAGCGGCAGGCGCGGGATGCTCGACAGGCGTTCGGGGGCGCGGCCGGTGTGGGGGGCGTGCCGAATGCGGCGGGTGCGGTCGCAGGGGGTGCGGCCGTGGGTGGTGTCGTGCCGGGCGCGCCGGCCGGTGGGCCCGGCTGGGGTGGGCCGGTGGCACAGCCTCCGGTCGCTCCGGTGTACGGACCGCCCGAGGCATATGCGGACCCTGCCCCGCCTTCGGGCGCCCCCGGGTATGTATCGCCTGGGGGAGTCGCAGGTGCTGGTCATGGGGCTGGTGTGCCCGGCGTGGCTGTGCACGGGGCACCGGTGGTCCCCCAGTCTCCGCACGAGCCGCCTGCTGAGCGGCCGAGCACCGGGTTCGCGCCGCCTGCGTAGGCCATGGCCCCGCCGCCGAGCCGCTGCCGGGCGGGCATCGGTGTCAGTCGTACGGCGACTTCAGCCGAACGTCGACGGCGGTGTTTCCAGGTGTTCCAGCTCGATTCCGGGTGCCGCCAGGACGACGTCGCCGGCGAGGTGAACGGTGTGCCGCTCGCCCGTGTCCAGGGCTGTGACCTGGTATGTGTCCACGGTCAGAGGGCCGTTGTCAGTGGCGTGTGCTTCTCTTTCGATCAGAGCCCAGGACTGGTCAGAGGTGCGCGGGGCGAGGACCGGGTCGGTGAAGGCGACGAGGCGTACGCGGGTGGCGGGCGCGGAGGGGGTGAGGCGCAGGAGGCGTGCCGTGGCGATCAGGAACGCCGGGGAGGTGCCGGTGAACGCATGGGCGCGGACATTGCCTTCGGTGGCCTCCGTGCCGGTGGGGTCGGTGCGGACCCAGGTGACGCCGTCGAGGGCGGCGCCGCGGACCTGCCAGCTCGCGGCGTGGAGTTCGAGGCGGATGGGGCGGCCGAGTTCGTCGAGGGCGAGGTCGACGGAGCCGACGTGGTCGCCGGACGGAGCGGTCAGCTGGGAGACATAGCGCCAGCCGGACGGGCCGGGCGCGCAGTGGAAGTGTTCTTCTGCGAGGAGGGTGTGGTCGTGCGTGTCGTGAAGTGAATACCGGCCGCGAGGCATGGGGGTCCTGGGTCTTGACGGGCTGGTCCGGCCGGCGAGCGGGGCGCGGGCCGAACGGGCAGGCCCCCGGCACGGGGGTGCGGGGGCCTGCCCGGGAGTTGCGGCCGGGACGGGTGCGTCTGTGCACGGACGCACCCGTCGCCGGGCGGATCAGTAGCGGTAGTGGTCCGACTTGTACGGGCCGTCGATCTCGACGCCGATGTACGAGGCCTGCTCCGGGCTGAGCGTCGTGAGCTTCACACCGAGCGCGTCGAGGTGAAGGCGGGCGACTTTCTCGTCGAGGTGCTTGGGCAGCGTGTAGACGCCGGTGGGGTACTCCTCGGGCTTGGTGAACAGCTCGATCTGGGCCAGCGTCTGGTCCGCGAAGGAGTTGGACATCACGAACGACGGGTGACCGGTGGCGTTGCCCAGGTTCAGCAGGCGGCCCTCGGACAGGACGATGAGGACCTTGCCGTCCGCGAACTTCCAGGTGTGGACCTGGGGCTTGACCTCGTCCTTGACGATGCCGGGGATCTTCGCGAGGCCGGCCATGTCGATCTCGTTGTCGAAGTGGCCGATGTTGCCGACGATGGCCTGGTGCTTCATCTTGGCCATGTCGGCGGCCATGATGATGTCCTTGTTGCCGGTCGTGGTGATGAAGATGTCGGCCGTCTCGACGACCTCGTCGAGCGTGGTGACCTGGTAGCCGTCCATCGCCGCCTGCAGAGCGCAGATCGGGTCGATCTCGGTGACGATGACACGGGCGCCCTGTCCGCGCAGGGACTCCGCGCAGCCCTTGCCCACGTCGCCGTAGCCGAAGACGACCGCGGTCTTGCCGCCGATGAGGACGTCGGTGGCGCGGTTGATGCCGTCGATCAGGGAGTGGCGGCAGCCGTACTTGTTGTCGAACTTCGACTTGGTGACGGCGTCGTTCACGTTGATCGCCGGGAACAGGAGGTCGCCGTCGCGCTGCATCTCGTACAGGCGGTGGACGCCGGTGGTGGTCTCCTCGGTCACGCCGCGGATCTCCGAGGCGAGCTGGGTCCACTTCTGCGAGCCCTCGGTGATGGTCCGGTCGAGGAGTTCGAGGACGACGCGGTGCTCGTCGGACTCGGCGGTGTCGGCGGAGGGGACCTTGCCTTCCTTCTCGTACTGGACGCCCTTGTGGACGAGCATGGTGGCGTCGCCGCCGTCGTCCAGGATCATGTTCGGGCCGCCGGTGGGGGTGTTCGGCCAGGTCAGCGCCTGCTCCGTGCACCACCAGTACTCCTCCAGGGTCTCGCCCTTCCAGGCGAAGACCGGGACGCCCTGCGGGTTCTCGGGCGTGCCGTTCGGGCCGACCGCGATGGCGGCGGCGGCATGGTCCTGGGTGGAGAAGATGTTGCAGGACACCCAGCGGACCTCGGCGCCCAGGGCGACCAGGGTCTCGATCAGGACGGCGGTCTGCACGGTCATGTGCAGCGAGCCCATGATCCGGGCGCCGGCCAGCGGCTGAGTTGCGGCGAACTCCTTGCGGATCGCCATCAGGCCGGGCATCTCGTGCTCGGCGAGGGTGATCTCCTTGCGGCCGAAAGCGGCCAGGGAGAGATCGGCGACCTTGAAGTCCTGTCGGTTGTCGACAGTCGTCATTGCGGGCTGCTCCTCGGTGTCGGGTCGAGGGTGGGTAGGGCTGGTCTGCGCGGCGGCGGACACAGGGGTGCCCCGAAGAGGACACAGGCATGCCCGCGTGCGCGCAGCGCAGTCCGTCGGAGGCCCTCTCTCCCTCGGCCGGTCCCCGGTGGGACCGCCCGACCGCCATCAGCAGCGACGTCTGGCTCCGTCCCAAGCTACACCGGTCGGCCCGGCCCGCCCCAGTCTTCCTGCGTACGGATCAGGCCGAAGGGGCGGAGAGTAGGGAGATCCTTGGACCTGGGACGGGAAACGTGTGGGGCCCGCCGCGTTGGTTTCGCGACGGGCCCCGGTGTCCTGCTGAATGCCGGTGAGTCAGTGTTCGGTGGTGGGCGCCGGGCCGCCGGGGGCGGCCTCGGGGTCGGCGCCCTTGGCGGCCTCCGCCTCGCTGTAGATGTCGGGCTCCAGGTAGATGACGCGGGCGATCGGGACGGCCTCGCGGATGCGGGCCTCGGCGGCGTCGATCGCGTTGGCGACCTCGGTGGCCGTCTCGTCGTGCCGGACGGCGATCTTGGCGGCGACCAGCAGCTCCTCGGGGCCGAGGTGGAGCGTGCGCATGTGGATGATGGCGGGGACCGTGTCGCCGTCGACGATCGCGGCCTCGATCTTCCTGACGTCCTCCACGCCGGCGGCCTCGCCCAGGAGCAGCGACTTGGTCTCGGCGGCCAGGACGATCGCGATGAGGATGAGCAGGACACCGATGCAGAGCGTGCCGATGCCGTCCCAGACGCCGTCGCCGGTGGCGAGGGCCAGGCCGACGCCGCCGAGGGCGAGGATCAGACCGACGAGCGCGCCCAGGTCCTCAAGGAGCACGACCGGGAGCTCGGGGGCCTTGGCGTGGCGGACGAAATCCTTCCAGGACTGGGTGCCGCGGAGCGTGTTGGACTCCTTGATGGCGGTTCGGAAGGAGAAGGTCTCGGCGATGATCGCGAAGACGAGGACGCCGACCGGCCAGTACCAGTTCTCGATCTCGTGCGGTTCCTTGATCTTCTCGTAGCCCTCGTAGATGGCGAACATGCCGCCGACGGAGAAGAGGACGATGGAGACGAGGAAGGCGTAGATGTAGCGCTCGCGGCCGTAGCCGAAGGGGTGTTGCGGGGTCGCCTCGCGCTGGGCCTTCTTGCCGCCGAGGAGGAGCAGGCCCTGGTTGCCGGAGTCGGCGAGGGAGTGCACGGACTCCGCGAGCATCGATGACGAGCCGCTGAAGACGAACGCCACGAACTTCGCTACCGCGATCGCGAGGTTGGCGGCGAGTGCCGCCACGATCGCCTTGGTGCCGCCTGACGCGCTCATGTGTCCGAGGTGTCCCTTCGCCTACGCATATGTCTGTGCATGGGCATGGGTACCCACGCTTCCGTCCGTCACCGGCCGGGCTTTGCCCGCCTTTTGCAGGGGGCATTGTTGCAGCCCGGTCCGGCGCCGGTGCGCCAGGCTGTGGATCAGAGGTGGTTCAGGCCGCTCGCGCGACGTCTTGCGCCGCTCAGGCGACCACGGTGGCGCGGAACAGGGTGCCCGGTCCGGACACCTCGGCCTTCTCGTCCGCCGGTACGAAGACGGACTCGCCGGGGGCGAGCGTGTGTTCGCCCGCGCGGACCGAACCGGCCGTGCAGAGGAGGATCTGCGGGGTGGCGCGGGTGAGGTCGTGCGGGGCGGTGGCCTCGGGGAGAACGAGGCGGGAGAGGCGGAACTCGTCGATGGGGGTCTCGTAGACCTCCTCGCCGTCGGGGGACGCCTCGGGGCGCAGGACGCCGGGGTCGGTCGCCTCGAAGCGGACGATGCGCAGGAGTTCGGGGACGTCGACGTGCTTGGGGGTCAAGCCGCAGCGCAGGACGTTGTCGGAGTTGGCCATGATCTCTACGCCGAGGCCGTTCAGGTACGCGTGCGGGATGCCGGCGCCCAGGAACAGGGCTTCGCCGGGCTGCAGGCGTACGTGGTTGAGGAGCATGGCGGCGATGACGCCGGGATCTCCGGGGTAGTGGTGGGCGATGTCGGCGTAGGGGGCGTGGGCCCCGCCGAGGCGGGCGCAGGCGTCCGCGGCCTCGGTGACCGTGTGGGACATGTCCTCGGGGTCGGCGCTCAGGACGGCGGTCAACACCTCGCGCAGTGCGGCCTCTTCGGGGTGGGCGTGCAGGAGGTCGACGTACGGCTTGAGGGAGTCGACGTCGAGGGCGGCGAGCAAGGCGGCGGCCTGGAGCGGGGCGCGGAAACCGCACAGGCCGTCGAACTCCGTGAGGGCGCAGATGAGTTCCGGCTTGTGGTTGGCGTCCTTGTAGTTGCGGTGGCCCGCGTCGATCGGGATTCCGCGCCGCTCCTCGTCCTCGTAGCCCTCCCTGGCCTGTTCGAGGTCGGGGTGGACCTGGAGGGAGAGGGGGGCGCCGGCGGCGAGGAGCTTCAGGAGGAACGGGAGGCGGGGGCCGAACTTGGCGACCGTCTGGAACCCCAACTCACGTTCCGGGTCCTCGTCGATCACCTCGGTGAGGGGGCCGCGCCCGGTGCGCGAGGGTGCGCCGGGGTGGGCGCCCATCCACATCTCCGCCTGCGGCTCGCCGGTGGGGGCCACGCCGAGGAGCTGCGGGATGGCGGTGGTCGAACCCCAGGCGTAGGGGCGGACGGTGTTGTCGAGGCGGTCCATGGTGTGTGCTTCTCCGTAGGTGGGGAGCCGGCCGAGGCCCCGGTCAGGGTCGGGCTCCGGTAAGGGTCAGGCTCCGGAAGCGAGCGACAGGTAAACGGCGGCGAAATCCGTGATGGCGATCATCTCCGCGAGGGTTTCCAGGTCGCTGCCTTCCTCGGGTTCCAGCTCGCTGATCGCGGCGTCGTGGCCGAGGGCCAGCTCGCGAGCTGCCGGGACGGCGCTCAGACCGCCGGTCGGGCGGTCTCGGACGAGCACCACGCGCGCGTGCAGGACGGGTGCGTCCTCGACGCGGTCGCGGAAGAAGTCGTCGGGGTCGGCGTTCGCGGCGAGCGGGCCGGTCAACAGCACCGTGTGTGAGGCAAGGGCCTCTGGGAGCTGGGCGGCGAGGGCGGGGCGGCCCGCCAGTTCGGCGAGCGCGGAGGCGAAACGACGACCCACCGGTCCCGCGGTCTGGCCCTCGGTCCAGATCAGCGGGAGCACGTCGGCCAGCTCGGCGGCGAGCGTCTTGGCGGGGTTGCTGTAGGTGGCGATCGCCGGGCCACAGCGCTCGGCGACCCGGTCGAGTCGGTCGGCGACCTTCTGCAGGGCCTCCGGCGGGGCGTCGACCAGGCCCGTACGGTCCAGCAGCGCGAGCATCGGGGTGAGCAGCGCCCACAGGACTCCGGGGGCGGCGGCGCCGAGGGGCACCTCCTGCTCGTACGGGGCGGTCGCCATCGGTACGAAGAGGCCGTGGGCGGCTTCCACCGCGTCGGCCACAGGGGTGCCGGCCGGGGCGACCGCGACGACCGTGCTGCCACGGCGGTACGCCTGTTCGACGAGGATCGCCAGACCTGCTTCGCTGCCGTCCGCGGTGGCGACCAGGAGGAGGTCGACCGGGCCCGCCCAGCCGGGCAGCTCCCAGCGGAGGGCGCCCGCGGCGGGGGCCACGCCGGTGGGGTGGAGGCGGGTGATGGGGCAACTGGACCCCGCGAGGGCGCCGAGCAGGTCGGCGACGCCCGCGGAGGCCATGCCGGGGCCCGCGATCAGGAGGCCGCGGGGGCGGCCGTCCGGTTTCAGGTCCGGGATGCCGGCCTCGGTGCCGAGGCGGATGGCCGTACGGACCCTGGCGCCGGCCTCGGCGGCGCCGCGGAGCAGGTCGCGGCGGTCCGCCTGCGACAGGGCTTCGGGGGTGTCTAGCAGCGATTCGTCGAGCATGGGCGGCAGCCTCCGATCGCCGGGTGCCCTTTTCACCTGTACGCCGGGTCTTCCCGGCTCGTGCGGGGTTACGCCTCGCGGGAGAGTTCGATCGCGTGGGTCACGCGGGGCGGCGGGCCTCGTCGACGAGGAGTACGGGGATGCCGTCCCGGATCGGGTAGGCGAGGCCGCATTCCTGGCTGGTACAGGCCAGCTCGGTGTCCTCCTCCGCTAGGGGGGCGTGGCACGCCGGGCAGGCGAGGATCTCCAGGAGGCCGGCTTCGAGCGCCATGTCGGGTCCCTTCGGGGGCGGGTTCGTGCGGTGCGGCCTGGTCAGAGTACCGCCGTGGAGGAGTTGGCGCCGGGGTTGGGGTCCGGTGCTGTTGCGCCCCTGTCGCCCCTGCCCGTCCCATCCTCAGGGGCCGGCGCCCCCTCGACCCCGCACGCCTTCCGGCTCGGAGGGTGCGGGTTCGTGGGCGGGTTGTGTGCGGCGTTCCCGCAGTCCTCGCGCCCCTGGGAGCGCTGGGCGGGGCCCTGCCCATCCGTGCTCACGCTCTGATGATCCCCAGTACCTCGTCGCGGATCTTGGCCATCGTCGTCTCGTCCCTCGCCTCCGCGTTCAGGCGGAGCAGCGGTTCCGTGTTGGACGGGCGGACGTTGAACCACCAGTCCATCGAGGAGACGGTGAGGCCGTCGAGGTCGTCGAGGGTGACGTCCTCCCGGTTCTCGTACGCGGAGCGGACCGCCGCCAGGCGGTCCGTCTGGTCGGCGACCGTGGAGTTGATCTCGCCGGAGCCGGAGTAGCGGTCGTACTGGGCGACGAGGCCGGAGAGCGGGCCGTCCTGGCCGCCGAGGGCGGCGAGGACATGGAGGGCGGCCAGCATGCCCGTGTCGGCGTTCCAGAAGTCGGCGAAGTAGTAGTGGGCGGAGTGCTCGCCGCCGAAGATCGCGCCGGTTCTGGCCATCTCGGCCTTGATGAAGGAGTGGCCGACACGGGTGCGCACCGGCGTGCCGCCGTTCTCCTTCACCACCTCCGGAACGGACCAGGAGGTGATCAGGTTGTGGATGATCGTGCCCCTGCCGCCGTGCTTGGCGAGTTCGCGGGAGGCGACCAGGGCCGTGATCGCGGAGGGCGGGACGGGGTTGCCCTGCTCGTCGACGACGAAGCAGCGGTCGGCGTCGCCGTCGAAGGCGATGCCGAGGTCGGCGCCCTCCGCACGGACCCGCTTCTGGAGGTCGACGATGTTCGCCGGGTCGAGGGGGTTGGCCTCGTGGTTCGGGAACGTGCCGTCCAGTTCGAAGTACATCGGGACCAGGTCCAGCGGCAGGCCGGCGAAGACCGTCGGGACGGTGTGGCCGCCCATGCCGTTGCCCGCGTCGACGACGACCTTCAGGGGGCGGGTGGAGGTCAGGTCGACGAGGCCGAGGAGGTGCGCCGCGTAGTCCTCCAACGTGTCCCGCCGCGTGATCGTTCCAGGCGTCGCGGCCGGTCCCGGGGCACCCGACTCGGTCCAGCCCTCGACCAGTTCGCGGATCTCGGTGAGGCCGGTGTCCTGGCCGACGGGGGCGGCGCCCGCGCGGCACATCTTGATGCCGTTGTACCGGGCGGGGTTGTGGGAGGCCGTGAACATCGCGCCGGGCAGGTTCAGCGCGCCCGACGCGTAGTACAGCTGGTCCGTCGAACAGAGGCCGATCTCGGTCACGTCCACCCCGAGCGCCGCCGCCCCGCGCGCGAAGGCACGCGACAGGCCGGGCGAGGAGGGCCTCATGTCGTGGCCGGTCACGATGGCGTCCGCGCCGGTCACTTGCACGAAGGCCGCCCCGAGGAGCTCGGCCAGGGTCTCGTCCCACTGGTCCGGGACCACCCCTCGTACGTCGTACGCCTTCACGATCGTCGACAGATCAGCAGCCACGGACACATCCTCCTGAAGTCCTCACCCGGTCACCCAAACTACCCGCCCGAGCCGACAGGCGGCTGTGTGACCTCAGAGAACGCCCCCCGCGAGACCGATGGCCGCGTAAGCGACGGTCCGCCTCTGCGGCGAGATCATCCTGCTGAGGAGCCGCCGGAGCCGTTGGCGAGGCGCGGTTCGGGACCGTGGTGACGGTCGGCCAGGTGCGAACATCGCCCCTACGTGACTTTCATACCGTTTCACCTGATTTCAGGAAGGTTTGGCCGTATGGCCGGGTCGCTCCGGCCTTCACCACGCGCATCCGGGCGGCGAAGAAGAGTGCCATCTGCTTACGTACGGGGCGTGGGCGTGGGCGTGCGGGACTTCGCCTGGCGGGCACTGGTTCGTCTGCGTCGAGGTCCTCGTTGCGCCCGCCGGGGTACGGCTGCGAGGGCGGCCCGCACCCAGCAAGGTGGCGCAGATGTGGGCGAGTTGCGCGGGGACGTGACCGGAGGCGATGAACCGGCCGACGGCGAAGGCGGACCCCGCGCCAGGGCGGGTGCCAGGTTCTGTGCAGCCCGCGCTGCCCGTCGACGCGCCAGACCACGAGCCAGACCAGGACCAAGGTGCGCCACGAGGGCGAGCAGCGGCATCCTGCCGCCGACCACGAATGCGACGGCGACCAGAAGCAGTTCGATGACCGAGCGAGGGTGACGACCGGTGTGCCCATGGCGTCGAAGGTGACGCGCGCGTGGGCGACGAGGGTGACCACGTCGGCCTCTCCGGTTCGAAGCCGAACGCGCCGAAGCCGAACGCACACACGATCGGGGAGAGAACGGAACGCGGCCCCTTGGGTGGCGTCGGCGCACGCACGCCGCCGAGCAGGGCAGGACAGGGCCAGAAAGAGGACGGGGCGAAACCGTGTGAACGAAACAAGCCACGACGGGGGACGAGTGACCGCGGGGCATCACAACGGTCCCACTCAGGGCGTCAGTTGCCAGGCGGGCGCAGGGCTCAGTTGTCGGGTGAGCGCAGCACCCGGAGATGGCCGCGGCGGGCGACCTCCATCGGGTCCGCCCTGCGCGGGCCGCCGCCGGCCTCCGCGGCGCGCTGCTGCGGGCGGGCCGCCTCACGCACGGCGTTGGCAAGCGCTTCCAGGTCGTCACCGCTGGGGCGCGCGGGAGCCGAGGCGTCGAGCAGCCGTACGACCTCCCAGCCACGCGGCGCGGTGAGGCGCTCGGAGTGCTCTGCGCACAGGTCGTAGCAGTGGGGTTCGGCGTAGGTGGCGAGAGGGCCGAGGACCGCGGTCGAGTCGGCGTAGACGTACGTCAGCGTCGCGACGGCGGGGCGGCCGCAAGCGGTGCGCGAACAGCGACGTACAGGGCTCACGACGTTGGACGGTACCGCACTCTTGAGCGGGCCGCGACGACTCTCCACCAGGTCACTCCACCGTGTCGCGGCGTGAAACGCCCCACACGCCCCTCCGAACCCACCGCGTTGACCTGCGGGTAACCCCTCGTCCAGGATGCCGAACGGGCCGGAATTCAGTCAACTTCCGGCACAAACCATGCTAATTGACATGAGCTCACCGGCCTCGGAGAGGTATGGAATCGAGCCCAACCTTGGCTGGAATGGTCATCCTGCGACATGCCGTACGACCCACCGGGCACCGTCGCGCGGCGAGCCGGTTGGACGTGCCGGGTCGGCCGTGCCAGGTCAGGGGCGGCGGGTCGGTGTGTGCCGCCAGGGGTGTGGAGCCGGGCGGGCGGGACTTGTGGGGACTACGCTTCACAGGTGATGGACAACCTCGTACCGCCCCGCGCCGCCTCCGCACCCGGGCCCCGCCGCCGAGATCGGCACGGCAGGGGGATGCGCGGGCCCATCGCGCCGCCTCAGGTCCCGCTCGCGGCGAGTCGTGCGGAGGTGTTCGCGGATCTCGTTCAGGACTCCGTGGAGCGGCTGGAGCGGCGGTTGCCGCAGCTGGCGGACATCGACTTCCTCGTGCTGGAGGTGCCTCGGCTCGACGGGCCGGTGGACGGGGCCTGGAACGACGAGGCCGTGCCGCTCGGGGGGACCGTCGCGGCGCGGGAGGGGCGGCCGGCTCGGGTCGTCGTCTATCGGCGGCCGGTGGAGATTCGTACCAAGGGGCGCGACGAGCGGGCCGCACTGGTGCATGAGGTCGTGGTGGAGCAGGTGGCCGAGTTGCTGGGGCTCAACCCGGAGACTGTGGATCCTCGGTACGGGGAGGACTGACGCCGGGGTGCGCCCGGGAAGGGTTTCGCCCCCGCCGCCCCGTCCCGTCCCTCCCCCACTCTCGGCTTCGCTCGAACGGGAGGTGCCCCACCAGGGGCTGCGCCCCACCGGACCCCCGGCCGCGGGTCCGGTGGGGGCTGGCCGCGTAGCTCCCCGCGCCCTGAAAAAGCAGGGGCTGCGCCCCGTGCTTTTCGGCCCGCAAGGGCCGTGGCCTTCAGGGTCGCGGGAACTGCGCGAGCGACCACGATCCACCCGTACCCGCCGACGCACCCCGATCCTCCGAACTCTCCCGTGAAGGAACTACCTCTGCAGGATCGAGAGGTCCTGTTCCGCCTCCGGGACGGCTACCGTGCCTCGGTCGTCCGGGAGGGTCTGGATCGTGAAGGCGGGGACGGTGTCGAGCTTGGATTCCAGGATGCGGGAGGCGTAGACGGCGCCGCCCGAGATCGGCTCCACCGTGAGGGCGTACGTGCCCTTGAGGCCGCTCGGGGCGGGCATGTCGATGTTCTGGGTGGTGCCGGCCTTGATCGTGAAGGTCTTCGTCGTGGGCTCGCCGCCGCCGCTGCCGGCGGACGCGGTGACCTTGACCTTGGCCGCGCCGGTCGGGGCGGTGAGGGCGAGGGTCGTGCCCTTGGCGCGGTTGTCGGCGACCGTGGCGCGCGCGCCGACCGGGCGGGTCGCCGGGATGAAGGCCGTCTCCTGGTTGTCGCCCTTGCCGCGGACGACGCGGAGGGCGGCCACCACCGGGACCGACTGATCGGTGGGGGTCAGGAACAGGGAACCTGCCTCGCCGCGCGTGATGTCGCCCAGGTCCGCGGAGGCGGTCATGCCCGCCTTGACGTGCAGCGTCTCGTTGCCGGCCGGGGTGATCGAACCGTTGGGCGAGGCGAGGCGGAGCTTCAGGTCCGCGTCGGTCTCGCCGGGGGTGAAGGCCACGAGGGTCACGGAGGTGGCGTCCTTCGGGATGCCGGGGAGGACGAGGCTGCCGGCCGGGTCGGCCGCGGCGGCCAGCCAGTCGCCGCCCAGCTTGTCGTCGAGAGCCTGGACCGCGGCGGCGACCCGGCCGCTGCGGACGCTGACGTGGACGGTGAGGCCGGCCTCCTTCGCCGCGGTGAGCGTCGACAGCAGGACCGGCTCGGCGGCGCGGGGCTGGACCGTGATGCCGTCCCCCACCGTCGACTTCAGGGCGCCGTCCTTGCCGTAGAGCTCGATGTCGACGACGGCCGCCGAGTCGTCCGGGTTGACGAGGTGGACGTAGTCCGTGCGGCCCGCGGCCGTGCTGACGCCCGGGAACCAGAACTCCGTGTCCGGGGCGGTGCAGTTGACGCCGAGCAGGCCGCGGCCGGTGCCGGCGGCGACCTCGGTGGTCTCCTGGACCGTCCAGCCGGGTGCGAACTTCCCCTCGGCCGTGCCGATCAGCGCGGGCGAGTCGCCTCCGTCGGTGCTGCCGGTGACGGGTTTACCGGGCTCCTTGACGTCGACGACCGGCTTGGCGGCCTTGTCCTTGTCGCCCTTTTGGTCCTTGTCACCCTTGTCGGGGTCGGCGGAGCCCCCGCCCGCCGCGACGAGTTCGGCGCTGCCTTCGCCGCCGGTGCCCTCGGTGACGGGGGTGAAAGAGGTGTACGCGGTCTCCGCGAGGTCCGAGGTGCTCGGCTGGGGGCAGAGCAGACTCGTGCGCTGCACGGGCAGTTGGGCGGCCGCCTTCGCGGTGGTGTCGCCGCCGGAGGCGTCGGGGGCGCTGAACGCGGCGAAGCCGGTGACGGCGGCGAGGGCGGTCGTGCCGGCGATCAAGGACAGGGTCGTGCGGTTCACTGCTGGCTCCCGTCGGGGCGCTCACTGTCGGCGCCGGTGCCGTGCGACGGGTCGTACGTCGCGTCGTAGCCCTGGGTGTACGTCGGGTCGTACGAGGCCGTGTTGCCCCCGTAGGAGGCGTACGGGTCGTACTGGCCGCCTTGGTAGGGGTCGGCTTGGTAGTGCTGCTGCTGGTCGTACGTGCCCGCCGGGTACTGCTGGGCGCCCTGGTACTGCTGGTCGTACTGGCCGTATTCGGCGCCCGCGCCCACCTGGTTCGCGGCGTCCCACTGGCCGTAGGCCGGCTGCTGCGGGACGGGAGCGGCGAACGGGGTCTCCTCCGGAGACGGAGGCAGGCCGGGGTCCGTGGACTGTTCGGCCTCGGCCTCGGCCTCCGCCTGGGCGCGCAGGCGGCGGGCTCGGCGGCCGTCACCGGTGACGTCCTGGGCGGGTACGGCGACGGGCTCGTCGGGGAGGTCGTCGTCGACGTCCCGGCGGCGGCCGGGCAGGGCGAGGACGACGAGGACGACGGCGAGTGAGCCCTGGGCCCACAGCCAGCCGGTGTGGCTGACGGGGACGTCGAAGGTGACGTCCAGCCTGCCGCCGTCCACGGGCAGCTGGAAGCCCTGGGCCCAGCCGTCGACCGTGGTCGGGGTGAGCGGCTTGCCGTCGAGGGTGGCGGTCCAGGACTCGTCGGCGGTGTCGGCGAGGCGCAGGACGCGGCCCGAGCCGCCGGCCGGGATGGTGGTGTGCACGTCGACGGGGCCCGCGGCGACCGCCTTCGGGTCGCCGGAGGAGGTCTCGACGGTGACTCGGGCTACCTGGCGGTCCACCCGCCACAGGGCGCTGCCGTCCTGCTGGCTGAGGCGGCTCAGACCGGGCGTGGCGTCCAGGACGCGGCTGACCTCGCGCGGTGCTCCCGGCCGGACGAGGACGTAGCGCACGGCGAAGCCGCCGAGTTCGTCGGTCTGGTCGGCGCCGGAGCCCGCGACGAGGTTGGCGACGACCTTGTCGAGCTGCTTGTTCTTCCCCGCGGCGGCGGTGAGTTCGGCGTCGCCGAGACGGACGCCCGAGCCGCGGACCAGGGTGTAGCCGACCTTGGCGGTGGAGTCGCTGTCGAGGACCAGGGTGCGGGCCTGGTCGCGGGTGCCGCTCTCCTCGGCGACGAACGCGGGCACCTGGACGGGGTCGCGGCGCTCCAGGGGGCCGTCGGCACCGCCGAGCACCCATCCGGCGGCGGCCAGCAGCGGGCCGACGGCGGCGGCGAGCGCGATGAGCACGGCCACCGGCTGCCGCCAGCCGAAGCTCTGCTCGGCCACGCGGTGGCGCGCCCCGTCGGCGCCCAGGGTGGCGGCGGCGAGGAGCGCGATGCCGTAGACGAGGGTCGCGGGGCCGGCCCAGGTCGAGCCGTTGGAGAGGACCGCGAAGACAAGCGCCAGCAGGGCGGCCGTCCATGCGGTCCGGATCGCCAACTGCCGTTCCGCGCGGAGCAGGGCGGCCAGCGCGGCGAGGACGACGCCGATGAGGGTCAGCCCGCCGACCGTGCCGGGCCCGCCGGGGCTGATGCCGAGCAGATCGGTCGCCGTGGCCGTGCTGCCGCCGTACTCCAGACCGGCCTCCTCGAAGAAGCCGAACGGCAGCAGCGTCAGTGACCAGGGGGCCAGGATCAGCAGCGGGGTGGCCAGCTGGGCGAGGAAGCGCGGGCCGTAGGCGGTGATCTCGCGGCGGCGCACGGCGAGGAGCCCGAGGCCGAGGAGCAGCGCGATGGGCCACACGATGGGGGTGAACGCGGTGGTGATCGTCAGCAGCAGCGCGTACGCCCAGGTGGCGCGCCAGCTGCCGCGCGCCCCCGTGCTGTTGGTCAGGCCGCCGGCCGCGGCGCCCGCGCGGGCGATGAGGGGCAGCAGGATCGCGAGGACGGCGGTGCCGATGCGGCCGGTCGCGAGCGCGCCGGTGACGGCGGGCAGGAAGGCGTACACGACGGCCGCCCAGGCGCGCAGCAGCCGGGACTCGACCAGGGAGCGCGAGGCGAAGTACGCGGTGAAGCCGGCCAGGGGCACGGACGCCACGAGGAGCACGGTGACCGCGAGCCCGGCGGAGCCGAACAGCAGGGAGGCCAGCATGGCCACGATCGCCAGGTACGGCGGCGCGGCCTCGGCGCCGCCCGCGCCGACCGGGTGCCAGCCGTCCAGGTAGCGCGACCACAGCTCGGCGGAGTCGGCGGGGGCGGGCAGCAGGGTGCCGCCCGCGAGCGCGCCGCCACCGAGCAGTTCACGGCAGGCGACGAGCGAGGCGAGCAGCAGGAGCGCGAAGAGTACGGGCCCGGGTGCGCGCGCGATGCGCTTGAGCCGGGCGAACTGCTCGACCTGCAGGAAGTCGGCGTCGTCGTCGCCGGGCCCCGACTCGACCGCGCCGCCGTGCCGTCCGGCCTGGGGGGCCTCGGCGTCGGAGGTGCCGAACAGATCGCCCGCGACCTGTTCGACGGTGGCCCGGACGGTCGCGCCGGGTGGCGGGAACAGCGGGCGCAGCTCGCCCTTGTCCAGCTGCGAACGGCCTCGCCTGCGCCGCCCGGCGATGATCCGCTCGGGTCTCAGCAGCACGCTCAGCAGGCCGCGGATCTCGTCGACGGCCTGTCCGGGGACCTTGCCGACGAGGTACGCGACAGTCCTGACCAGGGTGCCCAGGACGATGCGCAGCAGCACCCAGGGCAGCTGGGCCGTACGGGAGTTGACGAGGAGGGTGTAGATCGCGCCCGCCTTGTCGACCATGTGCGGGGAGGCGGAGCCGCGGCCCGCGCAGTCGACGGTGCGGCGCTCTCGCGAGGACGCCTCGGCGTGCCGTACGACGGCTTCGGGGGCGACGAGGACGCGGTGCCCGGCGGTGGTGGCGCGCCAGCACAGGTCGACGTCGTCACGCATGAGGGGCAGGCGCCGGTCGAAGCCGCCCAGTTCCTCGAAGACGTCGCGGCGGATCAGCATGCCGGCGGTGGACACGGCGAGGCTGGGCTTGACGTGGTCGTGCTGGCCCTGGTCCTGTTCGCGGCGGTCCAGGCCGGTCCAGCGGCGGCCGGAGTTGGCGATGGTGACGCCGACCTCCAGGAGCTGACGGCGGTCGTACCAGCCGCGCAGCTTGGGGCCGACGACGGCGACGTCGTCCCGGCCCAGCTCGCGTTCGTTCTCCACGACCCGCAGCATCTGGGCGAGGGCGTCGGGCTCGGGGGCGCAGTCGTCGTGCAGCAGCCACAGCCACTGGACCGGTTCCCCGTGGGGGAGCTCCGGCATGTCGTACGCGTCGTCGCGCCAGCTGCGGGTGACCGGGTCCCAGCCGCTGGGGCGCCTCAGGTACGCCAGGTCGTCCTGGGTGAGGACGCCCGCGCTGCGGTTGGCCTCCTCGACGGCCTGGCCGAAACCGGTCCGTCGGGCGAGGTGCAGGACGCGGTCCGCGCCCAGGGCGTCGGAGAGGAGCTGGGCGGAGTCGTCCGCGCTGCCGGTGTCGGCCGCCATGGCACTCTGCACGGGGCGCTCCTGGCCGAGCAGCCCGGCGAGCGCGTCGGGCAGCCAGCGGGCGCCGTCGTGCGCGACGAGGACCGCGGTCACCACGTGACGTGGGAACTCAGGAGTGGCAGCGTCTTGGTGGGCTGAGGTGTGGCTGTGCACGGACATCGAGGTACGGGCCCCGGTTCGGTGGACTGCGGTGGACGTCATTTGTGTCCGGCGGGGACAGCGGGACGTCTCGGACGAGGGCCCACACTAACGGCAATGCAAAAGGGGCGGCGCGGAGCGCCTCGGTGAGGGGTGGTGGTCGGGAGACGGGCGGGCACAGCGGCCCGCCGCCTGTGGACAACCCACGTGCGACGGGCCGTACGTGTTCGGTTGTTCCTGTTCGACTGCTCCGGGACGGGTCGGATGTTCCGGCTCGGGGTCAGACGGCTGCCTTCTTGAGGCGGCGGCGCTCGCGCTCCGACAGACCGCCCCAGATACCGAACCGCTCGTCGTTGGCGAGGGCGTACTCAAGGCATTCGGAGCGGACCTCGCAGGCGAGGCAGACCTTCTTGGCCTCGCGGGTCGAGCCGCCTTTCTCGGGGAAGAAGGACTCGGGATCGGTCTGGGCGCACAGCGCGCGCTCCTGCCAGCCGAGTTCTTCGTCCGCGTCGTCGACCAGCAGTTGCTGCACGAGCTCGGTCATGTGCGCCCCTCGTCCGTCTTTCGCGTCCCCGTCGTGCGGCCGTTACCGATTTCGGCTGAACGACACGAGTGAAATTACAAGTGTGCTGCTACGGGCGAGTCAAGCCGAGATCTGCTATTGAGCCCCTTATTCACTCTGCGGAACCAAGGCTTTGCGGAAAGTGTTCAAATCGGCATAAACCATGACAGCAGCCTGGCGGCAGGCGGGAGTTCCGGGTGGGGTGCTCCTTCCCTTACGAGGAAGGACGCCCAGGAGTTCGATCTCGTTCCGACTCGTTCGAGCCGACTCGCTCCGGACGCGCCCACGACCCTCCACACACGCGCCGACGGCTTGCCCGGTTGGACGCCATGTCTCCCCGACACCCCAGGCACAAACCTTTCACCGCACGGATGCACCGAAAGAGGTGAATCGGCATCCACATACCGGACGTGAAGTTGACAGCGGAGGTGTGAACCGCTGTGCTTGTGGGCATGCTCGCGAACTTGGCACTCACCTCGACCCGCTCCGCCGGGTCCCTCGGTGCTGCTCGCTGTAGCTGTTGCTGTTGCTGTTCCAGCTGTTGAGCCTCACGCGCTCCGGCTGCCACTGAGCCCGACCCGGCTCGGCCGCTGTCCCCATGGGCCCGGAAACGGGCACCCGTACCGCCCGCGACCCGGGCGGACGGTACGCGACACCCCGCCCTCCCCCACGCACTCTCCGTCGAGGACCTCCCCACTTCATGAACAGCGACAGCGACCTCCAGATCGCCGGCGACCTTCTCGAAGTACCGCACCTCCTCCAGGCGCCGCGCCAACACCCCGTCACCGTGGCCGAGTTCGCCGGACTGGCCCGTTCCCTCGCCGACGACCGCTCCCGGTGGGAGCACCTCGTCGAGTACGACGCGACCACGCGCTGGTACCACCGGCTGCTGACCGGTCCCGGGTACGAGGTGTGGCTGCTGTCCTGGGTGCCGGGGCAGGGCACCGGACTGCACGACCATGGGGGCTCCTCCGGCGTACTGACGGTGCTCGACGGCACGCTGACCGAGCGCACCGACCGGGGCACGCGCGTGCTCGGCGCGGGCGCGCAGCGCGTGTTCGCGCCGGGTTACGCGCACGAGGTCGTCAACGACACGCTGGAACCGGCCATCAGTCTGCACGTCTACTACCCGGGGCTGACGGACATGCCGATGCACGCAAAGGCCTGCGCGACGGAGGCGGCGACCGTCACGGCCTGACCGTGACCGTGGGAAACCGGCCGTGGTCGCGGGCGGGCGACCCGTTGTCGTACCCGCCTGCGAGACTTGCTCCCATGCGCATTGTGGTTCTGGCAGGCGGCATCGGTGGTGCCCGGTTCCTGCGTGGTCTGAAGCGGGCCGTGCCGGACGCGGACATCACGGTCATCGGCAACACCGGGGACGACATCCACCTCTTCGGTCTGAAGGTCTGCCCGGACCTCGACACGGTGATGTACACGCTCGGCGACGGCATCAACGAGGAGCAGGGCTGGGGCCGGGCCGACGAGACCTTCCACCTCAAGGAGGAGCTCGCGGCGTACGGCGTCGGGCCCGAGTGGTTCGGACTCGGCGACCGGGACTTCGCCACGCACATCGTGCGGACGCAGATGATCAGTGCCGGGTTTCCGCTGAGCGCGGTCACCGAGGCGCTGTGCGACCGGTGGAAGCCGGGCGTGCGGCTCATCCCGATGACCGACGACCGCGTCGAGACCCATGTCGCCGTCGAGCAGGACGGCGAGCGCAGGGCGATCCACTTCCAGGAGTACTGGGTGCGGCTGCGGGCCTCCGTGCCGGCCGAGGCGATCGTGCCGGTCGGCGCCGAGCAGTCGAAGCCGGCGCCCGGGGTGCTGGAGGCCATCGCCGAGGCGGACGTGATCCTCTTCCCGCCGTCCAACCCCGTCGTCTCCGTCGGCACCATCCTCGCCGTGCCCGGCATCCGGGAGGCGATCGCCGAGGCCGGGGTGCCGGTCGTGGGCCTCTCCCCCATCGTCGGTGACGCGCCCGTGCGCGGTATGGCGGACAAGGTCCTCGCCGCCGTCGGCGTCGAGTCGACGGCCGCGGCCGTCGCCGAGCACTACGGCTCCGGACTGCTCGACGGCTGGCTCGTCGACACCGTCGACGCGGGCGTCACCGAGCGCGTCGAGACCGCCGGGATACGGTGCCGGGCCGTGCCGCTGATGATGACCGACCTGGACGCGACGGCGACGATGGCCCGCGAGGCGCTGGCCCTGGCGGAGGAGGTGCGGGGAGCGTGAGCGAGGAGAACATGGGCGAGGTGCGACCCGGTCCCGGGTACCGGGTCTGGGCCCTGGCCGGCATCCCCGAGGTGCAGGAGGGGGACGACCTCGCCAAGCTGATCGCCGCGGCCGAGCCGGGACTGGTCGACGGGGACGTGCTGCTCGTCACCTCCAAGATCGTGTCCAAGGCGGAGGGGCGGCTCGTCGAGGCGGCCGACCGGGAGGCCGCGATCGACGCCGAGACCGTGCGGGTGGTGGCGCGGCGCGGAGCGTTGCGGATCGTGGAGAACCGGCAGGGCCTGGTGATGGCCGCCGCCGGGGTCGACGCCTCCAACACGCCCTCCGGGACCGTGCTGTTGCTGCCCGAGGACCCCGACACCTCCGCGCGGGCGATCCGGGACGGCATCAGGGACACGCTCGGCGTCGAGGTCGGGGTCGTCGTCACCGACACGTTCGGGCGACCCTGGCGCAGCGGGCTGACGGATGTCGCCATCGGGGCAGCCGGCGTGCGGGTCCTCGACGATCTGCGGGGCGGCACCGACGCGCACGGCAATCCGCTCGGCGCGACCGTCGTCGCCACCGCCGACGAGCTGGCCGGCGCCGGTGACCTGGTGAAGGGCAAGGCCGCCGGGCTGCCCGTCGCCGTCGTCCGGGGGCTGGGGCATGTCGTGGCCGAGGACGACGGCGAGGGGACGCGGACCCTGGTCCGGGGGGCGCGGGACGACATGTTCCGGCTCGGCACCTCCGAGGCCGTACGGCTGGCGGTGACCCAGCGGCGTACGGTCCGGGCGTTCACGGACGAGCCGGTCGACCCCGGGGCGGTGCGGCGGGCCGTGGCCGCCGCCGTGACCGCGCCGGCGCCGCATCACACGACACCGTGGCGGTTCGTGCTGCTGGAGTCCGAGGAATCGCGGGTGCGGCTGCTCGACGCCATGCGGGACGCGTGGATCGCGGATCTGCGGCGGGACGGCAAGAGCGAGGAGTCCGTCGCGAAGCGGGTGCGGCGCGGGGACGTGCTGCGCGCCGCGCCGTATCTGGTGGTGCCGTGTCTGGTGATGGACGGGGCGCATTCCTACGGGGACGCGCGGCGGGACGCGGCCGAGCGGGAGATGTTCGTGGTCGCGGCCGGGGCCGGGGTGCAGAACTTCCTCGTCGCGCTGGCCGGGGAGCGGCTCGGGTCCGCGTGGGTGTCCTCGACGATGTTCTGCCGGGATGTCGTGCGGGGGGTGCTGGGGCTGCCGGAGGGGTGGGATCCGATGGGGGCGGTGGCTGTGGGGCATGCGGCCGGGTCGCCTCCGGCTCGGGGTGAGCGGGATGCGGAGGCCTTCGTCGAGGTGCGGTGAGGTGGGTTGGTGCGGTTGGTGCGGTTGGTGCGCCTACGGTTCGAGGGTGGTCGGGGTCGGTGGGCGGGTGCGGGTTCGTTGTGGTTGCTCGCGCAGTTCCCCGCGCCCCCAAAAAGCGTCATGGCCGCCTAGGCTCATAAGGCACCGCTCTCGCACTGCACCACTTTCATAGACCGCCGCATCACTTCCAGGACCTCATCGTGGCCGGACGTTTCGTTCAGCGGCCCACTCGTACGACTGTGCGGGGTGGGCAGGTCGTCGTGCCTGGTGGGGTACCTCGGCAGGCCGCCGCGGCGGGGAAGCGGCGGACCTGGGTGCCGGAGGGTGCGCTCGATCCGGGGCTGGTGCTGGGGCCCCTTCGGCGGGGGCCCGGGGATCCGACCTTCCGGGCGACTCCGGACGGGTCCGTGTGGCGGGCCTGTCGTACGCCGGCGGGGGCCGGGACTCTGCGGGTCGCCCTGCGGGACGGGGTCGTCGAGGCGGAGGCGTGGGGGGCCGGGGGTGAGTGGCTGCTCGACCGGGTGCCTTCGCTGCTCGGGGCGTCGGACGAGCCGGACGTCTTCGTGCCTCGGCACCGGGTCGTGGCGATGGCCTGGCGGCGGCGGCCGGGGTTGCGGCTGACGCGGACCGGGCTGGTGCTGGAGTCGTTGATCCCGTCGGTGCTGGAGCAGAAGGTCACGGCGGACGAGGCGTATCGGGCGTGGCGGTTGCTCGTACGGAAGTTCGGCGAGCCGGCGCCGGGGCCCGTTCCGCCGGGGATGTCCGTGATGCCCACGGCCCGGGAGTGGGCGTTGATTCCGTCCTGGGAGTGGCATCGGGCCGGGGTCGACGACAAGCGGGCGTCGACGATCCTTCGGGCGGTTCGGGTGGCGGGGCGGCTGGAGGAGGCCGTGGGGATGTCGCCGGTGGATGCGCAGGCGCGGCTGGAGCTGGTGCCGGGGATCGGGCCGTGGACCTCGGCGGAGACCGTGCAGCGCAGTCATGGGGCGGCGGATGCCGTGACCGTGGGGGATCTGCATCTGCCGGGGATCGTCGGGTTCGCGTTGGCGGGGGATCGGGATGCGGACGACTCGGTGATGTTGGCGTTGTTGGAGCCGTATGCGGGGCAGCGGCATCGGGCGGCTCGGTTGATCCTGTTGTCGGGGAAGGTGCCGGCTCGGCGGGCGCCGCGGATGCCTCGGGGGGACATCGGACGGTTGTAGGTCGCCCCCGCCGCCCCTACCCGTCCCGTCCCCAGGGGCTGCGCCCCTTCGACCCCCAGTGCGGGTCCGGTGGTCTCACGCAGTTCCCCGCGCCCCTAAGGGCCGCAGGCCCTTTCAAGGGGCGCGGGGAACTGCGCGGCGCCCCCACCGCCCGCGGTTACTGGTCCGACGAGAAGCGGAGCGCTCCCGTCGGGATCTGGGCGTCGCACCAGACCCGGACGCCGGTGCGGAGTTCGTTGTCGGCGCCGACGATCGCGCCGTCACCGACGACGGCGCCGGTGAGGACGGAGCGTTCGCCGATGCGGGCGCGGGCTCCGATGAGGGAGTCGGTGATCACCGCGCCGGGTTCGACCACGGCGCCGGCCAGGACCGTGCTGCCGAAGACACGGGCGCCCTCTCCGACGAACGCGCCCTCGCCCACCACCGTGCCGCCGGTCAGCTTGGCGTCGCCCGCGACCCGGGCGGTGGGCAGGACGAGGCGGTCGCCGCAGCGGCCGGGGACGGCGGGGGACGGGGCGCGGCCCAGGACGAGGTCCGCCGAGCCGCGGACGAAGGCCGCGGGGGTGCCGAGGTCCAGCCAGTACGTCGAGTCGACCATGCCCTGCAGATGGGCGCCCGCGGACAGCAGGTCCGGGAACGTCTCCCGTTCCACCGAGACCGGACGGCCCGCCGGGATCGTGTCGATGACCGAGCGGCGGAAGACGTACGCCCCCGCGTTGATCTGGTCGGTGACGATCTCCTCGGGCGTCTGGGGCTTCTCCAGGAAGGCCAGGACACGGCCCGTCTCGTCGGTGGGGACGAGGCCGTAGGCGCGCGGGTCCGTCACCTGGGTCAGATGGAGGGAGACGTCCGCGCCGGTCGTCCCGTGGGTGGCGACCAGGCGGCGGATGTCCAGGCCGGTGAGGATGTCGCCGTTGAAGACGAGGACCGGGTCCTCGGGGCCCGAGTGGAGGTGCGAGGCGGCGTTACGGATCGCGCCCCCCGTGCCCAGGGGCTCCTCCTCCGTGACGTACTCGAGGTGGAGGCCGAGGGCGGAGCCGTCGCCGAAGTGGGGTTCGAAGACCTCGGCCAGATAGGAGGTGGCGAGAACTATGTGGTCGACTCCCGCGGCTCTGGCTCTCGCCAACTGGTGCGTGAGGAAGGGGACTCCGGCCGCCGGGACCATGGGCTTCGGAGTGTGCACCGTGAGCGGACGCAGCCGGGTGCCTCTGCCGCCGACCAGGAGGATCGCTTCTGTCACCTGTCGTCTCTGCTTCCTGCCGGGACCGGCCGAACTGTCATTCGACCGGCCAGTGTATGCAGACCGTTCCATGGCGCCTTCGCGGCCTTGCGGTTGGCCGCCGACGTGCGGTGGGGCACGTCAACGGTGGAGTCCGTCGAGGGCACGGCGAATGCGCCCTCGACCTGTGCTGCGGGTCGTGTCCGGCATGGCCTCAGCCGGTCACTCGTTCCGGCCGGGGCACGCGCCCCGGTTCCCTCCATCATCCTGTCGCCGCGCTACCGGCCTTGGTAGCGGGCTGCCTCCGTGCGGGCCGTGCCGAGTTTTCCGTAAAGGCGCCCCCCCGGGCACTCGGTCGCGAACCCGTCCCGATGGCCGGAGATCACGTGCAACAGCACCTTCTTGCCTTTTGCGTAGAGATTGCCACCACCTGAAGTGAGGTATGTCTTGCCCTTCGGGTTCGCCCCGTAAAGACCGAGTTTCCAGGCTGTTAGTTGCGCGATCCCCTTGACCGCCACCGCAGGCGGCTTGGTGGTGCCGTAGCTGCCGAGGACCGCGATGCCCATGCTGTTCGTGTTGAAACCGAGGGTGTGGGCGCCCATGACGGCCTTCGCGACGCCACCCGCGCGGCCCTCGTAGATGTTTCCGCACTTGTCGACGAGGAAGTTGTAGCCGATGTCCCGCCAGCCACTGCTCACCACGTGGTAGCGGTAGATACTGCGGATGACGGAAGGGGCCTGCGCGCACTTGTAGTTGTTGCCCGACGCCGTGTGGTGCACGAAGGCCGCGCTGACGCGCTTGGTGTAGCGGAAGTCGCGCTCGCGCAGCTTCTCGTCGGCGCCCCAGCCGGCCCGCGTGACGATGCGCGGACGCGGCCCGATGTACGGCTTCACCCCGGGCACCACGTTCGCCAGCCGCTCCTCCGTCTCCTTGCGCGACAGCGCCGGGATCGCGGTGGCGCCGAGCGGCGCGAGGTCGGCGTTGACTGCGGAGGCGGCGGCCGACTCGGCGGTCAGCGCGCCCAGCCGCGGAGCGTCCACGGGGGTGCCGACGGGCGGGGGGTCGGCCGCGTGCACGGCGCCCGGTCCCGCCGCACCCTCCGGGGCGCCGGAGCCCGGGTCGACCAGCTCCAGACGTAGGCCGTCCGGGAGCATCTGGACGCCCGGAGCGGTCGTACGGCCCTGGGTCTCGGCGCGTACGCGCACCTCGACGCCGTCCGAGTCGCCGACCCACAGCGGGGCGGTGGAGCCGCGCACACGGCCCGAGGAGCGCTCGGCCGTGTCCGGGTCGGCGGCGTGCTCGTGGTTGTGTGTCTCGACGTCCTGCCAGCCGGACCAGCGGGCGGTGTCCTTCGCACGGGCACGGACCTGGACGCGGCCCTGGAGTTCGGTGTCCGGGTTGTCCCAGACGACGCCGACCAGGGAGAAGGACCGGACGTCCCGCTTCCCGAGGCCCTGCTCGGCGGCGGCCGGGCCGAGGTTCCGGTCCGCCCCGAGGGGGACGAGGGGGAGCGACTGGGTGCTGCCGGACGCGGGCGCGAGCGCGAGGGAGCCGGTCGGGGCCGGGGTTCGCGCCAGGGCCTGGGTCGCCGTGGAGGACGAGTCCGTCGGGGTCGCCGCGGAAGCCGCCGCCGGGAGTGCCGCCGGGAGGGCGAGTGCCGCCGCACAGGTGACGCCGATCGAGGACGCGAGGAATCGTGATCTACGCATGCGTCCGATCCTGGACATAGTCATACATATCTGTCCATCGCGGAATTGACGGGCTGTCGGCTCCGCTCCGCCGAACCGGTGGCGTTTCCGGTCCGCCCCGGGAGTGCGGGCGGACGGTCCCCGCGTACGCTTACGCGGGTGAACGCCACCGACCGCACCCCTGCCGACCTGCTGCGATCCGCGCTGGCCGCGGATCCCGCGCGCCCCCTGGTGACCTTCTACGACGACGCCACGGGCGAGCGGGTCGAATTGTCCGTGGCCACCTTCGCCAATTGGGTGGCCAAGACCGCGAACCTCCTTCAGGACGAGTTGTCGGCGGAGCCGGGCGACCGGGTCGCACTGCTGCTGCCGGCGCACTGGCAGACGGCGGTGTGGCTACTGGCGTGTTCGTCGGTGGGGGTGGTCGCCGAGGTCGCCGGGGATCCGGGGGCGGCCCACATCGTGGTCAGCGGGCCGGACACGCTGGACGCGGCGCGGGCGTGCTCCGGGGAGCGGATCGCTCTCGCGTTGCGGCCGCTCGGGGGGCGGTTCCCGCAGGCCCCTGAGGGTTTCGCCGACTACGCCGTCGAGGTGCCGTCGCAGGGGGACCGGTTCGTGGCGTACGCGCCGGTGGATCCCGAGGAGGCGGCGTTGGTCGTGGCCGGGCGGGAGTTCAGCGGGGCGGAGGTCGTGGAGCGGGCTCGGGCGGAGGCCTCCGGCCTGGGGCTGACGGGACCTGGGTCCCGATTGCTGTCAGGGCTCGGGTACGACACGTGGGAGGGGCTGAACGCCGGGTTGTACGGGCCGCTCGCCACCGGGGGGTCCGTGGTGCTGTGCCGGCATCTTGGGCAGCTGGGCGAGGATGCGCTGGCCAAGCGGGTCGAGAGTGAGCGGGTTACTTCCGTCTCGCGGTGACGCCGGGTTGTACGGGCCGCTCGCCACCGGGGGGTCCGTGGTGCTGTGCCGGCATCTTGGGCAGCTGGGCGAGGATGCGCTGGCCAAGCGGGTCGAGAGTGAGCGGGTTACTTCCGTCTCGCGGTGACGCCGTGCGGGGTGAGGTCGTTCGGCGACTGCGGGTCACGTGTGGTTGCTCGCGCCCACACGGCTGAGCCGCGTATGCCCGGCCCCGCCCCCCTGGGCCGTTTCTGACGGCTCTTGGAACCGTTCGTGGGCGGTTACGGACGAGTCCGGTGAGGCGGCCAGCACCTCATGAGTCACCTCGCGCGGCTCCAATCGGTCGGATGATCTCCGGCCAGGAGCCATCAGAAGCGCGCTGAGGGCACGGGTGCCCTCAGCCCCTTTCGCAAGGCAGCACTCCATCCCCCGTTCGGCCTAGCCCCGGCCGCCCCCGCACCCCCACCCGAGCCATCGTCGTAAGAGCAACGACTCGCTCGTACGCCGTGAGGGGTGGCCGGAAGTGGACGACGTCGGAGGCAGGGCGCGTGGGCTGGGGCCCGGTGTGGGTGGTTCACCCACCGGGCTCGGGCCCGGACGTCGTCGGCGGCGGCGGTGGGTGCGGTGGGTCGGCGCCGGGGCGGTACTGGTGGTCGTGGGAGCCCTGGGGCTGGGGTGGGCGGCGTACCAGAAGCTGGACGGGAACATCACGGCGGACCGGACGGCGGCGGACGAGCTGGCGCGGTTCGAGAAGGAACGGCCGACGGCGCTGGTGCGGGGCGCGCAGAACATCCTCGTCATCGGGTCGGACTCGCGGTCGGGGGACGGGAACGGCGAGTACGGGCGGGATTCGGGGACCGAGCGGTCGGACACGACGATCCTGCTGCATCTCGCGGCGAACCGGCGGAGCGCGACCGCGGTGTCGCTGCCACGGGATCTGATGGTGGACGTGCCGAGTTGCCGGCGGGCGGACGGACGTCGCACCGAACCGGTGTTCACCATGTTCAACTACGCGTTCCAGGCCGGCGGCTCGGCCTGCACCATTCGGACGGTCGAGCGGATGACCGATATCCGGATCGACCATCACGTCGTCGTGGACTTCAGCGGCTTCAAGGAGATGGTCGACGCCGTCGACGGGGTCGAGGTGTGTCTCACCGAACCCATTCACGACCAGCAGGCCAGACTGCGGCTGCCCGCGGGCAGGGTGAGGCTCGACGGCGAGCAGGCGCTCGGGTATGTGCGGGCCCGTAAGTCGCTGGGGGACGGCAGCGACACGGAACGGATGGACCGGCAGCAGCGATTCCTCGCGGCGCTGGCCACGAAGGTGCGCAGCAATGACGTACTGCTGAATCCGGTGAAGCTGTATCCGGTGCTGGACGCGGCCACGTCGTCACTCACCACGGACCCTGGACTGGCGAGTCTGCGCGGGCTCTACGACCTTGTGCGCGGTCTGCGCACGCTCCCCATGGAAAAGGTGCAATTCCTGACCGTTCCCCGGAAGTCGTATGCGTATGACGCCAATCGTGATGAGCTCGTCGAACCGGCCGCGCGGAGCCTTTTCGCACGACTGCGCGCCGACGCACCCCTGGCGGTCGCGCGGGAACTGCCCGGCAGGAAGCGGGAAGGGCGTACGGAAGAGCTTTCGGGAAGCCTCTCCGGGACACCGGATCCGATGCCGACTTTCAGCGGCAGCACGGCCGCGGAGGAGGGCTGCGAGTGACCCGAAGGGGTTCCTCAGGTAAAGCCCGCGTCAACACCAGGAACAAATGCTCTAGGAAATGGGCAGATTGCCCAGTTGTAGGGGCGTGCAATTTGTCACCGCCGTCGCTTGACGCCTGATCGGGCGGCTAGTGTGAGCGATCCGGTGCGCAGGCCTTCTCGGCCACGCACCACTTGCATCGAGACCCGAGCGTCTTTTGAGGGGGAAGGCGCCGCGTGGCCCCGACGGAGGAATCAGACAACCGTGGACGCGCAAGGCCGTGGGCGGGCGGACGACATCGACCCCGCAGACCAGTGGGTACTCAATCCGAGCACCGGTGAATACGAACTGCGACTGAGCCCTTCCGCACCGCAGTCGGCGGTGCCGAGGCCGCGTCGGGCAGCGCCCGCCGCGGCGGGGGCCAGGGCGACGGCGGGCGCGTCCGCGCGTTCCGCGTCGGCGGGCACCGACACCCGGGAGATCCCCGAAACGCTGCCGGGACCCCGGCGTCGGCGGGGCACGCCCGAGGAGGACCCGCTGCCGGGCCGCCGGGGCGGCCGGGGCAGGACCAAGAAGCCCAAGAAGTCGACGGCCAAGCGGATCCTGGTGTGGACGGGCGGCACGCTGGCCTTCGTGCTGGTCGGGGTGTCCGCCGCGGGCTACCTCTACTTGCAGCACCTCAACAACAACATCGACAAGATCCCGGACGACGACGCGGGCACCGGCGGCTTCAGCAAGGACCGGGCGATCAACCTGCTGGTGATCGGCACGGACAAGCGGACCGGCGCGGGCAACGAGAGCTACGGCGACAAGGAGAGCGTCGGCCACGCCGACACGACGATCCTGCTGCACGTCTCCAAGGACCGGACGAACGCGACCGCGATGAGCATCCCGCGCGACATGATCGTGGACATCCCGGACTGCCTCACCACACAGGAGGACGGCTCCAAGAAGAACATCCAGGGCACCTCCAACGTCCGGTTCAACACGAGCCTCGGCCAGGACGGCCGCACCCCGAGTTGCACGATGCGCACGGTCACCGAGCTGACCGGGATCAAGCCCGACCACTTCATGGTGGCCGACTTCAACGCGGTGAAGACGCTCTCCACGGCCATCGGCGGTGTCGAGGTCTGCCTGGAGAAGGACATCAAGGACTCCAAGTCCAAGCTCGACCTCACCGCGGGCAAGCACACCATCGAGGGCGAGCAGGCGCTGGCGTTCCTGCGCACCCGCTACAGCGTGGGCCTCGGCAGCGACCTGAGCCGGATCGAGCTGCAGCAGCAGTTCCTCAGCTCGATGATCCGCCAGATGAAGTCCGAGGACACGCTCACCGACCCGAAGAAGGTGGTGGACCTCGCCGAGGCCGCCACCAGCGCGCTGTCCGTCGACTCCAAGATCACCAACATCCAGAAGCTGGCCTCGCTCGGCAAGGAGGTCGGCAAGGTGAAGACGAAGAACATCACCTTCACCACCGTGCCGGTCGTCGACAACACCGACGGCGCGACCGTGCTGCCCACGCCGCAGAAGGCCGAGCAGCTGTTCTCGACGATCCGGAACGACATCTCGCTCACCGAGGTGAAGAAGCAGGCCAAGGAGAAGGAGGCCGCGAAGCTCAAGGGCACGCGTGCCAAGGCCTCCGAGGTCAGGGTCAGCGTCTACAACGGCGGCGCCGAGGCCGGCAGCGCACAGGCCACTCTCAGCTGGCTGCAGAATGATGTAGGCGTGACCAAGTCGAGCCAGCTCGGCAACGCCGACAAGACGTTGTCAAAGACCACCCTCGCGTACGACCCGGGCCAGGCCGACCAGGCTCGCAAGCTGGCCGACCTCATGGGTCTGTCCGCGTCCGCGCTGAAGCCCGGCAAGGGCAACAGCGAGACCAACGCGCAGGGACTGCCCTCGATGGTGCTGACCCTGGGCAAGGACTTCGAGGGAGCCGGGGTGCCGCTGAGCGGGACGTCCGCCGCGGACCTGGACGTCGAGAAGAGCACCGCGGACAAGGAAAAGTGCGCCAGTTGATGACCTGACGGGGTCGTGGCGCGTCTTACCGGACGCGAGTGCAGCAACAAGGTCTGGTGACTTGCCGGGCGGGCGCGGGGACGCGCCCGGCCGGTCTGTTCTGAATGTCGTCGCAATGCCTTAGGGCGGCCGGTGCCGCCGTACCGACCTGTGTCCGCATGTCATCCGGTCGGAACGTATGACGCGTTCAACAGAACATGAGTACATCCGAGTTGGGGTCTCGACAGTCCAACAGGAGGCGGGGACGGCCCCGCCACGGCAGGGTGGGGAGGGGCAGGGAGATGGTACGGAGTGACGTGCGCGGGGACGGGGGGCGACCGCGTGTCGATGAACCCGGCGAACAGGACGAGGACCTGAGACCGCAGGGCGGCTCGGACGGTGACGCGGACGTCAAGGTCCCGGAGCAGCGCAGGGGGACCCGCCGCAACGGCGGCGGCGGTGGCGGGCGGGGGCGCACGAAGACCGCCGCGAGGCCCCGGCGCAGACGGGTGCTGCGCTGGTCGGCGACGATTCTGGCGGTCGTGATACTCGGCACCACGGGTGCCGGCTATCTCTACTACCAGCACCTCAACGGCAACATCAAGAAGGAGAAGCTGAACCTCGGCGAGACGAAGATCGCCGAGCCGACGCCGAACGCGGCCGGGCAGACCCCGCTGAACATCCTGATCATCGGCTCGGACGCGCGGGACAGCGAGGAGAACCAGAAGCTCGGCGGCGCCAAGGAGAACTTCAACGGCCCGCCGCTGGCCGACGTCCAGATGCTGCTGCACCTGTCCGCCGACCGCAGCAACATGTCGGTCGTCAGCATGCCCCGCGACACCCTGCTCGACATCCCCAAGTGCACCGACCCGGACAGCGGCGAGGTGTACGGGGCGCTCACCCACGCGATGACCAACCAGTCGCTGGAGCGCGGCGGCCCGGGTTGCACGGTCGCCACCTGGGAGAAGCTGACCGGGATCCGTATCGACCACTTCATGATGGTCGACTTCTCCGGTGTGGTGTCGATGGCCGACGCGATCGGCGGTGTGCCGGTGTGCGTGGACGCCAACATCTACTCGCACACCAGCGCGGGCAAGGGCTCGGGGCTGAAGCTGGAGAAGGGCACCACGTTCATCAAGGGCAAGCAGGCCCTTCAGTGGCTGCGCACCCGGTACGGCTTCGAGGACGGCAGCGACATCGCGCGCGCCAAGGCGCAGCACCAGTACATGAACGCGATGGTCCGCGAGCTGCGCGAGAACGCCACGGTCACCAACCCGAACAAGCTGCGCAAGCTCGCCGAGGAGGCCACGGACGCGCTCACCGTCGACGAGGGCCTCGGCGACGTGGCGAAACTCCTCGACCTCGGCACGGAGCTGCGCAAGGTCGAGCCGGCCCGGATCACGATGACGACGATGCCGTTCACGTACGTCGGCCCGCGCGTCGTGCCCAAGGAGGGCGACGCGGAGAAACTGTTCCGGCTGGTGCGCGAGGACATCGCGCTGGACGGCAAGGACAAGAAGAAGACCACCACCGAGGACGCGACCGCCGACGACCCGGCGGCGGCGAAGGACGAGATCGGTGTGCTGGTGCAGAACGGCACCATGACCTCCACCCTCGCCCCGGTCGCCGGCCGCGCGCACACGGTGTCCCAGGCGCTGGTCGAGGAGGGCTTCGCCAAGTCCTCGTCCGACGCGACCACCGCGGTCGTCGAGGACAGGACGGTCGTGCGCTACCCGAGCGCCGAGCTGGAGGGCGACGCCCAGGTGGTCGCCAAGGCCCTCGGCATCCCGCTGAGCCAGGTCGAGAAGTCCACGAACGTCAGCGGCGTCACGCTCGTCGTCGGCGCCGACTGGCGCGAGGGGAACACGTACAAGGCCGAGAAGGAGGACGACACGACTCCGAAGTCGGCGGACGCCCTCAACGGCGCGAAGACGGACGCCTGCATGGAGGTCGACCCGAACTTCACCTGGTAGCCGTCGTCCACACGCAAGTCGTCGTACACGCCTCGGGCCCCTCTCGATCGAGAGGGGCCCGAGGCGTACGTCCCGCGCGCTCAGCTCTCGGTGAGCACCGCCGGGCGGCGGGACGCGATGACCTTCTTCGCCAGGGACTTGGGGCTGGTGAGGAAGCCGAAGCCCCAGGACATGTGCATGGTGGCGAGGGCGACGGGGATCTGGAGCCGGGCCTTGAGCGGCAGCCCCCTGCCCGCCGGGACCGAGCCCGCGGCGATCGCTGCGAGATAGCCGCCGGGGATGACGTAGCCCAGCGGGGTCAGCAGGCCGCCGACCAGGACGCCGGCGACGATCGCGCACACCGCCGCCGGGGGGGCGAGATAGCGCAGGTTGATGGAGCCCTCGTGGTAGCGGGCGACGACGTGCCGCCAACGCCCGTAGTCCTTGTACTGCTTGGCGAGCGCCTTCACGCTGGGCCGCGGCCGGTACGACACCCGCAGCTCGGGCGAGAACCAGATGAGGCCGCCCGCCTCACGGATCCGGAAGTTCAGCTCCCAGTCCTGGGCGCGGATGAACTCCACGTTGTAGCCGTCCTGCCGCTCCAGTGCCTCGCGCCGGAAGACGCCCAGGTAGACCGTCTCGGCCGGGCCGGCCTGCCCGCCCGTGTGGAAGGCGGCGTTGCCGACGCCGATCTTCGAGGTCATGGCGGCGGCGACCGCGTGCTCCCAGTCGTTCTCGCCCTCGGCGTGCATGATGCCGCCGACGTTCTGCGCGCCGGTCTCCTCCAGGAGCCGTACGGCGGTGGCGATGTAGTTCGGCGAGAGGATGCCGTGGCCGTCGACACGGACCACGATCGGATGGCGGGAGGCCTTGATCGCGGCGTTGAGCGCGGCGGGCGTACGGCCGGTGGGGTTCGGGACGGTGTGAACGCGCGGGTCTTCGGCCACGAGTTCGGCGGCGATCTCGTCCGTGCGGTCCTTGGACGGACCGAGGGCGATCACGACCTCCATCTCGCCGGCGTACTCCTGCGCGAGGATCGCTTGGACGGCTCCGCGCAGATGCCGCTCCTCGTCGAGGACGGGCATGATCACAGACACGGCGGGGAGCTGCACGTCGGGCTTGGCGTTCATAGAAGGCTCACGTTACCGCGAACGGGGGACACGAACGCGCGCCGCCCGGTCGCGTGGACGGGGCACGGATCCCGGGGCCCTACGGTGCTCACGGTTCCCTGATGACTTCCCCTGACCGGTCTCGCGGAGGTGTCCCCCCGTGTCCACACCGCCCCGCCGCCCAGCCCGCCCGCAACCCGGCCCTCCCGTCCGCCCCCGGCGGCGGAGCTGGGCCATGCGGGCGGTGACCACGCTCTCCGTGGTGGTACTGGCCGCCGCGGGCATCGGGCACGCGGTGGTGACCCGCCTGGACGGCGAGATCACCCGGGTCGACGCCTTCAAGGACATGAAGAACCGCCCCGCGGCGGGCCACGGCATGAACGTCCTGCTGGTCGGCACCGACGGCCGCGACCGGATCACCGAGGAGGAGCGGCGGAAGTACCGGCTGGGCGGCGCCCCCTGCCACTGCACGGACACGATGATGATCGTGCACATCTCCGAGGACCGGGAACGCGCGAGCATCGTGAGCCTGCCACGCGACTCGTACGCCGAGACGCCCGCGCACACCGACCGCGCCACCGGCAGGACGCACAAGGGCCACCCCATCAAGCTGAACGCGGCCTACGCGGAGGGCGGACCGCAGCTCACCGTGCGTACGGTCGAGCACATGACCAAGGTGAAGATCGACCACTACGTCGAGGTCGACTTCACCAGCTTCATGCGGACCGTCGACGTCCTCGGCGGCGTCAGGATCTGCACCACCCGCCCCCTCAAGGACTCCTACACCGGCCTCGACCTCAGCGCCGGCGCCCACGAGCTGGACGGCGGCCAGGCCCTCCAGTACGTCCGCTCCCGGCACGCCGACGGCTCCTCCGACCTCGGCCGTATGCAACGCCAGCAGCGCTTCATGGCGTCCCTGATGTCCCAGGCCACCTCCTCCGGCGTCCTGCTCAACCCGATGAAGTTCCGCGACATCACACAGGCCGTCCTCGGGTCCGTCCGCGCCGACAAGGAGTTCGGCACCGGCGAGCTGATCGACCTCGGCCGCGCGATGCGGAACCTCAGCCCCGCCTCCTCCGAGTTCACCACCGTGCCCATCGGACGGATGGGGTACGCCGTGAAGGGCCTCGGCTCGACCCTCAAGTGGGACGACGCCAGGTCCGCCCGCCTCTTCGAGGCCCTGCGCGACGACCGCCCCCTCGCCCCCTACAAGGCGCGCGGCACGTACACCCTCGTCGACGTCGCCCCCCAGCAGATCCGTGTCCAGGTCGAGAACGGCACGGCCGTGCCCGGCCTCGGCAAGAAGGTGGACCGCGCGCTGGCCGCCACCGGCTTCCGCACCACGAGGATCCCGGTGAACGCCCCGCAGCAGGACGTCCGCCGCACGGTCGTCGCCTACGACCCCCGCTGGGACCGATCCGCCCGCTCCCTCGCGACCGCCCTCCCGGGCTCGGAACTGCGCCCGGTCCGCGCCCAGGGCCCCACCCTCAGGGTGATCGCCGGCACGGACTTCGAGCAGGTCCGCAGGGTGCGGGCGGAGAACCCCGGGCAGGGCGAGTCGGCGGTGGTGAGGGGCGACCAGGTCTCCTGCTCGTGAGACCTGCGGTCGTCCTAGGCGGCCGACCCCCTACAAAACCGTGCAATTTGTGTCAGCTTCGCTACAGCCCTGCCTTTGTTTTTCATCGACCCTTGTAAAGGGCACAGCCCTACCCGGCACACTGGGCGCATGAACGATTGGCCCGAGGGATGGTCCGGCAACAACCGCGGCGGCGGCTACGGACACGGCAACGCGAGCGCACAGCCCGACGGGGCGCGCGTGATGCGCCCGGTCCGTCGCGGCCAGTCGGCACCCCCTCAGGGAGGCGTGCCCCAACAGCCGTCGTACGGCGACTCGTACGCCGACGGCCACGGCAGCGGACCCGACCAGTACGGCGGCGGGTACAACAACGACTACAACACCGGCCAGGTCTACGGCTCCGGTGGCACCGGCGGTCCGGGCGGCCACGGCGGCGGTCGCGGTGAGCGCCCCGCGCCGGACTGGCGGCGTCGTATCAAGGTGACCGCGATCACGGTCACCGTGGTGCTGCTCGCGACGACGATCGGCACGTACTTCTGGGCCGATTCCAAGCTGAACCGCGAGGTCGACCTGTCGAAGGTCATCGACCGGCCGGACGCGGGCGAGGGCACCAACTACCTGATCGTCGGCTCCGACAGCCGTGAGGGTCTGTCCGACGACCAGAAGAAGGAGCTCCACACCGGGTCCGCCGACGGCAAGCGCACGGACTCGATGATGATCCTGCACACCGGCTCGAACGGCCCGACGCTGGTCTCGCTGCCCCGTGACTCGAACGTCGAGATACCGACGTTCGTCGGCTCCGAGTCCGGCAAGACCTTCAAGGGCACCGGACGCCAGGTGAAGTTGAACGCGGCGTACGCGGAGGACGGGCCCGAGCTGCTGGTCCGCACCGTCGAGGCCAACACGGGTCTGCACATCGACCACTACGTGGAGATCGGCTTCGCGGGGTTCGCGAACATCGTCGACGCGGTCGGCGGCGTGGAGATCGACATCCCCAAGGGCGGTCTGAAGGACACCAAGTCCGGCGCGAACTTCGAGGCGGGCAAGCAGACCCTGAACGGCGAGCAGTCCCTCGCCTTCGTCCGCACCCGCTACGCCCTCGCGCGCAGCGACCTGGACCGTACGAAGAACCAGCAGAAGTTCCTTGCGGCTCTCGCCAGTCAGACGGCGACGCCGAGCACGGTGCTCAACCCGTTCAAGCTGTACCCGACGATGAGCGCGGGTCTGGACACCCTGATCGTCGACAAGGACATGAGCCTGTTCGACCTGGCCGACATGTTCTGGGCGATGAAGGGCGTGACGGGCGGCGACGGCAAGTCCATGAACATGCCGATCTCGGGCAACGCCGGCAACGGCAACCTCCAGTGGGACACCACGAAGGTGAAGCAGCTGGTGGAGCAGTTGAAGAACGACGAGACGGTGACGGTGACGGGCAACTGACCCCGCGCGACCAAGAGACCGAGGGGCATCCTGTGACGGGGTGCCCCTCGGTCTTTTCGGTCGTGCGGGGTCAGGCGGTCGCGCCCGCCATCGTCCGGCACATCTCGGAGCAGCGGCGACACGCCTCGGCACATCGCATCAGCTGTTGATCGTCCGGCATGGACATACACGCCTCGGCGCACATGTCACAGGCGCGGGCGCACATCGCGCACATCTCGGCGGCCAGCGGCGAGCGGCGCATCATCATGTCCGCGCACATACGGGTCATCTCGGCGCAGTCCATCAGGGCGCGCATGATCTGCATCTGGGCCTGACCGCCGGCCTGCATGCAGGAGCTCATGGTCTCCTCGCACATGCTGTGGCACGTCATGCAGGCGTTGACGCAGTCCTGCATCTCCTTGCTCATCGTGGTCATGGCTCCGGCGTGCTGCGTCATGGCTCCTCCTGGGGTGGTGGGAGCGGGGTCCGGGACGGACCCCGTGCACTTCCGTCCTACGCCTCCCCGCCCCCGCCCGCCATCGGGCGGACGGAAACAATCCGCCCCATACGTCCCGTACGACAACAGCCCCCGGCGGATGCCGGGGGCCGTGTACGGATTGCGCCGAAGGGATTACGGCAGGTTGCGGGCCATGACGATCCGCTGGACCTGGTTCGTGCCCTCGTATATCTGTGTGATCTTCGCGTCGCGCATCATGCGCTCGACCGGGTAGTCACGGGTGTAGCCGTACCCGCCGAGGAGCTGGACGGCGTCCGTGGTGACCTCCATGGCGACGTCGGAGGCGAAGCACTTGGCGGCGGCGCCCTGGAAGGTCAGGTCCTTGTCGCCGCGCTCCGACTTGGCCGCGGCCTGGTAGGTCAGGGCGCGGGCGGCCTCGATCTTCATGGCCATGTCGGCGAGCATGAACTGGATGCCCTGGAAGTCGGCGATCGGCTTGCCGAACTGCTTGCGCTCCTGGACATAGCCCTTGGCGTAGTCGAGGGCGCCCTGGGCGACACCGAGGGCCTGGGCGGCGATGGTGATCCGGGTGTGGTCCAGGGTCTTCATCGCCGTGGCGAAGCCGGTGCCCTCCTCGCCGATCATGCGGTCGGCGGGAATGCGGACGTTGTCGAGGTAGACCTCGCGGGTCGGGGAGCCCTTGATGCCGAGCTTCTTCTCCGGGGCGCCGAAGGAGACGCCCTCGTCGGACTTCTCGACGACGAAGGCGGAGATGCCCTTGGAGCGCTTCTCCGGGTCCGTGACGGCCATGACCGTGTAGTAGTCGGAGACGCCCGCGTTGGTGATCCAGCGCTTCACTCCGTTGAGGATGAAGTGGTCGCCGTCGCGGACCGCGCGGGTCTTCATGCCGGCCGCGTCGGAGCCGGCGTCCGGCTCGGAGAGGCAGTACGAGAACATCGCGTCGCCCTTGGCGAGCGGGCCCAGGTACTTCTTCTTCAGCTCCTCGGAGCCGGAGAGGATCACGGGCAGCGAGCCGAGCTTGTTGACGGCCGGGATCAGGGAGGACGACACGCAGGCGCGGGCCACCTCCTCGATGACGATGACCGTGGCGAGCGCGTCGGCGCCGGCGCCGCCGTACTCCTCGGGGACGTGCACGGCATGCAGGTCGCCCGCGACCAGCGCGTCCAGCGCCTCCTGCGGGAAACGGGCCTCCTCGTCCACGGCGGCGGCGAAGGGCGCGATCTTCGCCTCGGAGAGGGAACGGATCGCGTCACGGAGCATGTCGTGCTCCTCGGACGGGCGGTACAGGTCGAAATCAGCCGATCCGGCCAAGGTCTCTCACGCTCCTGACGCTAACTACCGTTAAGTAACTCAAATTTTAGTGGTCTGTCCACGCGAGTGATACGTGAGCTTGACGACAGGCCGCCACACCCGGGGAATCTGCCCGGTGAAGGGCTCGAACACGCCCCGACTATGCTCGTGCAGCGCGCAGGACCAGAGCATGTTTGTCATCCCACGGCCGGACATCCCAGGAGCACTCCATGGCCCTCAAGATCACCGTGATCGGCACCGGCTATCTCGGCGCGACACACGCCGCGGCCATGGCCGAGCTGGGGTTCGAGGTGCTCGGACTCGACGTCGTCGAAGAGAAGATCGACATGCTCCGGCGGGGCGAGGTCCCGATGTACGAGCCGGGCCTGGAGGAGCTGCTGCGCAAGCATGTCGCCGGCATCGAGGGGTCCAGCGGGCGGCTGCGCTTCACGACCGACTACGCCGAGGTCGCGGCCTTCGGCGACATCCACTTCGTCTGTGTGAACACCCCGCAGCGGCACGGCGAGTACGCCTGCGACATGTCGTACGTCGACGCCGCCTTCGCCTCGCTCGCCCCGCATCTGACGGGCCCCGCCCTCGTCGTCGGCAAGTCGACCGTGCCGGTGGGGTCCGCCGACCGGCTGGCCGCCTATCTCGCCGAGCACGCGCCGGCCGGAGCGGACGCCGAGCTGGCCTGGAACCCGGAGTTCCTGCGCGAGGGCTTCGCCGTGAACGACACGCTGCACCCCGACCGGATCGTGGTGGGCGTGCGGAGCGAGACGGCCGAGAAGCTGCTGCGCGAGGTGTACGCGACGCCGGTGACCGAGGGCTCCCCGATGGTCGTCACCGACTTTCCGACCGCCGAGCTGGTGAAGACCGCCGCGAACTCCTTCCTCGCCACCAAGATCTCCTTCATCAACGCCATGGCCGAGGTGTGCGAGGCCGCCGGGGGCGATGTCGCCAAGCTGGCGGAGGCCATCGGGCACGACGACCGGATCGGCAGGAAGTTCCTGCGGGCCGGCATCGGCTTCGGCGGCGGCTGTCTGCCGAAGGACATCCGGGCGTTCATGGCCCGCGCCGGCGAGCTGGGCGCGGACCAGGCGCTGACGTTCCTGCGCGAGATCGACTCCATCAACATGCGCCAGCGCGGTCAGATGGTGGAGCTGGCCCGCCAGGCGCTGGGCGGCGGCTCCTTCCTGGGCAAGCGGGTCGCCGTGCTCGGCGCCACCTTCAAGCCCGACTCCGACGACGTACGCGACTCCCCCGCCCTCAACGTGGCGGGGCAGATCCACCTCCAGGGCGGCCAGGTCACCGTCTACGACCCCAAGGGCATGGACAACGCCCGGCGGGTCTTCCCGACCCTCGGGTACGCCGACTCCGCGGTCGCGGCCGTGCGGAACGCCGACATAGTGCTGCACCTGACGGAGTGGCGCGAATTCCGCGAGCTGGACCCGGCGGCGCTGGGCGAGGTCGCCTCGACACGGCTCGTGCTGGACGGCCGCAACGCGCTGGACCCGGAGCTGTGGCGCCGGGCCGGGTGGACGTACCGGGCGATGGGGCGGCCGACCGCCTAGAGCGGTTTCTGCGGCGTGGGGCCGGGCCCCCGTGCGGGCGACAGAGGTGACGCCGTTCCGGCCGAGGCTCAGTCGGCCGGAACGGCGTCTTCCCGCATTCTCCACCGTTCCGGCGGCCGGCGGGGGCGAAGCGCTTACTTCGCTCGGTAGCGGCGCATCTTCGCGCGGGCGCCGCACACCTGCATCGAGCACCAGCGGCCCCGTCCGGCCGGGCTGCGGTCGTAGTACGCCCAGTGGCAGTCGGGGGCCTCGCAGGCCTTGAGGCGTTGCCAGGTGCCCGCCGTGAGGGCCTCGGCGACGGCCGCGGCCACACGGGAGACGAGGGGCGCCGGGTCGGCGGCGGGCCGCAGGCTCGCGGAGCCGTCCCCGGCGGAGATCGCGACGATCAGGGGTGCGGCGGCCAGGAGTCGGCCGAGCGGGGTCACCGGGCGGTGCGGTGCGTGGCCGGCGTGGGCCAGCAGGGTCGCCCGGAGGGACTCCCGCAGGTCGCGTACGGCCGCGATGTCCTCGTCGGCCGCCAGGCCGAGGCGGGCCCGGCCTTCCGGAGTGTCCAGGGCATCGGCGCCCGTCTCCAGATCCAGCGTGTTCACCAGGCTCTCGACGAGGGCCAGGCCGCCGGGGGCGGACGCTCTCTCACTCATGCCGTGACGTTACCTCTTAAAGGGATGCATGAGGTAACCGTTACTGGTTACTCTCTTCTGCAGGTAACCGATGTCACGCGCAGGAACGAGCAAGGAGAAGGCCATGGCCATCGCCAAGCTGGATGTCGTCGTTCTGGACTGTCCCGACCCGGCCGCGCTCGCCGGGTTCTACGCCGAGGTGATCGGCGGAAAGGTCAGCGGGGAGGGGGACTGGGTGGACCTGGAGGTGCCGGGCGGGGGCGCTCGGCTGGCGTTCCAGCGGGCGCCGGGGTTCGTGGCGCCTCAGTGGCCCTCGGCGGAGCGGTCTCAGCAGTTCCATCTCGACCTGGACGTGGCGGACATGGACGCGGCGGAGAAGGAGGTGCTGGCGCTCGGGGCGACGGTGCTGGACGCGGAGGACCGTGAGCGCGGATTCCGGGTGTACGCGGATCCTGTGGGGCATCCGTTCTGTCTCTGCCGGGGCTGAGTACGCCGTAGGGGGTGGGGGCCGCAGCGTGTTCGGCGGCTGCGGGTCGTCCGTCGTGGTTTCGCGCGCAGTTCCCCGCGCCCCTGAGAACAGGGGCGCGGGGCGGCGGACTACGCGTCCAGGTCTCCGATCCTCGCCGTCGAGGCCTCTCGGCGGTCCCGTGCCGCCCTCGATGTGAAGTCGGCGGTGCGGAGGACTCGTTGGACGTTGCCCCAGGTGAGGAGGGCGAGATCGGTTTCGGACCAGCCTCGGTGCATGAGTTCGGCGACGAGGTGGGGGTAGCAGGAGGCGTCGGTGAGGTCCTGCGGGTGGGCGGCTCCGGAGTCGTAGGTGCCGGAGAGGCCGACGCACTCGGGGCCGGCGATCGCGCGGACGTGGTCGAGATGGTCGGCGACGTCGCGGACGGACGGGCCGGTCTGCTCGGCGGTGAGCGGCACCATGCACAGGCCTCCGGCCTTGCCCAGCGCGGCGAGGAGGTCGTCGGAGAGGTTGGCGGGGTGGGGCCGCAGGGCGCCGGCCGCCGAGCGGGTGCACACGACCGGGGCGCGGGAGAGCGCGAGCGCCCGGCGGACGGTCGGCTCGGAGGCGCCGGAGAGGTCGGCGAGGACGCCGATGCGGTTCATCTCGCGGACCACCTCCTCGCCGAACCTGCTCAGCCCGGACTCGCCCGCCCAGGACGCTCCGGCGAGGGTGAGGGTCTTCAGGCCGAGCGCGTTCAGGGCGCGCAGGATGCCGAGGGAGTCGCCGATCGCCGGGGCTCCGGCGGGGCCGAGCAGCACGGCTACGCGGCCGCAGTTGCGGGCGTCGGTGGTCTCCCCCGCGGTGTGCACGAGCCGCAGGCCCTCGGGGTGGGCGTGGACGACCGTCCGGACCAGGTCCAGTTGCTCCAGGGTGGCGCCGACGGCCCGCTCACCCGTCAGGCCCTCCGGAAGGTGCAACGACCAGAACAGCGCGCCGATGTGGCCCTTGCGCATCCGCGGCACATCGGTGTCCACCCCGCCCTCGCCCAGTTCCAGGTCGTACCGGGGCAGCTGACGCAGCACCCAGGGCAGCCCGCTGTAGCCGTCGGCGACGGGGTGCGCGACCAGGAAGGCGTGCGCCTCGGCCAACTCGGAAGAGGGCTCGGCGGTCCCGGCCACGGAGGCGTCGTCGGCGGCGGCGACGGGTGAGGTGGCGGCTGCACGACCGCCCTCGGCGGCGCGGGGGGCGGCATCGGTTCGGCCGCCGGCCGCTCGGCCGTCCTCGGGGCGGGTGCCGTCGGGACGGTCGTCGTCCGCTCCGTCGCCGTCGGGTCGGCTGCCGTCGCCGGGGGCTATCGGCTCCGCCACCGGCGGCCGGTGGCCGCGTTTCGACTTGGGCTTCGTACTGGTGGTGGGGGGCGTGTCGAGTTCGCCGGCCTCCCCTGCGGCTTGCAGTTCGTCCTGCAGATCTGCCATGGCAAACCTCCGTAGCCGTTGGGTGATCGCAGTACTCGTCACCGTGCCACGGAGGCCACTCGCCTTCCTGGTGGGTGGGGCGTTCGGGTTGTACGGCGGCGGCCGGGCCGCCGTACTCCACCCGGGTGAGGCCCCGGGCGCCCGCACGCGCCCGGTGTCACCCGTCCAGCTGCACGAGCGTCGCGTTCGACGGACCCGTACGAGCCTGGAGGTCCCGGGCCACGTCCTCCGCCGCGCCCAGCACCCGGACCGCGTTCCGCCAGGTCAGCTTGGCGAGGTCGGGCCGGGACCAGCCGCGGTCGAGAAGCTCGGCGATCAGGTTCGGGTAGCAGGAGACGTCGCCCAGGCCGTCCGGGGTGAAGGCCGTGCCGTCGTAGTCGCCGCCGATGCCGAGGTGGTCGACACCGGCGACCTCGCGCATGTGGTCGAGATGGTCCGCGACCGTGGACACCGTGGCGACCGGACGGGGGGTCCGCTCCTCGAAGGCGCGGTGGACCGCCATCGCCTCGGGGGTGGTGTCGAGGTGGTGCAGGCCGTGGGCCCGCATGTTCTCGTCGGCGGCGGCCGTCCAGTCCACGGCGGCCTGGAGCACGAACTTCGGCACGAACGTCACCATCGCCACTCCCCCGTTGGCCGGGAGCCGCTCCAGGACGTCGTCCGGGATGTTGCGGGGGTGGTCGCAGACGGCCCGCGACGACGAGTGGGAGAAGATCACCGGGGCCGTCGACGTGTCGAGCGCATCGCGCATCGTCGTCGCCGCCACGTGCGAGAGGTCGACGAGCATGCCCTCGCGGTTCATCTCCCGGACGACGGCCCGGCCGAAGTCCGACAGGCCGCCGACCGCCGCCGCGTCGGTCGCGGAGTCCGCCCAGGCGATGTTGTCGTTGTGGGTGAGCGTCATGTAGCGGACGCCCAGCGCGTACAGCGCCCGCAGGGTGGCGAGGCTGTTGTCGATGGAGTGGCCGCCCTCGGCACCCATCAGGGAGGCGACACGGCCCTCGGCGCGGGCCGCCTCCATGTCGGCGGCGGTCAGCGCGGCGCGCAGCTCGACGGGGTATCGGTCGATCAACTGTCGCACGCAGTCGATCTGTTCGAGGGTCGCGGAGACGGCCCCCGGCAGTGCCTCGGCATGCGAGGGGACGTACACCGACCAGAACTGCGCCCCGACCCCGCCCGCGCGCAGCCGTGCCAGGTCGGTGTGGAGAAAGGCGCTCTGGTCGGTGGCGATGTCCCGCGCGTCCAGGTCGTAGCGGACCTGCTCGCGCAGCGCCCAGGGCAGGTCGTTGTGCCCGTCCGCGACCGGGAACTCCCGCAGCAGCTCCCGGGCCGCCTCCAGTGATGCCATGTCCATGCTCATACCCATGCCCCCCGTGTCCCCCGTGATCCCCGTCATCGCGTTACGTCTACTTCCCGAAGCCGAAGCCGTTGCCGGCTCCCTCGACCTTGGTGCGCAGGCGCTTGCCCTTCTCGGTGGCCTGGTCGTTCAGCTCCTGCTGGAACTCGCGCATACGGCCGAGGAGTTCCTCGTCCTGCGTGGCCAGGATGCGCGCGGCCAGCAGACCGGCGTTGCGGGCCCCGGCGACGGAGACCGTCGCGACGGGCACACCGGCCGGCATCTGCACGATCGACAGCAGGGAGTCCATCCCGTCGAGGTACTTCAGCGGCACGGGCACGCCGATCACCGGCAGCGGGGTCACGGACGCGAGCATGCCGGGCAGATGGGCGGCGCCGCCCGCGCCCGCGATGATCACCTTGAGGCCACGGCCCGCGGCCTCCTCTCCGTACGCGATCATCTCGCGCGGCATCCGGTGCGCGGAGACGACGTCGACCTCGTACGCGATCTCGAACTCGTCGAGTGCCTGCGCGGCGGCCTCCATGACGGGCCAGTCGGAGTCCGACCCCATGACAATGCCGACCGACGGAACAGAGCGCGCGTCAGCGCTCGTTGAGGGGTGGTGGTCGGGCGACGGGAGGGCGGGGCTCATTCGGTGATCGTGCCTCTCAGGTAACCGGCAGCGTGACGGGCGCGCTCCAGCACGTCGTCGAGGTCGTCGCCGTAGGTGTTGACGTGACCGACCTTACGACCGGGCTTCACGTCCTTGCCGTACATGTGGATCTTGAGCTGTGGGTCGCGGGCCATGCAGTGCAGGTACGCCGAGTACATGTCGGGGTAGTCGCCGCCGAGGACGTTGACCATGACGGTCCACTTCGCGCGCGGGCGCGGGTCGCCCAGCGGCAGGTCGAGGACGGCCCGTACGTGGTTGGCGAACTGCGAGGTGATCGCGCCGTCCTGGCTCCAGTGGCCGGAGTTGTGGGGGCGCATGGCCAGCTCGTTGACGAGGATGCGGCCGTCGCGGGTCTGGAAGAGTTCCACGGCCAGGTGGCCGGTCACGTCCAGTTCCTTGGCGATGGTGAGGGCCAGTTGCTCGGCCTTGAGGGCGAGGGCGGGGTCGAGGTCGGGGGCGGGCGCGATGACGGTGTCGCAGACGCCGTTCACCTGCCGAGACTCCACGACCGGGTACGCGACGGCCTGGCCGTGCGGCGACCGTACGACGCCCGCGGCCAGCTCCCGTACGAAGTCGACCTTCTCCTCCGCGAGGACCGGGACGCCGGCGCGGAAGGGCTCGGCGGCGTCCTCGACCGACCGGACGACCCACACGCCCTTGCCGTCGTAGCCGCCGCGGACCGTCTTGAGGATGACCGGAAACCCCTCGCCCTCGGCGGCGAAAGCGGCCACGTCGTCGGGGTCCGCGACGATGCGGTGCCGTGGGCAGGGCACGCCGATCGCGTCGAGCCTCGCGCGCATCACGCCCTTGTCCTGGGCGTGCTGGAGCGCGTCCGGCCCCGGGCGCACGGGGATGCCGTCCGCCTCCAGGGCGCGTAGATGCTCGGTGGGTACGTGTTCGTGATCGAAGGTGATCACGTCGCAGCCCTGCGCGAACGCACGCAGCGTGTCGAGGTCGCGGTAGTCGCCGATGACGACATCACCGACGACCTGCGCCGCGGAATCCTGAGGGGTGTCACTGAGGAGCTTGAACCTGATGCCGAGCGGGATGCCCGCCTCGTGTGTCATACGAGCGAGCTGGCCCCCGCCGACCATGCCGACTACCGGGAACGTCACGCCCCCAGGGTATCGGCCACGGAATCGGCCACTCCCCGGTGCCCGATTTCCCCGCCCTTTTCCCCACTGGACCGCCCCTGGACCTCCCCCGTGTCGCGGCTGTGAGCTTCCGCACAGGCATTGCCCAGGGGCGCTGGTTAGCATGGCTGAACCAGTGGTTTTCGACCGAAGATCAACTCATTTCGGACGGAGCAGCAACCGGCTGACCACCGGCACGACACCGACCGGACCGAGCGACGGGGGCCGCACACCATGGGAAGTACCACCTCGGGGCCCGATACGAAGCCCCGCAGCGCCCTGCGCCGCCGGATCGACCTGCTCGTACGCGAGGTCGCCAAGTTCGGCGCGGTGGGCGGTGTGGGGCTGTTGGTGAACCTCGCGGTCTTCAACCTCGTGCGGCACACCACCGACCTGCAGGTCGTCCGGGCCAGCGTCATAGCGACAGTCGTCGCGATCGCGTTCAACTACGTGGGCTTCCGCTACTTCACGTACCGGGACCGTGACAAGAGCGGCCGTACGAAGGAGCTGTCGCTGTTCCTGCTGTTCAGCGCGGTCGGGCTGGTGATCGAGAACGGGGTGCTCTACACCGCCACGTACGGCTTCGACTGGGACAGCCCCCTGCAGTCCAACATCTTCAAGTTCCTCGGCATCGGCATCGCGACACTCTTCCGCTTCTGGTCGTACCGCACCTGGGTGTTCCGGGCGCTCCCGGCCCGCGAGGCGGTGGCGAGCGCGGAGTCGTTCCTCGAAGCCGGAGCCGCCCACCCGCCCGCGGTCACAGGCAAGCGCCGCTAGACGGCCGCGCCCCTTCAGGGGCGCGGGGAACTGCGCGAACGGCCACGGACGGCCCACGGTCGCCGTCCGACGTCCCGGAGCCACGGCACGTCCGCGCACGCCACCCGTACCGAGCCGCCGAGCCGCCGAGCTAGCGAACGGGCCGGTCACCGCCGGACGGCGTCCGCACCGGCGTCCGCGAAAGGAACAGCCCGAACACCGGCGGCTGCGCCTGGAGCATCTCCAGGCGCCCCCCGTCGGCCTCCGCGAGGTCGCGCGCCACGGCCAGCCCGATGCCTGTCGAGTTGTGCCCGCTGATCGCCCGCTCGAAGATCCGTGCCCCGAGGTCGGCGGGGACGCCGGGCCCCTCGTCGGTGACCTCGATCACCGCCTGGTTCCCGGTGACGCGCGTGCGCAACGCCACCGTGCCGCCGCCGTGCATGAGCGAGTTCTCGATCAGCGCGGCCAGCACCTGCGCGACCGCGCCCGGCGTGCCCACGGCCTGGAGATGCCGCTTGCCCGAGCTGACGACTGCCCGGCCTTCACCGCGGTAGGCCGGCCGCCACTCCTCCAGCTGCTGCTTGATGACCTCGTCGAGCTCGAAGGAGACGGCGGAGCCGTTGCGGGGGTCGCGGGAGTTGGTGAGGAGCCGCTCCACGACGTCCGTGAGGCGCTCGACCTGGGTGAGCGCGATGTGCGCCTCCTCCTTCACCGTGGCGAGATCGTCGGTGAGGGTGATCTCCTCCAGGCGCATGGACAGCGCGGTCAGCGGCGTACGCAGCTGGTGGGACGCGTCCGCGGCGAGGCGCCGCTCGGCGGTCAGCATGCGGCCGATGCGCTCGGCGGAGGAGTCCAGCACGTCGGCGACCCGGTCCAGCTCCGGGACGCCGTACCTCTTGTGGCGGGGGCGCGGGTCGCCGGAGCCGAGCCGTTCGGCGGTCTCGGCGAGGTCGGTGAGCGGGGAGGCGAGGCGGTTGGCCTGGCGTACGGCGAGGAGGACGGCGGCGATCACGGCGAGCAGGGCGACCGCCGCGATGATCAGCAGCGTACGGCCGACCTCGCGGCTGACCGACGAGCGGGACTCCTCGACCGTGACGACCTCGTCCTTCTCGCCCTTGGCCTCGTGACGGATGACGTCGCCGACGGGCTTGTCACCGATCTCGATCGGGGTCTGGCCGGGGATCTCGATACGGGCGTAGCGCTCGTCCCCGACCTGGTCCCTGAGGACCTCCGCGGTGATCCGTTCGTCGCCGATGATGCGGCTGTCCACGATGCTCGTCAGTTGGACCGCCTCGGACTCCACGCGTTCCTGGGCGCTGTTGCTGATCGTGCGGGTCTCGACGATGACGAGGGAGACGCCGAAGACGGCGATGACGACGAGGACGACGGCGAGTGTGGACTGGATGAGACGGCGACGCACGGTTGCCCTCCGAGCGGGGCGGGGTTGTTCTGGGACCTTCGATTGTGCGGCACCCGGCGCCCGAGGTGGGGCTGGGGTCAGGGACGCTTACCCGCGTGTGCACGGGTGCCGCCGCACCCGCAAGGGGCGAAGCCCCCGAAGGGGCTCGGGGAACCGCGCGGCCGGCCGCAACCCATCCGCAGCCGCCGCGCACCCCCGAGCCGCTGGGCGCCCGGCCTCACCGACCGGCGTCAGTTCTTCTCGAACCGGAACCCGACCCCTCGCACCGTCGCGATGTACCGGGGGTTCGCCGCGTCGTCGCCGAGCTTCTTCCGAAGCCAGGAGATGTGCATGTCGAGGGTCTTGGTCGACGACCACCACGTCGTGTCCCAGACCTCGCGCATCAGCTGGTCACGGGTGACGACCCGCCCCGCGTCGCGCACGAGCACCCGCAGCAGGTCGAACTCCTTCGCGGTGAGCTGCAGCTCCTCGTCGCCCATCCACGCCCGGTGCGACTCGACGTCGATCCGGACCCCATGGGTGGCAGGCGGCTGCGCCGGCTCCGTGGCGCCGCGCCGGAGCAGGGCCCGCACGCGGGCGAGCAACTCGGCGAGCCGGAAGGGCTTGGTGACGTAGTCGTCGGCGCCCGCGTCGAGGCCGACGACGGTGTCCACCTCGTCGGCGCGCGCGGTCAGGATGAGGATCGGCACGGTGTGGCCCTCGGCACGCAGCCGACGGGCCACCTCCAGGCCGTCCATCCCGGGCAGCCCCAGGTCCAGGACGACCAGGTCGACGCCCCCCTGCATTCCGGCGTCCAGCGCGGTGGGTCCGTCCTCGCGGACCTCCACCTCGTACCCTTCCCGGCGCAGTGCGCGAGCCAACGGCTCCGAGATGGACGCGTCGTCCTCGGCGAGCAGTACACGGGTCATGGGGTGATGGTAGTCCGCCGAGAACCGCAGGTGGAGGGTGATCGGCAAGCACGATTCACACCTTTGTCCAACGGTTCCCTTACTTCCCGGGGGCATGATCCACTGCGGCGGGCGTTTCGTCCCCCCGGCGGTGAAGATCGCCGACGTTGCCGGGCGTCGTGTGAAGAAGGCGGTCCGGTCCGGTGCGGATCACGCGCCGATCCCGCGATCATGGCGTGAACATGGCGCGACCACACCGCACGACGCGTGGTTACACCCTGCGTCCACACGGGCGAACCTGTGAATGACCTTCGAATGCACACTCACACTTGCCTTCTTACCTGTGATCCGCCTCTCAAGGCCTTTCTTTTCCCGCAGTCTTCTGGCGTATGGTGACGGAACGCCTGTAGCAACACGTGAGGGCCTTTGGCGGTATATGTGCGCTGAAGGTCTCTTTTGTGTGCGGAACCGATCTGTGGCCGGGCCCCGAACACGCGGGACGCATCGTCGCGTCGACGCGCGCGGAGGGGCGTGGATCCCGGCGGCCGCCGTCCGCCGCCCCGTGACCCGGGGCGGACTCCCGTGGGCGTGGGTGGACGTCCCGGCCCGCCGCTGCCGGCCGCCTCCCTCCACCGGGCGTGCGCCCCCACGTGCGCCGTCCCGACCTGCAAGGAACGACCATGGCGTCCAGCCTGACGAAGGACTCGGCCGGCCGGGGAACCCCCGGCACCGAGGGCACCTTCTTCGGCCACCCCCGCGGACTGGCCACTCTCTTCATGACCGAGATGTGGGAGCGGTTCTCCTACTACGGCATGAAGGCCCTCCTCACCGTCTACCTGCTCTCCGGCGGCCCCGACGCCGGCAAGGGGAGCATGGGCGGCGGCCTGGCCATGGACCTGGCCACCACCACCACGATCGTCGCCGTCTACTCGGCGATGGTGTATCTGCTCGCGATGCCCGGCGGCTGGCTCGGCGACCGTGTCTGGGGCCCCCGCAGGACGGTGACGATCGCCGCGGTCACCATCATGTCCGGGCACCTGGTGCTCGCCCTGCCGGGCGGTCAGGCACCGTTCTTCGCGGGCCTGGCGCTGGTCGCCGCCGGCTCCGGTCTGCTGAAGGCCAACATCTCCACGATGGTGGGCCATCTGTACGACGGCCCCGGCGACCCTCGGCGCGACGGCGGCTTCACGATCTTCTACATGGGCATCAACGCGGGTGCCTTCTTCGCCCCGCTGGTCATCGGCACCGTCGGCCAGGAGGTCAACTGGCACCTCGGCTTCGGTCTGGCCGCGGTCGGCATGGCCGTCGGCCTCGCCGTCTTCCTCGCCGGCAGCCGGACCCTGAGCCCGACGAGCGACATGGTCCCCAAGCCTCTGGCGGCCGAGGAGCGTGCCTCCTGGCTGCGCAAGGGTCTGCTCTGGCTGGCCGTCGCGGCCGTCTTCTACGGCGCCGTGGGCCTCAGCGGCCACTTCACCCTGAACTGGGCGATGATCCCGCTGACCGTCATCGGTCTGGTCGTCCCCGCCGGTGTGCTGCTGCGCATCAAGCGGGACAAGGAACTGACCACCGCCGAACAGTCGAAGATGACCGGCTACATCTGGTTCTTCGTCGCCGCCGCCGTGTTCTGGATGATCTACGACCAGGGCGCGTCCACGGTCCAGGCCTTCGGCTCGAACGGCGAGAAGGTGGCCGGCTCGCTGCTCGGCTTCGAGTTCCCGACCTCCTGGTACCAGTCGCTGAACCCGCTGTTCATCATGGCGCTGGCCCCGGTGTTCGCCTGGCTCTGGCTGTGGCTGAACCGCCAGGGCAGGGAGCCGAGCACGGCCGTGAAGTTCGCCATGGCCCTCGTGCTCATCGGCGTCTCGTTCTTCTTCTTCCTGATCCCGCTGGGGATGGCGGCGGACGGCACCCTGACCAGCCCGATGTGGCTGGTGGGCATCTACTTCATCCAGACCGTCGGTGAGCTGTGCCTCTCCCCGGTCGGCCTGTCGGTGACGACGAAGATGGCCCCGGCCAAGTACGCCAGCCAGATGATGGGCGTGTGGTTCCTCGCGGTCACCGCGGGCGACTCCGTCACCGGCCTGCTCTCCAATCCCGCCGTCGGCGGCTTCGACCTCAGCGGCACCGGCATGGTCGCCGTCGAGGCCACCCTCGCCGTCCTCGCCGGCTTCGCGATCCACATGTACCGCAGGAAGGTCAGAGCCCTCACGGGCGACGTCAACTGACCCCGACACCCGCCGATCCGCGGGCAGGGCCGCCACACCCGGAGGTGCGGCGGCCCTTTCCCGTCTCCGCCATGGATGTGTCCTCCTGCCTCACGTGGACGGGTGGCCCTGCCTCACGTGGCGGTGCCCTCCCGCCACACGTGGACGGGTCGCCCTGCCTCACGTGACGGTGCCCTCCCGCCACACATGAACGGGTCGCCCTGCCTCACGTGGATGTGTCCTCCCGCCACACGTGGACGGGTCGCCCTGCCTCACGTGACGGTGCCCTCCCGCCACACGTGGATGTGTCCTCCCGCCTCACATGAACGGGTCGCCCTGCCTCACGTGGATGTGTCCTCCCGCGTCGAGGAGAGCCGCGCAGCCCGTGTCTCCCCGGGATCGGTGTCCGGTGTGAACCACGGCAGGGCCGAGGTCGTGCGCGAGGGGGACGGCGTACGGGGTTGCGCGTGTGCGGCGGTCGAGGGGCTCGGCCTGGGCACCCACACGGGAAGTCCGGGCATCCGTGGCCTCCGCCGCCTCCGTTCGGGGGCCTCGCGCCCCGGCCGTACCCGGTCCACCGCGGCCATCCCGATCCGGAACAGCGCCGCCGGTACGACGAGGCACAGCATCAGCCAGAAGAGGATGACGCCCCAGGGCCGACCCACGGTCCACGGTTGTTCGGCGAGGACCTTGCCGCCGTACGTGAGCGAGACGGTGTAGTCGCCGTGGGCCCCGGCCGCGAGGTCCACGGGCAGGGTGATCCGGGCCTTGCGGCCCGGCTGGATCGTGCCGCGCCACCGCTGTTCCTCCCACCGTGGCGCGAACACGCCGTGGGAGGTGCCGACCCGGAAGACGGGGTTCTTGACGGGCGAGGTGCCGACGTTGCCGACGGTGAAGACCAGTTCACGGGCGGGCGGCGCCCCGAACCAGGTCAACAGCCCGCCGGAACCCTTCAGCCGACCGTCCGTCAGGAGCGAGAGCCGTCCGCCGGTCGCATCCTGCGGCAACGGCTCGACCGAGTGCCCGGCGACCTGGAAGACCGCGTCGGCCGCCGCCTTCGGGCCCGTGATGGTCGAGACGTGCACGACGCACGGACACGGCACCGGTGGCTCGGCCACCGGCAACTCCCGGCGGAAGCCGCCCTTGCCGTCGGCGGTGACGGCCCGCCCGTCGGCGTTGGCACAGGAGTCGGTGCCGCCGGGCACCCCCCGCGACGGTGTGGACCGACCGCAGATCAGCACCATCAGGATCGCCTTGGGCCGCCAGCCCTCACCGGTCACGGTGACCGAACCACCGGTTCCCGCCTGCGTCTTGGACAGCTTCACGGTCGGCTTGTCCGCAGCTTGCGCGGACCCGCCGCCGAAGGGTGCCACGAGCACCACGACGAGGGCGAGCACCGCCGTGAGCACCCTCGCCGAGTACGAGGTCGAGCGCAGGGTCGAGGTCAAGGACGAGCGCAGGGTCGAGGACGAGTAGGTGGTCGGGTACGAGTAGGTGGTCGGGTACGACGCCGGGATCCGCCGCCTTCTGCTCACGTTCCGGCTCCCGTCAGCGACGTACCGCCTGATTCCTGCGTGTCACCCACAGCACCCCCGCCGTGCCCGCGAGCAGCACCGTGCCGCCGAGCGTGCCGAGCGCGACCGCCGAGTCGAGAGGCCCGGTCTGCGGCAGCTCACCGCCCGAGCCACCCGAGCCGCCCGAGCCGCCGGTGTCGGAACCGCCCCCCGTACCGCCCGAGGCGCCCTCGCCCGCAGCGGTGACGTCGAGAGTCAGCGACGGGCCGGGATCGTTCCCCGGTGTGCAGGTCGTCACCGTGCCGAGGGCCTTGATGGTGAGCACACCCGCGGTGAACTCGACCTTGCCGGTCTTCCTCGGGGTGTACGTGCCGCTCAGGTCATTGATCTTGATCGGTGTGTTGGCCGGAAGCGCCTCCTGGTTCGCCGGCCCGGTCACCGTGAGCGTCCCGTTGTCGGCCCCGCCCAGCTCGATCGTGGCGCTCGGCGTCATCGAGCCCTTGCCCAGCTCGACGGGGCTGGACGACACGCCCTTCTGCCACGACATCGTGATCTTGTAGCCGTCGCCGCTCTCGACACCCTTGATGTCGATCGGCGACACCGCGGACTTGTCCCCGATCGGCGTCTTGCAGTTGTACTCGACATCCACGACCTCGGCATGGGCCACCGGGGCGGCCATCAGCACCGCCGCGCCGGCCAGGGCCGCGAGGGAGGCGAGCGCGGCGGTTCGTTTCTGGTACGTCCGGTACGGCACCTCGGCACCCCACATTCTGACGGAACATCAGATCGGCGGCTCAAGTTACGCCGGGGCCCGTGGAGAAGGAAGACACACGCAGGTGTCGGATGAGTGTCGATGAACCGGGGGCGGTCTTACGACGATCGGCCCCCCGGGAAACCCGAGCGGCGAGGGGCTGCGGCATCTGCGGCTCCGCCGCGTGGGCGCGGTCGACGCACGCCGGACCCGCAGCCGCCGTCACACCACGCCCCGGCGCTCAGGCAGGTGCCCCCAACTCGGCCCACACCGTCTTCCCGGCCGCCCCGGGAGCCCGTACGACCCCCCAGTCCAGACAGAGCCGCTGCACGATGAACATCCCGTGCCCACCCGGCCGCCCGGCCCGGTGCGGCGTCCGCGGCGACGGAGTCCCCGCGCCCCGGTCGGACACCTCGATCCGCAGCACCTTGTTGTCGCACGCGATCCGCAGCTCGGCCGGGCCCTCCGCGTGGAGACACGCGTTGGTGACCAGCTCGGACACCACCAGAAGGACGTCCTCCGCCGCGGCCCGCTGATCCGCGGTCGCGGCCGGCAGCCACCCCCACGCGTACAGCGCCTGGCGGGTGAAGTCACGGGCGAGCGGCACCACTGCGCTCTCACCCTCGAAACTGAGCCGACGGGACTGACGACTCACGGCGGGGGCCGGGTCCCCGCCGGGCGACCCGGAAGCGCCGCCGGCACCCGGTTCCGGGCCGCGGTCGCCCGGCGAGAAAGGCCGGGTGGTGCTCATCAGCGCTTCACCTCACCGATTCACCAGTTCACGATTCAGGACTCGTCTAGGGTGCGGGACGAACGCCCGCGGTACGTGCCGTTTTCTGCTGTCATCCGTTGCGCCATCCGTACTTCCGTCGCACTTCGTCGTACTGCCGAGCCGCTGCCGAACTGCCGCCGGACCATTGCCCGGCCACCGCCGTACACCCCGCCACCCGTCCACGCCCCGTCACCGAGCCGTTTCCGGGCCACCGCCGACCCTTTCGCCGACACGTTCAGGATGTCTCCTGCCCGAGCGAACCGTCAGAACACCCATGTTTTCGGCACAGAACCTGTGACGCGAACAACCCGCCGGTCCGGATGGGGCACCCGAGGCGGCCTCGAAGGTGTGAGCGACCGGCCCGACGGCTCCGACCGGCCGACTACACCCCTTGGCGGGGGGGCCAGGGCCGGGCGGGACAGGCCCTAGTCGCCCAGTGCCGCTTCGAGGGTGTCGTGGACGGTGAACACCGCGTCCGCCCCCGTGATCTCGAAGACCCGCGCCACCGCCGGGAGCATGCCCGCCAGATGGACGCCGCCGCCCGACGACTCCGCCTTGAGCCGGACGCCCAGTAGGACGTTCAGCCCGGTGGAGTCGCAGAACTCCAGGCGTGAACAGTCCACCACCAGACGCGTGAACCCCTTTTCCAGGCAGCTCTCGAGTGGCTCACGCAACAGATCGGCGGTGTGGTGATCGAGCTCACCCGCCGGGGTCACGACGGCGCTGGAGCCCTCTTCCCGCACCTCGACCTGTAGTCGGCCCGACTGTGCGCTGCCGACCGTCCCACGGTCCATGCCGTCTCTCTCCCGACCGTCGTGACTGCTGACTCGCCCTCGAACACTACGCCTTCTCCACACTCCCCGACACCCGAACAATCCCTTGAAAAGGGACATTTCGGCACAGGATGCACTTGCGACGACGTCGTGAAACCGGGTAGGGCTAGTAGTGACACCAATCGACACGGCCGGCTTTGGAGGCGCCGCACACCGCAGTGCACGTATGGGCATCGGCGGCCATATGCCGAGAACGATGGAGGACATCATGTCACCCCGGCTCGACGAATCGCATACCCAGAGGGCGACGTCGGCATCCGCCCCTGAAGAGACGCAGGACGAATTCGCCCACGATCCGGGTGAGGGGCTCGCCGACCTGCCGGAGATCCCCCCGTTCGACGAGGTGGGGCCGGTGGACGCACGGGCGTTGTCCAAGACTCTCTTCGAGCGGCTGCAGTCCCTCGAGGAAGGCACGTACGAGTACTCGTACGTGCGCAACACCCTCGTCGAACTGAACCTGGCTCTGGTGAAGTTCGCCGCCTCGCGGTTCCGCTCGCGCAGCGAACCCATGGAGGACATCATCCAGGTCGGCACGATCGGCCTGATCAAGGCGATCGACCGCTTCGAACTGAGCCGGGGCGTCGAGTTCCCCACCTTCGCGATGCCGACCATCGTCGGCGAGATCAAGCGTTTCTTCCGCGACACGAGCTGGTCCGTGCGGGTGCCGCGCAGACTCCAGGAACTCCGGCTCGACCTGGCCAAGGCCGGCGACGAGCTGGCCCAGAAGCTCGATCGCGCTCCGACGGTGGGAGAGCTGGCGGAGCGCCTCGGGCTGACGAACGACGAGGTCGTCGAGGGCATGGCGGCGTCGAACGCGTACACCGCCTCGTCGCTGGACGCCCAACCCGAGGAGGACGACTCCGAGGGCGCGCTGGCGGACCGGATCGGTTACGAGGACCACGGGCTCGAAGGCATCGAGTACGTCGAGTCCCTGAAGCCGCTGATCGCCGGACTGCCGCCGCGCGACCGGCAGATCCTTTCCCTGCGGTTCGTGGCCAACATGACGCAGTCCGAGATCGGGGACGAGCTGGGCATCTCCCAGATGCACGTCTCCCGGCTGCTGTCCCGCACGCTGGTACGGCTGCGCAAGGGGCTGACGCTGGAGGAGTGAGCGCGTGGCGGCGCCGAGCCGTCGGTGACGGCGCCGTCGACGATGACAGAAGTCGGCCGGGTACGCCAGGAGTTGCGACACTCCTCCCGTACCCGGCCGAAATGTTCCCGGCCCGCCCATTGTCTCGCCCCCTTACCGCAAGAAACCCCTTCCCCCCGGTTCACCTTCCGTCACTATGGTCACGCGCCAGACTGTTCGGTATCCCAGAAGCCGACTGGCGGACACGGGGGTGCGAGGAGGCACGAGGATGACTCGGGCTCGGGACGAGCGCCCCGGCGACGACGACAGCCATGAGAAGCGCCAGGACACCGGCGCTCCGGGCGCACGCCCCGACGACGGGTCCGAGCACCGGCACGCGACTGCGTCCGACGCGCGGCTCACCGCGCTGTTGCGCGCCGATACGCCGACCGCGTACACGGCCCTGCGCGAGCTGCGCGAACGCCACCACCCGTCGGTCCTCGCCTACGCCCGGCTGTGCGCCGCGAGCGAGTCCTCGGCACGGGAGCTGGCGACGCAGGCGTTCACGGTCGCCACCCGGGAGACGGCACGCGGCACCGAGCCGCCCGTCCCCTGGCGCCACCAACTGCTCCTGCTGGCCTTCCGTGTGGCCGCCACCTGGACCACGGACGAGCATGCGACCGGCCTCGCCCCCACACTGCGCTCCGTGCTGGACGCGGCGGGCCCCGACGGCCCCGTCCCGCCCCTGCTCGCGGCGTTCCAGTTCCTGCCACCCCGCCCCCAGGGCCTCATCTGGTACGGCGTCGTGGAGCAGGAACCGGACGACCGTACGGCCGTGCTGCTCGGCCTCACCCCCGACGACGTGACGTACAAGCGGGAGTCCGCGCTCCAGGCCCTGCGCCAGGCCTGTCTCAGAGTGCGCCTCGCCGCCTCCGACGACCCTCGCTGCCAGGACTTCCGTCGGCTGATCGAGGAGTCCGTACGACCGGACACCCCCCGCCACAGCCCGGACCTGCACAGCCACATGGAGTACTGCGCGTACTGCACCGGCGCGTACGAGGAGCTGTGCGCCCTGCGCGACAGCCCGCGCGCGACGCTCGCGGAGGGGCTGCTGCCTTGGGGCGGTACGGCGTACACGCGGGGCGGGCGTGGGGCGCGGGGCGGCGCGGGTGCGCGGAACGGAGCCGACGCGCGTGGCGGCGGCCGGGCGAGCACCGGAGTGGAGGCCGCTGAGGATTTCGCGGAGCCGGAAGCCGGGACGGAGACGGGGGCGGGCGCGGGCGCGGGGACCGCGGCAGGCTCCAGAGCGGGCGGTTGGGCGGGAGCGGCGGCTGCGACCGCCGCCGCGGCGGAGGTGTGGGCGGAGTCCGGCCTTGGTTCCGGCTCCGGCAGCGGCAGCGGCTTCGACGCCGGTGGCAGGGATCGCGCGGTGGACGGGGTGGGGGCGGAGGCTCAGGGCGGTGCGTGGGCCGGGGCCGAGGCGTGGGCAGGTCCTGGCGGCGGTGCGCAGGCCGGCGTGGCAGCCGGGGCCGGGGCGGCGGCCGGTTCGGGGGCCGACATGGCAGCCGCGACCGGGAACAGGGCCGAGGCCGGGGCAGCGGGCGGAGCCTGGGCGGCAGGGGTCGACAGTGGCGCCGGGGCGCCGACCGGGGCCGAGGCAGGGGTGCCGGGGGCCCGATGGTCGTCGTCCCGTCGGATCGTGCTGACCTCGGTGGCCCTCGGAGTGGCACTGGCTCCGCTGCTGGCGTTCCTCGTGTTCTCGGGCTCGGTGGGCTCGTCGTCCGACGACGGGGCGGGTTCCGTCGGCACGCCCGCGGCACCGCCGTCGGGCGCTGTGAACCCGACGGTCCCGGCGAGCCCGACACCGTCCCCGACCCCTTCGGACACCGAGAGCCCTTCGAAGCCCCCGGAGAAGGAGAAGCCGACGAAGAGCCCGAGTCCGAGTCCGTCGAAGTCGGGTCTCCCGACGCCCTCGCTGCCGTACGGGCCACCGCTGAACGGTGCCTACGCCCAGGTGGTGAACATCGCCTCGGGACTGTGTCTGGACATCCGGGGCGAGCTGGCGAAGGGCACCGACGTCGTCACGGCCACCTGCACCTCGCGCGCCACCCAGCGCTGGCGCCTCGACTCCCGGCGGAACGCCCTCCAGTCGTTCGCCGACCCCGACCTGTGCCTCGACAGCCGTGGGGCGACCGACGACGGTGTGGGCGTCTGGGAGTGCGACTCGCTCGACGGGGACAACGGCGACAACCTCAGGTTCGAGGTCGACTCCCGGGGTGTGATCCGCCCGGCGATCGCGCCGGGGCACGCCGTGACCCCGGACGCGCTCGGCTCCGTCGCCTTCGCCGAGGCGTCGGGGCGCGACGGCCAGCGGTGGCGGGCGGGGGCCGGACCCGCCCACGCCTGAGGCCACCCACACCTGAGGCCACTCGCTTCCGCAGCCACCGCGACAGAGGCCGCAACGCCCCGGCGCGGCCGGTCAGACCACGCGTACGCCCCTGCGCCATACGCCCGTGACCAGCGGAACTCCCGGCCGGTAGGCGAGGTGGACGTGGCTGGGCGCGTCCAGCAGCGCGAGATCGGCGTACGCGCCCGGCGTGAGGCTGCCGACGTCGTCGCGGCGGAGCGCCCGCGCACCCCCCGCCGTGGCCGACCAGACCGCCTCGTCCGGCGTCATCCCCATGTCCCGCACCGCGAGCGCGACACAGAAGGGGACGGACGAGGTGAAGGACGACCCCGGATTGCAGTCCGTGGAGAGGGCAACGGTGACGCCCGCGTCGAGGAGGCGGCGGGCGTCCGGCCACTGGGCGCGGGTGGAGAACTCGGCGCCGGGGAGCAGGGTGGCGACCGTCCGGCTGTTCGCGAGGGCGTCCACGTCGACGTCGGTGAGGTGGGTGCAGTGGTCCGCGCTCGCCGCGTCCAGTTCCACGGCGAGCTGGACGCCGGGGCCGTACGAGAGCTGGTTGGCGTGGATACGCGGGTGCAGGCCCTTGGCCCTGCCCGCCGTGAGGATCGCGCGGGCCTGGTCGCCGTCGAAGGCGCCCTTCTCGCAGAAGACGTCGATCCAACGGGCGTACGGGGCGCAGGCGTCGAGCATCTCGCCGGTGACGAGGGCGACGTAGGCGGCGGGGTCCTCGGCGTGGTCCGGGGAGACGATGTGGGCGCCGAGATAGGTGACCTCGTCGGTGTGGGCGGCCGCGATGCGCAGGGCCCGCGCCTCGTCCGCGACGGTCAGGCCGTAGCCGGACTTCGTCTCGAAGGTGGTCGTGCCCTGGCGGAGGGCCTCGCGGAGGTAACGGGTGAGGTTGGCCTCCAGTTCCTCGTCGGTGGCGGCACGGGTGGCGGCGACGGTCGTACGGATGCCGCCCGCGCTGTAGGCCCGGCCGGACATGCGGGCGTTGAACTCGGCGGTCCGGTCGCCGGCGAAGACGAGGTGGGAGTGGGAGTCCACGAAGCCCGGGATCACCGCCCGCCCACCGGCGTCGACGCGATTGTCAGTGGCGGGTGCTTTGCTTTGATCACCGGTCCACGCGATGCGTTCACCGTCGATGACGACGGCCGCGTTCTGGATCAGTCCGAGGGGGGATCTGTCGCCGAGGGAGGGGTCGTTGGTGACCAGGGCAGCGATGTTGGTGATGAGCGTGCTCGCGGTGCTCGCTGAATTGGCGGGGCTGACGGTCGTCGGGCTGCTCATGGCGTCCTTGGTGGCCTGGTCGGCGGTGGGTTCGGGGGCCGAGGCCGGCCCGGACGGGCGGGTGGGGGTCATCCGCGCAGTGCTTCGACGGCGTCCGCGAGGGCTTTCGGCACATCCGGTACGAGCGCGTGCACCCCGTCCCGTACGACGTGCCGACCTCCCACCACCGTGTGCGACACGTCTGCTGCCGACGCGGCGAATACAGCCGTCTCCGCGCCGAGCCGTGGAAGCGGCCCTGCGGTCCTGACCGAGTCGAGCGCGATCGTCGTGAAGTCGGCGAGCGCGCCCGTCTCCAGGGCACCGGCGTCGTCCCAGCCGATCGCCGTGTGGCCGTCGGCCGAGGCCGCCCGCAGGAGGGCCGCCGCCGTCCAGTGACCGCGCGTACGGGTGCGCAGCCGCTCGTTCAGTTCCATGGCGCGCGCCTCTTCGAGCAGGTCGATGACGGCGTGGCTGTCGGAGCCGAGGGAGAGCGGGGAGCCCGCCCGTTGCAGGGCGACGGCCGGTCCGATGCCGTCCGCGAGGTCCCGTTCGGTCGTGGGGCACATGCAGGTGCCGGTGCCGCTGTCGCCGATGAGGGCGATGTCCTCGTCGGTGAGGTGGGTGTTGTGGACGCCGGTCGTGCGGGGGCCCAGTACACCGTGGTCGGCGAGGAGTTGGGTGGGGGTGCGTCCGTGTGCCTCGTGGCAGGCGTCGTTCTCCGCCGTCTGCTCCGACAGGTGGACATGCAGCGGGGCCCGCCGCTCCTCGGCCCACCGCGCCACGGTCGCCAACTGCCCGGCGGGCACGGCCCGTACGGAGTGCACGGCCGCACCGATCCGCGCGTGATCCCGGTCCTTGAGAACTGAACAGCGTTCCGCCCAGGCCTCGGCCGTACCGTCGGAGAAGCGGAGCTGGTGGTGGTCGGGCGCCTTGCCGAAGCCGGCGGAGAGGTAGGCCGTGTCGAGGAGGGTGATCCGGATGCCCGCCTCGGCGGCGGCCTCGACGAGGGCCTCCCCCATGGCGTTCGGGTCGGCGTACGGGGTGCCGCCCGGGGCGTGGTGCACGTAGTGGAACTCGCCCACCGCCGTGATCCCGGCCAGCGCCATCTCCGCGTACACGGCCCGCGCGAGGGCGTGGTAGGTGTCCGGGGTCAGCCGGTCCGCCACCCGGTACATGACCTCGCGCCAGGTCCAGAAGGTGCCCGAGCCGACCTGGACGGTGCCGCGCAGGGCGCGGTGGAAGGCGTGGCTGTGGGCGTTGGCGAGGCCGGGCAGGGTGAGGCCGCGCAGGACGACCGCGCCCGGGGGCGGGGTGGGCGTCCCGCCGCGGACGGCGGTGATGCGGCCGGCTCGGGGGGTGCCCTCCGCGGCCACGGTCAGGGTCACGCCTGGCTCGACATGGGTGCCCAGCCAGGCGTGTTCGAGCCAGTAGGTCGTCTCCGTCACCTGCGGGCCAGCCCTTCCAGTACGTCGGCGAGCGCTCTCACCCCGGCCAGGCAGTCGTCCTCGGCGGCGTGCTCGGCCGGGGAGTGCGAGACGCCTGTCGGGTTGCGCACGAACAGCATGGCGGTCGGGACGGTCCCGGAGAGGATGCCGGCGTCGTGTCCGGCGCCGGTCCCGAGCACCGGCACCTTCAGACCGGCCGTGTCCCGGCCCAGGATGCGGGCGATCTCGTCCCGCAGCGCGTGCTCGAACTCGACGACGGGGGTGAAGGACTCCCGGACGATGTCGAGCTCGATCCCGTGCTCCTGGGCGTAGTCGCGGGCCGCCTCCTCGATCGCGCCGACGACCGTGTCCAGGGTGGCCTGGTCCTCGGCGCGGGAGTCGAGCCAGCCGCGCACGAGGGACGGGATGGCATTGACCCCGTTCGGCTCGACCGAGATCTTGCCGAAGGTGGCCACCGCCCCGGCGAGCCGCGCCTCGCGCCGGGCCGCGAGCACGGTCTCCGCGTAGGACAGCATGGGGTCCCGGCGGTCGACGAGCCGGGTCGTCCCGGCGTGGTTCGCCTCGCCCCGGAAGTCGAACCGCCATCGCCCGTGCGGCCAGATGGCACTGGCGATCCCGACGGCGTCCCCGGACAGGTCCAGGGCCCGCCCCTGCTCGACATGCAGTTCGACGAACGCCCCGATCCGCGCGAGCCGTTCCGGATCGGGTCCGATGCCCTCCGGGTCGTACCCGGCGGCCTCCATCGCCCGCGGCAGCGTGACCCCGTCCCCGCCGGTCAGCCGTCCCGCCTGCTCGACGGTCAGCTGCCCGGCGGTCAGCCGTGACCCCACGCAGGCCAGCCCGAACCGCGCGCCCTCCTCGTCACCGAAGTTGACGATGGCGAGGGGTTTGTCGAGCCGGGCGCCCCGGGCTCGGAGTTCGTCGAGCGCGGCGAAGGAGGACACGACGCCGAGGGGCCCGTCGAAGGCCCCGCCGTCGGGCACGGAGTCGAGATGCGACCCGGTGACCACGGCGTCCCCGGCGGCGGGGTCCCCGAGCCAGGCCCACTGGTTCCCGTTCCGGTCGACCTCGTGGGCCAGCCCCCGGTCCCGGGCCTGCTCCTCGAACCAGGCCCGGCAGTCCGCGTCGGCGGCGGTCCAGGCGAACCGGCGGTATCCACCGGAGTCGGGGTGACGGCCGATGGGCTTGAGGTCGCGCCACATCTCGTGGAAGGAGGCACCGCCGGTGACGGGGCCCGCCCCGCCACCACCCACTACGGGCCGGGTCCGGGTCACGCGTCGCCGCCCTCGCGCATCGGCACCCGTACGCCCCGGTCGTCGGCGACGGACTCCGCGATGTCGTAGCCCGCGTCGACGTGCCGGATCACACCCATCCCGGGGTCGTTCGTCAGCACCCGGCGGATCTTCTCCCCGGCCAGCTTCGTGCCGTCGGCGACCGTGACCTGACCGGCATGGATCGACCGGCCCATGCCCACGCCACCGCCGTGGTGCAGGGACACCCAGGACGCGCCCGACGCCACGTTCACCATCGCGTTCAGCAGCGGCCAGTCGGCGATCGCGTCGGAGCCGTCGAGCATGGCCTCGGTCTCGCGGTAGGGGGAGGCGACGGAGCCGCAGTCGAGGTGGTCGCGGCCGATGGCGAGCGGCGCGGCCAGTTCACCGGAGGCGACCATGTCGTTGAACCGCTCGCCGGCCTTGTCCCGCTCGCCGTAGCCGAGCCAGCAGATACGCGCCGGGAGGCCCTGGAAGTGGACGCGTTCCCCGGCCATCTTGATCCAGCGGTGGAGGGACTCGTTCTCGGGGAAGAGGTCGAGCATCGCCTTGTCGGTCTTGGCGATGTCGGCGGGGTCGCCGGAGAGGGCGGCCCACCGGAAGGGGCCCTTGCCCTCGCAGAACAGTGGCCGGATGTAGGCGGGGACGAAGCCGGGGAAGGCGAACGCCCGCTCGTAGCCGGCGATCCGGGCCTCGCCGCGGATGGAGTTGCCGTAGTCGAAGACCTCGGCACCCGCGTCCAGGAAGCCGACCATGGCCTCGACGTGCCGGGCCATCGCCTCTCGCGCGCGGGTGGTGAACCCGGCCGGGTCCTTCGTCGCGTAGGACGCCATGTCGTCGAAGTCCACGCCCACCGGCAGATACGCCAGCGGATCGTGGGCGGAGGTCTGGTCGGTGACGATGTCGATGGGGGCGCCCATGGCGAGGAGCCGGGGGACGAGGTCGGCCGCGTTGCCGAGGACGCCGATGGAGAGGGGGCGGCGGGCGTCACGGGCTTCGACGGCCAGCTGGAGGGCGTGGTCGAGCGAGTCGGCCTCCACGTCCAGGTAGCGGTGTTCGATACGGCGCTCGATGGCGCGCGGGTCGCAGTCGATACAGATCGCGACGCCGTCGTTCATGGTCACGGCGAGGGGCTGGGCGCCGCCCATGCCGCCGAGACCGGCGGTGAGCGTGATGGTCCCGGCGAGGGTGCCGTCGAACTTTTTGGCGGCGACGGCGGCGAAGGTCTCGTAGGTGCCCTGGAGGATGCCCTGGGTGCCGATGTAGATCCAGGAACCGGCGGTCATCTGGCCGTACATGGTCAGCCCGAGCTGTTCCAGCCGACGGAACTCCTCCCAGTTGGCCCAGTCGCCGACGAGGTTGGAGTTGGCGATGAGGACGCGGGGCGCCCATTCGTGGGTCTGCATGACGCCGACGGGGCGGCCGGACTGGACGAGCATGGTCTCGTCCTGCTTGAGGGTCTGCAGGGTGCGGACCATGGCGTCGAAGGAGCGCCAGTCACGGGCGGCCTTGCCCGTGCCGCCGTAGACGACGAGCTTGTCGGGGTGCTCGGCGACCTCGGGGTCGAGGTTGTTCTGCAGCATGCGCAGGGCGGCTTCCTGCTGCCAGCCCAGGGTGCTGAGTTCCGTACCGCGCGGCGCTCGAACGGGGCGGGGTCCTGACACGGTCTGCCTCCTCGCTATACAGCAACTATTCACATCCTGGCCTGATGAATAGAGCTAGTCAATACGGCGGTAGGGCCAGCGACGGCGCGCCGCGGATGTTTGGCTGGACACACTGGCCCATGGGCGCGGACGACTACACGACAGCAGGGGAAGAGAGGGGAGACGTGACGAACGGGACCGTGGGGGACGGGTCGGCCGGGGGCCGGGCCCACCCGCAGGACGAGGAGGACAGCGAGCGCACGCTGCGGCTGTTCGACACCGACGGCGAGCGGGCCGCCCGGCGGGACGAGGCCGTGCGGGCGGCGGTGGAGCAGGGGCTGCTCGGCCCCGGCACCCCGGTAGTCGCGCTCCTCGACGTGACCGGGATCCGGGCCTCGGCGGGGGCGCTGCGGAGGGCGTTCGACGCGGTGACGGCACCCGGGACGCCCGTACTGCACGCGTTCGCGGTGAAGGCGACGCCGCTCGTGCCCGTACTGCGGCTGCTGCGCGAGGCGGGGATCGGCGTGGAGGTGGCGAGTGCCGGGGAGCTGGCCCTGGCGCGGGCGGCCGGGGTGTCGCCGAAGCGGACCGTGCTCGACTCGCCCGCCAAGACCCCGGCCGAGCTGCGGGAGGCGCTGGCGCTGGGTATCGCGGTCAACGCGGACAATCCGCAGGAGCTGGGCCGCATCGACGCGCTCGTCCGGTCGGCCACCACCCGCTCCCCCATCGGCATCCGGGTGAACCCGCAGGTCGGCAGCGGTGCGATCGACGCGCTGTCCACGGCGACGGCCACGTCGAAGTTCGGGGTGGCGCTCCGGGACGAGGGCGCCCGCGAGTGGGTCGTGAGGGCGTATCTGGACCGCCCCTGGCTGAGCCGGCTGCACGCGCACACCGGGTCCCAGGGGATGCCGCTGTCGCTGATGACACGGGGGATCACCGAGACGTACGAGCTGGCGGAGGAGATCAACCGTCGGATCGGGCGGCAGCAGATCGACACGATCGACATCGGCGGCGGGCTGCCGGTGAACTTCGCGTCGGAGGCGGCGACACCGACGTACGAGCAGTACGCGCGACTGCTGGCGGAGGCGGTGCCGGGGCTGTTCGACGGGCGGTACGGGCTGGTGACCGAGTTCGGGAGGTCGCTGCTCGCGAAGCACGGGACGATCGTCGCCCGCGTGGAGTACACCAAGAGCGCGGGCGGGCGGGCCATCGCGGTCACCCATGCCGGGGTACAGGTGGCGACGCGGACGGTGTACGCGCCGGGGGCATGGCCGTTGCGGATCGCGGCGTACGACGGGAAGGGCCGGGTGAAGAGCGGGCCGGCGGTGGTGCAGGACGTGGCGGGGCCCGCCTGTTTCGCGGGGGACCTGCTGGCGGAGGGGCGTTCGCTGCCGCTGTTCGAACCGGGGGACTACGCCGCCGCGTTGGACACCGGCGCGTATTGCTTTGCGCACCACTACGCGTACAACTCTCTGCCGCGGCCCGGGATTTACGGGTATGCGCCCGGGGAGAGGGAGATGCGCTTCGCGGTGGTCCGGAAGGCGCAGACCGTGGAGGAGATCGTGGCGGAGGCGGGGGGAGTCGAGAGGTCGGGGCTGCTGGGGCTCTGACACGCGCCTTCGAGTTCGGGCGGGAACTGTGGGATGGCGGCTACGGGTTGGTCGTGGCTGGTCGCGCAGTTCCCCGCACCCCTGAGAATCCATGGGCGCCCGGCAGCAGCAACTGCTCCCCTCCGCACGCCCCTCAAGCCCCCCAGAATGATTGACGCCCGGTGCCTCGCCCGCGCCCGGCATGCGGGTCGGCCGCATATGCCCACCTCAGCGCACCGCTACGCGCCTGGACCCCAACAGCGGTGAAAACCAGGCAAGTCGACCCACCTTAGTCACCTCTCCGCATGTTCCGCTGGAAAATGCCAGATCCCTCACCCCTCGCGCACACGTTGCGTAGCGTCTGCGTCACTCAGCCGAACCGCAGGCAGGAGGGGAGCCACGGTGCCCGGAATCGACGAGTGTCTGGTGGAGGCCATGAGGCTGCCCGGTGCCTTGGGCGCCTCGGTGGTCGACTGGACCAGCGGGCTGGCGCTGGGCACGGTCGGGGAGGCACCCGGCGGTGACCACGAGACGACCGCGGCGGAGGCGGCGGAACTGGCGCGGCTGGCGGCGGAACACCGGGCGTTCGCGCCGGAGGAGGGTTCCGACTGGTCCGGGGCGGATCTGCCGGTCGAGGACCTGATCGTCAGCAACCGGGACACGTACCACGTGCTGCGGTTCGTACGGACGACGTTCGACAGCAGTGTGTTCCTGCATCTGTGGCTGGCCCGTTCGGACGGCAACCTCGCGCTGGCCCGGATCCGGCTCGGGGAGATGGCGGGGCGGCTGGTGCTGGCATGAGCGTGATCACCACACCGGCGCCTCCGCCGACCGTGCGGGGCGAGCACTTCCGGCAGGCCGTCGCCCCGATGCTGCGCCGGCTCGCCGCCGAGCGGGCCACCGGCGTACTGCTGCGCGAGAGCGGTTCGCTGTATCTGTCCGAGGGTGAGGTCGTCCATGCCGAGAGCCCCCGCTCGCCGGGCCTGGACGTGCTGCTCACCACCGGCGGCGTCCTGGACGGCGACGGCTGGCGGGAGGCGGTCGACACGGCCGGGGCCGGGCTGCGGGTCGGGCGGTTCCTCGTGGACAGCGGGCGGGTCACCCGGGGCGCGCTGGAGCTGTGCCACGCGGGGGCACTCTTCGACGCGGCGTACTTCGTGCTCGGCCCGAGCAGCGCGCAGGCCAGCTTCCGTTACGGGGCCGCGCACTGGCTGGGACCGATCCGCCCGGTGCCGGTGGCCGCCGTGGAGCGTGAGGCCCAGCGCCGCCGCGACCTGCTGCACCGCATCTGGCCCGACCCGGCGACGGACGAGGCCCCGCTGGTCAGGGCCGTCGGCCTGGACGTCCCACCGGTCCCGGCCCGCCAGGGAGCCGTGCTCGGCCAGGTCAACGGTGTCCGCACGGCCGCCGAGATCTCCCTGACCCTGGGGCGCCCGGCCTTCCACACCCTCGTGGACGTACGGCGTCTGACGGCCGCGGGCCTCATATCCGCGACCCGGCACAGCCCGGGGAGAACCCCGCCGATCCCGACCGGCCCGGACCACGTCCCCGCCACCCGCCAGGGGCTCGCCCCCGTCACCCACCCCGGCCTCGCCCCGTCGGCCGACCCGGACCGTGACACGGCTGCCGGACCGGCGGCCGGCAGCGAGGTATCGCCCCCCGCCCCACCTTGGCCGCTCACCACCCCAGACCCCGACGTGGCTCTACTGCAAAGGCTCAGGGATGCGCTGGAGGCCCTTTGAGCGGCAGCGGGAGCGTCCCGCCGAGAGGAGACTGATCATGGCCGCGGAGGCCGAAGTCCTCGACGAACTGCACCGGTTGAGGGCCCGTGTACCCCAGTTGACCGGCGCGCTCGCGGCCAGTGTGGACGGGCTGGTCCTCGCCCACGACACCCCCGGTGTGGAACCGGAGGGCCTGGCGGCACTCACCGCCGCCGCGCTCGGCGTCGCCGTACGGATGACGGACACCGCCGGCCGGGGCGAGCTCCGCGAACTGCTGCTGCGCGGCGACCACGGCTATGTGGCGACGTACGCGGCGGGTTCCTCCGCCGTGTTGACGCTGCTGGCCCAGGACCGGGTCAACGTGGGCCGGCTGCACCTGGAGGGCCGCCGCGCCGGCGGCCGTATCGGCGAACTGATGGACGCCCTGCCCCGGCAGGACGACACGGCCACGGCCAACGCCCGGTCGGCCGCCAGGAACCCGGCCCGGTCCGTGGCCAGGACCGCGAGCGCGGCCACGCCCTCCGCCACGACCGCCGCCTCGTCCCAGACACCGGCCAAGGCCACGGTCAGGTCGACCATGCCCCGCCGGACCCCTCGCGCCACCACCCCACGCACCACCCCCCGAACCGCTCCCAACGCACCTACCACCAATGAGAGTTGAAAGGACACCGCACACCATGGCCAACACCGAGACCGCGTTGAAAGAGGCCCTCGCGTCCATCGAGGGCGCGACCGGCGCCGCCCTGGTCGACTACACCAGCGGCATGGCACTGGGCACGATCGGCGGCAGCAAGGGGTTCGACCTCACCGTCGCCGCCGCCGGGAACACCGACGTCGTCCGCGCCAAGCTGCGCACCATGGAACACCTCGGCCTCAAGGGCGAGATCGAGGACATCCTGATCACCCTGTCCGACGCTTACCACCTGATCCGCCTGATCACCGGCCGTGGCGGCAACGGCCTCTTCCTCTACCTGGTCCTCGACGCCAAGCGGGCCAACCTGGCCATGGCCAGGCACCAGCTGAAGCGGATCGAGGCGGAGTTGGAGGTCTGACCCGTCCGACACCGCGGCTCCGGCGGCGCACCCCACCCGGGGAGCGCCGCCGAGCACGTTCCCCGGCGGGATCCGGGCCCGGCCCCGATACACCTACCCCGCACACCCGTGCGAACGCCGCCTCTCCCCCTCCGCTACCGTGTCCGCCCTGACCAGGAGAAGAGGATGACGGTGGGAAGAGCGGTACGGGGGACGGTGCTGGCGCAGGTGGCCTTGCTGGCCGGGGTGCTGACCGGGTGCTCGGGGTCGGCGGAGGACGGTGACGCGAAGCCGTCGTCGAGCGCCGCCAAGTCGGCGAAGGCGGAGGCCGGGCGGGGGTCGGAGTCGTCGCAGGACGCCGTCGAGAGCGGCGGCAGCGTCGGCGCGGCCGGTTCCGCCTGCGAACTGCCGGTCACCTTCGACACCGCCGAGAAGTGGCAGCCGGAGGCTGTCGAGACCGGGGCGCCCGACGGCGGGAGCGGTTCCGAGGAGGACGCGCTCGCGGCCGAGCTGGCCGAGGGGCTGCTGCACCAGGGCCCGTTCACCGCCGCGTGCGAGATCGACGCCAAGCCGGCCGGGAACATCGGCTTCCTCCGCGTCTGGACCGGCGAGGCAGGCGCGAAGGAGGGGGACGCGGAGGCGCTGCTGAAGGAGTTCGTGGCGGCCGAGGGCAACACCAGCAAGGCGAAGTACAGCGCGTTCACCTCGGACTCCGATGTCTCCGGCGCCGAGGTCACGTACCTCTACACCAGCGAGGCCCTGGAAGAGACCAAGAAGGAGCGGGCCTTCGTGACGGTCACCCCGGACGGGCCCGTCGTCGTCCACCTCGGAGGCCTCGACACCCAGGAACACGAGGAGATGCTCCCGGCGTACGAGCTGGCCAAGCGAACCTTGAACACCGCCTGACGAGCCTCTGAGCTGTGGGAATCGGTTGCGAACCCGTCCACGGCCCACGACCGGGCAGACCTCCCCCGACGGATCACCGACCAACGCGGGCGGGCGGTGAACAGGCTGGTCCGGCGGACACCCGGCGAACCCTGACGCACGGGCTGGGCTACTCCCCGCGGACACCCGGCAAGCCCTGACGTACAGGCCGGGCTACTCCCCGCGGACACCCGGCAAGCCCTGACGTACAGGCCGAGTCCGGCCCCGACGCAGGGAACCGCCCCTACGCCCGCCGGCCGCCCCCGGGCGCCGCGTCCCCCGCGCCGGGGCCGGTGACCCGGTACGCGGCCACCCGCTTGCCCGTCGGCCGGCCGCCCCGCGCGGACAGCCAGTCCACACGGACCCACAGGAGCCGGCCGGTGCCGACTTCGTGGCGGCCGAGCCAGGCAGCCCTGAGGCGGAGGCCGGTGCCGAGTCCGGCGAGGAGCATGCCGCCCGCCGCGGGGAGCGCGAAGGACGAGCCGAGGGCGGCCGCGAAGCCGAGCAACAGCCACCAGCGGTGGCCCCGGCGCCAGTTGCGGAGGGTCACGGCACGGTCCTGGAGGACGTCGTGCTTCCCGGCGCGCACGGCTGAGCGCGCCGGTGCGAGATACCGGCCGCGCCGCGTCCACGCCACCGCGCCGGCGGCGACGAGGAACAGCGCCGCCCCGGCCAGCACCCCGATCCGCCGCCCGGTCAGCCCCGGGGGCAGGACGCCGACCCCCGCCGCGACCACTCCCAGCCACCACAACGGGGCCGCCCCGGCCCGCACCACGACGGCCACCCGAGCAAGCCCCTGCCCTCCGCGCGCCACTCTCCCCGCCTCCCGTGATCCCCAGGTGTACGACAGTCGCGGGCACGATAACCAGCGAACGTGAAACGCGCCTGAGAATCGGGAACCCCACCCGGCCGGAAGGGCTACTCCACGAACAGGCTCCGCTGCGCGGCCTTCGCGTCGAACTCCTCCAGGCGGGCCTGGGCCTGGGGCAGGTCGTCGCACATGGCCTCCAGGAGCACCCGGCCCAGCAGCATCGGGGCGCAGGCGGTGTCGAAGGCCAGCCCGGTGCCGACGGCTGCGGGCAGCAGCAGGTCGGAGACCTTGGCGACGGGCGCGAACGCGGAGTCGGCGACGGTGACGACGAAGAGCCCCGCCTCCTTGGCGTACGCCAGGGTCTCGACGACCTCGCGCGGATGCCGGGGCAGCGCGAAGCAGAGCAGGGCGGTCGCGCCCGCCCGTACGGCCGCGTCGACGCGGTCGTGGAGCATGCTGCCGCCCTCGTGCAGCAGCCGTACGTCGGGGTGGACCTTGGCGGCGAAGTAGGCGAAGCCGTACGCCTGGGAGGCCGCGGCCCGCAGTCCGAGCACCGGCAGCGGGCGGGAGGCGGCCAGCAGTCGCCCGGCCCGCGCCACCGGGCCGGGGTCGGCGAGCACCTCGGCCAGATGCCGCAGGTTCTCGATCTCGGCCTCGACGGCCTGCTGGTACTCGTTGTACGCGGTGGTGTCCGGGGCCGGCTCGGCGGGCGCGACGTCCCGCAGATGCCGGCGCAGTGCCGGGTAGCCGTCGAAGCCCAGCGCCACCGCGAAGCGCGTCACGGACGGCTGGCTGACCCCGGCCAGCTCGGCCAGCTCCACGCTCGACAGGAACGGCACGTCGGCCGCCCGCCGCACCATGCTGTGGGCGATGCGCCGCTGCGTGGGCGTCAGCCGGTGCCCCTCGAAGAGCGCCTGCAGCCGCGCGGCGGGACTGTCCGTCACGCCCGTGCCCTTGTCCGCGCTCATGACGCGCTCCCCCTTGGCGGGTCCGTCCGGACGTCCGTCCAGATCTCGGTGAACCGATCGAGCAGTACGGCCGCCGCGTTCACGTCCGCCGTCAGCGGCCGGTCGGCCGGGTCCGCGTCGAGCACGGTCTCGGCCAGTTCCAGCGCCCGCCCGACGGGCAGTTCCGGATCCGGCCGCAGGTCCCGCTGACGCAGGGCCCGCACGGCGGCGACGAGTTCGCAGCCGACGACGAGCCGGTACGCGCCGCATGCGCGCAGCGTCTGCCGTGCGGCGAGCGAGGCGAAGCTGGCCTGTTCCTCGACGCCCCGGGAGAGTACAGCGTGGCCGAGCGACGCGGGTGCGGAGAAGGCCCGCAGGTCACCGAGGGCGGCCCCGGCGGCGTACTCCAGGATCATCACGCCCGACGAGGCGGGCTCGTGGTCGGCGAGGAAGGGGCGCAGCCGGGTGTACGCGGGTTCGTTGAGCGAGGAGAGCCGGGACGTCGACAGCCGGGCCACCTGTGTCACGGCGAGTCTGAAATGGTCCAGGGCGAGGGCTAGTTGTGCCTGGTAGAAGCCGCCGTGGTGGTAGGCGGCCAGGTCCTCGGGGCAGATCAGCGGATTCTCCGCCGCAGCGTTGATCTCGACTTCCAGGACGCCCTGCAGCGCGTCCGCCGCGTCCAGCGCGGGCCCGTGGATCTGCGGCAGGCACCGGAAGCCGTACGGGTCCTGGATCCGGCCCAGCGGCGGCGTGGGCCGGTCGGCCGCCCCGATCAGCTCCCGCATCCGCCGCGCCACTTCGCTCGACCCCCGGTGGGCACGTGCGAGGTGCACGGGCGCCGCGTACGCCTCGTGCGAGCCGTCCACGGCGAGCAGTGACAGCGCGGCGACGACCTGGGTGGCAGCGATCAGCCCGCGCAACTCGTGGAGCGCGAGCGCGGCCTGTCCGAGGGTGAGCGCGTTGCTGCTGATCAGTGCGAGGGCGTCGTTGTTGTCGAGCGGCTGCGCCTCGGGGACACCGGAGCCGGACCCGAACCGCGCCCCGGCCGCCCCTCCCGTTCCCGGCCCCCGCCAGGGGTGCTCCCCCGCCAGCGCCAGCCCCATCTGGGCCAGCGCCGCGATGTCGCCCGTCCCGACCGACCCGAACTCGTTCACCACGGGGTACGCGCCGCTCTCCAGCGCCTCGCAGAGCGCCGTGACCACGCTCGGCCGGAGTCCGGCGCCGCCCGCGAGCAGTTGGTTGGCGCGTACGGCGAGCATGGCCCGTACCTGCCGGGCGGGCAGCTCCTCCCCGATGGCCCCGGCGTGGCTGCGCAGCAGCCGCAGACCGTGCTCGGCGGCGGCCTCGGTGGGCACGTCCTCGCTGCGGTTGGCGCCGACGCCGGTGGAGCGGCCGTACACGCGTCCGGTCGCCGCGATCTGCCGGGCCGCGTCCCAGGACTCCTCGACCCGCCGCATCGCCTCGCTGCCGGGCACGGGCCGCGCGATCCCGTCTGCCAGCCGTACGACATCGGCGACACCGACGGCACGCCCGTCGAGGACGACGAGACCGGCCGGAACGGCCGGAACGGCCGCCACGGCGACCGCGGGGGCGTCCGACGCGCCCACGATCCGAGAGGACATCACCCGCAGCCTCCAGCCCCGAGCCGATACACCGAATATTCAGACACCGAGAACTCTGCATGAGCCTATACAGGCCAGGCAAGAGACGCCGATGGAGCGGTCGCTGGAAATGCTTCCTCAACGGGTGTCCGTCCGCCGCCGCTGTGCGAGAAGCAGTGGTTGGTCCGGCTGATGCTCGGTTCAGCGGTGTCAGCCGACGCTCAGCCGATCGGTCTCAACTGACGCTCAGCCGATCGGTCTCAACTGACGCTCAGCGGTCTCAGAGGATGTCCATGACGGTGAAATGCCGCCGATACCGCATGCCCTCCCCAGTGCCGCGCAGCACCCAGAAGGCGTCCAGGTCCCGCTTCTTCCCGTCCAGGAAGCCGGGGGCGCCGAACACCACGTCCAGGTGCTTGTCACCGTCGGTGTCGAGGAGCGGGCCCACGACGGCGATGCGGTTGCGGGTCGGCCCCGGCCCGCGGCCGGGGTGTCGCTCCCGGGGACGCCGGGGCCTTCGAGGTTCACCGCCCGGACGGCCTCGGCCTTCGCCGCGAGGCGATCGGGGACCAGCCAGACCACACCGTTGCTGTCGTTGCCGACGGGGAAACGGGCAGGGCGGTCGACGCGGAAACCGACGGGCAGCGTGCGGGAGAACCAGCGCGCCAACAGGGGGGCTAACCCCAGTGTCAAGCGACCCCAGGCTCCCTACCGTGAACGGCATGACCGGTATGGATGCCCGTGACGCACAGCTCGGGGACCCCGAGCTGAAGAAGGAACTCGCCGCCACCCTGCACGCCCGCAGAGAGCTGGGCGAGGACTACGAGTCCGCGCTCGTCGACTCGTTCCTGGAGAAGGTCGACCAGCGCATCGACGGCGCGGTGGACCGCCGGGTCAGGCGTCAGGTCGCCGAGCAGCAGATGGTGGTGGCCCGTGGCAGCCGTTCCCCCAAGTCCACCGACACCTGGGGCGAACGCTACGGCTTCGGCGTCGTCTCCCTCGTCGTCGCCATCCCCCTCTCCGGCATCGGCGGCGCCGTGGCCGAACTCCCCGGCCTCTTCGTCACCTGGGCGGGCATCGTGGGCGTGAACATGGCCTGGGCCCTGCGCGGTTCCTCGGCCCTGCGCCGACGCGGGGGCAAGAGCGGGGACTCGGACTGGGAAGCGTGACTCGTCCTTCAGCGACGAGCACCGCAGCCATGGATCGAGGAACCACGACGGCGACCGGCCACGCCCGCGAGAGCGGCGGCGGTTCAGCCGCGTAGGAGTGCTATGCGCGGGGACCGCCGCACCCCCGTGTGACGGGGGGCGGGACGACGGCGGTCCCCGCGAGGGACGCGGGCCGGGTCAGGACCGGGCTTACGCGTCCTTGGCGTCCATGGAGGTCCGGGAGCCGCTCCGGAGGTCCTTGGCGCCGTTTCGGTCGTCGGCCGGGGCGGGGAGCCGCTCCCGCCCTGCCGACACCCACTAATCTGCCGGACCCGTGTTAAGCGAGTGCTGCGAGGACGTGACGCGCTCGTACCACTTTTGCGAAGTCAAACGCGCGCCCCAGGCAAACTTTCGACGCGGAGAGCCCTTTGCAGGTATTTCGTCCCCCTGACCGGCGCTCCTGCCGCATCCGGTGCTCCTACCGCATCCGGTCCTCTACTGCTTCACCCCGCCCTTGGCGAGGAACGCGAGCAGGTCCTGCCGGCTGACGACACCCTTCGGTTTGCCCTCGACCAGCACGATCGCCGCGTCCGCCGTACCGAGCACGGACATCAGGTCGCCGACGGGCTCACCGGAGCCGACCTGCGGCAGCGGCGACGACATGTGCTTCTCCAGCGGATCGTCGAGCGAGGCTCGCTGGGTGAACAGGGCGTCCAGCAGCTCCCGTTCGACGACGGACCCGACCACCTCGGCGGCCATGACGTCCGGGTGCCCGGCGCCCGGCTTCACGATCGGCATCTGCGAGACGCCGTACTCCCGCAGCACCTCGATCGCCTGACCGACCGTCTCGTCCGGGTGCATGTGGACGAGGGAGGGGATGGCGCCGTGCTCCTTGTCGTTGAGGACGTCGGCGACGCGCGCGCTCGGCCCCTCGTCCTCCAGGAAGCCGTAGTCGGCCATCCACTCGTCGTTGAAGATCTTGCTGAGGTAGCCGCGCCCGCTGTCGGGCAGCAGGACGACGACCACGTCGTCCGGGCCGAGCCGCTCGGCGACCCTCAGCGCGGCGACGACGGCCATGCCGCAGGAGCCGCCCACGAGCAGGCCCTCCTCCTTGGCGAGGCGCCGGGTCATCTGGAAGGAGTCCTTGTCGGACACGGCGACGATCTCGTCGGCGACGGTCCGGTCGTAGGCGGTCGGCCAGAAGTCCTCACCGACGCCCTCGACAAGGTACGGCCGCCCGGAGCCGCCGGAGTACACGGACCCCTCGGGGTCGGCGCCGACGACCTGGACCCGGCCGTCACTGGCGTCCTTCAGGTAGCGGCCGGTGCCGGAAATGGTCCCGCCGGTCCCCACGCCCGCCACGAAGTGCGTGATCCGCCCGTCCGTCTGCTCCCACAGCTCAGGGCCGGTCGAGTGGTAGTGGGAGAGCGGGTTGTGGGGGTTGGAGTACTGGTCGGGCTTCCAGGCACCGGGCGTCTCGCGGACCAGCCGGTCGGAGACGTTGTAGTACGAGTCGGGGTGCTCGGGGTCGACGGCGGTCGGGCAGACGACGACCTCGGCCCCGTAGGCCCGGAGCACGTTGATCTTGTCGGTGCTCACCTTGTCGGGGCACACGAAGATGCACTTGTACCCCTTCTGCTGGGCCACGATGGCGAGCCCCACCCCCGTGTTTCCACTGGTGGGCTCGACGATCGTGCCGCCGGGCTGCAGTTCACCGCTCTTCTCCGCCGCCTCGATCATGCGCAGCGCGATGCGGTCCTTCACGGAACCGCCGGGATTGAAGTACTCGACCTTGGCAAGGACGGTCGCCCGAATGCCCTCGGTCACGCTGTTGAGCCTCAGCAGCGGGGTGTTGCCGACGAGGCTGATCATCGAGTCGTGGAATTGCACCGTTGTCTCCGGAGCTGCAAAAAGGGATGTCGTATTGTTCCGCCAGCCTAAGCCCCGCTCTCACTCTTCTCCTCCCTGTTCACCCGTCGTCGGGATTGGCCGAGGGCAGGTACGGGGCAAGGAGTGGGTACGGGAACGAGGAGGTGGCGGCGACGTATGACGAGCATGTCGAGAGCACGGGTGGCCCGCCGCATCGCGGCGGGCGCGGCGTACGGCGGGGGCGGCATCGGGCTGCTGGGCGCCGCTGCCGTGGGTGTGCTGCTGGCCGAGGTACGGATGGCCAAGCGGGTCGTGGGCAACGGGCACAGCCCGCACCCGCCGAGCGCGGAGGGTGTGTACGGTCACACGCACGGCAGCCGGTACGGCCGCGCGTACGGCTACGGCTCGTACGGCAGTTCGTACGACGCCCCTGACGATCCCCCGCTCCGCCTCATCATGCTCGGCGACTCCACCGCCGCCGGCCAGGGCGTCCACCGGTCCCGGCAGACCCCGGGCGCGCTGATCGCCTCGGGGCTGGCGGCCGTCGCGGAGCGCCCGGTGCTGCTGCGCAACGTCGCGCTGCCGGGCGCCCAGTCGGACGACCTCGACCGGCAGGTCGCGCTGGTCCTGGAGGATCCGGACCAGGTCCCCGACGTGTGCGTGATCATGATCGGGGCGAACGACGTGACGCACCGGATGCCCCCGACCCGCTCGGTCCGTCACCTCTCGGCGGCCGTGCGGCGGCTGCGGACCGCAGGGGCCGAGGTGGTGGTGGGCACCTGCCCCGACCTCGGCACCATCGAGCTGGTGCAGCAACCGTTGCGCTGGCTCGCCCGCCGCGCCTCCCGTCAACTGGCGGCCGCCCAGACGATCGGAACCGTCGAACAGGGCGGCCGCACCGTGTCGCTGGGCGACCTCCTCGGCCCCGAGTTCGAACAGAACCCCCGCGAGCTGTTCGGCCCTGACAACTACCACCCCTCCGCGGAGGGATACGCGACCGCGGCGATGGCGCTCCTGCCGACGGTCTGCGCTGCGCTCGGCCTCTGGCCGGAGGAGGAGCGGCCGGATGTCAGCCGCCGCGAGGGTTTCCTGCCGGTGGCCCGTGCGGCCGCCGAGGCCGCGTCCGAGGCCGGCACCGAGGTGACGGCCGCGATGCCTACGGGGCCGCGTGGGCCCTGGGCCCTGCTCAAGCGGCGGCGCAGGCGGCGGGTGCCCGTGTCGGACCCGGCCCCGAACGCCGCGGCGGAGGCACAGCCGGGCGCCCAGTAGCTCGGGGTGCCTGTGCGTTGGCGAGTGCGGCTCCGGTGGGGCTTCTCGCGCAGTTCCCCGCGCCCCAAAAAAGACCAGGCCCTGCGGGCCTGGAAGACGACGGACCGGTGTACCCGAAAGACGACGGACCGATGGGCTTGAAAAGCGACGGACCGGTAGACCTGAAAGACCACAGGCCCGTGTACCCGGAAGACGACGGACCGGTGGACCTGGAAGACGACGGACCGATGGGCTTGAAAAGCGACGGACCGGTAGACCTGAAAGACCACAGGCCCGTGTGCCTGGAAGGCGACAGACCAGCGGGCCGACCGGCCGAGAAGGCGACAGACCGGCGGGCCGACCGGCCGAGAAGGAAGGGGCGCAGTCCCTGCTTTCAGGGGCGCGGGGAACTGCGCGACAAGCCCCCACCCACCCGCACCCGCCCTATCACAGCGCGCCCCGAACCACTGGGCGCCCCAAACCAAAAAGCAAGCGCTTAGAAAAGTGCGGTCGGAGTCACACCCGTCCAGCCGTGACCGAGCCCATACGTACGGGTAACTTCCCCCACAGCCCTGCTTTCCGTTCGCATGCCAATGGAGCCGTGATGCCCGAAGCCGTGATCGTCTCAGCCGCCCGCTCCCCCATCGGCCGCGCTTTCAAGGGCTCGCTGAAGGACCTGCGCCCCGACGACCTGACCGCCACGATCGTCGCGGCCGCCCTCGCGAAGGTCCCGGAGCTGGACCCGAAGGACATCGACGACCTGATGCTCGGCTGTGGCCTGCCCGGCGGCGAGCAGGGCCACAACCTGGGCCGTATCGTCGCCGTACAGCTGGGCATGGACCACCTGCCGGGCTGCACGGTCACCCGTTACTGTTCCTCCTCGCTCCAGACGTCCCGCATGGCTCTGCACGCCATCAAGGCCGGCGAGGGCGACGTCTTCATCTCGGCGGGCGTGGAGGTCGTCAGCAGCACCGCGCGCGGCACGAGCGACATCCCCACCGCCCGCAACCCCCTGTTCGCCGAGGCCCAGGCCCGCACGGAAACCGTCTCCAAGTCGGTGGGCGCCTCCTGGCACGACCCGCGCGAGGACGGCCTGCTCCCCGACCCGTACATCGCGATGGGGCAGACCGCCGAGAACCTGGCCCGCCAGTGGGGCGTGACCCGCGAGGACATGGACGAGTTCGGCGTCCGCTCGCAGAACCTCGCCGAGGAAGCCATCAAGAAGGGCTTCTGGGAGCGCGAGATCACCCCGGTGACCCTGCCCGACGGCACGGTCGTCAGCAAGGACGACGGCCCGCGCGCGGGTGTCACCCTGGAGGCCGTGCAGGGCCTGAAGCCGGTCTTCCGCGAGGACGGCCTGGTCACCGCCGGCAACTGCTGCCCGCTCAACGACGGCGCCGCCGCCCTCGTGATCATGTCGGACACGAAGGCCCGCGAACTGGGTCTGACCCCGCTCGCCCGGATCGTCTCGACGGGTGTCTCCGGACTCTCCCCCGAGATCATGGGCTACGGCCCGGTGGAGGCGTCGAAGCAGGCCCTGTCCCGCGCCGGTCTCACCGTCGACGACATCGACCTGTTCGAGATCAACGAGGCCTTCGCCGCCCAGGTGATCCCCTCCTACCGCGACCTGGACATCCCGCTGGACAAGCTGAACGTGAACGGCGGCGCGATCGCCGTCGGACACCCCTTCGGTATGACCGGCGCCCGCATCACCGGCACGCTCATCAATTCCCTCCAGTTCCACGACAAGCAGTTCGGTCTGGAGACGATGTGCGTCGGCGGCGGCCAGGGCATGGCGATGGTCATCGAGCGCCTCAGCTGAGCGACCGCACACGCGCGGAGCCGTAACCGTTCGGATGCGCACCGCGATGCTGTGGCCCGGAGTCCCCCTTCCTGGGGGACTCCGGGCCATTTTGTGATCCAATCTCCCCCAGGATGTGACCTATCTCCCTCCGGAGAGGGATTTACGCAGGTCAGAGTCGTTTCACCACCAAACATCGGGACCAGATTCCTGCCCGTTTCGTGACGTTACGCACTGACAGCTGGTTAGTCCGCCCTTCAAGCTGATGTAGGAAGTCGGGGGTCGACTTTGAACCGGGAGTACGTCAGTGAGCGCTATGCCGATCGCCTTGCTGCTCACCACGGCCGCCACCGCCGCCGTGGGCGTCGCCGTCCTGCGCACCCTCACGGGGCTGCGCCGAGAGGTAGCTGCCTTGCGCACCGAGCTGGCCGCGAGCCGGGCCACCGGGGTGCGCGCCCCGGTACCGGCGGCGCGTCCGGCCGCCGACACGGAGGAGATACGCGCCGCCGTCGCCGAGGCGCTCGCCGAGGAGCGGGAGCGCGAGCTGGCCGAGGCGCGGGCGTTCTGGGCCGCCCAGGAGTCCCGTGACGTCTCCGACGCGCCCTCCCTGCTGGGTCTGCCCGACGGTGACCTGTTCCTGCCCCGGCAGTCCGATTTCGCGGGTCTGGAGCACCTGGAGCCGGTGATCGAGCCGAGCCTCGAGGGCGACGACTACGTCGGGGAGTCCGCCGAGCTGGCCGCGGCCCGCCGTCGGCACCCCTCGCACCCCGATTTCGTGCCGGTGCAGTCTCCTGTCACCAACGACCACGAGCGCACGGTCGCCTGCCTGGAGGACCTCGCCGCGTCCCGCACCGAGCTGGCCGACGTCCGACCGGGGCCCCTCGGCACCCTCGACGTCTACGTCTTCGCCGACGGCACCACGCTCTGCATGACCCCCGGCCACCGCGAAACCGCCGAACGCCTCGCCGTGGCCCTCCAGGCCGGTGACACCCCTGTCCTGCTGGGCGGCTCGGGCATCTCGGGCGCGTACGCCCTCACGTTCGAGTGCGGTGACGACATGGTCTACATCCTGGCGGACCGGGTGATCGCGTCGCTGTGAGGGCGATGCCGATGCCGCAGGGTCGCTTCAGGACGCCATAGCAGTACTTCCGGCGGGCGCCTTCTCGCCGCCGAGAGCGGCCGCGCCCTTCAGAGGCGCGGGAAGGCGCGACCAGCCCCCGTACACCCGCAGCCGCCCGCCCACCAGCTCCTCCGGGCTCCTGGGCGCTGCCGCCAGGCGCTCACCTCACACCCCGGCCCGCCGCTGAGCCTCCTCCACCAGCCCCACGGCCTCCGCCAGCGCCCCCTCGTCACCCAGAACCAGCGCGAGATCGTTCCCGGCGACCATGACCTGATCGGCCGCCGCGAACATCCCCACATCCGGCATCTCGCGAAGAGGCCCCTCGGGTGCCTCCAACCGCTGGGCTCGCAGTGCCATCTCCCTGGCCAGCCCCAGCGCCTCCGCGGCGGCGCCCCGCTGCAGCCGGCTCTGCGGTGCGGCCCGCAACCGGTCGGCGAAATGTTCCACGGCACGGGTCAGCGGCGTCGTATCAAGCACGCCGCGAGAGTACGCGCCCCGACCGGACTGTTGCCAACAGGCCGCCACTCAGGCAACGTGACCTGAAGGACCGGCTTACATTCCCTTTCGTCCGGAGGCGCCGATGTCCCAAGTCTTCTCTGAGGAGACCCATCGCAACCTGCTCGCCCGCATCCCCCATTGCACCGGTCGTGAAGTCTCCGACTGGATCCGCAAAGTCGACGAAGGCCCCGCTCTCTTCAATTTCGAGGAGAAGGTCAGCTGGCTCCGGCACGAGTACGACCTCGCGTACGGCCACGCCAAAGCGATCATTCACGAGTACGACCTGAGGAGGGCCGCGCGGAAGCTCCGCTGAAGCCGCCGAGAACCTACGAAGGGCCCCCGAACCTCACGGTTCGGGGGCCCTTCACAGCGGTACGGGGTCAGCCCCGTGTTCCTAGTCGTCGCCGCTGAAGATGGCGACCAGACGGAGCATCTCGACGTAGATCCACACGAGGGTCATGGTCAGGCCGAACGCGGCCAGCCATGCCTCGTCGCGCGGGGCGCCGTAGGCGATGCCGTCCTCGATCTGCTTGAAGTCGAGGGTCAGGAAGAACGCGCCGAGGAGGATCGCGAGGATCCCGACGATCGCGCCGAGCGGGCCCATGCTGCGCAGTCCGCCGTCCGGGGCGAGCCCGAAGACGACGAGGAGCAGGTTGACCGCCATGACGAGGATGAAGGCGATCGCGATGGTCATACCGATGCGGGCGTACCGCGCGGTGACCCGGATCCAGCCCGCCTTGTAGACCAGGAGGGTGGCACCGGAGACAGCCATGGTGCCGAGCACCGCCTGGAAGGGCGCGCCGCTCCACTGCGAGTTGAACATCTCGCTGAGCACGCCGAGGAAGACACCCTCGAAGGCTGCGTACGTCAGGATCAGCGCGGGCGAGGCCTTGCGCTTGAAGGACTGCACCATCGCCAGGACGAACGCGATGAGCGCGGCACCGATGGCCAGGCCGTAGCTCGTGGGCGACACCGGCAGGAGGGCCCAGGCGAGGATCGCGCCGACGACGACCGTGCCGAGCGTCATGGCCGAGCGCATGACGACGTCGTCCATGGTCATGGCGCCCGTGCGGGCCGGGGCCTGCGGCGGGACACCGTGCTGTACGTCCTGCTGGGCGTACGGGTTCGTCGCGTACGGGTTGCCGGCCTGCTGGGCGTAGGGGCTGCCCTGGGTGCCGACAGCTGCTCCCCCGGCCTGCGGCGCGGTGTTGAAGCCCGCGTGGCCGTTGTCGCGGCTGAACCCCCGTCGCGAGAAGACCGGGTTGCTGCTCCTCATTTCACTCCTCCATGGCCACCCTGCGTGGCCTTGGCTCAAGAGTAATAGGTAGGCAAAGGATTGACTCTACTGCTTGGGGAGGATCTTTCCCTTGCCTTGTCATCGAACACGCTACGCGTCTCCGTGATTCCCCGTCCCACACCCCCCAACCCATGACCAACCCGGTACAAGCCCGCGATCGTCCAGAGATCAACCACCACCCCGCCCCGTCAGCCGACCCGTTTCCACGGCTTGCACCCACTGGTACCGAAGGCCCTGTCACCCTCTTCGACGGTGACGGTGTCCTGCCCCGAGCCGCCATTGGCGGCGATGATGTCCTCCGCGTCCCGCCCGGTGCCGCTCAGCCGCTGCCAGGAGCAGTGGGTGACAACCCCGCCCTGCGGTCCGTCGCTCCGGTACGTACCGGGCTCGATGTCCTCACCGACGATGAACGTGCCGTCTCCGGGGATCTCGTCGGCCGTGGGCTTCTTCGCGGCCCCGGCAGGCGTTCCGCTCGGAGTCGCCGCCGCCTCGGGCATGGCCGTGGCCGTCTCCGTCGCGGTGATCGTCGCCGCGGGCCGGGTGGTGTCGCCGCCCTTCGAGTCGTCTCCGGCTGCGAGAGCGATCCCGCCGCCGATCGCGAGGCCGAGCAGGACCGCGACTCCGTGAGTCAGAAGGCTGCGCCAAGGCGACACGGACCGGATGGGCGGCGTGGTGGGCGAGGAAGTCCGCTGCGGCCCTCGGGAGTCACTCAAGGGACCTCCCGGGGGACCCGAAGGAGTGCCTGGGGTCATGGAGACAGCGTGCGCCCGGGGAGTGCGGGGCGCACGCCGCCCCGGGGCGGTACGTGAGGGTGTGGGAGGAAATGTTCAGGTTTGGTCGGAGGTGCCCGGAACCGGACTTGAACCGGTACGCCCGCGAGGGGCAGCGAGGTTTAAGCTCGCCGTGTCTGCATTCCACCATCCGGGCAGGCCATGGGCTCCGCGCTGAGCTTCCGCGCCTATCGGGACGCTTCCCCCGAACAGTCGGCGAGCGGACCGATGTTGTCTTATTTTATTGACGTCTGAGGGTGCATCAGCCCACGGAACACGCCATCCGCACTTGCCAACAGCCTTGTGGACGGCACGACCGGGCGTATGCGGAATGACGGAATTTCACCGCCCGAACGAGCGCTCCGCCGAGAACACACGCGGTGACGCGCCGACTCGCGTCGGTCATGGCGGCCCGGCGCGTCGGTCATGGCGGCCCGCACCCCCGGTCGGAGCCCGCCGTCATCCCCAGGTATGACGCGCCGCCCTTCCGTCCGTCAGAAGTCTGCCCCCGGAACCAGGACAACGGCTGACTACACGGCGCCCCTCGGTCGGGACGATGGAGACCTCCACGAAACGAACGGCCACCGGCCTGCCCGCGGCACGCCGCGGTACGCCCCGGCGCGCCCCTGCCGTTTCCCGAACACCCCAATCGCCGTCGCCCCGCAAGGAGTTCCCACCCGTGACCACCACTCCTCTCGCCGACCGGGCCACCACCGTGGCCGCCCGCGCCACGGAACTGTCGAAGGTCTACGGACAGGGCGAGACCCGGGTGGTCGCGCTGGACCAGGTCTCCATCGACTTCCGGCAGGCCCAGTTCACCGCGATCATGGGCCCCTCGGGTTCCGGCAAGTCCACGCTCATGCACTGCGTGGCGGGACTGGACACCTTCTCGGCCGGCTCCGTCCGGATCGGCGAGACCGAGCTGGGCTCGCTGAAGGACAAGCAGCTCACCAAGCTCCGCCGGGACAAGATCGGCTTCATCTTCCAGGCGTTCAACCTGCTGCCGACGCTCACGGCACTGGAGAACATCACCCTCCCGATGGACATCGCGGGCCGCAAGCCGGACAAGCAGTGGCTGGACACCGTGATCCGGATGGTGGGCCTCGCCGACCGGTTGAGTCACCGGCCCGCCCAGCTCTCCGGCGGCCAGCAGCAGCGCGTGGCCGTGGCGCGGGCGCTCGCCTCCCGGCCGGACATCATCTTCGGTGACGAGCCGACCGGAAACCTCGACTCCCGGGCCGGCGCCGAGGTGCTGGGCTTCCTGCGCAACTCCGTACGGGAGTTGGGGCAGACCGTGGTGATGGTGACGCACGACCCGGTGGCCGCGGCGTACGCGGACCGGGTCGTCTTCCTCGCCGACGGACGCCTCGTGGACGAGATCCACGAGCCGACGGCGGACTCCGTCCTGGACCGCATGAAGAGGTTCGACACCAAGGGCCGTACGAGCTAGGGGGGTTCGGGGAATCGGCCCGGCAGACAGCGCCCGGCGCCCCACCACCAGCCACCACCGCCACCCCTCCGACCCCTGACAGGGACCCCACTCATGTTCCGTACCGCCCTGCGCAACGTGCTCTCGCACAAGGCCAGGCTTCTCATGACCGTGCTTGCGGTGATGCTCGGCGTCGCCTTCGTGTCGGGCACGCTGGTCTTCACGAACACCATCTCGGAAGCGCTCCAGAAGAGTTCGGCCAAAGGCTTCGACCACGTGGACGTCTCGATCGGGGCGGGGTACCGCCCGGACGAGGGCGACAGCCTCGCGGAGCAACCGAAGCTGACGCCGGAGCTGCTGAAGAAGGTCGAGCGGGCGCCCGGCGCCGAGTCGGCGATCGGTGTGGTGAGCGGGTTCACCGCCCTCGCCGACAAGGACGGCAAGCTGATCGGCGGCGGCTTCCAGTCGCAGGGCGGGAACCTCTGGGGGACGGACGACCCCCGGTATCCGATCCGGGACGGCGGCCGCGCGCCCAAGGGCGGGAACGAGGTCGCCATCGACTCGCAGACCGCGAAGCGCGCCGGGTACGAGGTGGGCGACACGATCCGCCTGTCCGTCGACGGGCCGGTCCTGAAGCCCACCGTCACCGGGATCTTCACGACGGACGACGGCAATGTCGCGGCCGGCGGCAGCCTCGCCCTGTTCGACACGGCGACCGCGCAGAAGCTCTTCCACATGAAGGGCGAGTACGACGAGATCGCCGTGACGGCGGCGGCCGGCACCAGCCAGGCCCAGCTCAAGGCGGCCATCGACAAGATGCTCCCCGAGGACTCCGCCTACACCACCACGGGCAAGCAGCTCGCCGACGACCAGGCCACACAGATCGCCGCCGACATGAGCGGCCTGAAGAACGCGCTGCTGGTCTTCGCCGGGATCGCCCTGTTCGTGGGCACGTTCATCATCGCCAACACCTTCACGATGCTCGTCGCCCAGCGCACCAAGGAGCTGGCGCTGCTGCGGGCGGTGGGCGCCTCCCGCCGCCAGGTGACGCGGTCCGTGCTGATCGAGGCGTTCGTGGTGGGCACGGTCGCCGCGGTCACCGGTCTCGCCGCCGGTGTCGGCATCGGAGCGGGGATGCGGGCCCTGATCGGCTCCCTCGGCGAGACCGTCCCGGACGGCCCGCTGGTGGTCTCCCCCGGCACGGTCGCCACCGCCCTGCTCGTGGGCGTGCTGATCACGATGACGGCCGCCTGGCTGCCGGGCCGCCGCGCGGCGAAGATTCCGCCGGTCGCCGCGATGAGCAGCGTCCACGCACAGGCCACGACCAAGTCGCTCGTCGTGCGGAACACGATCGGCGCGCTGCTCGCGGGCGCGGGCGTGGCCACCGTCCTGTACGCCACCACCATGGACGGCTCGGACGGTCAGGCTCCGATGGGCGTCGGCGCGGTTCTCCTGATCATCGGTGTGTTCGTCCTCACGCCCCTCCTCTCCCGCCCCCTGATCGCGGCCGGGGCGCCCCTCATGCGGGTCTTCGGTATCTCCGGCAAGCTCGCCCGGCAGAACTCCGTGCGCAATCCGCGCCGCACCGCCGCGACCGCCTCGGCGCTGATGATCGGCCTGACGCTGATCACCGGTATGACGGTGATGGCGGGCAGCCTGCAGCAGTCCATCGCCAGGATGGCCGCCGACGCGATCAAGGCGGACTACGTCGTCTCGATGGCCAACGGCAGCTTCCTCTCCCCCGAAGTGGAGAAGGAGCTCTCCGCCACCGAGGGCGTCACGGCCTCCTCGTCGCTGCGCAACGCGGAGTCCCGCATCGGGGGCGAGACCGAGTACCTCACCGGGGTCAACGGCTCGGACATCGGCAAGCTCACCGACCTCCCCGTCGACGACGGGACGTTCAAGGTGGGCGGCGCGGACGTGGTCGTGGACGCGGACACCGCCGAGCGGCGCGGCTGGAAGGCCGGTTCGGAGTTCACCGCGGGCTTCCAGGGCGGCGAGAAGCAGAAGCTGACGGTCGCCGGGGTCTACGAGAGCAACGAACTGATCCGGGGCATCCTCCTGGACAACGCGACGCTGACCGGGCGTCTGCCGGCATCCGCCGACCCGGCCGACATGATGGTCATGGTCAAGACCTCGGCCGGTGCCTCCGACACCACCAAGGACCGGCTGGAGAAGGCCCTCGGCGAGAACCCGGCGATCAAGGTCCAGAGCGGGCAGGACCTCTCCGACGACATCGCGAAGATGTTCACGCTGATGCTGAACATGCTGTACGGCCTGCTGGCCATGGCCGTGATCGTCGCCGTCCTCGGGGTCATCAACACCCTCGCCATGTCGGTCTTCGAGCGTTCCCAGGAGATCGGCATGCTCCGCGCGATCGGTCTCGACCGACGGGGCATCAAGCGGATGGTCCGTCTGGAGTCCCTCGTCATCTCCCTCTTCGGCGGTGTCCTCGGCATCGGCCTCGGCGTCTTCTTCGGCTGGGCCGCCGGCGAACTCATCGCCAGCTCGATGCCGACGTACGAACTGGTCCTCCCCTGGGCCCGGATGGCCCTGTTCCTCCTCCTCGCCGCTACGGTCGGCATCCTGGCCGCGCTGTGGCCGGCCCGCCGCGCGGCGAAGCTCAACATGCTGTCGGCGATCAAGTCGGAGTAGCCGCGCGGGAGACATGACGGCAGCGCGAGTGGGCCCCCGTTCCGGTGCGGAACGGGGGCCCGCTCGCGCGCCGTACATGGCCGCTGACGCCCTCGTACGGACGTCAGGCCCCCCAGGTCCGGGCCCTGAGCGGGAGCCCCGACGCACCCCCTTCCGGGGGCCGTACGGCCAACACCTGGTTGACGCCGAGGCGGTTGCGTTCGAAGCCGAGGGCGGAGGCGGCCATGTAGAGGCGCCAGACGCGGGCGCGGCCGGGGCCGACGAGGGCGGTCGCCTGCGCCCAGCGGGCTTCGAGGTTGGTGACCCAGGCGCGCAGGGTGAGGGCGTAGTGCTCGCGGAGGGATTCCACGTCACGGACCTCGAACCCGGCTCGTTCGAGTCGGCCGACGGTGGTGCCGACGGGGGCGAGTTCGCCGTCCGGGAAGACGTAGGCGTCGATGAAGCCGTCGACGGAGTAGGTGCTCTCGTCGCGCTGCGGCCGCCGTGAGATCTGGTGGTTGAGCAGCCGTCCGCCGGGGGCGAGAAGCCGGTACAGGTCCTCGGCGTACGCCAGGTACCTGTCGGCGCCGACGTGTTCGGCCATGCCGACGGACGAGATCGCGTCGTAGGGCCCGTCGGTGACGTCGCGGTAGTCCTGCACTCGGATCTCGACCCGGTCGGTCAGGCCCTCGTCGGCGACGCGTTTACGGGCGTACGCGGCCTGCTCCTGGGAGAGGGTGACGCCGATGACGTGCACGCCGTACTCGCGGGCCGCGTGCACGGCCATGGAGCCCCAGCCGCAGCCGACGTCGAGGAGCCGTGTGCCCGGGGTCAGGCCGAGTTTGCGGCAGATGAGGTCGAGCTTGTCGTGCTGGGCGGCTTCGAGGGTGGTGGTGCCGTCGGAGGCCGCCCAGTACGCGCAGGAGTACACCATCGACCGGCCGAGGACGATCTCGTAGAAGTCGTTGCCCACGTCGTAGTGGTGGCTGACGGCTCGTCTGTCGGTGCTCCTGGTGTGCCGGTGGCGGGCGCGGACCTCCTCGCGGGGCGGTTCGGGCGGCAGGAGGACGGCGGGGCCGGCCAGCTTCAGCAGGCCCTTGACGGCCGCCCGGAACTCCGGGTCGCGCAGGGCTTCGGTGAGGCTCCGGGCGTCCTCGTCCCGCTCCCACACATGTCCGGCCACCAGGTCCAGTACGGCGTACAGGTCCCCGTCGACGCCGAGGTCACCGGCGACCCAGGCGCGGGCCAGGCCCAGTTCGCCCGGCTTCCACAGCAGCCGGCGCAGGGCCCTGCGGTTCCGTACCACGACCACGGGGGCCTCCGGCGGGCCTGCCGTCGATCCGTCCCAGGCCCGCAGCCGGACCGGGAGCGGAACCCCGGACACCTGCTCGAACAGGGTCTTCAGCCGCGACGCGGCGTCCTGCATGGCGCACACCTCCGTGACAAGAGATCCCGGAATGTCCAGTGCCACGGTAAACACGGGCGGGGCTTCGCTGTAGTCCCTGGTGAGGTGTGTTGTTCGGGTGCGGGTGGGCGGGGGTTGTCCGCGCTCCCGAGGACGACGGCCCTGCGGGCCGAAACGCACGGGCGCATCCCCTGCTTCTCAGGGGCGCGGGAACCCGCGTGACAGGCACCCACCCACCCGCACCCGCCGACGCACCGGACCCCCGAGCTCTCCCGCGAACGCCGAAGGACCTCCCGCACCACGGATGGCGGGAGGTCCTTCGGGTCGGTCGAAAGGGGGACCGGGAGGGTCAGGAGGCCTTGGCCTTCTCCTCGGTCTTGGCCGGGGCCGCGGAGACCGGCGCCGGCTTGGCCGCCTCGTAGAACTCCTCGCGGGGAGTCTCGATGGCGCCCAGGGAGACGACCTCGCGCTTGAGGAACATCGCGAGGGTCCAGTCTGCGAAGACGCGGATCTTGCGGTTCCAGGTCGGCATCGCGAGGCCGTGGTAGCCACGGTGCATGTACCAGGCGAGACGGCCCTTGAGCTTGATCTTCATCTTGCCCATGACGATCATCGCGACACCCTTGTGGAGGCCGAGGCCCGCCACCGCACCCTTGTTGGAGTGCGCGTACTCCTTCTGCGGGAAGCCCCGCATACCGGAGACCACGTTGTCGCCGAGGACCTTCGCCTGACGCAGCGCGTGCTGCGCGTTCGGCGGGCACCAGGCGTTCTCGACACCGGCCTTGCGGGCGGCGACGTCCGGGACCTGGGCGTTGTCGCCCGCGGTCCAGATGTAGTCGGTGCCGGTGACCTGGAGGGTCGGCTGGGCGTCCACGTGACCGCGGGGGCCGAGCGGCAGGCCGTAGCGCGAGAGGACCGGGTTCGGCTTGACGCCGGCGGTCCAGACGATCGTGTTGGAGTCGACCTCGAGTCCGTTCTTCAGCACCACGTGGCCGTCGACGCAGGAGTCCATGGAGGTGTTGAGGTAGACCTCGACCCCACGGCCCTCCAGGTGCTCCTTGCCGTAACTGCCGAGCTTCGGGCCGACCTCGGGGAGGATCTTGTCGGCGGCGTCGACGAGCACGAAGCGCATGTCCTCGCGGGACACGTTCTTGTAGTATTTCGCGGCGTCGCGGGCCATGTCCTCGACCTCGCCGATGGTCTCCGCGCCGGCGAAGCCACCGCCCACGAAGACGAAGGTCAACGCCTTGCGGCGGACGTCCTCGTCGGTCGTGGAGTCGGCCTTGTCGAGCTGCTCGAGGACGTGGTTGCGCAGGCCGATGGCCTCCTCGATGCCCTTCATACCGATGCCCTGTTCGGCCAGGCCGGGGATCGGGAAGGTGCGGGAGACCGCGCCGAGCGCGATCACCAGGTAGTCGAAGGGCAGCTCGTACGCCTCGCCGACCAGCGGGGCGATCGTGGCGACCTTGCGGTCCTGGTCGATGGTGGTGACCCGACCGGTGAGGACCTCCGCCTTCGGCAGCACGCGTCGCAGCGGGACGACGACGTGCCGGGGGGAGATGCTGCCGGCGGCGGCTTCGGGGAGGAAGGGCTGGTAGGTCATGTACGACCGGGGGTCGACGACCGTGACGGTCGCCTCGCCGTAGCGCATCTTCTTGAGGATGCGCCGAGCTGCGTACAGGCCTACGTACCCACCGCCTACTACGAGGATCCTGGGACGCTCCGTGGTGCTCATGCCATCGAGTATGTACCCGCCATCCGGGGGTCGCTCGTGCGCCCCTTCACAAGCTTCTTCACACCCTCTGCTACACTGCGCGGCCCTCATGTCGCAGGTCATGGTGGACCAGGGGAACCGACCTGCGTGAATGACCGATGTCAAGGCCGCGTGAACTGCCGTTCCGGGCCCGCGAACCCTCTGAACCACCCTCTGGTTTCACACGGACGAGACCCCCGGGAAGACCCTTCGGGGAAGCCCCGTTGACCCCCCGGAGCCCTCGAAGGCTCTGCGGAGCCTCAAAACATCGCTCAACAGGGCTGATTCTCTTGTGAAGAACTTCACGAAGTTTCTCGACGGCTGTTCGGCGAGGGGTGCCGAGACACCCCTCGGGTGCGCTCATACGTTATCCGAACAGCTCAAGCGAGACTACCGGCGAGTAGTAAACACTCGCTCACAAGCGCCGCCGGGCGACGGGGAGAGCCCCGGAACCCACCCGGAATCCCACGCCTCGCTCAAGCCACGGACCAGGCGATTCCATCCAGAATGTCGTGTTCGCTCACCACGACCTCCGCCGCGCCGATCCGTTCCATGATCGAGACGAGGACGAGGGCGCCCGCCGCGATCACGTCCACGCGCCCGGGGTGCATCGACGGCACCGCCCCCCGCTCGGCGTGCGTCGACCGCACCAGCCACTCGGTGATCTCCCGGACGCGGTCGCAGGAGACCCGGGAGTGGTGGATGGCCACCGAGTCGTACGCGGGCAGATCCTGGGCGATCGCGGACAGGGTGGTCACCGAACCGGCGAGCCCGACCAGGGTGTGCGCCTCCCGCAGGGGGACGTCCCGCTCGGCGAGGTCCAGCGCGGCTTCGATGTCGGCGCGGATCGCGGCGATCTGCTCCGGCCGCGGCGGATCGGACACGACCCCGTCCCGGACGAGGTGCCGCTCGGTCAGCCGTACGCAGCCGATGTCCACGGAGCGGGCGCCGCGCACGTGGTCGTCGCCGACGACGAACTCGGTGGAGCCGCCGCCGATGTCCACGACCAGGTACGGCCTGGCGAGGTCGGCACGCCCCTTCAGCTCCTTGGTCGCTCCGGTGAAGGAGAACTCGGCCTCCTGGTCACCGGAGATCACCTCGGGCTCGACACCGAGGATGTCGAACACCCCGCGGACGAACTCGTCCCGGTTCTCGGCGTCACGGGAGGCGGAGGTGGCCACGAAGCGGACCCGCTCGGCGCCGAGTTCCTTGATGGCCGCCGCGTACTCCCGGCAGGCCGCGAAGGTCCGCTCCAGCGCCTCGGGGGCCAGCCGGCCCGTACGGTCGACGCCCTGGCCGAGCCGGACGATGGTCATGCGACGGTCCAGCTCGACGAGTTCGCCGGTGGCCGGGTCGGCGTCGGCGACGAGGAGCCGGATGGAGTTCGTACCGCAGTCGACGGCGGCGACCCGGGTCACTGGTCGTCCTCCTTCGCGGGCTCGGTCGCGGACACCACGCACGGGCCCTTCGCCCACCACTCCGGCAGCATCGCGATCGCCTCGTCGCCCAGCGGGTTGACGCCGGGACCGGCGGCCAGCGAGTGCCCGACGAGGACGTGCAGGCACTTCACGCGGTCCGGCATGCCACCCGCGCTCGGGAAGCCCTCCAGGACCTCGATCTCGTCCCGGCGGGCGATGTAGTCCTCGTGCGCGGCCCGGTACGCGGCGGCCAGCTCGGGGTCCGTCGCCAACCGCTGCGTCATCTCCTTCATCACGCCGTTCGCCTCCAGCGTGCCGATCGCGGAGGCCGCGCGCGGGCACGTCAGGTAGTACGTCGTGGGGAAGGGCGTTCCGTCCGGCAGGCGCGGCGCCGTCTCGACGACGTCCGGCTGCCCGCACGGGCAGCGGTGCGCGATCGCGCGCAGCCCACGCGGCGGGCGCCCGAGCTGCTGCTGGAAGGCCTCGACGTCGGCGTCGGTCGGCTCGGTGCGCGGGGTGGTCGGCGGAGGGGTCTGCATAACCTGCTACTCAAGTCCTCGGTGTGGCTCATCGGTTCACGGTCACGGGGCGGCCGTTCAGCTGTCGGCGGCGTCGGCCTTGTCGACCCCGTCCCAGACATTGGTGTACCAGGGGCGGTCGGCCGCCCCCTGCGTCGTACGGGACTGCTTCGCGGCGTCCGGGTCGATCATGGTGTAGCCGGTCTCGCCCGGCATCACATAGTGCAGCCGCTCCCGGATGCGTTGCTCGGCGTACGCGTCGTCCTGCCAGCGCGCCTTGAGGTCGCGCAACTCCTCGACCCGCTCGCGCGCCTCCTGGCGCTGCCGCTGCATGTCGGCGATGTCGGCGCGCTGGGAGACGTACTGCCTTATGGGATAGGCGAGCGCCACGATCATCGAGCAGAGGACGAGGGCGAGCAGCGCGGCCCGGCCGGTCAGCCGGGAGCGGCGGGCCTGACGCTTGGTCTGGGAGCGGTAGACCCGGGCCGCCGTCTGCTCACCGAGCACCTTCAGCCGGGTCGCGGTGGAGAAACGGTCCCGGTCCCGGTCCTTCACGGCCATGTCCCGTTTCCCCTTCTTCTCCTGCGTGCACGTGCGTACGTCCCCGCACACGGTACGGGACCGAGTACGGGGACGTACGTACGACGCTTCCTACTTGCCGTCCTGCTGCTGTCAGCCCTTGAAGCGGGGGAAGGCGGAGCGGCCGGCGTACACCGCGGCGTCGTCGAGGATCTCCTCGATGCGCAGCAGCTGGTTGTACTTCGCGACACGGTCCGAGCGGGCCGGGGCGCCGGTCTTGATCTGACCGCAGTTCACGGCGACGGCGAGGTCGGCGATCGTGACGTCCTCGGTCTCGCCGGAGCGGTGGGACATCATGCACTTGAAGCCGTTGCGCTGGGCCATCTCGACGGCGTCCAGGGTCTCGGTCAGCGAGCCGATCTGGTTGACCTTGACGAGCAGGGCGTTGGCGGAGCCCTCCTCGATGCCGCGGGCGAGGCGCTCCGGGTTGGTGACGAAGAGGTCGTCGCCGACGATCTGGACCTTGTCGCCCAGCTTGGCGGTGATGGTGTTCCAGCCGGCCCAGTCGTCCTCGAACAGCGGGTCCTCGATGGAGACGAGCGGGTACGACGCGACGAGGTCGGCGTAGTACTCCGTCATCTCGGCGGCGGAGCGCTCCTTGCCCTCGAAGGTGTAGACGCCGTCCTTGTAGAACTCGGAGGCGGCGACGTCCAGCGCGAGGGCGATCTGCTCGCCGGGGGTGTAACCGGCCTCCTTGATGGCCTCGAGGATGAGGTCGAGGGCGGCGCGGTTGGACTCCAGGTTCGGGGCGAAGCCGCCCTCGTCGCCGAGACCGGTGGACAGACCCTTGGTCTTCAGCACCTTCTTGAGGGTGTGGTAGACCTCGGCGCCCCAGCGCAGGGCCTCGGAGAAGGACTCCGCGCCGATGGGGGCGATCATGAACTCCTGGATGTCCACGTTGGAGTCGGCGTGCGAGCCGCCGTTCAGGATGTTCATCATCGGAACGGGCAGCAGGTGCGCGTTCGGGCCGCCCAGGTAACGGAAGAGCGGCAGGTCGCTGGCCTCGGAGGCGGCGTGGGCGACGGCGAGGGAGACGCCGAGGATGGCGTTGGCGCCGAGCGAGGCCTTGTTGTCGGTGGCGTCCAGGTCGAACATCGCCTGGTCGATCAGGCGCTGCTCGGTGGCGTCGTAGCCGACGAGCTCCGGGCCGATCTGCTCGATCACGGCGAGGACGGCCTTCTCGACGCCCTTGCCGAGGTAGCGGTTGGGGTCGCCGTCACGGAGCTCGATGGCTTCGAAGGCACCGGTGGAGGCGCCGGACGGAACGGCGGCACGACCCGTGCTGCCGTCGTCGAGGCCGACCTCGACCTCGACGGTGGGGTTGCCTCGCGAGTCGAGGATTTCCCGGGCTACGACGACGTCGATGGACGGCACGAGCATCTCCTTCATGGGATGTGACGCTGGTTGTGCGGGGCCGCTTGGGCCTTGCGACTAGAGCCTAACCGCCCCCGGGCCGTCGGCAGCCGACCGACCGTCCCGTGGACAGACAGACCGTACCCATTGTTTCAGCTCGGAACAAAGGGGGGTGGGCGAGAAAGTGAACAGAAGGAGGGAGTGGCCCGGGCGGACGCGCAGGGCGGCGACTCGGGGACGCGCACGAAAAAGCCCCGCCCCGGTGCGTACGGGGGAATGCGCACCGGGGCGGGGAGCCCGTGGGGACGGGGGGACGGCCCTCACGAGGTCTTCACTATGGAGGACACGGATGTGAGTGGGCTGTGGTTCAGCCGGGGAGCGGCCTTGTTCATTTCGGCCCGGCTGAACCCGCCCCGCCTGCCCGGCCGTTGGGGCGGCCGTGGGGATGGCAGACGTCGAGCGGCCGTCGCGGCAGCCGGGGGTCAGCTCAGGTGGAGCTGCTGGCCCGGGTAGATGAAGTCGGCGTCGTCGATGATGTCCTTGTTCAGCTCGAAGAGCTTCTCCCAGCCACCCTTGACGTTCTTCTTCTCGGCGATACCGCTGAGGGTGTCGCCGCTGACGACCTTGTACTCGCCGTCGCCCTTCTTGACCTTCTTGCCGGTCGGGGTCTCGACGGTGGAGCGCTCGGAGGAGCGGGAGGCGCGGGTGTCCTCGGTGCTCTTCTTGGTGCTCTCCTGGGTGCTCTCCTGCGAGGAGGAGCCGGAGTTCGAGGTGCCACCGGAGGCGGCGGCACCGTCGTACGCGGCGCCGGACAGGCCGACGCCGCAGACCGGCCAGGCACCCTTGCCCTGGCCCGCAAGGACCTTCTCGGCGATCGCGATCTGCTGGGCCTTGCTCGCCTGGTTGGCGGTGGAGGCGTACTGCGTACCGCCGTAGGCGGCCCAGGTGGAGGCCGCGAACTGCAGACCGCCGTAGTAGCCGTTGCCGGTGTTGATGGACCAGTTCCCGCCGGACTCGCACTGGGCGACGGCGTCCCACTCGGAGGCGGTGGCGGCGGAGGCGCTGCCGGCGACCATCAGCGGGGCGGCGATGGCGGCGGCGCCGGTGACACCGGCGACGGCGATGGCGCGAGCGGCCTTGGACGGGCGACGGTGCTTGCCCTTGCTGGAAAACAGCATGGAGAGATCCCCTCACCGACGCCTACGAGGTGAGCTGTCGGGTTCGGGCCGGTTGAGTTGCCCGGCCGCGCACGCTCGCCTCTCGGCTCACGTCGCACGGCTTCACCCCAAGCCGGTTCCGGACGTACGACCCCGAAGGGCCGTAACTGCCGGACCCGGCACTTACCTTGGGTCCCCCGCTCCTGCCTACGGCGCTTGCGCGACGACTGTTCCTCGCGGTCGCTGGCAGGATTCGGCGTGCCGACCGGAAGGGCCCGCTGTGGCGAGCGGTCACGACCGTAAACAGGTGATTGCCCGAATTTCAAAGACGATCAGGGGGTCTGTGATTCATCTCCCACCTAGATCAAAACGGGCATTCAGTGTCGAACCGTGACCTGAACTGTCGCTACTTTTCGCCCGTTTCGACACCGACTTCGAGGGTCTGACCGGGAAGGATAAGGTCCGGGTCAGTTCCGACCGTGCCCTCGTTCTCGGCGTACAGGTCCCGCCACCCGCCACCCAGGCCGAGCGAGTTCACGATGCCCGTCAGACTGTCGCCCACCTGGACGGTGTACGCGCCGTCCGCGACCTCACGCGCCGCGTCGCCGCCACGGGAGGCGTGACGGCCGGAGGAGGCGGAGTCGGTGCGGGAGTCGTCGGTCGCGCCCGCATCGGCGTCGGCGTCCGAGTCGGCGCCCTCGTCGGCGCTGGCGCCGCGGTGACGGCCGGCGCCGCTGTCGCTGTCATCGGCAGCCGAAGAGCCGTCACTCCGGCTTGAATCGTCCGGGTCTTCACCGCCGGAGGCCGTGGAGTCGCCCGAGCCGGTGCCGGTGCCGGTTTCCGCCTTGGTGGAACCTTCGGGGGCATTCACGGACGAGTCCGACGAGTCCGACGATTTGCCCGATCCGTCGGCCCGGCCCGAGTCGGTCGAGTCGACGGAGTCGCCCGCCTTGGCCGAGTCGGTCGAGTCGGTTGACTTGGATGAATCCGACAAACCGGACGAGTCAAGGGAGTCGGAGGAACTGTCGGAGCTCGCCGAGTCGCCCGCGACACCCGTGTCCACGTCGGCGGAACCGGAGTCGCCGCCGAGGTTGTGGAGCAGTCCGCAGGTGGACCAGACGCCGACGCCCTGGTCGGCGAGCACCTTCTCGGCGACCGCTATCTGCTGCGAACGGCTGGCCTGGTCGGCGGTCGTCGCGTAGTCGAGGCCGCCGTACTTCTCCCAGTTCGCCTGGGTCAGCTGGAGGCCGCCGTAGCGCTCGTTCCCGGTGTCCGCGCTCCAGGAGCCACCGCTCTCGCACTCCGCCACCTGGTCCCAGGTGGTTCCGCTGGCCGCACTCGCGCCGGTGGCGCCGAGGAGTGGGATCGCGATGGCCGATCCGGTCACTCCGGCCGCGACGAGGAGAGCAGGAGCCTGACGGGGGCGACGGTGACGACCGTTCCCGGAGAGCATGCGGTTGCCTTTCACACGACAGCAGTGGCCCGTGCGACGGGCACGGTGCCCCCTTCGCACTGACGTGTGAACGTATCGGCAGTCGATCAGTTGTCACAAGTTAATGCAGCGCAGATCACGTGAAGATCACAGAGTTGAGGGAGCGTCATCTTCTGGCGCGGAATGGGGTACTGCTACGGGCCGCCCGGATACCGCTACGTACCGCTCACAGGCGGCTTCTGCGGGGTGAATTCCACCGGAAGCGTGCGCAACCCCCGCATGATGAGACCTCCTCGCCACCTCAAATCGGCTGAATCCCCTGCGAGTCGCAGGTCTGGGAGGCGAGTGAGGAGCGTCGCCAGCGCGGTCTGGCCTTCGAGGCGGGCGAGTGGGGCGCCCAGGCAGTAGTGGATGCCGTGGCCGTACCCGAGGTGCTGGTTGTCACGGCGGGAGAGGTCGAGGGTGTCGGGGTCCTCGAAGCGGGCCGGGTCGCGGTCGGCCGCCGCGAGTACGACGAGGACGGGGTCGCCGGGGGCGATGTCCTGCCCGCCGATCGTCAGGGGCTGGGCCGCGAAGCGCCAGGTGGCCAGTTCGACGGGGCCGTCGTAGCGGAGGAGTTCCTCGACGCCGGTTTCGAGCAGCGCGGTTTCCCGGGCGGCGAGGGAGGCCTGGAGGCGGGCGCGCTGTTCGGGGTGGGTGAGGAGGGCGTACGTGCCGTTGCCGATCAGGTTGACGGTCGTCTCGAACCCGGCGAACAGCAGGATGAACGCCATCGCCGCGGCCTCGTTCTCGGTGAGGTGCTCACCGTGGTCGGAGGCGCGGATGAGCGCGGAGATGAGGTCCTCGCCGGGCGCGGGGTGCTCGGTGAGAGCTTCCCGCTTGCGGTGGATGAGGTCGGCGAGATAGCCGCGCATCTTCTTCACCGACCGCGCGACGCCGCCACGCGGGCCACCGCCGTGCCGGATCATCATCCCCGCCCAGTCCCGGAAGTCGTCCTGGTCCTCCCGGGGGACGCCGAGCATGTCGCAGATCGCGTAGATGGGGAGGGGGAAGGCGAACTCGTGGATGAGGTCGGCCTCGCCCTTGTCCACGAACCGGTCGATGAGCTGATCGGTCAGTTCCTGGACCCGGGGCGCGAACTCGGCGACCCGGCGGGGCGTGAACGCCTTGGAGACGAGACGGCGGAGTCGGGTGTGATCCGGCGGATCGATGTTCAGCAGATGCGTCATCAACTCTGCCTTGCGCTCACCGGGGATACCCGTCTTCCCCTTGGCGTGCGCCGGCTCGTCGTGATGTGCCGGGTTCTTCGACAGGCGCCCGTCGGCGAGCGCCTGCTTCGCGTCGCTGTGGCGGGTGACCAGCCAGGCCTCCACACCACTGGGGAGGCGCGTCCTGTGCACGGGGGCATGCTCTCGGAGCCAGGCGTACGCCGGGTAGGGGTTGGTGGCGAACTCCCAGGTGAAGAGATCGGGCGCGCCGGTTCCCGTGGGGGTGGCGGAGGTGGATGCGGGCTGGTTGGTCACTCGCCGACGGTATCGGGCCTTTCGGGGGCGCCCGGCCCTGTCCCCGGTACCCGGTCGGGCAGGAGCACGACGCGGGCGCTCACGGGGTCGAAGCCCAGTACCGCACAGTCGTCGGCGCCCTCCGGGCACATCAGGACCGGCTTGCCGAGGCGCCGGCCGAGGGAGCGCAGGAAGCCGCAGAACGCGTCGAGCCGGTCCTGGCCCTGGATCTCCCTCAGATCCACGTCGAAGTCGATCACCTCTTCGGAGTGGAAGCGGAAGATCGCCAGCATGTCCGCCACCGGCCAGACCCTCAGCTGGGAGCATTCGGCACCGAGTGGTCGCGCCAGTACGCGCGCGGCGCTCGGCAGCGCCGACGTCGTGGTGCCTTCGATGTACTCGTGCTTCCAGCCGCTCTCCGCGACGAGATCGCCAAGCGCCTGCCAGTCCTCCGCCGAGGCGTCCGGGACGTGCAGGTCCGGCAATGAACCCATCAGCTCCGGGTCGAAGATCTCCTTCACCTCGTCCCACAGCAGGTCTGGCTGCAGGTCTGGCTGCAGCTTTGGCAGCGGGCCCGGCAGCGGATCCGGGGGCGCGTCGTTCGTGGGCATGTCAGCGAGTGAGGTCTCCGGTCCCGTCGCTCTCCTCTCCGCTCCTGTCGCTCTCTTCCTCGGTCTCCTCGGCCTCCTCGGCCGTCTTGTCCTTCGTCCCCGCGCCGACGCCTTCGGCGACGCGGATCGCCTCCCGGTACGCGCGGGCCGCTGCCCGTAGGGCCGCCTCGGGGTCGATGCCCTGGGACTCCGCCTGGGCGGCGAGGGTGAGGAGTTCGTAGCCGATGTCGCCGTCGGGGGGTATCGGGACGGCGAGGCCTGCGGTGCGGGCGCGGGAGGAGAGCTTGGCGGCGAGGGCGAGGCCGGGCTGACCGAGGGGTACGCCGTCGGTGACCGACTCGCGCTGCTTCTCCACGGCCTTGGTGCGGAGCCAGTGCGCCTTGACCTCCTCCGGGGTCGTGGCCGTGGCGTCGCCGAAGACGTGCGGGTGGCGGTGGATGAGCTTGGTGACGATGCCGGCGGCCACGTCGTCGATGGAGAAGGGGGTGTCGGGGTCGTCCTCGGCGATGCGTGCGTGGAAGACGACCTGAAGGAGGACGTCACCCAGTTCCTCGCGGAGTTCGTCGCGGTCGCCCTCCTCGATGGCCTCGACGAGTTCGTACGCTTCCTCGATGCCGTACTTGGCGAGGCCCTTGTGGGTCTGCTGGGAGGACCAGGGGCATTCGGCGCGGATCCGGTCCATCACCTGGATGAGGTCGAGGAGGCGGGCGCCGGGAAGGTCGTAGGAGGCGGGGAGGAGTTCCAGGGACGGCATCTGGACGCGGCCTGAGCCGGCGAGACGGGCCAGGCCGTCGGTGAGGCGGGGTTCGCCCTCGGCCGTGGCCACCACGACCACCGTGCGGTCGCCGGCGCAGATGTCGACCAGTTCGTCCGCCGCCGGGGTCGCCTGCTCCACCGTTATGCCGGCCTCGCGGAGATAGGGGAGCTGGGGGTGCGCCTCGTCCGCGCAGAGGACGCGATCCGCCCCGTGGAGCGCCTGCCAGGCCGGCCAGGAGAGCAGGCCTGGCGCGACACGGTGGCTGGTGGTGAGCAGGACGACTCGGCCGGGGCCAGGGGTGGAGCCCGTGGTCTCGGGGGCCGTGCTCTCGGGGGCCGTGGTGGCGGATGCCGTGGTGGCGGAGGCGCCGTCGGGGCGGTTTGCGTTCACCCCACGAACGTAACCCACGTCACGGACGACCCCCGAAGTTATTCACAGGGCTGGGGGACGGGTTCATCCTCGCCCCCCTGCCGTGTCATGTGGGCCGGTGTCCCGGGCGCCCGCCGAGTCATCCGTCCTGGGCGCCGGTGGCAAGCACCGGCCCCAGGCACGGGCCGTAGGCACCAGCCGTGGCCACCGGCCCGTCGCTACGCCGACTCCCTCGTCCCCGTCCCGGTGACTTCCTTCAGCCACGGTGTCTTGGCTTCCAGCAGGCCGACCCGGCCGGACGTCGGATCGACGCCCCAGCTGCCGTAGCGGGGGTTGAGGTCCACGTCGAGCTTCTTCGAGGCCTCGGAGAGGGCCTTCCAGAAGACGGCGCCGCCCTCCTGGGTGTTGAGGTCGGCACCGACGGAGGCAGCGAGTTTCTGAACCTCGACGTCGCTGCGGAGGCTCTCCTCGAGCTGCTCCGGGGCGACGCTGTAGCGCTGCAGGTAGGCCGTTTCCAGGGCCTCGGCCCCGCCGGCCTCCGTTTCCAGGTCGGAACGGTACTTCTGGACCTCCTTGCGGGTGACGGTCACGTCGGCGTCCGCGAGCGCCCGGTCGAGGACCTTCTCCAGGACCATGCCGTTCAGGGTGTTGCGGGTGAGGGCGCTGGTCTGGGCGACGACCTGCTGGTACTGGTTCTGGTCCGTGCTGGCGGCGCGCTGGGCGGTGCGCACCTCGTTCACCCGGTTCTCCAGCTGCGCGACCGTGATCCGGTCGTCGCCCACGACGGCCGCCGCGCCGGGATGCGCATCGCTTCCGCAGGCGGTGAGGAGCGGGGACGCGGCGGCGATCGCTGCGGAGAAGAGGAGCGCGGTGCGACGGCGGCGGTGCAAGTGGGCCTCCCGAGGAGATTGTGCGGCGGTGCACAAAGTCTTGCGGTGATCGATGTTAGGCAGTGGCCCTGCTCTCGGCCAGCCATTCGACCAACGATTCACGCCGACTTCGGGCACCGTCGCCCCGGGACCGTGCCACCACCGGCCCTCGGGCGCGGCCGCTCCGGCTGCGGCGCGGCCCAGGTACCCGCCCGGCGTCGGACGGCGGTCGTCCCCCGATTCACCCCACGATCGCCACCGGGGCGTCCCACGCGCTGCGGTCGACGGTGATCGTGTGGCCGCCGCGGCTCTCCTTGCTGTTGACCATGTACTGGTGGGCGCGGTGGTGCCCGGTGTACAGCTTCGGGTCGAACGGCCAGTCGGTGGTCGTCGTGTTGACCTTGTCCCACTTGGCGTACCAGAGGTTGCCCGGCAGGTTCGTACGGTCGGTGGCGGTGGCGACGGCCTTGGCGCTGGAGCTGCTGAAGCCGTAGAAGCCGGAGCGGTACTGCTTGGCGCCGAGTGCCTTGTGCCAGGCACGGACGTAGGTGAGCACGGCGTTGTCGCAGGCCGTGTTCGTGGTGTCGTACGCCTCCATGTCGAGGTAGAGCGCGCTGCCCGGCTTCATACCGAGGGCGGCGGCCTTGGCGACGGCGTCCGCTCCGTCGGCGGCGCCCTGCGAGGTGGCGGTCGACGCGGTGATCTTCTCGGGGCTCGAACCGGTCTGGCAGGGCGGCTGGGCGCCGACGTAGAGCGGGACGAGCTTCCAGCCCAGGGTGTTGACGGACTTCACCCAGGAGGCGGTGAGTTCGGGCTGGGCGCAGCCGCGGTTCCTGCCGCCGACGTAGACCGCCGCCGCGCCGTAGAAGCCGGTCTTCCAGGCCTTCATCGCGGACAGGGAGGGAGCCGTGCAGGTGTCGAAGGCGCGGCCCGTGTAGACCTTGGCGGCGGGCCAGGTGGTGGTCGTGGCCTGGGAGCTCTGCGCGGCGAGCCCGGCTCCGGCGAGGACGGCGGCGCCTGCGGCGGTCCAGGCGATGTATCTGCGCTTCCGGGACTGCCGGTGGCCGGGACGGCCCGGGTGCCGTCGGCTCGACCCGTCGGATCGACGGTGGCTGTACTGGTTGTCGGACATGTGTGGCCCCACCCCTTGATCGCTGTGTGCGTCCAGCCAAGCGGTGCCGTCTCCGTGTTCGGGAAACCCCGGCTCTCGACCAAGGCAAGCTTCGGCCAAGGTGGCGCAAAACATGCGGAACGCCGTCCGCGTCAGCCGCGTACCTGCCCCAGCCATTGCAGTGTGCGCCGGACCTCGCCCGCCAGCGGATGGCCCGGCCCGCGCAGCCGCTCCACGTCCAGCAGCAGGCGGCCCAGGGTCTCGTGGGCGGCGCCGCGGTCGCCGAGGGCGAGGAGCAGGTGGCCTATGCGGCGGCGGACATCGAGGGAGAGTTCGGGGTCGCCGCCGACGTACTGGTTCTCGTAGTACGGCAGCAGGGAGCGGTACTCGGCGAGGGCCGCGGCCGGTTCGCCGAGCTGTTCGAGGCACTGGGCGGAGTCGTAGCGGAAGCGCAGTGCCTGGGGGTCGGCCTGGCCGGCCTCGGCGGCGCGCTCGTCGCCGAGGCGGCGCAGCTCGGGCAGGGCCCGGCGGTACTGGCCGTCGTCCATGAGGGTGGCCGCGTACTGCTTGCGCAGGGTGCGGACCACGGGCGAGTGCTCGCCGTGCTGGGCGGCGGCGGCCGGGAGGATCGCGCCGAGGATGTCGACGGCCTGGGTGATGCGGCCCTCGCCGAGGAGCCGCTTGACCTCGTCGACGGCGCCCGCCACGTCGGGTTTGTCGGCCGCGGGCGCCTGGTCGGGCGCGGCCGACGGCTGCGGCGCGGGGATGCGGGCGCGGTCCGGCCAGGGGGCGTGGGGGCGCAGGAAGGGGCGCGTGGGGTCGAGCGGGGAGCCGGTGGGCATACCGCGCGCGGGCAGCAGCGGGAGGAGTTGTTCGTACGTCTCCTGCGCGGAGGAGGGGCGGTGCTGCGGGTCCTTGGAGAGCAGCCGGAGGACCAGGGCCTCCAGGTTCTCCGGCACCTCGGGGCGCAGGCGGCGGACGGGGACCGGCGGCTCGTAGAGGTGGCGGTGCAGGACGCCGAGGGCCGTGGAGCCCGTGAACGGGACGTTCCCGCTGAGCAGTTCGTGTATCAGCACACCGAGGGCGTACAGGTCGGTGTACGGGCCGACCGCGCCGCCCATGGCCTGTTCGGGGGCCATGTAGGCAGGGCTGCCGATGGGCGAACCGGTGTGGGTCAGGCGGGTGGTGTCGGTGTCCATGACGGAGGCGACGCCGAGGTCGAGGACGGTGACCGTGCCGTCCTGCTTGACCATGACGTTCCGCGGCTTGAGGTCGCGGTGGATGATCGGCACCGCGTGCACGGCGGACAGCACCGCGCACAGCTGGGCGGCGACCGAGACGGCCCACTGCCACGGGTACGGGTCGTGCTCGGCGAGATGGTCGGCGAGGTCGGCCCCGTCGACGTACTGCATGACGAGGAACAGCTCCTCGTCCTCGCTGCCCGCGTCGTGCACGGTCACCAGGCCGGGGTGGTCGACCTGGGCCGTGACACGGCACTCACGCACGAAGCGGCGCCTCAGCTCGTCGGCCTCCTGGCCCGCGACCTTGTCCGGGCGCAGCAGTTTCACCGCCACGCGCCGGTCGAGGCGCTGGTCGTACGCCGTCCACACCTGGCCCATGCCGCCCTGTCCGATGAGCGTGGACAGTTCGTAGCGGCCGGTTATCAGGCGTCCCGTCCCCCGCCCCTGTGTCACCGGTCTCCTTCGTGATTGCGGAGATAGTCACTGAGCTCGTCGAGCTCGGCGCGCACCTGGTCTATCCGTGCGGGCCCGGGACGCTGCGGCTCCGGGCCGGGCTGGGGCTGCTGCGGGGGCTGCGGCTGGACGGGCGGCTGCTGGACCGGCGGGGCGGGGGTGTAGGGCTGTGGGACCTGGACCGGCGGGTAGCTGTACCCGGTCTGCTGCGAGTACATCGTGGTCTGGGCGTACGGCGACGACGGGACCGGCCGAGGGCGGCTGAAGTGACGTATGTCCGCGTACAGGTAGTACGCGACGATGGCCGCGAGTCCGCCGAATAGCAGCCCCATGCCGACGTCGCCGCGCCAGGTGGTGAACTCTTCCTCGCCCGGGTCGGTGCCGATGATGTACAGGGTCGCGACGATGTGGACAATCGCCAGGCCGAACAGCCACCAGTCGCGGGGCCTGCGGGTCACCGAGGCGAGCCGTAGCAGACATGCCCAGGCGAGCAGGCCACAGCTCATGACCGCGACCACCACGAAGATCACACGGAGTGTGACCTGGCCCCCCTGGTCGGGGCCGGGGGGCGGTGTCGGCGCATAGCCGTGGCCTTGCATGGCTGCTCCTGATGCCTGGTGAGAGCGGACTTTCGATGTCGTCCCGAGGGTATCGGTCGACCACGACATGAGGTCCAGGGTTGTGGACAACCGTTGTAGTACCGCAGTGCTGGTCACGCCGCCCGAGGCGGAGTGGTTCCGTCCGGTAGGCGTGATCGTAGGGGGAGTTCGCGGTGTCGGGCCGCCGCGACCGCCCGTCCGCGACCGCCCGTCCGCGATCGCCCCGTCCGAGGGCTCCCCGACCGCCCCGTCCGCGTGCTCAGTCCGGGACGACCGTGCCGTCCGTCAGTCCGTCGTACATGCCGCGCACGAGGCGTTCGCCGAGGCGGCCGGCCTGGCGGAGCGCGTCCTCGAAGGCGGCCAGCGCGCGGAACCGTTCGCCGTAGCGGCGCTGCTGGTCCAGGGGGAGCCGGGGCAGTTGGAGGCGGCGTACGTCGAGGCGGGTCGCGGTGGAGGCATAGCTGCTGGCCTGGCGGCTGTTGGCGGTGCCGCGCAGGAAACCGGCGACGAACCACGCGTCGAGCGCGGCCCGGTCGGGGCGCAGCAGCGTGAGGTTGCGGCCGAGGGCGGCGCCCGCGGTCTCCTCGTCGATCACCCGCGCGACCCCGCCGCCGCCGAGGACGGGGACGACGACGTCGCCGGGCTCCACGAGCACGGGGTCCTCACCCGTCTCGGGCAGGGTTCCCGAGGGTGCCGTACCGGCCAGGACGTCGTGATCGGTGAGCACGCGCGGGTGGGGGCCGCTTCCGCCCGTGCGCAGCACCAGGGCTCCCCCGCGCGCGAGTTCGCCGACCGTGGTGAGCGGCCAGCGGGTGGGCTGCGCGTCCCCGGCGAGCGGGGGCGTGAGGTCGGCGGCCAGGCGGAGGGTGTCGCCCAGGCGTTCACGCACGGCGGTCAGTTGCTCGGCGCCGCCGCCCGCGGCCGGGGGCGGCAGATGCCGGGCGGGGGCCAGGTCCACGTCGTCGTCCAGCAGGTCGATGACCGGCACAGGACGGCTGAGTCCCGGCCGCTCCGCCCCTCCGCCCGCCCGCTCGAAGGGCCGCCAGGCGTCGAGCACGACGGCACGCACCGCCGTCCAGTCGAACCCGCTGCGCCCCTCGTGGACGAGCCGCCCGGTGTCGACGAGCAGCAACTCGGGCGGCACGGGCGCCTTGCCGGGCCTGCGCAGCACCCACAGGTGCAGCGGGATGTTGTACGGGGGTGCCGCACCGACCGGGAGGGCGATCACGGCACGCAGGGCGCCCCGGCGCAGCAGGTCGGCGCGGATACGGCGCCCCGAGCGGCGGCTCGCGGCGGCCGGCGGCATCAGCAGGACGGCGGTGCCGCCGTCCTCCAGGCGAGCCAGCGCGTGCTGCACCCAGGCGAGTTCGGATTCCGTACGGGCCGGGAAGCCGTACTCCCAGCGCGGGTCGTAGGCGAGTTCGTCGTGGCCCCAGTTGCGCTCGTTGAACGGCGGGTGACACAGGACGGCCTCGGCCCTGAGGTGCTCGTGGGCGTCCGCGCGGAGGCTGTCCCCCGTGGCGGTGCGGACGGTGCTCTTGGTGCGCAACGCGAGGCGGAGCGCGGTGAGGGCGGCCAGTTCGCGGGAGCTGTCCTGGCCGTACAGCTCCTGGCCGGGGCGGGCGGCGACGGCGCGCAGGAGGGCGCCGGTGCCGCAGGCCGGGTCGAGCACCGAGCGGGCGGGCCCGGCGAGTTCGGCCATCAGCTCGGCGAGCTCGCCCGGAGTGAGCGTGTACTGGCGCGGGTTGGCGTCGAGGTGCCGGGCGAGCAGGAACTCGAAGGTCTGCCGCGCTCCCAGGTCTGCCGCGAGTTCGGTGGCGCCGCGCAGCAGCGGGATCGAGGGCAGCATCTCGGCGGGTGTCGGCTGGAGTACGGCGGGCTCCCCGGCCGGGCTGAAGCGCGGAGCGAGGACGTCCCGGAGCGGCTCGGGGAGGATCCGGGCCAGCTGCTCGTCGTCGGGGCACGCGCTCAACTCGAGCCAGGCCAGGGGCCGGTCGTGGAGATACAGCAGGGCGCAGCCCGCGTGCACGAGGGCGGTGACGGGGCCCTCCGGGTGGCCGGTGACCTGCTGCCAGACGCGCTCCTTCAGGGGCACCTCGGCGAGCTTGCCCTGATCGCGCAGCCACTCCTCGACCTCGCCGAGCGCGAAGGCCGGGCTGGTCTCTGTGCCACCGACCGGTTTGGGGAAGTCGGCGTGCCGTCGGCGCCAGTTGCTGACGGCGGCGCGACCCACGCCGGCGAGCCGCGCGATGTCCGCGGCGGTGACCTCTGTCCCGTTCCCCTGCACGCGCCCGGCTCCCCTCGTACCTGGTGTGTGACGTCGAGCATACCGACGCACGCAAGATCTACCCATACACGCCGTGTACACACTCGACTTTGTGAACCGTGTTGACTCGGTTCACAAGCTCTGCTGTGATTGACCCATCGAACGACGGGCCGCCCGATCCGGGTGGTCACACGTCGGCTGCACTGTCACACACCGGGGAGGAGCACAGCCATGGGGATGAAATCCCAGCTCGCACTGAACGCGACGGTCGGTCTCCTGCTCATCGGTGTGGTCACGACGAACGCCGGTAGCGGTGACACCACCGTGAACGGCCATGATTCAGCCGACCACTTCAAAGCCTTTGTGAACACTCACGGCACCTCCGCCGAGAGAGCCGCAGTCTCACATGTCACCGAGGTTCACAGGCCCGCCCCACCGGCGGGCGACACCGACGCCACCGACGTCCACACCGACTTCGCCGACGGACCACCGGGGGGCGGCACCGGCCCCGCCCGGCTCATCTCCGCGGCGTTCGCCGGCTGGAAGCACGACGAGCGAGGCCGCGTCACGGTCTACGACTCCGCGGACGAAGTGCTCGACACCCGCACGTACTGACGCCACCGCTCGGCACCCGCACGTACTGGTGCCACCGCTCGACGAACAGCGCGACACCACCGCTCGTTTCACGCACCTCACACCGATTCCCAGGGGGGAACTCCCATGCGTCGCACCGCACTCGCCGCTCTCTGCATCACCGCCGTGGCCACCTTCTCGCTCACCGGCTGCCTGTCCGGCGAGGACAAGGCCGACGGCCCGTTCGCCGGGCTGACCGGTGGCGAGATCGCCGACAAGGCCGTGAAGGCCACCTCGGAGGCCGACTCCCTCCGGATGAAGGGCGAGATCCAGGACGAGTCGGCCGGCGGCACGGTCCAGATGGACATGGCCATGAACAAGAAGGGCGACTGCGCCGGCACGATGAGCATGGGCGGCGACGGCGAGGCCGAGCTGATCAAGGTCGGCGACACCCTCTACATGAAGTACGACGAGGCGTTCCTGCGCGCCCAGTCGAAGGACTCCTCCAAGGAGGAGGCCGACATGGTCGTCGACATGCTCGCCGGCAAGTGGACCAAGACGTCAGCGGCCGCCGAGGACTCCAAGGACATCGCGAGCTTCTGCGACCTCGACACGGTCCTCGCCGACTTCGAGGACGTCAACTCCGACGCCACACGCGGCAAGACCGCCGAGGTCGAAGGCACCCCCGCGATCGTCCTCAGCGAGAAGGACGGCAAGGACAGTTACACCCTGTACGTCGCCACCAAGGGCGAGCCGTACCTCCTGCGGGTCGTCAGCAAGTCCGCCAAGGAGCCCGGCGACCTCGTCTTCACCGACTACGACAAGCCGGTGCCGGCCAAGGCACCCAAGGGCAAGGTCATCGACCTGGACAAGGACTTCGGCTGACACCCCTCCCCTCGCGGCGGCACCGCGACGGCCTCAGTCCGCGTGAAAGCGGGCCGGGGCCTTCGTCGGGTTGCCGCCGGTGGGGAGCTTCTGCTCCGGGCAACTGCTCAGGACGCGCTCCATGGCGGCCTGTTCGGCGGAGGTGACCCAGAGGCCGTACTTCGTCTTCACCGCGACCTGCGCGGCCACATAGGTGCAGCGGTACGCCTTGTTGGGCGGGAGCCAGGTGGCCGTGTCACCGTCGCCCTTGCCGCGGTTGGTGCCGGAGTCGACCGCGAGGAGGTTGAGCGGGTCGTTGGCCAGGGCTATGCGCTTGCTGTCGTCCCATTGCTGGGCGCCCTTCTGCCAGGCGTCGGAGAGGGCCACTATGTGGTCCACGTCGATCTTGCTACGGCCCCGGACGTACGGCACGTCCTCGCCGGTGTACGGGTCCGGGTCGAGCACACCGGAGACCACCGTGCAGTCGCCGTCCCGGAACTTCACGTCGTCCAGGTCGCGCTTGAGTATGTCGTCACGGGTTATCTGCATGCCCTTCTTCCCCGCGAGAGACATGAGTGACAGCCGTGTCCTCTCTCTGTCTCTCTCCGTTATCTGCCATACCGAGAGGCACATGGGTGACATACCTGAGAGAGGGATGAATCAATGGGATTACATACGGAGAAGGCTGTCTCACCCACCACAGGAGAGGTCACCTGGCTACTCGTGGACGAGGCGACCTACTGCCCTCATCCCGAGGCACGGGAGTTCTCGCTCTACTTGCGAGGTGCGGGACGCTCACCGCAGACGCAACGCGCCTACATCCCTCGTATCGGGCGCTTCCTCAATTGGTGCGCGGGACGGGACACGGACTGGAGGGCCGTCGGACTCGGCGACATGACCCGGTTCAAGTTCCACGTCGAGCGGACACCGACCCGGCATGGACGATTCCCATCGGCAAAGACCGTCAACGCCGTCCTCACCGCCGTCTGTGAGTTCCTCCGTTTCTGCGCTGTACAGGGTCATGTTGCCCAAGAGGTCGCCGCACGGCTGAGTGAGCCGCGCTTCCTGACCTCGCCGCCAAGCGGCTTCGACCCGGGAGAAGGCGGCCGGCACCTCATGATCAAGGCTCGCGTCCTGAAGGCGCCCGAGATCGAAACAGCACCCGCGATTCTCACCCCGCCCCAGGTCAGGGAGGTGCTGGAGGCAGCCCGTTCGGCCCGGGACCGGCTGCTCCTGACGGTGCTCGTAGAAGGGGGCCTGCGGATCGGCGAGGCTCTCGGACTGCGGCGGGAGGACATGCACCTGCTGCCCGACTCAACGCATCTGGGCTGCTGTACACGCGGCGCCCATCTGCATGTCCGCCCCAGGCAGGACAATGTGAACGGCGCGCGGGTGAAGGCAGGCCGCCATCGGATGGTTCCGCTGACCACGGGAGCGGTGCACCGGTACCGCGACCATCTTTCAGAGCGGGAGAACGTGCCCGAAGCCACCAGTTGCGACTACGTGTTCGTGAACCTCATCGGAGCGTATGCGGGCAGGCCGATGACGTACTCCAACTCCAAGCAGATCGTCGAGAGGATCGGTGAGCGCTGTGGCTTCCGCGCCCGTCCGCACATGATGCGGCACACCGCAGCAACGCAGTGGATTCGCAGCGGCGTCTCACCGGACGTCGTCCAGACGCTGCTGGGCCATGTCTCATCGGCGAGCACCGCTGTCTATCTGCACGCCCAGGACGAGGAGCTCCGAGCCGCTGTCGAGCGTGTCTCGCCGGAGGTCGTCCGATGACGCGAGGTACCGGCTTCGCTATAGCCGCACTGCCTCGTCCGGAGGACCCCGCTTGGGCTACCTGGCTCGTGGAACGTCTCCTCCCCGGCTGGCGCTCGGCCGAGTGGGACGAGAACGCGCTGTTCTTCACCGCGGTTCCAGGGAATCCAGCAACCAGCGTGTTCGTCTGCAAGGTGAACGCATGCTCCACTCACGTGGCCCACAACGGCGGCCGCTGCAGCGCCTGCAGAAGGACCCGGTCGGCTCGTGGCAACCCATCAAACTTCGACGAGACCTACGTACCTGACTCGGCACGTCGCCGACCCAATGTCTCGGACGGGCCCCTGCCTGGAGTTTCCCAGTTCTCGCTCAGCGGTGTCTCCTTGGCCGTGCGGCGGGAAATCCTGTACGGAATTCAGCAGCGCGATGCCGCCGGTATCAACCTCGTGCCCCAGCATGTCCGTCGTGTTGTCGCCGGGTTACCGCCTGGCTTGTCATCTCTCTTGGACCTGGACGAGAGCTTTACCCGTGGCCTCCCTGCCGACGCCGCCGGCTTCTTGAACGGCGTTCTTCTTCATGTCCAGCGCGCTCGCCTGCAGTTCAACGGTGGTGACGCCACATCAGGGGACGTCTGGCAAAGCTCTTTGGTGGGGCTCACCGCCGGGCGGGGGCGCAAGTACGCCGCCGTTCACGGCATCATCGACTTCCGGCCCATTCGGCAACAGTGGCTACGGGAGCTGGTCAAGGAGTACGGACGCACTGTTCGTCCCAACGTGCTGGATCTGAGGCAGACACTGTATGCAGCCTCGATCGCGTCCACGGCCCTGGCCGACCGCCCTCAGAGCGACAAGCCGGAGAACCTGTCGATGTCCGATATGAGTGCAGTAGTGGACGCGTTCCGTGTGGCGAAGCGCTCCGACGGTCGCGACTACTCAACGAGCCACCGCCGGTCACTTCTCCGTCTGTGGCGGACGTTCCTGGAGTACGCACGCCAAGCCGGGATGATGGACCACGTGCCGGGCGGGTTCGCGCTCAATCCCAGATACCACAGCATCGCCGCGGTTGAGGCTTCCGAGGACGACATCGGCCGGGCCATCCCTGAGCATGTCATTGCCCAGCTCAACGCCCATATCTCCCTGCTCGGCACCTCGACCACGTACGAAAGCGGAGGCTGGACAGCTGCTGACTTCACACAGATGTACCAGGTCGTCTACAGGGTGCTCCGGGACACCGGACGACGCCCGGGCGAGGTCACCAGCCTGCACCGCGACTGCCTGGAGTGGATCGACGGCAAGCCGACCTTGATCTACGACAACCACAAGCGGCGCCGTCATGGCCGACGGCTTCCCATCAGCGAGGCGACGGCCCAGGAGATCGAGGCGTGGAAGAAGGAACTGGACCGGCTGCCGCCCGTACCTGCGTGTGAAGAGTGGCTGTTCCCCTCACCGGGACAGCGCAACCGGCCTCGGCGAGGTCATCTGACCTCCGCGCAGTTCTGCAACCGGATCTTCCGAGACTGGGTCGACGAACTGATCTCGGACCTCGTGGACGAACGCCTGGACGAAAGCGGCGCCCCGCTCGCCTACGACCGCACCCAGATCGTCCCGTACGGCTTCCGGCACGCCTACGCCCAGCGGCACGCTGACGCCGGGACTCGACCGGATGTCCTCAAGGAACTCATGGACCACCGATCACTCGACGTCACCATGGGCTACTACAAGGTTTCCCTCAGCCGCAAGCAGGAGGCCGTCAGGACAGTGGCGAAACTCGCCGTCGACCGGCACGGCACCCCACAGGGCTTCGGCGACCCACTGGCCTACGAGGTCGAAAGCGTCGCAGTCCCCTACGGCGGCTGCACCGAACCCAGCAACGTCAAGGCGGGCGGCGGGCACTGCCGCATCCGTTTCCAGTGCGCCGGCTGCGACTTCTACCGTCCCGACCCCTCTTACCTTCCTGCCCTGGAGCAGCAGGTGGCGGAGCTGCGTGCCGACAAAGAAGCCGCGCTGGCCATGGACGCCGCCGACTGGGTCGTACGCAACTTCGACGACCAGATCCGGGCGTACGCGCAGTCGGCCGACGAGATGCGACGCCGACTCGAAGAGTTACCGGAGGACGAGCGGGCGGCGGTCGAGGCCGCCTCCCGTGCACTGCGCAAGGCCCGCTCGGCCGCAGCGTTCATCCCCGTGCAGTCCTTGACCACCCGGAGTGCCCTGTGAGCCCTACCACCAGTTCCGACGCTGCGAGCCTGGATGCGCGAGTCCGGCGGCTGTCTGCCGCCCGCGCCCAAGACAGCGAGGCCAAGACAGCCCGCTCCCTGGACGTCGTGCGCGATCTCCTCGGCTCCGGTCAGCGGGTCACGTTCGCCGGTGTGGCCCGCGAGGCGTCGGTGTCCACGTGGTTCGTCTACAACCAGGCCCAAGTACGAGATGCGGTGCAGGCCGCCATGGACGAGCAACGGAAGCACGGTCGCCACACCTCTCAAGTTTCAGGTGCTCAGCGCGTGAACCCGGCCGGGCTGCACACCGAACTCGCCCTTGCACGGGAGGAGATCAAGGATCTCAAGAAGGAGCGTGACCGGCTCCGAGGGCGTGTGAGGCTTTCCCTGGGCGTGGAGCTGGACGATGTGGACCGCAGCAAGCTGGTCGAACGGCTAGAGCAGTTGGAACGTGAGAAGGTCGAGTTGCAGCATGAGCTCGCGAACACCCGAGACCGACTGATTTCTCTGGAGGGACGCCTGCAGGAGTCGGAGGACGATCTCACCGCTGCCAGAGCCAGCCTCCGCCGGGCGATGCGGGCGGTGCCTTCGCAGTGACCGAACGATGGAGCAAGATTTAGGGCCTGGCGCTGAGCGAGTTGTGGTAGGCAGGGTCGGTGATCGGCCGACTCCCTCTCGACCAGCAACTTGAGCGCCTGCGCGCGACGCTGTCCCGTAACGATGTGTTGATGGAAGTACTGGCGCGGTCTGCGGCATTGGATCTGCCTGGGTGGTATGTCACGGCCGGGTGCCTGTTCCAGACCGTTTGGAACGTCGTCACGGGCAGACCGCCGACCAGCGGCATCAAGGACTACGACGTCTTCTACTTCGACGCCGGCGATCTGTCCTGGGAGGCGGAGGATGCTGTGATCAAGGCCGGGCGGGAGGTCTTTGCGGACTTGCCTGCAGAGGTTGAGATCCGGAACGAGGCACGAGTTCACCTCTGGTACGAGGACAAGTTCGGAGTGCCCTGTCCGCCGTATGAGTCCACCGAGGCGGCGATCGACAGGTTCGCCGCGACAACGTGCTGTCTGGGAGTGCGGATTGCGGCGGACGGCCGCTGGCGGGTATATGCGCCGCATGGGCTGTCGGACATGTTCAACCTCGTCGTCCGCCCGAACCCGGTGCTCGCCCCGCAGTCGGTCTACGAGGCCAAGGCAGCCCGGTGGCGGGAGCAATGGCCCGAGCTGACCGTCCTGGACTGGCCCTCCACGAGCATCACGGCCCCCTCGTCCCGCAGCTGACGCCGGCTACCTCTGCCGACATCATCCGCCGCACTGCTTCAGCATCATCTGCTTGTCGGGCGCCGTAACCGGCATCTCGTACTTGAGGGCGACCTGAGCGAAGCGGACCACATAGGCGCACCTGATCGGCTTGTTGGGCGGAAGCCACGAGGCGGGTCCGGAATCTCCCTTGGCCGAGTTGGCACGCCCTTCGACCGGGATCAGATTGAGCACATCGTTCGCAAACTGCTTGCGCTTGCTCTCCGGCCACCGCGACGAGCCCATCTGCCAGCTGTACGACAGCGGCACCACATGGTCTATCTGCACCTCGGAAGCCGCTTGCTTGCGCCACTCGATGGTCCTGCCGGTGTACGGATCGTGCAACGTCATGGCGACGACCACACAGTCGGAACCACTGCGGAAGCGGAGATCCTGACCATCGCGCTCGATGAGATCGTTTCGGGTGTCACACCCGTTTCTCGCCAACGGCACCCCATCAGCCGTGTCCATCCAGGCATAGCCGAATTCGTCCCGGGCATAGCCGGTTTTCGGGCCCCTCCCCTTCGTCGACAGCTCCTCTATGAGTTTTCGGGCCGTCTCCTCGTCCGCGTCCGCTGTCACGGGCGCCAGCCCCGGCTTCGTACCGGCAGGGTTCTTCAGCGGACTGACCGCCCGTCCATCCGGCGAGGTCGGTCCGGCTCCCGTCGAAGAGTCACCTTCCTCAAGGCCTTCGCATCCCGAGACGAGAACCGCAGCGGTTACCCACACGGCTACGGCCCGGAGGAAACGCGTGCCGGTCCCCGCACTCCCGTGCCCCATGTGCCTCTCAGTAAGCACAGGCCACCCCACCCCGTATGAGCTGGCCGAACGCCTCAGCTATCCGTCGCAGGATAGAGATAACACGGGTGTCGCAGCTGTTGGAGTCCGTGTCGGCCCAGGCGCTGCCGAACTCACCGCGGTCGTAATCGGTCTTCGGCGCCCGCCCCTTGACGGTCAGTGCCTCCGCGGCGGCGAACGCGGCGCCGCCGCCCCCGCCGGGGTTCTCCTGCGGTCCGGCCGAGCCGCCCGTGTCGTCCAGTTCGCAGCCGGTCGCGGCGACCAGCACCAGAGCGACGACAGCGACCCCACCCCTCAAACGCACCACGCGACACCCCTTTCCTCTGCCTGTGCTCTCACGCGGTCCCGCATGGGGTTCCCCGTCCTGCCTGCTCGACACCGTAGCGGCAGCCGGGCACGGCCATACCGGCACCCGGTGGTCATCGACAGTCAGCAGGTGCACGCCGGGCGTATGCCCGGTGGTGAGGGGCCAACACCCCAAGGAGGCGTCAGCGCGTCCGGCCGCCCGGTCAGCCCGGTCCGTCAGGAGGCGTTCACACCTTGCCGATCCCCAGGGTCGTCTCCGACGGAAGCAGGCCCGAGCCGATCACGGCGACCCAGAACTCGCCCAGCAGGTCGGCGAGTCGGGCGGTGTCGGTGGGACCGAGGAACTGCCAGGGGACGGCGGCCAGTCGGTCGGTGTGCAGCTCGACCTGCCGGCGCAGACTCCGGCCGGCCTCCGTGGCCGTACCGTCCGGATGCACCAGCCCGCGTGCCGTGAGGCGGGCGTGGGCGGCGCTCCATTCCTCCTTGCTCCAGCCGCGGCTCTCGAAGCGCTCCACCGAGGCGGCGCCTGTCGCGGCGAAGGAGACGAGGGACTCGGCGGGATCGAGGTCCGCGGTCAGCAGGGCCGCGAGGTGGCCGTCACCACGGTGTTCGCGCAGGATCGTGGCCGCCCGCCAGAGTGCAAGGTGCGCGGGCTCGGGCCAGGGCAGCTCGGCGTTGGCCGCCGCGAGGGGGCGCCCCGCGGTGTTCGCGAACTCCGCGGCGCGGCGGGCCAGGCGGGCGGCCTCGGTGAGTTCGGCGCTGTGCACGCGGTCCGCGAATATGGCTCGGTACGCCCGGTCGATCGCCCGGTCCCGGGCCTCCAGCACGGCTGCCGGTGGCGCGGTCTTCCAGGCCTGTTCGATGTGCTCCGCGACCATGCGGGGGCTGAAGCTGTAGAAGGCGGAGGCCGTCCGCTCGACTCCGACGGAGCCCAGGGGCGCAGCCCGGAACGGGAAGTAGCTGGGCCACCTCTCCCGCACGTCGTACCCCAGCGCGGCCGCTTCCTCGAAGGCCTCCGGCGCGTAGTAGAGGACGGCGTGCAAGGGCTCCAGCAGGTGCCACATACGGCGCACCTCACCCAGGCCCACGGTGCCGCCTTCGGCTTCGCGATGTTCGGCCTCGCCTCGCGCCGCAGTACCGCTCCCGTTGACGTGCTCGGACATGACGCATCCCCCTGCCACTCCCCCGACCGCAGTGACGACCGGATCCGAACTTGACATTGACCAGATTGCCGAATCGCGCCGAACTTGTCAACGACTAGATTGAATGCTCCGAGGGGCCTACGCTGTGCCCATGCCTCGCAACACCACGGCCGACCAGCCCAAACAGCCCGCGCAGCCCGGACCGTCCGCGCAGCCCAAGCAGCCCGGACAGTCAACGCAGCCCGAACGCCCCTACCACCACGGCGACCTCCGCCGTGCGATCCTCCACGCCGCGCTCGACGTCATCGCCGCCGACGGCCCGTCGGCGCTGAGCCTGCGGGATCTGGCCCGGCGCGCGGGTGTCTCGCACGCGGCGCCGGCCCATCACTTCAAGGACCGCACGGGTCTGCTCACGGCGATCGCGGCGGACGGGCACGGGCTGTTGGCGGCCACGCTCGCGGAGGCCGGGGACCTGCGGGACGCGGGCGGGCGGTACGTCCGTTTCGCGCGCGAGCACCCCGCGCACTTCCAGGTGATGTTCCGGCCGGAACTGCTTCGCGAGGACGACCTCGAACTCACCACCGCCCGCGCACTGTCACGCGAGCAGCTGCGCGCTGCCGTCACCGGCGCACGCCCCGAGACCCCCGACGCCGACCCCCGGCTGGCCGGCATCGCCGCCTGGTCCCTCTCCCACGGCTTCGCCACACTGCTGCTCAGCGGCAACCTCGCCGCGGTCGTGGGCGACCAGGACCCCGAGGAGGTCTTCCGCACCGCCACGGAACTGCTGTTCCCGACCGCGTCGCCCTCCCCGTGACCCTGACCGGCCCACACCCGCTGCACCACTCCACCGCTACGCCACTACGCCACTACGCCACTACGACCCCAGAATCGAGGCCAGGAACTCCCCGGTCCATCCCAACAGGTCCCGGCCGAGCAGCGGCTTCCCGCCCACCTTCGCCGTCTTCGGGCGGGGCACCAGCACCTGGTGGGCGGCCGGCTTGATGACCGTCCCCGGATACAGGCGCTTGAGGCGGAGCTCCTGCGACTCCCGCAGCTCCACCGGGGCGAAGCGGATGTTGGTGCCCTGGAGGACGATCTCGCCGACACCGCAGGCTCGGGCGAGCATGCGCAGACCGGCGACGAGCAGCAGGTTCTCCACCGGCTCGGGCAACTTGCCGTAACGGTCGACCAGTTCCTCGCGCACCGCGGCGATGTCGGCCTCGGTGTTGACGGAGGCGATCGCCCGGTACGCCTGCAACCTCAGCCGCTCCCCCGGCGCGTAGTCGTGCGGGACATGCGCGTCGACCGGCAGCTCGATCTTGACGTCGAGCGGCGGCTCCTCCTCGATCTCCCCGGTCTCCAGCTGACGGCGGTAGTCCGCGACGGCCTCGCCGACCATGCGGACGTACAGGTCGAAGCCCACGCCCGCGATGTGACCGGACTGCTCGCCACCCAGCAGATTGCCCGCGCCCCGGATCTCCAGGTCCTTCATCGCCACGTACATGCCCGCGCCCATCTCCGTGTGCTGGGCGATGGTCGCGAGGCGCTCGTGGGCCGTCTCCGTCAGGGGCTTCTCCGGCGGGTACAGGAAGTAGGAGTAACCGCGTTCCCGGCCTCGGCCGACCCGGCCCCTCAGCTGGTGCAGCTGCGACAGGCCGAAGGTGTCTCCCCGCTCCACGATCAGCGTGTTCGCGTTCGAGATGTCGATCCCCGACTCCACGATCGTCGTGGACACGAGGACGTCGAACTTCTTCTCCCAGAAGTCGACGACGACCTGCTCCAGGGCCTGCTCCGACATCTGGCCGTGGGCCGTCGCGATCCGTGCCTCGGGGACGATCTCGCGCAGCCGGGAAGCGGCGCGGTCGATGGACTCCACCCGGTTGTGGATGTAGAAGACCTGGCCCTCGCGGAGCAGTTCGCGGCGGATTGCCGCGCCGATCTGCTTCTCCTCGTACGGGCCGACGAAGGTGAGGACCGGGTGGCGCTCCTCCGGCGGGGTGGTGATCGTCGACATCTCGCGGATGCCGGTCACCGCCATCTCCAGCGTCCTCGGGATCGGTGTCGCGGACATCGTCAGCACGTCCACGTTCGCGCGGAGCTTCTTCAGCTGCTCCTTGTGCTCGACGCCGAACCGCTGCTCCTCGTCGACGATGACGAGGCCGAGATCCTTGAACTTGGTCTCGGAGGAGAAGAGGCGGTGGGTGCCGATGACGATGTCGACCGCGCCCTCGCGCAGGCCCTCCAGCGTGCCCTTGGCCTCGGTGTCCGTCTGGAAGCGGGACAGGGCCCGGACGTTCACCGGGAACTGCGAGTACCGCTCGCTGAACGTGCCGAAGTGCTGCTGCACCAGAAGGGTGGTCGGGACGAGCACGGCCACCTGCTTGCCGTCCTGGACGGCCTTGAAGGCGGCCCGGACCGCGATCTCCGTCTTGCCGTAGCCGACGTCGCCGCAGATCAGGCGGTCCATGGGGACCGTCTTCTCCATGTCCTCCTTGACCTCGGCGATCGTCGTCAGCTGGTCGGGCGTCTCCGCGTACGGGAAGGCGTCCTCCAGCTCACGCTGCCAGGGCGTGTCCGCAGCGAACGCGTGACCGGGCGCCGCCATCCGCGCGCTGTAGAGCTTGATGAGGTCGGCGGCGATCTCCTTGACCGCCTTCTTCGCGCGCGCCTTCGTCTTCGTCCAGTCGGCACCGCCCAGCCGGTGCAGGGTCGGGGCCTCGCCTCCGACGTACTTCGTGATCTGTTCGAGCTGGTCCGTCGGGATGTAGAGGCGGTCGCCGGGCTGGCCGCGCTTGGCGGGGGCGTACTCGACGACCAGGTACTCGCGGGTCGCGCCCTGCACGGTCCGCTGGACCATCTCGATGTAGCGGCCGACACCGTGCTGTTCGTGCACGATGTAGTCGCCCGCCTCAAGGGTCAGCGGGTCGATGGTCTTGCGGCGGCGGGCGGGCATCCGGGCGCCGTCCTTGCCGGCCGCCTTCTGGCCGGTGAGGTCGGTCTCGGTGAGGACGGCCAGCTTCAGGGCGGGGTCGACGAAGCCGTAGTCGATCGAGCCGCACGCCACATGCACGACCGACGGGGAGATCTGCCCCAGCTCTGCCTCCAGACGGGCCGCGATGCCCTCGCCGCCGAGCACCTCGACCGTGCGGGCCGCCGGGCCGTGGGCCTCGGTGACGAACACCGTGCGCCAGCCGTCGGCGAGCCAGCCCTTGGTGTCGGCGAGGGCCTTGGCCGTGTCGCCCCGGTAGGTGTCGGGGGCGTGCATGCCCAGCTTGAGGGTGTCGCCCGCCGCGTCGGCGGCATAGGTCTCCGTCAGCTCCTCGTCGACCGCGAACGGCGACACCGACCACCACATCATGTCCAGCTCACGGGCCCGCTCACGGACGTCCGCGATGGACCACAGGGAGGCCGCGCCGACGTCGATGGGCGCCTCGCCGCCCCCGGCGGTCGCCGCCCAGGACGCGTGCAGGAACTCCTGCGAGGTGGCCACCAGGTCCGCCGCGCGCGTCCGCACCCGCTCCGGGTCGCAGACGATCGTCATGGCGCCCTTCGGCAGGACGTCGATCAGCAGTTCCATGTCGTCGACGAGAACCGGAGCGAGAGATTCCATTCCCTCGACGGCGATGCCCTCGGCGATCTTGTTGAGGAGTTCGCCCAGCTCCGGGTGGCGTTCGGCGAGGGCACGCGCGCGGGCGCGTACGTCGTCGGTGAGGAGGAGTTCGCGGCAGGGCGGCGCCCACAGGCCGTGCTCGGCGACCTCCAGGGAGCGCTGGTCGGCGACCTTGAAGTACCGGATCTCCTCGACGTCGTCGCCCCAGAACTCCACTCGGAGGGGGTGTTCCTCGGTCGGCGGGAAGACATCGAGGATGCCGCCGCGTACGGCGAACTCGCCGCGCTTCTCGACGAGTTCGACGCGGGAGTACGCGGCTGCCGCCAGTGCCTCGACCGTACGGTTCAGGTCGGCCGTCTCGCCCGAGCGCAGGGCGACCGGTTCGAGGTCGCCGAGGCCCTTGACCTGGGGCTGGAGGACCGAGCGGACGGGGGCGACGACGACCGAGACCGGGCCGGTCTCCGGGTCGTCCGGGCGCGGGTGGGTCAGGCGGCGCAGCACGGCGAGGCGGCGGCCGACGGTGTCGCTGCGCGGGCTGAGCCGCTCGTGCGGGAGCGTCTCCCAGGCCGGGTACTCCACGACCCCGTCCGGGGGGAGCAGCGAGCGCAGGGCCGCCGCCAGGTCCTCGGCCTCGCGGCCCGTCGCCGTCACGGCGAGTACGGGGCGGCCGGCGTCGCGGGTGAGGGCGGCCACCGCGAAGGGGCGGGCCGCCGGGGGGCCCACCAGGTCGATGTGGGTGCGGTGGCCGTCGGATGCCGCCCTGATCGCTTCCGCGAGGGGGGCGTCCTTGACTACGGCGTCTAGCAGACCGTGGAGGCTCATTCGGGGCGTTTCCCGTCCGGGTGGGCAAGGTGTGGGGGTGCTGGCTTGGGCAAGGTGTGGGGCTGCTGGGGCAACACGAACGCCCGGACTCGTGTGACGGGCCGGGGGTGTCCAGGGTACGACGAGCGGCGTGGGGGGTGTGGACGACTTCTGTCTCGCCCCCGCCGCCCCTACCCGTCCCTCCCCCGCTCTCGGCTTCGCTCGAGCGGGAGGTGCCCCCACCAGGGGCTGCGCCCCTTCGACCCCGCTCCCCTGTCCGTTTTTGCGTGCGGGAGCGTCGTGGTTGATCGCGCAGTTCCCCGCGCCCCTGAAAAGCAGTTCCCCGCGCCCCTGAAAGCAAGGGGCTTCGCCCCTCGCCTCGCACGCCGCCTAATCTCTTAAGGCACCCCTTGACGCCCTGACCTCCTGCCCCCGGCCGAACGTGAGCATCCATGGCACCGACCGCCCCGTCCACGAACCCGTCGGAGCAGTCGCTCATACCGGGGCCGGTCGCGGCCTCGGCCCCGCCCCGTGACCGGCGTTTTTCCCTGGCGGGCCGCGAGCCGTACGTGCTGGCCGTCGTGCTGTTCGTCGCGTACGCAGCGGTGTCGGTCGGGCGGTACCGGCGGATGGCGACCCGCTCGTACGACCTGGGGATCTTCGAGCAGACGGTGCGGGCGTACGCGCACTTCCAGGCGCCCATCGTCGAGCTGAAGGGGCCGGGGTACAGCGTGCTCGGGGATCACTTCAGCCCGGTCACCATGCTGCTCGCGCCGTTCTACCGGGTGTTTCCCTCGTCCGTGACGCTGTTGGTCGCGCAGGCGGCGCTGTTCGCGCTGTCGGCGGTGCCGGTGACGCGGGCGGCGACGCGGATGCTGGGGCGGGCGCGGGGGCTCGCACTGGGGGTGGCGTACGGGCTGTCGTGGGGGCTGCAGAACGCCGTGGACTTCGATTTCCACGAGATCTGTTTCGCGGTTCCGCTGATCGCGTTCTCCCTGGAGGCGCTGCTCCGGCGGCGGTGGCGCGCGGCGCTGCTCTGGGGACTGCCCTTGGTGCTGGTCAAGGAGGACCAGGGGCTGACGCTGGCGGTCATCGCGCTCGTCGTCGCGCTGCGGGCCCGGCGGCACGGTTCGACCCGGGTGGTGCCGTACGCCCTGGCGGTCGCGGCGTTCGGCGCGGTCGCCACGCTGATCACCTTCACCATGATCATCCCGGCCTTCAACACCGCCGGCACCTCCGACTACCTGTCCAAGGTCGGCGACTCCGGCCCCCTCGACGGCGTGGACACCAAGATCCGCACCGTCCTCTGGCTGCTGATCCCGACCAGCGGACTGCTCGCCCTGCGCTCCCCCATCGTCCTCGCCGTCCTCCCCACCCTGGGCTGGCGGTTCGTCTCCTCCGACCACCACTACTGGGGCACGGACTGGCACTACAGCGCCGTACTGATGCCGATCATCACCCTCGCGCTCGTCGACGCACTGCCCGGCGCACGCCACGACTCCCGCCCGTGGCTGCGGTCGTACGCGCTCCATCTGCCCGCCGCCGTCCTCGCGGCCTCGCTCGCACTGACGACCATGCTGCCGCTGGGCACTCTGACCAAGGCCGACGCCTATCGTGTCCCGGCCGAGGTCCGGGCTGTGGAGAAGCTGCTGCGCACCATCCCCGACGGGGCCACCGTCGAGTCCAACATCGGGCCCATCACCCGGCTGACCTCCCGCTGCCGCGTCTTCTGGATCGGCCGGACCAAGGGCCTCGCCCCGGACTTCATCGCCTTCAACAACTCCTCGCGCTGGGTGAAGGACGTCCCCGCGTTCGCCCGTCAGCTGCATCCGCGCGACACGTACGTGCTGCGGGGTGTCATCCAGGGGTACGTGCTGCTGAAACGTACGTCTCCGAGCACGTCCCCGAGCACGTCCTCCTGAGACGGGTGGAGCCCGGCGCCCGGAAGCCTCCGCTTCCCGACGCCGGGCTCTCCCCCGGTTCCCCCGTGTCCCCCGTTCGTTCCCCCGTGTCCGGCGGCCGATGGCAACTCGGTGGCTACTCGATGGCTACTCGGTGGCGATCGCGTTGAGTACGTTCATGCGGCCCGCCCGGAACGCCGGCACCAGCGCGGCGAACAGGCCCACGAAGGCCGAGCTGATAAAGACCCCGATGATCGTCGGCCACGGGATGTCGAGGACCTTCAGGCCCTCCAGGGCGAGGAGCTGCTGCGCGGTGGCGCCCCAGCCCATGCCCAGACCCAGGCCGAGGAGCGCGCCGAAGAGGGCGATGACGACCGACTCCAGGCGGATCATGCGGCGCAGCTGGCGGCGGGAGAGGCCGATGGCACGCATCAGACCGATCTCGCGCGTCCGCTCGACCACCGACAGCGCCAGCGTGTTCACGACTCCCAGGATCGCGACGATGATCGCGAGGGCGAGCAGGCCGTAGATCATGTTCAGGAGCTGGTCGATCTGGCCCTTGAGCGCTTCCTTGTAGTCGGTCTGGTCGCGGACCTCGTACTGCGGGTAGTCGTGCAGCGCGTCCTTGAGGGACTTGTACGCGGCCGTGTCCTGGCCCTCCTTCGCCGAGGCGAAGAGCATCTGGTCGAGGGGCATCTTGTCGGCGGGGACGTACTTGGCCATCGTGTCGATGGAGGTGTACATGGCCCCGGCGTCGATGACGACGTCGCTGCTGGTGATGGCACGGACGGTCAGGTCGGCCGTGGAGCCGTCCTTGAAGTCGACGGCGATCTTGGAACCGAGCTTGATGTCGTGGTCCTTGGCGAACTTCTCGTGGACGGACATCGAGTCGGGCTGGTAGGCGTCCGGCAGCTTCCCCGCGACGACCTCGGTGGCGAGGTCGGTGGCGTAGCTCGGGTCGGCGGCGGTGATCGCCGTCTCCTTGAGCGTCTTGCCGTCCGGGGTGGTGAAGTCGGCCTGGGTGTACTTGTACTCGGT